>JAFYBN010000063.1 GCA_017540175.1 Clostridia bacterium | reverse complement strand
TATGCTGATCCGGTTGCTCAGATAGTCCTCTACTACCCTGACTTTTCCTTCTGCCGTTATCTTTTGTTTCTGTGGCATGACAATGCTCCCCCTTGATGACAGTGTCTTTTTTCACTGTCTCTCTTAGAGGGAGCATATCAGGAAGGCCGCGGCAGCGCCGTATTTTTGGGTGAATTCAGTCCGTCAGATTATCGACGGAACCGAGCGCGACAAACGGGTTGATGTTCTCGCCCATGACGGTCGGGAACTGACCGTTCCACTTTTCGATCTTCTGCAGCTCAATGTACTCGGGAGACTTCGAGAGCTCCGCCTGAATGACGGAAATCGCGTAGGCGTCCGCGTCCGCTCTGAGCTTCTTGGAATCCGCCTCCGCCTGCGCCGCGATGACCTGCTGCTTCGCCTCTTCTTCCTTCGCGGCGGTCTCGTTGCGCACGCGCAGGGCTTCCTGTTCCGCGGCAACCTTGTCGCGGATCGTCTGCTCGAAGCTGTCCTCGAAATCGATGTCGGCGAGGTTCACCGCCGTGATGTAAACGCCGTACGGATCGAGCGCGGTCCTGAGTTCGTCCTCCACGATCTCCTGCGCGCCGGAGCGGTTCTGGATCAGTTCCTCCGCCTTGTACTTGCCGATGGTGTTTTTCAGAATACTGTTGAGGTTCGGAACGATCAGCGTGGATTCCACGTTCCCCACGCCGACCGTGCGGATGAGGTTGTCGATCTTTGCGGAGGTATAGACGTAGTTGACCTTCACATAGATGCTCTCCACCGTCTGGGTGTCCTTCGTGTAGGCGGGCTGGTGGGTCTCATAGACATGCTCGCGAATGTCGACCGCTTCGATCGATTCGATGAAGGGGATATACAGATGCGCGCCGGGCTGGAGCGAACTGTCGCGGATCTTGCCGAGGTTGTATTTGACGCCGATGTAGCCTTCCGGGATCACCGTGATGCAGTTTAAGATCACGATGAGCAGGGCGACGGCAATTACGATGATGAGAATGAACTTTCCCGACAGCTTCGGGGCTTTGATCTTTACGTCTTTTTCGTTCATGTGCGAATCTCCTTTCCGTGATCGGGACGTTTATTTCACCGCGCTCTGGAAAGCGACGGCTTTTCCGAGGATGCGGATTTCCTCAAGCTCGAGTCCGATGTACACAAAGGGCTCGTAGCGGGCGTTTTCGGGCGCGAGAACGAGCTTGTTGCGCTCGGGATAGTAGAACACGCGCTTGAGCGTCGCTTCGCCGTCGATGATGACCGCGGCGATATCGCCGTTCTCCACCATCGGCACCTGCTTGATGAAAACAAGGTCCCCGTCCAGAATGCGGGCGTTTACCATGGAATCGCCGCGCGCGCGGAGGCAGAAATCCGCGTCCACGTCGCCCATGACGTCCACGTAAGCGCTGCGGTCCTCGTCCGCAAAGACGGGCTCCCCGCAAGCGATCTCACCGAGCATGGGATAGCGGCGGCGGGCAACTGCCGCAACCTTGCCCTCGTCGTCCGTCGTCAGCTCGGAGGTCGGCAGGGTCGGGCTGCGGAACTCCTCGCCCGCGAGCAGATAATCGAGGGTGACGCTGAAATACGCGGCGAGCTTTTTGGCGGTCGCGAGGTCGGGGTTGGTCCTGCCGGTTTCCCACTGACTGATGGCGGTCTGGTGCACGCCGAGGTACTCCGCGAGCTTGACCTGGGACACTTTCTTTTCCTTGCGCAGTTTTCTGATTCTGTTCATGAGATGTTCTCCTAATATCGTTTGGGTTTTATCTGCTTATATTATATGAGATGTTCTCTTTTCTGTCAAGGGGTTTTCGGAAAAAAACGATGAAAGGCGGATGAAGTTTTTTTCACTCCGGCTTCATGGTTTTAATAATTCAAAAAATCGTTTTGAACTCTTCACATATTCATGCTATAATGAACTAAAAAAAAAGGAAGGTATCCGCCCCGGGGCGGACACGGGAACACAGGAGCGGCTTATGACGGAAAAGAAGCGCCTTTCAGGGCAGATGTTCGCGGGCGAACGCGCCCTTTTCGGCGAGAAATCTCTGTATATCGAGGATTCGATCTTCCACGATGGGGAGTCCCCCCTGAAGGAAAGCGAGGACATCGAACTCCTCGGCTGTATGTTCAAATGGAAATATCCCCTCTGGTACGCGAAGGACGTCTCCGTGAAGAATTCCACCTGGTTCGAGATGGCGCGCGCGGGGGTCTGGTACACGAAAAACGTCGGACTCGAAAACTGCCTGATCGAGGCGCCGAAGAATTTCCGACGCTGCGAGGGCGTGAAGCTGAAGAACGTGAGCTTTTCGAACGCCGCGGAAACGCTCTGGAAGTGCAGCGGCGTCAAAATGGAGGACGTGGTCGTCACCCGCGGCGATTATTTCGGCATGGATTCCTCGGACGTTGAAGCCGAGCGGCTGACCCTCTACGGCAACTACGCGTTCGACGGCTCGAAAAACGTCACGGTCCGGGATTCCCGCCTTCTGACGAAGGACGCCTTCTGGAATGCCGAAAACATTACGGTCGAGGGTGCGTTCATATCCGGCGAATATCTCGGCTGGAACTCGAAAAACCTCGTCTTCCGCAACTGCACCATCGAAAGCCTGCAGGGGCTCTGCTACATCGACAATCTCGTGATGGAAAACTGCCGTCTGCTGAACACCACCCTTGCCTTTGAGTATTCCTCCGTCGAAGCGGATATCCGCGGGGACATCGCGAGCGTGTTCAACCCGTCCTCCGGACACATCACCGCGGACGAGATCGGCAAGCTGATCGTCGAAAAAGACCGCGTCGATCCCTCAAAAACCGTCATCGTCTGCCGTGGAAAGGAAAACTGAAATGACTTTTGATTTTGACACCCCCGTTGATCGCCGAGGCACGAATTCCCTGAAATGGGACGTGGGAGAGGGCGAGCTCCCGATGTGGGTCGCCGACATGGATTTTGCCGCCGCTCCCGCGATCCGCGAAGCGCTCGGGCGCCGCCTGGACCACGGCGTGTTCGGCTACTCCGTACTCCCCGACGCTTGGTACGACGCCTATATCGGATGGTGGAAAAGCAGGCACGGCTTCACGCTCGAAAAGGACTGGCTGATTTTCACGACCGGGGTCGTCCCCGCCGTGTCGTCCGCCGTGCGCAAGCTCACGACGCCCGCAGAAAAGGTCCTGCTGCTCACGCCTACATACAACATATTTTATAATTCGATCCTGAACAATGGGCGCGTTCCGGTTGAGGTGCCGCTGGTCCTGTCCCGCGCGGGCGGCGAGCCGCGGTACGAGATCGATTACGACGCGCTGGAGGAGGGACTTGCCGATAAGCAGGTCTCGATGATGATCTTCTGCAATCCCCACAACCCCGTGGGGCGGCTGTGGAACGCGGAGGAGATCGCCATGGTCGGCGCGCTCTGCGAGAAGCACGGCGTCACCGTTCTCTCGGACGAGATCCACTGCGACATCACCGAGCCGGACGAGGGGTATATTCCCTTCGCGTCCGTCAACGAGGTCTGCCGGCGGATCAGCGTCACCTGCCTCGCCCCCACGAAGGCGTTCAACCTCGCTGGGCTTCAGACGGCGGCAGTCTTCGTTCCCGAGCCGTTTCTCCGTCACAAAATGTGGAGAGCGCTCAACACGGACGAGGTCGCCGAACCGAACGCCTTTGCCGCGGACGCCGCCGTCGCCGC
Source organism: Clostridia bacterium (assembly GCA_017540175.1). Classification (GTDB taxonomy): domain Bacteria; phylum Bacillota; class Clostridia; order Oscillospirales; family CAG-272; genus UMGS1696. Next base: position 23,470 of record JAFYBN010000063.1, on the reverse strand, counting down.
GTTCACCGAAGGCGCGGAGTGGCTGGACGCGATGCGCTCCTACGTCTCGGAAAACCGAAAGGTCGTCGCCCGGTTCATCGAAGACGAAATCCCCTCCCTCGAGTACATCCCCTCGAAGGCGACTTATCTGCTCTGGATCTCGGTCTCCCGTCTGACCGACAGCGCGGATGCGTTCACGGAATACCTCCGGAGGACGACGGGACTCTATCTGCTGCCCGGCTCGGAATACGGCCTCGGCGGCGAGGGATTTGTGCGGATGAATATCGCCTGTCCGCGCGCCATGCTCGAAGACGGGCTCAAGCGGCTGAAAGCGGGCGTCGAAAAATGGCTGAACGAGCACTGAATACGAGAAAGGGCTGTCGCATTAACTCCAGAAAACGGAGAAATGCGACAGCCCTCTTGCTTTTCAAAGCCGACAGCTGTCCTTTTTCTCCTTTATCAGAGGAGCCGGTACAGCAAGCTGAACCCAAAAGGACCAAAAAGAGGAACTCTTTCTGTGTCTTGGGTGTTCCGAGGTCTGCGGACCTCGGGTCAGGGCGCTGCAGCAGTTCGCAAAGCGAACTGCAACACCCACACCACCTTTTGAAAAAGGTGGACGAAAACTTTTGGGACTATTTGCGACAGCCTGCTCTTTGTTGTCCCGTTTTATTCGATTTCCCACACGTATCCCGCGGAATCGGTCAGAACGATGTCGTCGGGCGTGACGGACGCGCCGAACGCGGCTTTCGCGAGGCGCGGCATCACGGCGTTGTCCGCCGCCATGACCGTTTCGGACTGGACGACGTTATTGTGCCAGTTGTATTCAATGGTGAGCAGCTTCGCGAGCTTTACTCCGGATGCCTCGGCGAGGATCTCCGCTTTGCGGCGCGCGTCCTCCGCGGCCGCCTCCAGCACGCTGCGGCGCAGCGCTTCCGGGTCCTCCATGGTGAAGCGGACGTTCATTTCCGCCGTCGATCCGCTCGCCGTCAGCGCTTCGAGCACGCGCGAAAGCCGCTCGAGGTCGATTTTGAACGAGAGCTTGAAGCCCATGTTGACAACATACCCCGCGAACCGCTGGCGGTAGTTCCCGTCCGCGTCCCGGTAGCTCTCGTACTCCGTGCGGACGCTCCAATTCGTTGTTTTGAGCTCGTCCTGCCCGAATCCCGAACCGATCACGGCTCCGGATACGGCGTTCGCTTCCTCCGCGGCTTTTTCGACCGCGGCGGCATAGTTTTCGTTTTTCGTTTCGGCGGAAAGGGTCAGAACGATGTAGTCGGGCTTCGCGGTGATGCGCCCTTCCCCCTTCACGGCTATGGTTCTCGGCATGGCGTCTTCCCTCTCTTCTTCTCGGATTTCCCGGATTCGGCTCCGTCTGACCCGATTATACCATACCGCGCCGCGCATTGCAAGTGTTTCCTCTGAAACCGGGCACATTCCCAGCCGGTTCACAGAGCGTCCGCAGAGAATTCACAATTTCATGCTATACTGGAACCGAAACCGATCATCAAGCCTCCGGAGGACACAATGACTTTTGATTTTGATACCCCGGTCGAGAGACGGGGAACGGATTCGATCAAGTGGAACGTCGGCGAGGACGAGATCCCGATGTGGGTCGCCGACATGGATTTCAAAACGGCTCCCGCCGTCGTTCGCGCTGTCACACAGCGCGCGGAAAACGGGGTCTTCGGTTACGAAAGCTTTCCAGAGAACTGGTACGACGCGTACATCGGATGGTGGGAAAGAAGGCACGGCTTTCACATGGAGAGGGACTGGCTGCGCTTCTCGACCGGCGTCATTCCGGCGATCTCCGCCGCCGTGGGCGTCCTGACACAGCCCGGAGATTCCGTCGCGCTCCTCTCTCCCGTTTACAACTCGTTCTTCAGCCTGATCCGGAACAGCGGGCGGCAGGTGTCCGAGGTCCCGATGAAGAGGACGCGGGAAAACGGCGCGCTGTCTTACATGATCGACTTTGACGCGCTCGACGCCGCTCTTGAGGAAGAGAGAACGAAGGTCCTCATTTTCTGCAACCCGCACAACCCGACCGGGAAGCTCTGGGAAAAATCCGTCATGGAGAAAATCGGGCTCCTATGCGAGAAGTATGGCGTCACGGTGCTGTCCGACGAGATCCACTGCGACATCACGGATCCGGAGAAGAGAGTACTTCCCTTCGCGGCGGCGAGCGAAATCAATCTCTGGATCACCGCGACCTTCCTTGCGCCCACCAAGGCGTTCAATCTCATGGGGCTGCAGACGGCGGCCGTGGCTGCCGCGGATCCTGCTCTCAGAAAAAAGATTTTCGACGCGCTCGGCGATCTTGCGAACCCGAACGCCTTTGCCTGCACCGCCGCGGTCGCCGCGTACACCGAGGGGAAGGCATGGCTGGACGCGCTGAATCGCTATATCCGCGCGAACAAGGACCGGGTCACGGAGTTTCTGAAAGTCGAATGCCCCGCCCTTGAGGCGGTTCCCTCGGAGGCGACTTATCTCATGTGGATCCGCACGTCCGCCGCCGCTCCATCCAGCGATCACCTGCACCGCTTTCTGCGCAAAAACGCCGGGCTTTTCGTATGTCCCGGCACATGGTACCGCGGCGACGGGGCGGATTTCATCCGATTCAACACCGGCTGTCCGCGAAGCCAGCTCGACGAAGCGCTCTTGCGGCTCAAATCCGGTCTTGAACGCTATTCCCCGGACGCGCAGGTCGATTGATTGAGACCGCCGGTCCGGACGCTCAACACACGAACAGACGGACGGACGAACAGACAGAAAGGACAGTGCATGATCAAAAACATCGTATTCGACATGGGCGGCGTGATGTTTCACTTCTGGCCCCAAAAAGCGCTTGACGAGCTGCCGCCGGACGACCGGGCCGCGATCGAAAACGCCGTCTACCGCCACCCGGACTGGCGCAGATTTGACCGCGGAGACTTCACCGAAGAAGAGGTCATCGAGCGGGCAAAGGCGCGCGTTCCCGAGCGGCTGCACGGCGAGATCGTCCGCTTTGTGAAATGGTACGACCTGAACGCCCCGGTGGAAGGCATGGAAGAGCTCGCGCGGGACGTGAGCACCGCGGGATATCCCGTCTATCTGCTCTCGAACACGAGCACGGCGTATCATCGGTTCCGGGAGAAAATCCCGGCGCTGCGATACTTCACGGGCGAATTCATCTCCGCCGATTACCGTCTTTTGAAACCGGACCGGGAGATCTATCTGAAATTCTGCGAGGTCTTCTCGCTTCTGCCGGAAGAATGCCTTTTCATCGACGACTGGGATCAGAATATCGACGCCGCGAAAAACGCGGGCATGGACGGGATCGTCTTCGGCGGCGACGCGGAGGTTCTGCGCCGCGAGCTGAATGAAAAGGGGATTTTATAAGCTTTTTGCGCGCATTGCCGCTTCGGGTCGACCGGGCGGCTTTTTGGCGAGTCCCATTCGCGTCGATTTTCCCCGCTTTCTTCGCCGCGCATCTTGAAAAAAACGCGGGAATGTGCTATGATGAAATCCGGATAAAACGACGCGCAAGCAGGTGACGCCATGGAAAAACGCAGATACCGCATCGCCGCGGACGGGGGAGGAACCAAGCTGATCGCCGTACTGTACGACGAGAAGCTGAACGTCCTGAAAACCGCCCGCACGCAGGGAACGAATCAGCTGTTCCGCCCGCCGGAGGTCGTGAGAGCGGAGGCGGACGCGCTCGCCGGAGAACTCCTGCTGCCCGAAGTCGGGCGCGTGGAGTCCGTGGATTACTCCATTGTCGGCGACTCCTCCGTCTTTCTGGACGCATTGAGACGCCGCGCAGAGATCGGAGAGACGCGGGGGCACGGCGAGGGGCATGTCGCGCTCGCCTCGGCAGGGGAAGCCTATGGGATCGTCGCGCAGGCTGGAACGGGATCGGACGCCTTTCTCATCCAGCCCGACCGGCGTGAGATCGTGGGCGGCTGGGGCATGCTTCTCGGCGACGAGGGCGGCGGATTTGACATCGGGCTTCATACGCTTCGCGCGTCGATCTGGGCGGAGGACGGGCGCGGCGTGCCCTCCGTTCTGCCGGATATGATCAAAAAAGAGTGGAATCTCGAGAGGCTGTGGGACATGATCGGGCGGCTGAACGGCGATCCGGACAAGCGCGCCGCCATTGCCGCGGTCTCGCACATCGCGTCCCGCGCCGCGCTCATGGGGGACGAAGCCGCGCTGAAGGTCTACGCGGACGCCGCCCGCGAGCTCGCCGTACAGGTTCTGACCGCGGCCCGCCGTGTGGACGGGCGCTTCATCGGTCCCATCGTCACGTCGGGAGGCGCGTGGAAGGGTACGGCAAAGATGTTTGAGGTCTTCCGGGACGAAGTGAAAAAGAGTCTGCCGGACGCCTCCGTCCGCTTCCCCGATTTCGAGCCCATCGTCGGCTCGGTCATTCTCGGGCTCGAGGCGGATATGCCTCAGCTCCCGAAACCGGAAATCATGAAAACCCTGCGGGAGAGCTTCGCCGCGTTCCGGTACGCGCTTCCGCCGGACTATAAGGAGTAGGATTATGAAAGCATCGGAACGGTATTTCAGCCGCGTCAGCGAGATCATGGCCGAGGCGTTTGAAAAAGAAGCCGACGCGATCGAAAAAGCCGCCCGGGTCATCGCGGACGCGAACCGGGAGCGGCGTTCGATCTTCGCATTCGGGTGCAACCACGCGGGGCTCGTCACGCTCGAGCTCTTCTACCGCACGGGGGGCATGGTGACGGTCAATCCCGTCCGGATGCCCGGCATGATGCTCGAGCTTTCCCCGCCGACGATGACGAGCGAAATGGAGCGCATGCCCGGCTATGGCAAGATCATCTTCTCGAACATGAAGGCGAAGTCCGGGGACGTGCTGATCGTGCACTCGGTCTCCGGGCGCAACGCCGTGACGATCGAGCTTGCCGAGGCGGCACGGGAGGCGGGGCTGTGCGTCATCGTGCTCACGAACATGAACACCTCGACCGCCGTGACCTCCCGGCATCCCTCCGGCAAGAAGCTCTATGACTTCGCCTCCATCCTGATCGACAACCACGGGGACATGGGCGACGCCGCGGTAGAGCTCGAGGGCTTCCCGCAGAAGGTCGCGTCTTCTTCGACGGTTGTCGGCGCGGCGATCCTCAACGCCGTGATCGCGCGGGCGTGCGAACTGCTGCTTGAAGCGGGAGAGGAGCCCCCGGTCTTCATGAGCGGGAACATCGACGGCGGGGACGAATTCAACCGCCGCGTGATGGCGGAACGCAGGGACAACATCTTTTACCTCTGATCTCAATTTCATTTCACATACGGAAAGGACAACACCATGCTTATCGACACGTATCAACAGGCGGCATTCGATCTTCTTTACAAGGCGAGAACCACCCAGCGCGAGGCGGTAATCAAAATCGGCACCCTGCTCGCGGACGCCATCGAAAACGGCGGTCGCGTCTGGCTGAACGGCATCTGCCACTCCATCGAAATGGATCTTCTGCACCGCGGCGGCGGTCCGGCGTTTTACCGGCATTACGAAGCGAATACGGAACTGAAGCCCGGCGACGTGCTGTTCGTCTCTTCCGTTTCCGGACGCACGCTTCCCGTCGTGAACCTCGCGTGGGAAGCGATGGAAAAGGGCGTGTACGTCATCGCGCTGACCTCCATGGAATACGCCCGTTCCGTCGATCCGGTGCACCCCTCCGGCAAGAAGCTCTATGAATTCGTCACGGCGGTGCTTGACAACTGCGCCCCCGCGGCGGAGGCGATGATCGAGGTCGAGGGGCTGGAACCGCGGTTCGCGGCGGCGTCCGGCATCGCGTCCGACTTCCTCATGTGGAGCGTGACCGCGGTGTGCGTCGAAAAGATGATCGCGGACGGCTTCACGCCCGGCATTTTCAAGAGTGCGAACTTCCCCGGCGGCACGGAATACAACCATGACGTCGTCGACACGCAGTTCGCAGAGAAGGGCTATTGATATGAAGGATACGGCAAAGAAGGGACGGGGCGGAAAAGTGCTTCTCACAGTCCTCATTGTCCTTCTTTCTCTGATCGTTCTTTACACGCTGTTCTGCCTGATCGCGCCGCATTTCGTCTACCCGAGATTTTATAAGACCGCTGAGAAAGTCGCGGTCATCCCCGATCTGTGGAGCGGTTTCATCCCTCAGGGCGTCACCGAAACTGACGACGGCACGGTGCTCATCTGCGGCTACATGCCGGGGGACAGCGCGTCCCGCATTTACCGGCTGACGGACAAGGGCTTCGTCCGCATCGATCTCGAGCGCGAGGACGGCTCGGTCTACGACGGGCACGCGGGCGGCATGACGGCGTACGGCGATTTCGTCTACATCAGCAACGCGTCAAAGATCTTCGTTTTGAACGCAGCGGACGTCCTCGACGCGAAAGACGGGGACACCGCGCGGTTTCTCGGCTATTTCGAGGTTCCCTGCCGCGCGTCGTTCTGCTCGTTCGGCGGAAACAGGCTCTATGTGGGCGATTTTTACGCGGACGGGTATGAGACGGATGAATCCCACGTCATGACGACGCCGGACGGGAGCGAGCACGCCGCCATGGTGTTCGGCTACGACTTCGACGCGGACGCGCGCTTCGGGGTGGAGGAGGTCCCCGCGATCGCACACTCGGTCTGCGACAAGGTACAGGGCTTTGCCGTGGCGCAGGACGGGACGGTCTTTCTCTCCTGCTCCTACGGGCTCTCCGACTCCGAGCTGAAGCTGTACCGCATGAACAGCGATCCCGACGCGAGCTTTTCCCACGAGGGGGCGGAAATCCCGCTGTACTATCTGGACGGCAAGCGTGAAAAAGAAATCGTCCGTCTGCCCCACATGAGCGAGGACATCGAATTCCGGGACGGCAAGCTGCTCATTGCGTTCGAAGCGGGCGCGAAGAAATACGGGGGCGGGCTTCTTCCCTTCTCCGTGCGCTCCGTCGTGAGATGGACGTATCCGGATCTGGTCGAAACAATCGAATAACCGCAATTTTCAGAATCCATTCACATTCCGTTCGTTGAAATATCGGGCGGAATGTGATATACTTTTTCAAATATTCTTTTTATTCAAAGGAATTAGACTCATGACGTTCATTCACAGGCATGCCGTCATCCGCTCTCTGGCGGTTCTGCTCGCGGTTCTCATGCTTCTCCCCTCTCTTTTCTCCTGCGTGAGGGAGAAACCGGACCCCGCTCAGGCCGGGACGGAGAGCACGGAAGGCACCTCCCCCGCGGGGGAGGAAGGAACCTCCGGATCGGACGGCGCGGAGAATGCGGACCCGGACAGCGCGGCGGCCGACGATCCTTCGGACAAGAGTTCCGACGACGAACCGCAGGGCGGCTCCGAAGCGGCTGAACCGGAAACCGCGCGGCAGTATCTGCCGACGGAGGGCATAAACGCGATCACCTTCCCCACGGACGGAAAGGTCTATGTCGGCTACACCGTCAACTACAAGTCGGCGGGCAAGATCAACGGCGGCGAAACCCGCGCCGTGGACGCGAACGGGAAAAAGGTCGAGGCAGTCCCGAATCTCGGCTATAAGTTCGTCCGCTGGTCCGACGGGCAGACCGATCCCGTGCGCACCGACACGACGGCGAACATCACGGAAAACACGGCGATCACGGCGATCTTCGATTACGACATCCTCGACATGCCGATCATCGCCCTCTCCACCGAAACCGGCAAGGAAGTCAAATCCAAAACCGAATACATCGGCGGCCACTTCACCGTGTACGGCGCGGACCCGAAATACGAGATCTCGAAGGATATCGAGATCCGCGGGCGCGGGAACAACTCCTGGGGCTACGAAAAGAAATCCTATAAGATGAAGTTCGGGGAGAAGGTCAATCTCTTCGATCTGGGCACGGGCAAGGACAAGGTCTGGGTCATGCTCGCGAACGTGTGCGACCAGTCCCTGCAGCGCAACCACGTCGCGCTGGAGCTTGCGCGGACGCTGGACGGCGTCGCCTTCTCTCCCGCCTCCATGTCGGTGGAGGTCTACCTCAACGGCGAATACCGCGGCGTCTACCTCCTTGCCGAGGAGATCCGCGATTCGAAGGCGCGCGTGAACATCGACACGAACGGCTTTGAGAAGGAGACCGACATCGGTTATCTCGTCGAGCTCACCAATTACGCGAGCGGCGACGTGGTCTACGCGGACGGCAGAAGCTACCAGATCCACAGCGACCTTTCGGAGGACTGGAACATTCGCTGGCAGCAGTATTCCTACATCGCCGACTACATGGAAAAATGCATCGCCGCGCTCAAGAGCGGCAACCGGGAGGAAATCGAGTCGCTCATGGATCTCAATTCCATGATCGACGCCTATCTCACGGAGGAGGTCGTGAAAAACCTCGACGTGGGCTGGGACAGCTGGTATCTCTATAAGGAAAAAGGCGGCAAGATCTATCTCGGTCCGGTCTGGGACTTCGACCTCTCGCTCGGCAACGCGAATGAGGGCGAGGAATACATCGACGGCATCTTCGCCGGAACGCGCTCCGGCTCCGGCGGCGGCAACCCGTGGCACTATCTGCCGATGGGCATCGACTGGTTCCGCGAGGCGATGGTCGAGCGCTGGGACGCGATCAAGGAATCGATCATCGACAAGATTCCCGAAAGCATTCTCGAGGAGGGCTCCTCGAAGCTCCGTTCCTACGAGCGCAATTTCGTGCGCTGGAAGATCTTCGGCACGACGCAGAACCGCGAAACCGAATTCATCCGCAGACTGAAGACCTACACCGAGCACTACGAATACCTCGCCGACTGGGCGCGCCAGCGGATCGAATGGCTCGACAAGGAATTCCACTCGGAGGACTTCGCAACGAAGCGGCTTTCGAACCGCGACAGCAGCCTGAGAGGTGACGGCGGCTGGGGCGGCGGAGGCTGGGGCGGAGGCGGAGGCTGGGGCATCCGCATCGGCTACAAAGACAAGAACACCGAAAAGCTCTTCGGCACTCTGGACAACCTGACCTCCGGCGACGTGAAGAAATTCGACGCGACCGAGGACGGCTTCGGCGGCGAGGGCGTCGAAAACCTCTTTGACGACGAAGCGGCCACGAAGTACTGCTGGCAGTGCCCGGGCACGTCCACGATCACGTTCGAGACGAAGGAGCCCGTCACGGCAACGCACTACGCGCTCATGACGGCGAACGACACCTCCAGCCATTCGAGCCGCAACCCGAAGGAATGGACGATCAGCGGCTCGGAGGACGGGGGGGCCTGGGTCGAGCTCGCGCACGTCACGGACGGTAGGAATCAGCTCAAGGCCGAGAACTACACGTGGCACGCCTTCGAGTTCACCAATACCGGCTCTTACAAGTATTATAAGATCGTAATCAAGAACGACGACATCGTGCAGTTTGGCGAATTCGCCCTCATGGCGAAGACCGACAAGAATCCCGACGCCGTCGCCGCGGGCGGGGATTACAAGGACAGCGCGTCGAAGAGACTGCTGCAGACCCTCACCGACCTCACGGCGAAGGCAGGCGTGAAGAAGGTCGAATCGACCGATTGGGGCTTCGGCGGAGAGGGGGTCGAAAACCTCTTCGACGAGGAGGAAGGCACGAAATACTGCTGGCAGTGCTGGGGCGCGACGGACGTCACCTTTGAACTGAAGGAGGCGGTCACCCCGACGCATTACGCGCTCATGACGGCGAACGATACGGAGTCCTACCGCAACCGCAACCCGAAGTCATGGACGTTCTACGGCTCGACGGACGGCAAGTCCTGGGAAGAGCTTGCGAATGTCAAGGACGGGCGTTCTCTGCTCCCCGCCGCGAACTTCACGTGGACCGCGTTTGAATTCACTAAGGTCGGCGCATACAAGTACTATAAGCTGCACATCGAGAACGACGAAACCGTTCAGTTCGGAGAGCTAGCCCTGCTCGGTCCGGCGGACGGCGGCGCGGCGGGCGTTGAAACGTCCGCCGAAACCCCGGTCTCCCAGACCCCGGTCACCGAGCCTGCCATGCCCGACATCGTTATGAGCGAAGCCGATCCTTCCATGATCGATCTGACGGCGACCTTCGGCGTGAAGAACGTCAACTCCGACCGGGACAGCTTCCCGGGCGAGGGTGTGGAAAACCTCTTCGACGGCGCCGAGGGCACGAAATATTGCTGGCCGCAGAGCGATCTGACGACGATCACCTTTGAGTTCAGTGGGGCGGTCACGCCGACCCACTACGCCATGATGACCGCGAACGACACGGCGGACTTCACCACCCGCAACCCGAAGGAATGGACGATCTCCGGCTCCGCGGACGGTAGCTCGTGGACCGTGCTCGCGAAGGTGACGAACGGGCGTGAGCTTCTCACCCCGACGAACTTCACCTGGCACACCTTCGCTCTGGACACGACCGGCGCGTTCTCGCATTTCAAGATCGAGATCGTGAACGACGATACCGTACAGTTCAGCGAGATCGCCCTGCTCTCCTCCTCCGACGCCGCCGTGAAGACGGCCGCCGAGCTGACCGATCTGACGGCGTCCGTTGGCGTGAAGAACGTCCGCTCCAACGTGGAGAGCTTCCCCGGCGAGGGCGTGGAAAACCTCTTCGACGGCAATGAGGGCACAAAATACTGCTGGCCGCAGAGCGATCTGACAACGATCACCTTTGAGACGAACAAGGCGATCTCCCCGACGCACTACTCCATGATGACCGCGAACGACACGGCGGACTACTCCACGCGCAACCCGAAGCAGTGGACGATCTACGGCTCGGCGGACGGCAGCTCATGGACCGTGCTCGCGAAGGTGACGAACGGGCGTGATCTGCTCACCCCGACGAACTTCACCTGGCACACCTTCGCCCTCGATCAGACGGGCAGCTTCTCGTATTTCAAGATCGAGATCGTGAACGACGATACCGTGCAGTTCAGCGAGATCGCGCTGCTTGGATAAGGGAAAGCGAACCAAAAAAGGACACCCCGGCGCCGATGCGCTTCCGAATTCCGGAAGGCACGGCGGCCGGGGTCTTGTTCTGCAAGGGGTTGATGTCATACTCCTGTCATGCTGAAATGACAACGTCAAAAAATGTTTCGTCGGTGCGCTTCACGTCACCCCCAAGGTGCACTTTGAGCGGTTCGCTGCACCGGTCGTATGAAAGTTCTTTGCCAGGCTTTCTTTGGGGGAAAGCCGCGTTTCCCTTTAGGTATCAGACGATGACCAGCCGGTCTCCCGGAACGCGGTCAAGGTGCTGGTTCGCGCCGAGGTATTCTTCGATGACCTCGAAGGCGGAGGTGGAGACGACGCGGGGAGAACCGTTCTTCTTCACTTCGGACAGAGGCAGATCGAATACGTCCTCAAAATTGTTGAAGTGGTAGTGCTGGAGTCCGACGCGCAGCTTCTGATCGGGCTGGATGGGCTCTCCCTCGAAGGTGAATTCGAGGAAGCGGTGCTCCGCGCGGGAATACACGGCGTGCAGTCCTTCGGAGAACTGGTAGAATTCACAGTGCACGCCCTCCCATACCTCGTCGCGCACCATGAAGAGCAGCATGCTTTCCAGCTGCTCGCCCGTAACGGTGATCATGTGGATCGCGTCGTCATAAGGGAAGGCTTCGGTGAGGTCCTGCAGCATGACGACGGGACCGAGCGCTTCCGTCCGGACGCTGCCGGAACCGAGAAGCATGATGTCGATGCCGAGGCTCCTTTTGAGGGTGTCGGCGAGCAGTCCGCCGAGCGCGGTTTCCTGCGTCCGGCACGGGTGGGTCAGGCGGCGGTTGAAACGGGTGATGACGCGGCCGTACTTTTCGTCGGTCTTTTCTTTATACTGCTTGATGAGGTTTTCGAGCTCCCCGTCCAGCGGGCAGTGCTCCGCGTCGATCGGTACGCACTTCCATTCGTATTCCGTCACGCAGTTCAATTCGGTGTCGATGGTCAGATCAAAACGTCCGATCTGGTCGGTTCCCGTCCCCGCCTGAACGATCAGGATGTCCCCAACCTTCGCGGGTTCGGTGATGAACGTATGGGAATGCCCGCCGATGATGAGATCCACGCCCCAGTCCGGGTCAAGCCGCGCGGCGAGTTTTTTATCCTCCTCGAAGCCGATGTGGGTGAGCAGGACGGTGAGGTCGATGTCGAGGGAGTTGTAGGCGTTGCAGATGCGCCCGATCTCCTCAGCCGCCTCTTCGATGTTGACGAACGAGCCGACAAGACCGTCGTTCTTCGCCTGCGCCATGACCTCCTCGGTCAGAATGCCGATGAACAGCACCTTCATGCCGTCGATCTCCTTGATGAGGAAGGGCTTGAACAGGCGCGCATGGTTGGTCTTCACATGCAGGTTCGCGTTGATGATCGGGAACTTCGCGCATTTTTCGAGGAAGAGCAGATGCGCGATGCCGTAGTCCGTTTCGTGGTTGCCGAGCGTTACGACGTCGGGCGAGAGCATGTTCATGATCTCGATCGTGGAAATGCCCTGGTACTCCGAATCGATGACCGATCCGCGGAACATATCGCCCGCGATGCAGTACAGCGTGTTCTTCTCTTCTTCCTTGACCTGGTTGATGTAGCCGGACAGCATGGAAACGCCGCCCACGAGGTTTTCGTCGGTCTGTTCGGCGAGAAAATCGCCGTGCATATCGTTGGAGTGAAGCAAAACGAGTTTCTTGTAGCGTTCTTCCATCATATCCTCCTGTTTGTGCGGTTTGAGCGTGATGCAGTTTCTTTGCTCCGGGTGCGGTCTGGGAGCGTCGATTCCACCGCGCGGGGGCCGGGGCGCGCCGCCGGAGGTGAGTCCGCCGCCGTGTGTTTCGTCCCGCGCAAATTGTGAATCGATCAAGCCTCGAATTATTATACCACACAAAACCGATGTGCGCAAGAGCGATTGAGCGTTTTTGAGAAAAAACGCGAAAAACGTGAAAAAGCGGGAAAGCCTTCAGACTTCCCCGCTCAGTGAGCAATGTGAGTTTTACGCCTTCATGGCTTCTTCAACGGCGACGGCGACCGCGACGGTCATGCCGACCATCGGGTTGTTGCCCGCGCCGATGAGACCCATCATTTCGACGTGCGCCGGGACGGAAGAGGAGCCCGCGAACTGCGCGTCGGAGTGCATGCGGCCCATGGTGTCGGTCATGCCGTAGGAGGACGGACCGGCCGCCATGTTATCCGGATGCAGGGTTCTGCCCGTGCCGCCGCCGGACGCCACGGAGAAGTACTTCACGCCGTTTTCCACGCACCACTTCTTATAGGTGCCGGCAACGGGATGCTGGAATCTCGTCGGGTTGGTGGAGTTGCCCGTGATGGACACTCCGACGTTCTCGAGCTTCATGATCGCCACACCTTCGGGAACATTGTCCGCGCCATAGCAGCGAACGGCGGCTCTCGGTCCCTTGGAATAGGGCGTTTCGGAGACGACGGTCACCGTTTCGGTGTAGGGGTCGAATTCGGTCTTCACATAGGTAAAGCCGTTGATGCGGGAGATGATCATGGCGGCGTCCTTGCCGAGACCGTTCAGGATGACGCGGAGGGGCTTCGTGCGGACCTTGTTGGCATTCAGAGCGATCTTGATCGCGCCTTCCGCCGCCGCGAAGGATTCGTGACCGGCGAGGAAGCAGAAGCATTCCGTCTCGTCGGAGAGGAGCATTTTGCCGAGGTTGCCGTGTCCGAGGCCGACCTTGCGGTTTTCCGCCACGGAGCCGGGGATGCAGAAGGACTGCAGACCGATGCCGATCGCCGCCGCGGCGTCCGCCGCCTTGGTGCAGCCTTTCTTGATGGCGATCGCCGCGCCGACGGTGTACGCCCACACAGCGTTCTCGAAGCAGATGGGCTGGGTGCTGCGGACGATCTGGTCGCAGTCGATGCCCTTCGCGAGCGTGATTTCCTTGCACTCGTCGATCGAGGAGATCCCGTATTCCTTCAGGACGCCGAGGATCTTCGCCTCGCGTCTTTCATAACCTTCAAACTGTGCCATAATTTCGTTTTCCTCCTCTGATCATTCTTTGCGCGGGTCGATATACTTCGCGGCTTCCGTGAACCGGCCGTACGTGCCCTTCGCTTTTTCGTAGGCTTCGTTCGGCTCCATGCCCTTCTTGATGAAGTCGGTCATTTTGCCGAGGGAAACGAATTCGTAGCCGATGACCTGGTCGTCCTCGTCGAGCGCCATTCTCGTGCAGTAGCCCTCGGTCATTTCGAGGTAGCGGACACCCTTCGCCTTCGTGCCGTACATGGTGCCGACCATGGAGCGCTCGCCCTTGCCGAGGTCTTCCATGCCCGCTCCGATGACAAGCCCGCCTTCGGAGAACGCGGACTGGGTGCGGCCGTAAACGATCTGGAGGAAGAGTTCGCGCATCGCGGTGTTGATCGCGTCGCACACGAGGTCCGTGTTGAGCGCTTCAAGGATGGTCTTGCCGGGGAGGATCTCCGCAGCCATCGCCGCGGAGTGGGTCATGCCGGAGCAGCCGATGGTCTCGACGAGCGCTTCTTCGATCACGCCTTCCTTCACGTTCAGCGACAGCTTGCACGCTCCCTGCTGAGGCGCGCACCAGCCCACGCCGTGCGTGTAACCGGAAATATCCGTGATCTGCTTCGCCTGCACCCATTTGCCTTCCTCGGGCAGGGGCGCCGGACCGTGGTTGGGTCCCTTGGCGACGCAGCACATATTTTCTACTTCTTTGGAATAAACAAGATCGCTCATAGAATGAATGTACTCCTTTTTTGTGATATGCCTTGCGGCAAGGTACGGTTCCAATTTTCTATTATAACCGAAACGTCCGACAAAATCAACCTCCGATCCGCGGTTTTTGCGCATTTGCGAAAAAATTTACTTTTCGGGGAGAAAAACAGCCCGGCGCGCGGCCGGGCTGCTTCAAATAAACAGATTTATTTCTCGATCCGGAACGCCGGAGCGATGGGGTTGTGTCCGCGGAGGATCTCGGGGATATGGGCGAGCAGGCCCTCGTCCGTGCGATCAAAGCGGATCGGCGCCTCAAGCCCGAGCAAGGTAAGCTTCCCCGCTTCCCCTCGCCACGGGATGAGCAGCTCGGACCCGAGCTTTTCTCCCTCCGGCAGGCGCACGATCGCGTAATGGGTATCGCCCTTTTTCGTAAAGGCGGTGATCCCCTCTTCGTTCGGGTCGGAAAGCCGTGTGCCGTAGATCGCTTCCCCGTTGTCCCGGAGCCACGCGCCGAGCCCTTCCGCAGACTTCACCGCCGCGGCGGGAAGCGTGCCGTCCGGCTGGGGCGCGATGTTGAGCGCGAGGTTGCCGCCGCGGCACACGACGTCGACGAGCAGATGCACGAGCTCGCGGGAGGATTTATACCGCTCGGCGAAGCGGTAGGAGAAGGCGTAGCCGGCGGTGACGCAGCTTTCCCACGGCACGCGGATCGGCGCGGAAGGGACGCTCTGCTCCGGGGTGATGTAGTTCTCGTTTTCGCCGCCGACGGTGCGGTCCGCGATGAGGAGGCCGGGCCGGATCTTGCGCGCCTCGCGGGCGAATTCGGAGAGACGGATGTCCTGCCCGTTTCCGGGGTTCACCTGTCCGCCGTCGAGCCAGAGGATGTCGATCGGTCCGTAATCCCGCACGAGCTCCATCATCTGGTTCTGCGTGAATTCGACGAATTTGTTCCAGAGCTCGGGATGCTCCTTCGGATTGTAAGTGGGATTGCGGTTGAACGCGACGGGCCTGTCCATGCCCTCCGCCCAGTACCACGGGCAGTGCCAGTCCGGTTTTGAGAAGTACGCCGCGATCCCGATCCCCTTTTCGCGGAAGGCGTCGAACACGTCCTTCACGATGTCGGCGTGACGGTGCGTGTGGAACGGGCAGTCGGGAGAGGTGGTTTTATAATCCGTATATTTCGAGTCGAAGAGACAGAAGCCGTCGTGGTGCTTCGTCGTGAAGATCAGGTATTTGAAGCCGTTCTTCGCGGCAAAATCCGCCCAGACCTCGGGACGGATGCGGATCGGATTGAACGCCTTGTTCAGGTCGCGGTACTGCTGTTTGAAAACTTCGCCGTCGCTCTCCCAGTCGATCTCGTTCCTGCCCCACGAGGCGTCGGCGTCGACGAGGGGCCACGATTCGCAGATCCCCGCAGTCGTGTAAATGCCGAAGTGCATCATCAGCGCGAGCTTCTGATCCATGAACCATTCGAGCTTGTCAAGCACGAGCGGATCGGTCGGGCGGACGTATTCGTCTTCCCGCGAGCATCCGTGCATGCCCTTGATGATTTTGTCTGCCATGAATGCCTCCTTCTGTTTGTTATCGTTCGGATGCGGGACTCATCGTGCGCGCCTGCGCTTTCGGGTCCCGTCGGCTTTTTTCGCTTTTCTCAGCTGCTTCGCGACGTTCGCCATGCGGAACAGTGTCGACACGACGAGCATCCCGACGGCGAGCAGTCCCGCGATCGACGCAGTTCGGATCGCCTGGGAAACGGATAATGCGGGATTGCCCTGCAGAAGATATTCCACCGTATAATAGACGCCGCCCCCCGGCACGAGGGGAAGCAGGGCGATGACGAGATAGGAGAACGCCGGGAATTTGCGGATGCGCGCCATGATTTCCGCGTACAGCGAGATCGAAGCGGCCGCCGCGAAATACCCGAAGAGATCACTTCCGCCGAGTCGTACCGTGAGAAGGTACGCGCCCCAGCCGAGTCCTCCGCCCGCCATGCAGACAAATATGCCCGGCAGCCGGATGTTGAAGAGGATGCAGTACCCCCCGCTCGCGAACGCCGCGGCGATGACCTGGATCCACCACGCGTAGGGGACGTCAAGGCTGATGCCAAGGGACGCCGCAGACCAGAGCGCGTGGGACAGACGCAGCGCGACGCCCGTTCCGAGCAGCAGCGCCGCCGCGACGAGTCCCACCTGCACGAGCTTGTTGATGCCGGACATGGTGTCGCCATATATGATGTCCCGCATGCTGTCCGTCATCATCATGCCCGGGACAAGCAGCATCAGCGCGCCGATCGCCGTGGCGTCCGCGAACCGGATCACGCCGAAATGCGACAGCGTCTGGCTGACGGTGCCGATGAAAAACGCGGCGGTCATCGTCTGGAAGAAGAGGTTGACGCGCAGCCGGGTCATCAGGCGCAAAAACATGCCGGTCAGCACGCCGCACAGCCCGGCGAGCACAGCGTCGAACAAAGTCCCTCCGAAAAAGACCGCGAAAGCCGTGACCGCGATGAAATAGCCGAGGTACAGCACGGGGGCGGGATAGGCGACGTGGGTATTTTTCAGGACCCGGAGCTGTTCGTGCGCCTCGCGGGGCGGAGGAGTTTCGATGCACAGACGGCGGGCGAGCGAATAATAATGCTCCATCCCGTCGATATCCGTTCCGTGGGAACCGATGCGCCGCATCCTCGTCACGGGTTCCTCATCCTCCGGCGAGACCGTCACGATCAGACAGTTCGGAATGGCGAAAACATCCCCCGGCACGTCGTATGCCGCGAGCAGTCTCGTTACCGCTTCCTCCGCCCTGCTGATCTCCGCGCCGCTCATCATCAGGCGGTACCCGAGCGACACGGCGAGATCGAGCAGTTCCTCGAGATCGTCTCTGCCCATCATATCGGAATTCCTCCGGAAAAATCAAATCGGTTCATTTTCAAAAAACGCGGGTATGTCAGCCGAGGTCGGGGGTATCGGTGAACAGGACGGTATTTCGGTCCGACGAATCCATCTCGAACACGATCACCTCGTTCGCGCCCTCTTTCAGCATCGGCGCGGGGCAATAGAGAGTCTTCTGCGGCCCGGCGTCGTTGTAATACCGGCCGAGGATGAAGCCGTTCACGGCGATGAAGCCGTGGTGGAAGCCTTCGCACTTGACGAAGGTGTCCTTCGGTTTACCGTCTACCGTGAGCGTGCCGCGCAGGAAGGACGCTTTGCTCACGCCCTTGCCTTCCTTCGGCACGAACGGGATCTTCGCGAGCTGTTCCGCCGTCATCGTCAGCGGATACATCTGCCACCCATAGTGGTTCTGCTGACCGAAGCGGATGCCGACCATACCCTTGCGGTCGCGCATTTCCGGTCCGTAATTGATGCGCCCCATATTTTCAACGAGAATGTCCATCTTAACGGATTCGTCCCGTCCGAGCTCGACGGTCACGCGGTCGGAGCGGCGGCTGCGCTCAAAGAGACCCTTCCACTCCCCGTCCATGAAGACGACGGCGCGGTCGTTGATCTCGTCGGCGCGGAGGACCATTTCCTCTCTGGGGCCTTTCACGTCCGTGGAATAGAGCGTGAATCCGTAGTTCTGTCCGATCGCCTCCTGATATTTCGGCGCGGCGGAACAGACGGGCTCCGCCATCTGAGGCGCGGCATCGAGAATGAAGCATTCCTCATTCAGCTCCACCTCGCCGTAGGCGGCTTTATCGGAGTTTTTCACCGTGAGCGGAGGCAGCGTTCCGAAGTATTCCTCGATGATCTTCCTCACGGCATGATAGGCGGGGGTGAGGTCGCCCGCTTCGGAGAGAAGCGCGTTGTAGTCGTAGCTCGAAATCGTCGGTTCGTATTTGCCGCCGTGGTTCGCGCCGTTCATGAAACCGAAGTTCGTGCCGCCGTGGAACATGTAGAAATTGAGGGACGCGCCCGCTTCGAGCATGTCGCGGAACAGCGAGGCGATCTCCTCCGGCTCGCGGACGTGGTGCTCCTCATACCAGTGATCGAACCAGCCGACCCAGTATTCGCCGCACATCTTCGGCTGATCGGGGCGGAACTTTTCGAGCATCGCGAAATTCTCCTTCGGATGGGAGCCGAAATTCGCGACGCAGAGGTATTCGTCGAGCGTGCCGCCGCCGAGCATCCACCAGCACGCGCCGTCGGAGGTGAACAGGGTCACGTCGACGCCGCATTCGCGGTAGATGTCCACGATGGCGCGGAGATAGTCCTTATCGTTGCCGTAGGAGCCGTATTCGTTTTCGATCTGCACCATGACGATGGGACCGCCCTTCGTCGCGAGGCGGGGCGTCAGCTGCCCGAACAGGGCGTGATAATAGCGGCGCACCTTTTCGATGAAGAGCGGATCGGCACAGCGGATCGCCATGTCGCCGTATTTGAGGAGCCATGCGGGCAGCCCGCCGAACTCCCATTCCGAACAGATATAGGGACCCGGCCGCAGGATGACGTTCAGCCCGAGCGACGCCGCTTCGTCCACGTATGCCGCGACGTCGAGCATTCCCGAGAAATCGTAGGTGCCCTCCTCGGGTTCGTGGAGGTTCCAGCAGGTATAGGTTTCGACGGTATTGAAGCCGCATTCCTTCAGCTTCGCGAGTCGGTCATGCCAGTATTCGCGCGGGATGCGGAAATAGTGCATCGCGCCGGAGAGGACGGTGTACGGTTTGCCGTCCATGAGAAAGTTTGTTTTGTCGTAGGTGAGAATGCCCATCTGCGCGCTCCTTTCGGCGCGTCCGGCGGTCTTCTTCCCGTCTCGGACGCGTATTTCATACGGAATCAGTATAGCATATCGCCGTGAAAAAAGCAAGCCGGAGACGAAAAAATCTCCGGACGCGGGAAAGCGGTCCGGAGACGGTGTTTTTTCAGGGAATATCGGGAATGACCTCCGCCGGGCGTTCGTCCAGCTGCCACGGGTTGCGGACGATCATTTTCAGCATCCTGAGGGAGGACGCGTAGTAATACCCGTCGCAAATGCGCTCGTCGAGCACAAAGGTGAAATCGAGATACTGCTTTTTCTTGACCTTGCCCTCGGAATCCAGCTCGTAGACGCGGCGTTTCGTACCGAATGAGAAGAACACCGGGCAGGTGCCGAAATCATAGAGGTGGTGGTAAATGGGCGGAACGCCGAGGGAACCCATCGAGGTGATGAAGTACGAGCAGTGGAACGGGCTGACGCGGGCGATCAGCTTCGGCATGAGTCCGAAGTAGTCCAGCGTTTTCATCGTGTGGACAAACCACTTGAAGAAGAGCGCGGGGAAATGCGTGATCGCCGCCGCCACGTTGTCGAAGTCGCCGCCCGGCGCGTTGCGGTAGTCCACGATCTCCTTGTTGACCGCGTCGTAAACCTCCTGCATCGTCATATCCGGCGTGAGGATGATCTTGACGCAGGTATCCGGCGATTCGAGGGTCATTTCCTTCTTGATGGAAAGGGAGACCTCGATGTGCTTGCGCGTCCAGACCCGCTGACCGCGGATGAAGCGGTTGAGCGCGGGACGCTGGGCGACGAGACGGACGTACGCGGCGATCATGACGTGCATGAACGAGATATTCGTCATGCCCTCGGCCTGCTTTTCCTTCATATACGGCTCGAGCTTGTCCAGATCGAAATAGTCGCGCATGAAGTTCTGGGAGCCCGTTCGGTTCACCATGATGAAGGGAACGACCGCCGCCATCGGAGGAATGGTCTTCACGCGGCGGAATTCTTTTTCCTTCTTCGCCCTTTTTTTCTTGACTTTTTCTTTTCCGGTCTTCTCTTCCCCGGCCTGCTCTGCGCCGGTCTCTTCCGTTTTGACCTTTTCGTCTATATCCTTTTTACCCATAACCGCTCCGAATTTCTCCGAAATGATTGTTTCGGGAATCTGAACTTTTTTTATTATAGCACACCTTCCGCAGATTTGCAAGGGAGTTGGCATTTTTTCGGCAAAATCCTTTGCCGCCTTTATTTCCCCTCCGCCGTCTTCCGGAGCCGTTTTTTCGCCGACGCCTCGTACAGCGTTTCGAGCTGAGCGGTCATCGCGCGCGCGGTGAATTTCTTTTCGTATTCCTCCCGCGCGCCGCGGGAAAGGCGTGCGAGCAGAACGGGGTCGCCGATGAGCTTCAGGATCGCCTCCGCCATCGCGGGCGCGTCCTTTTCGGGAACGAGCAGCCCGTTCACGCCTTCGGTGATCATATAGGGATTGCCGCCGTAGGTCGTCGCGACCGCGGGGACGCCGAGACTCATGCCCTCCGACAGTGCGAGTGACGAGGTCTCCGTCCCCCACGAGCAGTTGAGGTTCAGATCCATGATCCCGCAGTACGGCGCGACGTCGTCGACAAAGCCCGTGAAAATCACCTTTTTCCCGATGCCGAGCTCTTCGGCCTGCTTTTTGAGCGCCGCCTCCTGCGTGCCGCCGCCGATGATGAGAAAGACCGTATCGGGGTGAGCTGCAAGCACCGTTTTCGCGCTTTCGAGCAGGTAGGAATGGCCCTTATAATCCTCGAGCCGGGCGGAGATGCCGCAGACGAAATCCCCTGCCCCGATGCCGAGCTTTTCTTTGAGCGCGTTCTTCTCCTCCGGGGAGATGCGGCGCATTTCTTCCACGCCGTTGATGATGACCGTGATCATCTTCTCCGGCACGCCCGTGTCGGTCAGGTTCTTTTTCGCCGCGTCCGCGACCGCCACGATATCGGTGGTCAGAACGCGGTTCAGAAGCCCGTTCATCTGTTTACCCGGAAAGGTGGTGAGCTTTCTCGACGGTTCGAACGCGCAGTGCCTCGTGTAAAAGCGGCAGGGCACGCGCTCAAGCCGCGCGGCGACCCGCGCGGACAGCGCGGAATGGGTGTGTACGATATCCGGCTTAAGCTCCCGGATGATATGCCTCAGTTCTCCGACCGAGCGGCGGTCCCAGCTTTTGTCCCGCCCGTATTTCATCCCGATCACGGGATAGCCCTCGGCTTCCACAAAGGGGGTGAGGGCGGAGCCCTCCGGCAGGGCGACCGTCACGTCGAAGCGCGTCCGGTCGAAATTGTGCAGATAATTGACGAGCAGACGCCCCGCGCCGCCGATGTTCGAATCGGTCAGGACGTTCAGCACCTTAATCATGGGAGCCTCCTTTCCCGGGGTCCTTCGGGCTTCTTTTGAGCGCAGCGAACAGAGCGCCGATTTCCTCGCTTCTGAGAATCACCGTGCAGACGGCGTAGACGAACACGCCGACGAGCACGGGCAAAGCGAACGAGACGAGCCGTCCCGTCCCGGAAAACTGCCGGCCGGCGAAGAACACCGCCGCGCCCATCACGAGCGCGGACAGGACGGATTTGAGAAAATCAAGGATGTCGGCACAGGTAAACGAGATCAGCTTCAGACGGCAGGCGAAGACGAGATTCAGAATCATGCTGCACGCCGCAGCTGCTGCGCCCGCGGCCGCGATCACGCCGACGCCGAAATATTCGCCGAGGAGTGTGCGCCCCGCGAAGACGACCGCGAGATTGGCGGCGATCGAGCACAGCGCGGCGATCATGGGAAGCTTCATCTTCTCCGCCGCGAAAAGCGCTTTGACAAGCACCTCCCCGCACGCCGCGAAGACCATGCCGACGGCGTAAAAGCGCAGGGCTTCGGCGGTGAGCGCCGTGCCGGACGCCGTGAAATTGCCGTTTTCATAGATGAGCCGGACAAAGGGATGCGCGAGGGCGAAGACCCCCACGGCGATGGGCGCGATGATGAAGACGAGCACCTTCAGCGAGGTGCGGGTCAGTCTGCTGCTCTCCTCCCGGTCTCCGGACGCCGCCGCCCGCGCGAGGTGCGGAAAGATCAGATTCGTCGCCACGAACGAGAACAGCCCGACGATGAGGATGTAGAGCCGGTTCGCGTAGTCGAGCGCGGGGATCGCGCTGCCCTCGGCGATGCCGGAAGCGAAACGGGTATTGATGAGATTGCAGACCGGCGTCGTCCACGTCGCGATCAGGATGGGGAGGGCGTTGAGAAGCGCCCGCCGGATCTCCGGCGTCGAAAGCGGCGCGGTCGGCTTCGGGCGGAATCCGCGCTTTATGACCGCGGGGATCTGCACGGCCGCCTGCGCTCCCCAGCCGACGAGCATCGCGGCGGAAAGCCCGGTCACGCCGAAGCGGTCCTTCAGGAACACAAGGTACGCGACCATGATGAGATTCGACACGAGGGAGATCAGGGCGGGGATGTTGTACTCCCCCTCGGACTGCAGAAAGCCGACAAAGCAGAACGCCAGCCCGACGAAAATCACCATCGGGAACATCAGTCGCGTGAGAGGCTCGGCCTGTCTGAGAACCTCCTCGGAGAGCTCCGGCGCGATCAGACGCACAAGTGCCGGGGCAAACACGACCCCGAGAACCATGAGACTCGCCGTTATGAGGAGAATCAGGTTGAAGTAGGACTGGCAGAACGAAAGCGCGTCCTTTTTGCTTTTTTTCACCGCGATCGAATTATAGACCGGGATGAACGCCGCCGTCACAACGCCGCCGAGCACAAAGTCGAAAATCGTGATCGGGAGCTTCGACGCCGTCGCGTAGGCCTTTGCCGCGACCGTTTCCGTTCCGTAGGCGGAGGCGGTCAGAATGTCGCGCAGAAGCCCGAGCGCCTTTGAGAACAGAATGATGACGCCCATGAGCGCCGCGGATTTCGCGAGAGAGTTCTTTTTTTCCATTGCCGCCTCCTTTCACGAAGTTTTCTGGGTCACACTATCTGAAACGGCTTCAAGGGATGGACATGGACTCCGCCATACCCATTCCCCGATTCTATATGGTCACACGACCTGAAACGGTCTCGGGGGATGGGACTGTCGCATTAACTCCCAAACCATGGAGAAATGCGACAGCCCGCTTGCTTTTCAGATCTGACAGCCGTACTTTTTCTCCTTTATCGAGGAGAAAAAGTACCAAAAAGAGGAACTCTTTCAAAGTCTTGGGTGTTCCG
>JAFYBN010000002.1 GCA_017540175.1 Clostridia bacterium | reverse complement strand
TCCTCTTTTTGGTCCTTTTTCTCCTCGATAAAGGAGAAAAAGGACAGCTGTCGGCTCTGAAAAGCAAGCGGGCTGTTGCATTTCTCCGTTTTCTGGAGTTAATGCGACAGCCCCTGCCAGCGAAGCTGGCTGAGGGAGTCACGTTTCTCCCTTATCATTCATAAATCGCTTTGGCAGCCTACCCGGGGGATTTGTCATCAAGTGTTGTGACGGCTTATATTTCGATCTCCATCTTCCTGCATTCCCCCGCGCCGAGCTCCCGGCTCCTCTCGTCCGGCTGGGAGCCGCCGACCCGGAGGGTGTAGGTCCCGTGGAAGAGGCGGAGCGCGCCGTCCTCGTCCCAGAGTTTGAAATCCTCTTTTGTGAGGCGGAAGGCGCAGGTCTTTTCCTCGCCGGGGGCAAGGGAGAGGCGTCGGAAACCTTTCAGGCGGAAGCGCGGCTGGTTTTCGAGCCCCGCGCTGTCGAGATAGAGCTCGGCGATCTCGTCGCCCGCCGCGGTGCCGATGTTCTTCACCGGCACGGTCACGAGCCATTCCCCGTCCGTCTTTTCAGCCTTCGGCTCGCCGTACGCGAAGCGCGTGTAGGAAAGCCCGAAGCCGAAGGGGAAGAGCGGGGGGATCTTCGCGTACATATACGTTCTGCCGTGGGACATTTCGTAGTCGTCGAACGGGGGCAGATCGTCCTCGGATACGGGGAACGAGGCAGGCAGGCGGCCGGAAAAGTTTTCTTTTCCCGAGAGCAGAGCCGCGAGCGCGTCCCCTCCCTCCTCGCCGGGGTACCACGCCTCGATCACGGCGGCGGCGCGCCGAGCGATTTGAGGCACGGCGAGGGGACTGCCGTTTACGAGCACGACGACGATCGGCTTGCCCGTGTCGAACAGGCGGGAGAGGAATTCTTCCTGTTCCGGGGGCAGGCCGAGCGTGTCCCGGTCGCGGCCCTCCATTTCGAATTCCCGCCCCAGCCCCACGACGGCGACGGTGAGATCAGCCCCGCGCGCGGCGGCGCAAGCTTCGGCGAAGGGGTCGGAGCGTTCCCCGGCGGGGGGCGCCCATTCGAGCCGGATCGCGGGATGGGACGCGGCTTCTTGATATTCGACGGTGATCGGGTAGCGCCGTCCCGCTTCGAGCGTGACCGCAGCCTCCTGTCCGAGCTCGCGCCCGTCGAGGGTGATCGTCGGCTTCTCGCACGGCGCGGAGCCGGACCAGATGAGGCGGAACAGATGCACGCCGTCCCGGTCCGGGCAGAGGCAGCCGGTCCAGCGAACGGAGAACTGCACGGAGCGGATCAGGGGATCCGGCATGGCGTCCTCCCACGCGAAATCGACGGCGGGATCAACGCGGCGCGCCGGCTCTCCGAGAAAGCCCGCGTTCGCGTAGTATTCGCCGAGCAGCCCCGCTTCGCCGTCCGGGGTCGAAAGACGGGCGGCGTCGACCGGTCCCCAGCTCGTGTCCTCCGGCCGCCAGCTCCACGGCACGTGCCGCAGATCGGAGCCGAATTCCTTTTTCATTCCCTCGAGCGGGGAGACGGGCGGATTCAGCGGGATGCCGCTGTAATCGCCGAACTGGCACAGGGCGGCGTTGTTCCCGACAAGGGCAACCGTTTTGCCTTTCCCGATGGGAAGGATGCCGTTGTTTTTCAAGAGTACCATGGATCGAACGGCGCACAGGCGCGCAAGCTCCCGGTGCTTCTCACACCCGACGGCGGAGAGGGGGATTTTCGAATAGGGCACGTCCTCGTCCGGGTCGAACTGCCCGAGACGGAAGCGTGCCGTGAGCACGCGCAGGCACGCCTCGTCGATGCGCTCGGCGGTCGTTTTTCCGTCCCCGAGCTGCTTCGCGAGGAATTCCGTGTACATGTGCTCGTACGCGCTGTACCCGCCGCATTCGAGGTCGATGCCCGCGTTCAGGGCGGCTCCGGCGGCGTCTGCGGGGTCCTCGTACCGCTTGTGCGCGTCCCAGAGGCGGGCGACGCCGCTGCAGTCCGAGACCGTATAGCCCGAGAAGCCCCATTCGCCGCGCAGAATGTCCGTGAGCAGGCGGCGGTTTTCGTGGCAGGGGATGCCGTTGATGGCATTGTACGCCGCCATGACCGCGGCGGGGCAACCCTCTTCCACCGCGATGCGGAACGCCTCGAGATGGTATTCTCTCAGGGTCTTTTCGCTCATTTTCGCGTTGCAGGAGAAGCGGTTGTGCTCCTCGTTGTTCGCGGTGTAGTGCTTCGGGGTGGAGACGGCCTTCAGATACCGCTCGTCCTTCCCCTGCAGTCCTCTGACGAACGCCGCGCCGGTCTTGCCCGCGAGAAATGGGTCCTCGCCGTAGGTTTCCGCCGTCCGTCCCCAGCGCGGGTCGCGGCAGAGATTGAGATCGGGCGACCAGAAGGTGAGCAGTCCGCTGTAGCGCCCGCCCCCGAAGCGGTCGTCCTCTGCGGCGATGTGCTGTCCGTGGTGGTGCATGGCGCGGGCCTCGTCGGAGATCGCCGCGGCGATCTCTTCCATGAATCCGTCGTCGAACATCGCGCCGAACGCGATGGCGGCGGGGAAGACGGTGTACTTCCCGGGGCGAATGACGCCGTGCAGAGCCTCGTTTCCGTGGCAGTACTTCGGGATCCCGAGACGCTCGTTCGCCGGGGAGGTCTCGATGATGATGTTCAGCTTTTCTTCAAGGGTCATGCGGCCGAGCAGATCCCTCGCGCGCGTCTCGTGCGGCAGGGAAGTGTCCTGGTACGGGGCGGGGGTGCGGTCGGTGTTCTCTTTCATGCGGGGCCTCCCTGATATTGTCAGATTTTGGAAATGTGTTCACGGGAGAGAGGGGAAGGGGGCAAGCCGGGGTACGGTCTCCCGTCCTCGCTCCGCGGCTTTTCGCTCTTTATTGGGGATCCTTCTTCTTTAATCCGATCTCGTCGACCGGGATCTCGGGGAACCCCTCCGGCAAGACGGCAAAGCGGAGGGTTTCGGGATCGAAGCCCGCCTCCTGAGGCGTGCGGAAAACGCGGTTGTTTTCGACTGTTCCGTAGGTCCGCACGGATTCGGCGATCCCCCCGAGCCGCCCTTCGGGGTGGATGACGATGTTGTCCGCGACCACCGAGCCCGTCGGGTTGATCGGGAAATCGGGGTCCTCGGGGTTCGAGAAATCCGTTTTCAGCCGGGAGAGGGAGGGAAATTTCTTTTTCCACGGCTCGGAGAGATAGGGCGTCGCCCTCAGCTTCTGCCAGTGCGGGGCGTCGGGGGTGTTGACCGCCTGCTTCGCCCAGCCGCCGTGGAGAAAGCCGTCGCGGTTGCGGTCGTCGTACCGGATCGGGCTCTCCCCGTCCCCGATGATGAGGTTGTGCCGCACGGTGTTTTCAAAGCCACCGCCGACGAGGAAGCCGTTTTTCGGCACGCCGATGACGATGTTCCCGTACGCGGTCTGTCCGCTCTGTCCGTCGTCCCAGTAGATGCCGTCGGGGCGGAAGCCGCCCGCGCCGATGCGCTCGAGCAGATTGTACCGGATGACGACGCCGTGTCCGCACCAGTCGAAGCCGGAATAGATCGCCCCCGCGTCGCTCGAGTGGAGCACGGCGTCGTGGATGTAGTTGTATTCGATCAGGTGGTCGTTGCCGCCGTAGTGGATCGCGATGTGCGGCGTGAAGCAGATCTCGCAGTGCCGGCAGATATTGCCGACGCCCCCGAGGGAAACACCGCTCTGATAGGTTTGATAAACCTCCGAAAAGTGGTGGATGAAGCAGTTTTCGACCCGGTTGTTCCCCGGCGTGAGCGTCGCGCGCTCTCCGCCCGAGAGCATGACGCCGCCCCGTCCCGTCCGGGTGATCTCGCAGTCCAGAACGGCATTGTCCGTTCCCGAGAGCACGATCCCGTGGTCCGCGACCCCTCGTACGAGCAGACTTTTCAGCGTGATGCCCCGTCCGCTCAGCTCGATGCCGCTCGCGCGGACGCATTCGAGGGTGAAGCCCTCGATCCGCACATTGTCCGCCGCACCGGAGAAGAGGGGCTTTTTCGCGAGGGAGAGGGAGACCGCGTCGTTTTCCCCGAAGGGCCATACGTATAAATGCCCCGTCTCCCGATCGAGCCAGAATTCGCCCGGCGCGTCCAGCTCCTCGAGCACATTGTACAGATAGTACAGCGCTCCCGCCCGCGCGCCGTAATTGCTGACGAAGCGCGGGTACATGGCGCGGTTCGGGGTATAGAACGTGACGGGGGTGGAGGAGTCCGCCCAGTCCCACATAAAGTAGCCGAACGCCCAAGCGGCAGAGGGATCCTTCCATGTCTTGATCCGCTCGTTCGTCTCTGGATCGAGGATGTAGCACCCGCCGCGGGGATTTCGGATGTTGTTGTTGCACCGCCAGTAGTTCTGCGGCGGGAATTCGTTCACCTCGCCCACGTCCATCACCGCGTCGAGCCTTAAATATCCCTCGTTCGGGTACCGCGCGAGGGTCATGCGCCGCCCGCCCGAGAAGACCTCGAGGTTCGTTCCGAGGGGCGCGCCGTCGTAGCGGCTCCCGGTGTGAAAGCCGCCGATCACGCAGACGGGACCCCAGTCCTCCGGCGTGAGCCCGTAGGATTTCAGATCGATCATGCGCGCGTGTTCCGCGGCCTCCGGGGTGAGCCGCGCGGCGACGTCGCCCGGAAGGGGGAGCGTCTCGTCCGGGGAGACGGTGAGCCCGCCCGTGAGGACCGCGCCTTTTTCCCCGATCCAATGCGAGCCGCTGTCCGCTTCGGTGAGAACGACGGATTCCCGGTATTCGCCCGCGCCGACCCGGACCTCGGAGCCGGGATGCTCTCTCGCCGCGGCCTGCGCGCGCCGGAGCGTCAGAAACGGGGCGCTTTGAGTGCCGGGGCCTTCGTCCGAGCCGCGCTTCGAAACAAAAAATGTCATGGGGGACCTCCCTGAATCGCATGTGCCTGTACGGTAACAGACCGTTTTTTCCATTATAGCACGTCCCGGCGGGCAATGCAAGAAAAATCGCCCCTCCCCAAAAAATCCGGCTCAAAAAAAGCGGGGACCCGATCCCGCATTCGCCGGGCGCGCAAAAAAGGCCTGTCGCAAATAGTCCTAAAAGTTTTCGTCCACCTTTTTCAAAAGGTGGTGGGGTGTCGGGGCAACGCCCTGACCCGAAGTCCGCAGACCTCGGAACACCCAAGACACAGAAGGAGTTCCTCTTTTTGGTACTTTTGGGTTCAGCTTGCTGAACCGGCTCCTCTGATAAAGGAGAAAAAGGACAGCTGTCGGCTCTGAAAAGCAAGAGGGCTGTTGCATTTCTCCGTTTTCTGGAGTTAATGCGACAGCCCCACATGGAGGGGACGCGGATTCATTCGAAGCGGATTTCTTCTTCCTCACCGGTTTCGAGATCGACCCTGATTTTATATAAATCTTCCGCAATGCTGAAATAAACACATTCCACGCCGTCCCTTGTCTCGTGCACGACGTCGACCTTGTCGAAATAGATGTGATTTCCGAAGACGGCATACCCGGTTACCTCGGACGCGATCATGTACCGTCCATTCACGTTGTAAATGAGCTCGGCTTCCCGTGCGGGATCCTCACGGCTGACGCGCCAGACCTTCCCGTTTGAGTAATCATAGGTGGGCGGATTGCCCGGCGCGGGGCTGACGCCGAGATAAACCGGCTCATAGGGGGAGTAGTAAATGCTTGAATTCGTAAGCTGGAAGTAATACACATCCGGCACAGGCATGAGGATCTGAAGGCAAACCCCGTCCGAGAACACGTAAATCTTGCCCGTGTTTTTCGCTTTGTTGATGATGTTGAACCAAAGTTCACTCCGGTTCGTGTCGTAATACCACTCGCCGAGGAGGTCCTCCGGCTCGTATTCGAGGATCGTCGTTGCCTCCATGCTTGCGGGATCGATCGCAACGATCGATTTCACGGTGCCGCACCAGATGAGCCCGTCGCGTACCAGAAAAGGGATGACCCCGTCCGGCAGCTTTGCCGAAAAAACCGTGTCGCCCGCGGGCAGGGATACTCCGCACAGCGTATAGGTGACGACGGTCTTTTTATTTTTTGTCTTTGACGTGATATCCACGAGCCAGAGCGTATCGTTTTCCACATTCAGG
>JAFYBN010000062.1 GCA_017540175.1 Clostridia bacterium | reverse complement strand
TTCCGAGGTCGGAGAGTTCGCGCTCCGCGCGAATCTCGGGACCTCGGGTCAGGGCGCTGCAGCAGTTCGCAGAGCGAACTGCAACACCCACACCACCTTTTGAAAAAGGTGGACGAAAACTTTTGGGACTATTTGCGACAGCCTGCTGTTTTTTCAGCGTTTCTTCCTCGTTTTTTTCGCCTTGAGGTCGACCGGGCAGTAAACGGCGCAGGTCCGCGCGGGCAGGTATAGGCGCAGGGCATTGCCCTCGTGCCCGGGCCAGAACGCGCTCACGGGATCGCGGTTCACGCGCCCGTATCCGTCGTAGCAATAGTCGTCGCTCGTGAAGAGGGGTTCGTAGTCCACGCCGCGGCTGACCGGGATCGGGTAGTCTGTGTAGGAGCGGGTCGGGGAGAAATTGAACACAAAGAGGAGTCCCCCGCGCTCGAAGGCGAGCACCTTGTCGTCCTCGTGAATGTAATTCCTCTGGGGATACTGCTCCGAGAAGATCCGGTACGCTTTCGCCGTCTCGATCATGTCGTGGTCGAAGTGGCAGAGCTCGGAGTATTTCAGATTTTCGTTGTAAAGCAGGCTCCACTGGCGGCGGCAGTACTTGAAGCTGTTTTCGTTGCCGGGGCGCGGGAAGTCGATCCACTCCGGGTGCCCGAATTCGTTGCCCATGAAGGTGAGATATCCGTCCCCGCCCGCCGCCATGGTGAGGAGGCGGATCATTTTGTGCAGAGCGACCGCGCGGTCGATCACGGGGGTGTGGCAGCTCTTTTCCATCTGATCGTACATCGCCGCGTCCGCGAGCCGGAAGATGATGGTCTTGTCCCCCACGAGCGCCTGATCATGGCTTTCCGCGTAGGCGACGGTCTTCGCGGTGCGGTTGGTCAGCTCGTACCAGATCGAGCCGAGATTCCAGTCCTCGTCCTTGTACTCCTTGATGAGCTTGATCCAGAGATCGGGAATGCCCATGCCGAGACGGTAATCGAAGCCGATGCCGCCCGCGTAGATTTTATCGCACATACCCGGCATGCCGCTCATGTCCTCCGCGATCGTCAGGGCATGGGGATTGAGCTTGTGGGTGAGCTCGTTCGCGAGCTGGAGATAGGTCACGGCGTCCGTGTCCGTGTTCATGGAGAAGTAAGATTTGAGATCCGTGAAGCTCTCGCCCAGTCCGTGACTGCGGTACAGCATGGAGGTCACGCCGTCGAAGCGAAATCCGTCGAAATGGTATTCCTCCATCCAGAATTTCAGATTGCTGAGCAGGAAATGGATCACCTCGTTCTTCGCGTAATCGAAGAGCTTCGTGCCCCACGCGGGGTGATCTCCCTCGCCGCCCGCGTGGAAGAACTGATAATCCGTCCCGTCGAAGAGATTGATGCCTTCCAGCGTGTTGCCCACCGCGTGGGAATGCACCACGTCGAGCAGGACCCGCAGCCCCATGCCGTGCGCCTTGTTCACAAGGTATTTGAGATCGTCCGGATAGCCGAACCGGCTGGACGCAGCGTAAAAGCTCGAGACCTGATAGCCGAACGAGCCGTAATACGGGTGCTCCATGACCGCCATGAGCTGGACGGTGTTGTAGCCGAGCCCCTTCACGTGGGGCAGGACGCGGTCGGCGAACTCGCGGAAACCGGCGATCTTGTGCTCCTCCGACGACATGCCCACGTGCGCCTCGTAGATGAGGGGCGGCTCGGTCGAAGAAAAGCCCTCGTCCGTCCAGGGGAAGGGTTCTTCCTCGTCCCAGACCTCGCAGCACCAGCTCTGCGTCACCCAGTCCTGCGTCACGCGGCGGGCGTAGAGGGGAACGTGCTGGGTCAGCTTCCCGCCGTTGTCCACCACGGTCAGCACGCGGCTCCCGATGTGGAGCGTATCGCCCGGAAGGAATACCTCCCACGTCCCGTTCTCCTTTTTTTCGAGCGGGGTGTCCGTCCAGTGCCAGCTGTTGAAATCTCCGGTCAGATAGAGCCGGTCCGCGGCGGGCGCCCATTCGCGGTAGATCCACCCGTCCTGCTGCCGGTGAAAACCGAACCACCGGTGGGCGTTGGCGAAATCGACCAGCGAACCGGTTTCCTTCGTGAGCTGCGCTTTCTTTTTGCGGTAAAGCGACATGCGGAGTTTGAGGTCCTCCTCAAACGGACGGAGCCAGGGGTTCTTTTCGAGGATCGAAAGCATCGCGCTTCCTCCTTTTTCGTTCATCTCGATTCATCTTGTGTACAGTATAGCAGAAAAAAACGGGAATTGCAAGCCCCCTTCGGCCGCCCGGCGGACTCTGCACGCGATTTCGGCTTTTTTTTCCCGCGTCCCCCTTGCAAGGCGACGGATTCTGTGCTATACTGAATGGGACAACAGGAAACGGGCGACCGGCACGGCTTTCGCGGGGATTTTCACAGCGGGCTTTGCCGCGTTTTTTGCGCCCGGCTGCCGCCCGCGAAATCCGCCCGCGAAATCCGCACGCGAAAACCGCCGCGCGGAAACCGAACGACGGCGGAAGGAGGGAACATCATGCAGACCGGCGTCGTCTTCGACGTGAAAAGCTTCGCCCTGAACGACGGACCGGGCATCCGCACGACG
Source organism: Clostridia bacterium (assembly GCA_017540175.1). Lineage (GTDB taxonomy): Bacteria > Bacillota > Clostridia > Oscillospirales > CAG-272 > UMGS1696. Next base: position 53 of record JAFYBN010000062.1, on the reverse strand, counting down.
GCCTTTCTCAAGGGCTGTCCCCTGCGCTGCCGCTGGTGCCACAACCCGGAAGG
>JAFYBN010000061.1 GCA_017540175.1 Clostridia bacterium | reverse complement strand
TTCCGAGGTCGGAGAGTTCGCGCTCCGCGCGAATCTCGGGACCTCGGGTCAGGGCGCTGCAGCAGTTCGCAGAGCGAACTGCAACACCCACACCACCTTTTGAAAAAGGTGGACGAAAACTTTTGGGACTATTTGCGACAGGCCCTTTCACGTCCGATTGACGCTTCCGGCGGGGAAGACGCGGACCCGAAGGCCGCGGCAGCCTCAATTCACTTCGATGTAGAAGACGAGTTCTTTGCTGAATCCTTTCCCGTCGCTGACAACAAACGAGATCGACGCGCTTGAGCTGGAATGTCTGAGTTGTTCGGCATTTTCGGGATTTTCGTCGACGAGGGGCTCTATACGGTTCGAACCCCATTCCTCCGTGTAGCCGTTCTCGTACACCACCGTCACCTCGATGCCGTACAGATCGAGAGAATCCCCTAAACTATAGCTCTGATTATAGGGATTGCTCGTGATTGACGCGTCCGTGATCCTGCCGTACTCGACCGACACGCTGTAGGAGTCTTTAAACTCTTTCCCGGTTCCCGGATCCTTGTACGTGAAGGTGATTTTTTCGTATCCTTCGCGCGTGAACTTCGCGGGAGCGTCGTTGCTGAAGCCGCTCGTCATCGGTTCCGATTCCGTTCCGTCGTCGTAGACCTTTTTCAGCGCGAATCCCGTCGGATCGAATTTGTCGCCGACGAGGTATTCCGTCCGCGGGTTGCCGGAGAGACTGACTTTGACCCCGGTTACTACGGGATCCTTCTTTTGGACAGTCACTGTAAGCGGCGGGTTCAGGGTCAGACCTTTGTATTGAACGGTGACGGTCTTATTTCCCGGCGTGGCAAAGGATTCGGCTGTGCACGTGAAGCCGTCCGAGATCGTTTCCGCTGTATTATTATTGTAAGTCACGGTCAGCGACAGCCCTGTCTTGTCAAAGGGCTCGTTGAGGAAGTAAACCGTTTTTTTCGGCGGAGAATAGAGCTCGATCTTCGTCGGCAAGATCTCTTTGACAGTCACGGGGAACGTATCGGTCAGACCCCAGTAGGAAACGGTGACGGTCTTATTTCCCGGTGTGGCGAAGGACTCGGCCGTACAGGTGTAGTCGTAGATGGGCGTTGAAGTCCCGTCGCTGTAATTCGCGGTCACGACAAGACCTGTCGAATCGAAGAACTGACCGACGAAATACTCATGCTTCACGTTGTCGGTATGAGCTGTGATCCCCGTCACCTGCGCCGTGACGTTCACATAGATCGGCTCCTTCGCTTTCACGGTCTTTGTGCCTTCGGTATAGCTGACGGTGACCGGAACGCTGCCCTTCGTATAAAAGCTCTTGGGCTCCCAGTCGTAGTTCGTGACCTGCCGCGCGTCGCCGTCGCTGTAGTTCGCGGTCACAACAAGATTTGCCGGATTGAAGGCTTCGCCGTAGAAATAGTCTTTTTTGACGCTGCCGGCGTTGACCGTGATCCCTGTCAGCTCGGGTCTTTCCTTCACGGTCACGGGGAAGGACGTTTTCACGGTCGTCGTCTTGTTTTTGTCCGTGTATTCGACCGTGACCGTTATCTCTCCCGCCTTGCTGAACGACTCGGGCTTGCAGATGAAGCCCGTCGTGACCTCGATCTCCTTCTTCGTGCCGTTCGTCGTGCCGTCGGTGTAGGTCGCGGTCAGCGTCAGTCCGGTCTGATCGAATTTGTCGCCGACGAAATACTTCGTCGTCTTCGGCTGATTCTTCACCTCGATCTTCGTCAGCTTGAGCACGGTCACGTCGAAAGAGGTCGTTTTCTCGACCGAGCCTTCCTTGTATGTGACGGTGACCTTTTTATTTCCCGCAGTGCCGAAGGACTCTGCCTTGCAGGTGAAGCCCGACGAGATCTCCTTCGTCGTTCCGTTCTTCGTGCCGTTGTCGTAGGTCACATTCAGCGTCAGCCCCGTCTTGTCGAATTGATCGCCGACGAAATACTCCGTCGTCTTCGACATGGATTTGACCTTGATCTCCTTCAGCACGGCGCTGACTTTCACGGGCAGATCCTTTGTCCGGGGTGTCGTTACGGTCTGGTCCCGATACGAGAGGGTGACGGTGATATTGTCGCCGGTCGCGTTGAACTTGCCGGTACTGCTGCCCTTGATCGTCCAGCTGAATTTGTCCGTATCCTTGAGATCCCCGTCCGGGATATCTTCTCTGTTTTCCTCACTGCCCGCTTTATAGACCGCGGTCAGTCTGAGCCCCTTCGGGTCAAACTCGTCGCCGACGACATAATTCGTCTTTGACGGTCCGGATTTGACTTCGATCCCCGTCAGCTGGTAGACCTTCACCGTGATCGGTCCCTTCGTCGTCAGACCGCCGTATTTTACGGTGACTTTGACGGAGCTGCCCGCCTTGGTGAACGTATCGGAATCGGTGCCTTCGACCGTGCAGGCAAATGCGCTTGTGTTCGTGACCGTTTCCGTATGTCCGTCGTCGTAGGTCACATTCAGCGTCAGCCCTGTCTTGTCGAATCTATCGCCGACTTTATAGGCAGTCGTTTTCGGCTTGTCTTTGAGCGTGATCTCCGTCGGCACCGCGTTCCTGACCATCACGGTGAACACATCGGTATACTCGGCTTTCGTGTCCGGATCCGTGTAGGTAAATGTGACGGTCTTCTCTCCCTCCGAGTCGAACGGTTCGGACTTGAACGCAAATCCTTTCGAAATATCATCATTCCGGCCTCTTGCCGAACCGTCGTCGTAGTGAAGGGTCAAAAGGAATCCGGTCCCGTCAAACGCTTCGCCGGGATGGTATTCGACCTTCGCGCCGTCGATCGTTTTGACCTTGACGGACGTGAGCTTTTCGGAGACCTTCACGTTCAGCTTCGTGCTGAAGGTCTCGTCCGACCGCGGGTCCGTATAGCTGACCTTGACGTCGATCTTACCCGCCTTGCCGAATACGTCGGAATTGCTCCCGTCGACCGTGCACCGGAAGCCGGATGTGACCGTCTGCTCCGTGCCGTCGCTCATGAAGGCGGTCAGCGTCAGCCCCGTCGGATCGAATTTGTCGTGTACGTGATACTTCGCGTTCGTCGTCGGATTGTCCTTGACTTCGATGCCCGTTACGTGGGCAGGAGGGATCGGACGCTCCGTGACGGTCACGGGGAACTGTGCGGAAAGATCGCCGTACCTCACGGTCACGGTTTGCTCGCCCGGCGCGTCGAATGTCTCGGGCTCAACGCTGAAGCCGTCCGAGATCGGCTCGCCTGCCTCGCCGCTCGCGTAGATCGGGATCAGCGTGAGCCCGGCGGTGTTGATCCGTTCACCGGTGACATAGTCGGTGTTCGTCGGACTAACCCCGATTCGGATGCTCTCAATAAAATCTTCGCCGCCGCTGACGGTGAGCACAACCTTCGTGTTCTTTTTGACCTTTTGATCGGACGCGACGCTTTGGCGCAGGACCTTGCCGCGATCCGCCTCGGAGGAGTATTCGATCTCCCGCAGGCTGACCAGTCCCGCCTGTTTCAGAACCGAGGCGGCGTCTTCCTCCGTATAGCCCACGACGTTCGGCACGGTGATCTTTGCGTTCGCCTTGGTGATGACGGAGGCGATGCCGAATGCGGCGCCGCCGACGACGAGGAGCAAAAGAAGGGCAAGGAGCGCGATGCGCAGCCCTTTTTTCTTCGGAGGCTTCTTCTTATCGTCCTCGTTTCCGACACCCGCCGCCAGCTTGTCGAGGTCTTTCTTCATCGCCTTCGCCGAATCGTAGCGGTTTTCGGGCTTGAAGGCGCACGCCTTCTGAATGATGCGCGCGAACTCCGGGGAGGCGTTCGTCAGCGGCGGCAGGGGCTTGCCGCTGAAACGCATTTGGAGCGCCCGCATCCGTGATTCCGGATCGGTGAGCTGGGACTCCGTCTGCAGAAAGGGCAGATGGCTGCTGTTCATGAACTGATAGAGCATGATGCCCAGCGAATAGATGTCCGCCCGGTTGTCATACTGCTCCTGTCGGGCGACCTCGGGCGCCATGTAATTGTAGGTGCCCCTGTGGGTAAGCCCGTTCGCCGTCTGCTCGATCTTGCGCGCGATGCCGAAGTCGCCGAGCTTGAACGTTCCGAATTTGTCGACGAAAACGTTCTGAGGCTTGACGTCGCGGTGGAGAATGTCCAGCTTGGCGCAGTAATCGAGCGCGGAACACATGTCGCGCGCGAGCTTGACGGTAGCCTCTTCGTTGAAGGGATGCTCCGACATATAGGAAGAGAGGGGGGTGAGCAGCTCCATGCGGATCAGAATGAACCAGCCGAGCGTGTCCGTCCTTTTGAGAAGACGGTAGTCCTCGATGGAGACGATGTTCGGCGCGCCCTTGAGGGAGTTCATCACGCTGATTTCGCGCGCGAAATCGTCGACGATGCTCTCGAGATAGGTCCGAGCCGCCGTTTCGTTCATCCCCTCCGATTTCATCGTATCCACTACCGCCGGGTCGGACGGGATCGTGATGATTTTGACCGCCGCGTTGCTGGTGAAGCCCCCGTCGGTGCGGACGATCTCGTACACCGTACCGTAGGAGCCCTTTCCGAGCTGGCGCACGATCTGCCACTCGGGCCAGACGGATTTCAGCAGGTCATTTTCGATGTCCATAAAAATGAACCTTTCTGTATAGGGATGTGTTTGTTTTCCGGAGCATCGGGCTCTCTGTGCCCGGCTCCCGTCATATCGCCGAAGAAGGGTGTGTGTCAGCCGTTTTGGGTACAGAAACGCGCGTGATCCGACGGCAGCCGGAGTGCCGTGCCGTCACACACGGGAGGCGGAGCTTTGCCTGCCGCCGGGCGTATCCCGCCGCCTGCGGGGATCGGGCTTTTTTCCCGTTCTCCGAGGGATCCGGGCAGACTCTGCGGGCGGCTTAATATCCGTAAAACTCGATATCGGCCACGTCGCCGTGTTCGGTTTCGTTGTGATAACGGTACATGGAATAGCCGGTGTTGTTCTGAAACTCGGTCACGACGTAGTAGAAGGGGTTTGTGCCTGTTTCGGAAGACTGCCAGAGCGTCGTCCAGTTTTTGCCGTCGTTCGAGCCGTCGATGGTCGCGCCGACGAAGCGGTCGTTCCAATCCGCGCGGGACAGGATGGCGACTTTCGCAAGAACCACTTTTCTGCCGAAGTCCATGCCGCACCAGTTGTCGCCGCCCTTGTCGGGCGGATCGAAATAGGTGCTCGGATCGCCGTCGAACGCCGCCGCGGCGCCTACGGCCGGGTCGTCGCTCCATCCGAGCTTATTGCCGATCACCGTGCCTCTCAGGAGAGCCGCGGTGCTGCCGGAAGGGGGATTCACGGACGAAGCGTCCGCGCTGTAGAATTCGATCTCCGCGACGTCGCCGTGTTCGGCTTCGTTGTGATAACGGTACATGGAATAGCCGGTGTTGTTTTCAAACTCGGTCACGACGTAGTAGAGGGGATTCACACCCATGTCGAAGGACCGCCAGAGCGTTGTCCAGTTTTTGCCGTCGTTCGAGCCGTCGATGGTCGCGCCGACGAAGCGGTCGTTCCAATCCACGCGGGACAGGATGGCGACCTTTTCAAGGACCACTTTCCTGCCGAAGTCCATGCCGCACCAGTTGTCGCCGCCCTTTTCGGGCGGATCGAAATAGGTGTTCGGGTCGCCGTCGAACGCCGCCGCGGCGCCAGCGGCCGGATCGCCTCCCCAGCCGAGCATATTGCCGATCACCGTGCCGGAGAGAAGGTTCGGGCTGCCGGGGGTGTGCCCCAGATTGTCCAGAACCTCGACGCTGAAGGATTCAGTTATGCCGCCGTAGCTGACGCTGACGGTATGCGTCCCGGCGTAATTGAACCGGTCCGGATTGCAGAAAAAGCCGTCCGAGACCGTTTTCACCGTGTCGTTCGAATAAGTGACGAGCAGCGTGAGCCCGTCTTCCGCGAGCCGGTCTCCGGCGTCGTAGACCGTTTTGAGCGGTTTCGACGCGATCCGGATCGACCGGACCTCGACGCTCTTTACGGTCACGGAGAAGGACGCGTGCTTGTCCTGATACGTGACGCTTACCGTGCGCTCCCCCGGCGTGTCGAAGGAGGTGTCGGTCAGCTCGCAGTCGCCCGTAACGGTTTTCCTTGATCCGTCGGTGTAGGAGGCGGTCACGGCAAGCCCCTCGGCGTCGAGCCGGTCGCCGACGAAATACTCCGTCTTCACGGGCACGGCGACGACCTCGATCCCCGTCAGCGCGGCTTTCAGAACGGTTACGTTGAAGCTCGTTTCAAGACCGCCGTAGGAGACCTTGATCGCCTTTGTGCCCGCGGTCCCGAGCGCGGTCGGGGAGCAGAGAATGTCTTTTGTAACCGTCTTGGACGAGCCGTCTGAATAATAGGCGGTCAGCGCGATCCCGGAATCGTTCAGGGTTTCGCCGGCAAAGTATTCCGTCTTGTTCGGCTCTTTCTTGATCTCGATTTTCGTGAGAGTGACCGCTTCGACGTTCACGTTCAGATCCACGCTCATGCCGCCATACGAAACGGTGATCGTTTTCATCCCCGCCTCGCCGAAGTACTCCGCGGGACAGCTGAAGCCGGATTCGACCACCTTCGTCGATCCGTCGCTGTAGGCGGCAAACAGCGTGAGCCCCGTTTTGTCAAAGGATTCCCCGACAAAATAGCTCGTCTTTGCCGGCTGGTCCCGGATCAGAAGCTCCGTCAGGACGACCCGTTCGACGGTCACCTCGAATGCGGCGGTCATGCCGTCGTACGTGACGGTGACATTCTGCGTGCCGTGGCGGTCGAGCACCTCGGGTTCGCACAGAAAGCCGTCCCGGATCTCTTCCTCGCCGCCGCTTCTGTGGTGCTCGGTCAGCGTGAGCCCGGCGGTATCGAGGGATTCGCCGATGAAATAGGAGGTTTTGGACGGCAGCGTACTGACCGTGATGCCCGTCGCGCTGTCCGGCCCGAGACTGACGGTGAGCACGACCTCCGTGTTCTTTTTCACCTTCGCACCCTGTTCGGGGCTCTGTGCGACGACCGTGCCCTCCGGCGCGTCGTCATAGCGCGTCTGAGACGCCGCGGCAAGACCTTTTTCGGACAGCGCGGCGATCGCGGCCTCTTTCGTCTGCCCGACGAGTCCGGGAACGTCGACTCCGGCGAACACGGTCGTGAACAGAACCGCGGCGATCGCGCCGCAAAGAACAAGCGCGAGCGCGGCGATCAGGATGACCGGGACGCGGCGTTTCTTTTTCTCGCCCTCCCCTTGAGAGGGTGCTCCGGGCTTCGCTCCCGCTCCGGATTTCGCGTCGGGAGTCGGTTTCGCCCCCGTTTCGGGCTTCGCGTCGGGAGCGGACTTCGCACCCGCTTCGGGCTTCGCCCCTGTTGCGGATTTCGCGTCGGGAGCGGACATCACTCCCGCTTCGGGCTTCGCTGCTGGAGCGGGCTTCGCACCCGCTTCGGACCTCGCGGTGGGGATCGCCGCGGTCCCCGGCGCTTCGGCGGCGGAGGACCGTGCGAAGAGCAGGCGCTCGAGATCGGTCTTGAACGTTTTCGCGTCGGGATAGCGGTCCTCGGGGCGGAAGGCGCACGCCCTCAGGATGATGCGCGCGAATTCCTTCGATGCCCGGCACGGCGGCGGCATGGGATTGCCGCTCAGCCGCCGGCTCAGCGCCTGAAGCCGTCCGTTCGGATCCGTGAGCTGGGACGCGTTTTCAATAAAGGGCAGGCGGTTCTCGTTCATGAGCTGGTACAGCATCACGCCCAGCGAGCAAATGTCCGCGCGGTTGTCGTACGGCTCCTGACGGGAGACCTCCGGGGCCATGTAATTATACGTTCCCTTGTGCGAGAGGGCGCTCGCCGTCTGCTCGATCTTGCGGGCGATGCCGAAGTCCCCGAGCTTATACGAACCGAAGCGGTCGACAAATACGTTCTGCGGCTTGATGTCCCGGTGAAGGATGTTCAGCTCCCCGCAGACCGTGAGCGCGGAACAGATGTCCCGCCCCAGCGTCAGCACCTGCTCCTCGCTCAGGGGCCCCTTGCTCATGACGTTCGTAAACGGCGTGAGCAGCTCCATGCGGATCAGAATGAACCAGCCGAACGTGTCGGTCCGCTTGATGAGGCGGTAATCCTCGATCGAGACGACGTTCGGCGCGCCCTTGAGCGAGTTCATAACGCGGATCTCGCCCACAAAATCGCGGACGACGCCCTCGAGATAGGTGCGGGTCCCCTCGTCGTCCATTCCTTCGGATCTCAGCGCGTCGACCGCGGCGGGATCGGACGGTATCTCGATGATCTTGACGGCGGCGCGGCTGGTGAGATCGCCCGTGCCGCGGACGACCTCGTAAACCGATCCGAAGGAACCCCTTCCGATCCGGCGTACGATCCGCCACTCGGGCCAGACGGATTTCAGCAGGTCGTTTTCGTGATCCATGTCAAACCTCTCTATATACCAATCATGCGTATGCTGTCATGTAAACGTATCCGGTCGAATCGGACGTCAGGCGCCCGATTATTTCATTATATCACCGGATGCGGGAACCTGTCAACCGTTTTGCCGCGAAAAACGCGAAATCCGCAGGGGCCGGACCGCGGTTTGCGCGGGACGTTTTTCGCCGCCGCGCGGCAGGGGTTCTCCCGCTTGCGCGGGGTGTGTCATCCGCGTCCGTCGCTCTATGATACCACGGGCGCGCCCCCCGGTTTTGTCAATCGTTTCCCGCCGCGGCGGCATGTGCCCGGCAGGGCGGAGCCGACGCGCCCGGCAGGCTTCGGGACGGTTTGTGCGCCGGACTTTGCGGTATTTGTCCGGCATGCCCGACAAGTAATAATCTGTTCATAATTATAGCATGGCAGGTTTTTCTTGTCAAGATAAAAAGCGCGTTTTGAAAAATCGCGTCCGCGAAAAAACGAACCGGATTATTTTGATTTTCGAAAGAATCGGGCGCGGGACGGAGGGGCGAAAACGGGGCTCGTTTTCTCCATGCCGCCGCGCGGGGAAATCGCCGGACGGCGGCTCGCCGTTCGTCCCTTTCTTCTTTGGCTTGCCCGTCTCGCCCCCTTGACAAAAAGCGCCCGATTTGCTATAATTTCCGTGACGGGGACAGCACAAAAACGTCCGTCCCGACCGGAGCCGAAGCGCCGGGAAGCCCGGGCAGTCCAGACAGCCCCGGGAAGCCCCGGAACCCCCGGCGGGGGAGAACTCCGGCATACCCGAGATACGGAACAGGGAGCGAGTTGCAAATGAAAAGGTTTCTCATTGTAGTCGATATGCAGAAGGACTTTGTGGACGGCGCGCTCGGAAGTCCCGAGGCGGCGGCGATCGTCCCCGTGGCAGTCAAAAAGATCAGGTTCTTCGACGGGGATATCTTCGTTACCTTTGATACACACGGCGAGAACTACATGGATACCGCCGAGGGGAAGAAGCTGCCCGTGCCCCACTGTCTGAAGGGGACGCCGGGCTGGGAGCTCGACGCCGAAATCGCGGCGGCGCTCGGGGCGAGGGAATACACCCCCGTCGAAAAGCGCACGTTCGGCTCCGTCGATCTGCCGCGCCTTGTCGCGGAGGCGGCAGGGGACGAAGAGTTCGAGCTCGAGGTGATCGGGCTGTGCACGGACATCTGCGTGGTCAGCAACGCGCTGATTCTCAAGGCGAGCTTCCCCGAGGCTCCGATCTCGGTGGACGCGGCGTGCTGCGCCGGCGTCACGCCCGAGAAGCACGAGGCGGCGCTCGAAACCATGAGAAGCTGCCAGATCGACGTGAGATGAGCGCGCGGGAGGAATGCGCCGCGGCGGCAGGCGCGGAAATGAAAAAACCGTATCGGCTCGGCATCGTCGTGGGACGGTTCCAGACCTTCCACAACGGGCACCGGCAAATGATCTCAAAGGCGGTCGAGCTGTGCGACGAGGTCGGCGTTTTCATCGGCTCCTCGCAGGAGGCGGGGACCGTGAAGAACCCCTTTGATTACGAGACGCGCAAGCGGCTCATCGGGAGCCTGTACGGCGAGACTGTACGCATTTACCCGCTGCCCGACATCGGCGTGGGGAACAACGCGCGCTGGGGCGCGTATGTGCTCGAGCAGGTGACGGCGCGGTTTTCCGAGCCGCCGGATCTCATGATTTCCGGCAAGGAGGAAAGGCGGATCGACTGGTTCGACGGCGTGGAAGGGGTTTCCGTCGCCGAGCTGTACGTACCCAAAACGATCGATATCTCCGCGACGCGGATGCGCTCGTTCTTCCTCGAAAACGATTTTGAATCCTTCCGGGCGTTTTCGCCGGAAGAGTTCTGGCCCGAGTTCGCCGCGCTGCGGGAGATCGTCCTCGCCGCCCAGGCAAACCCCGAGACCGCGAGCATTTGACGTGACCCCGAAATACATACCGAAAGAAAGGAAACTGCCGTGAAATTCGAACCCATCGTTCAGTCCCTTCTCGATACGGACCTTTATAAATTCAACATGGATCAGGTGATCTTCCACAAGCACACCGATCTCTGCGGGCAGTATTATTTCAAATGCCGCAACCGCGGCGTGACGTTCACGCCCGAGATGGCGGAGGAGATCAAGGCGCAGGTCGCGCATCTCTGCTCGCTCCGGTTCCGGAAAAAGGAGCTCGATTATCTGCGCTCCATCCGCTTCATCAAGAACGACTATGTGGAATTTCTGCGCCTGTGGCACCCCATCGCGGATTACGTGTCGATCGATCTCTCCCCGGCGGGCGAGCTCAGCGTGGTGGTGGACGGACCCCTGTTCTCCGCGATGCAGTTTGAGATCTACCTGCTCGAGATCATCAACGAGGTGTATTTCCGCATGGCGTACGATTACGAGACGCTGAGAAAATCCGCCGAAGAAAAGCTCGATCAAAAGATCAAGGCGATGAACGACGGGACCTACACCTTCAAATTCGCGGAATTCGGATGCCGCAGGCGGCTTTCGCGCGAATGGGAGGACGAGGTGGTCCGCCGCTTCGTCACCGAGACGAAGAACTGCGCGGGCACCTCGAACGTGTACCTTGCCATGAAGTACAATGTGACCCCGATCGGAACCTACGCGCACGAGTTCGTGCAGATGTATCAGGGCATCGACTCCATCCCGCTCGCTTATACCAACCACTACGCCATGCAGGACTGGTACGCGGAGTACGACGGCGACAACGGGACGGCGCTGACCGACACGATCACCACCGACCTCTTCCTCCTCGATTTCACCCGCTCGATGGTGAACAACTACACGGGCGTGCGCCACGACAGCGGGGACCCCTATTCCTGGGGCGAGAAGATGATCGCGCACTATAAGAAATACGGCGTCGACCCCATGTCGAAGCTGCTCCTCTTCAGCGACAGCCTCGATTTCGACCGCGCGCAGAAGCTGTACGACTACTTTTCGGGCCGCTCGAAGGTCTCCTTCGGCATCGGCACCTTCGTCTCGAACGACACCTGCGTAGAGCCCCTCAACATCGTGATCAAGCTCCAGTACGTCAACGGCCGACCCGTGGCGAAGCTGTCCGACACGCCCGGCAAGGCGATGTGCCTCGACTTTGATTATCTCGAATACCTGAAGCGTTCCGTCGCGTTCCGGATCGACCGGGAAAAGCCCGGCTCGGAGAAGGCGCGCGCCGGGTCCGGCAAATGAACCGCGATCATAGGAAACATAAATCATAAACAAATCGCCGCCGCGCCGATGCGGCTGCGGCGGTTCCTCGAAAACAAGGGGGCTTCCGTTCCCGTCCGAATCATCGCGGCGGGGCGGAAGCCCTTCGTTTTTTATTCTTTTCGCTTATTCATCCGTCTCCTCTCCGATCCGGATCGCCCGGAAGCGGTCGACGATGTAGTTCACACCCGCGCCGTGTTCCTCGTCGAGGATGTAATAGCGCAGCAGATCGTCGGGGGACGGCGTGATCGGTTCTCCCGCGTGGCTGTGGGCGGTGAAATACCGGACGCGGGGCGAAAGCGGCAGCGTACGCTTTGCGGGCGGCGCTTTTGTGCCTTCGATCTCGCATTCCACCGCGCTGCGCGCCTCCAGCCGCAGGGGATCGAGCAGGAGCCAGACCGAGCAGATCACGGCCGTGTCCTCGGTAAAGACCGCCTCCTTCCCACCCCGCGGCAGGGATTCGAGCGCCGCCGCGCGGACCGTCTCGTCAAAGAGCGTTTTGAGAAACTCCGCTTTCGGAAAATCGGATCTTCTCTGCGGCAGCGTGTGCGGTTTCATATTCCCTCCCGACGGCGGCTCGGCTGTGACGCCGAACAGATTTCGTCAAGCGTAACCAGAGGAGACAAACGCCCAGCGCCGCGCCGGCGCGGGCAGACACGGGAGAAGCGGAGTATTTGAAACGGTCGGGCGCGGGAAGCGGCGGCGTTCAGCACGTTTTTGCGGGGGCGTCCCACCGGAAAACGACATCGTCCTTCGTGCCGATCCACAGCTCGCACTCGTACGTGTGCGGCGAATCTTTCTCCCAGAGCCAGCACTTATAAAGGATTTCCTCGTACCCGTCGTAGCGGTAGGCGAATTCGAGCTCCCATTTAAGCGCGTTGATTTTTTCGATCAGGCCGCACAGCGGGCATTCCCTGCGGACGGCGGCGTCCCCCGCATCCTCAAATAGGTAAACCGTGACGCCCCGCATCGGGTCGATCCGGAATTCGACCTCTGCGCGTCCCGTGTTCGGCCAGTCGTCGGAATAATCCGAGGCGAAGATCCCGTCCGGGAATCGGAACACCAGCCGCCCGTCCTCCCGTGTAAATTCCGCCGAGGTGGCCCGGCAGTCGTGCAGGCTGAAGCGGTCTATGTCCGTGCTTTCGTGTTCGTACTTCATGTTTTCCCCCCGCTCCTCTGCCGCACCGCTTCGTAAAACATCACGGTCGCGGCGCAGGCGACGTTGAAGGACGACGCGGAGCTGTCCGCTGCCATAGGAATGGTGACGAGTTCGGTGCAGAACGGGCGCAGGCCTTCCGAGAGCCCGTCGGTCTCGCATCCGATCATGAAGACCGTGGGGCGGCTGAGGTCGCACGCCCAGAGGGGCTTTTCAGCGTGCGCGGTCGTCCCGAGCACCGAAAGCTCCCCGAATTCGCTCCGCAGACGGCTGAAATACTGTTCGAGATCGCCGTGCTTCGGGATGCGGACGGCGGGGACCTTGAAGAACGAGCCCATGGACGCGCCCACGACCTCGGGATCGTAGAGATCCACGCCGTGCCCCGTGAGGATCAGTCCGTCCGCGCCGAGGCAGTCGAGGGTGCGCAGGATCGTGCCGAGGTTGCCCTTGTTGGACGGGCGGTCGAACAGACCGATGAGGGGAGCGCCGCGGAACCGGATCGCCGCGGGATCGTCCGGGCGCATTTTCACGACCGCCATGAGCTCCGAGGTCTCGTCCTTGTCCGAGAGCTCCGCCATCAGCGCGGGGGTCAGTTCGATGTTGAAGTCGGTTCTCGTCTCGCGCAGAACGGCTTTCGCCCAGTCCGAGAGGGGGGCGTTCTTCGCGTAGATCAGCGAGGAGAATTCCCATCCGTTCGCGCGCGCCTCGTTGATGTTGCGCACGCCCTCCGCGAGGAATTCGAAATAGCGGTAGCGCTTGTTGCGGTTGGTCTTTAAGACCTCGAGCTTCTGCCAGTCGGCGTCCTTCGTTCGGATAAAGAGGTTTTTCATGCGTCCCTCCGCGTCAGATGGATCACGACGGATTCCCCGTCCCGGTAGTTTTTCGTAAGATTCAGCCCGGCGCGCATCAGGGAATCGCCCCGGTACGCATGCCCTTCGCCGTCCTCGTACAGCGCCGCGGGATCGAGTCCCCGCAGCCGCAGGAAATAGACCGGGTGGATCGACGTCCGGATGACGACGAAGGTCACGAGCGCCTCGGATTTGTCCTCCGATACGACCATCCATGCCGCCGCGCGGCCACTCTTGCTGTTCACGCGGTCGTCCGGCAGGATCAGGCGGTGGAAATCGCCACGGTTGATGAGCGCGTAATAACGGTGATAGTCCGCGATCTGCCTCTTCACGAGGCTTTTTTCTTCGTCCGTCAGCATCGTGAGATCAAGCTCGTACCCGAACGCGCCGCCCATTGCCACATGTCCCCGCGTCACGAAGGAGGTCTCCCGCCCCGTCTGATGGTTCGGGGAGGCGGAGACGTGACAGCTCATCGACGAGGGAGGATAGACCATGCTCGTGCCGAGCTGGATGTCGAGCCGCTCCATGGCGTCGGTGTCGTCCGAGGTCCAGAACTGCGGCGAATAGTAGAGCATCGCGGGATCGTACCGCCCGCCCCCGCTGGAGCAGCCTTCGAGCAGCAGGCGTGGGTGCGCCGCGGTGATCCTCTCGAGCACGTCGTAGAGCCCGAGCACATAGCGGTGGAAGATCTCGCCCTGCCGTTCGGCGGGGAGGGAGGCCGACGCCGCTTCGGTGAGGTTGCGGTTGAAGTCCCACTTCACGTATTCGATGTTCGCGGACGAAAGGATCGACGAGACGGCGTCCACGATGTAGTCCCGCACGTCGGCGCGGGTCAGATCGAGCACGTACTGCGAACGGGCGATCGAGCGTTCCCGCCCCGCGGTCGAGAGAACCCAGTCGGGATGCGCCTCAAACAATTTGCTCTTCGGCGAGATCATCTCCGGCTCGAACCAGATGCCGAAGCGCAGCCCGAGCGCGTTTACGCGCTCGACGAGGGGGGCGAGCCCGCCCGGGAGCTTTTCCTCGTTCACGAACCAGTCGCCCAGAGAGGATCTGTCGTCGTTGCGCTCGCCGAACCACCCGTCGTCCATGACGAGCATTTCGATGCCGCAGTCCGCGGCGTCCTTCGCGATGGCGAGGAGCTTCTCGGAGTCAAAGCGGAAATAGGTTGCCTCCCAGTTGTTCACGAGCACGGGACGCTCCCGGTCCCGCCACTCTCCGCGGCAGAGATGCTCTCGGAAGAGCCGGTGGAAGGCGTGCGACATCTTGCCGAGCCCCTCGTCCGAGACGGCGATCACCGCCTCAGGAGTGACGAAGGTCTCACCCGGCTCCAGCCGCCATCTGAAATCGGTCGGGTCGATGCCCGCGAGCAGGCGGATCGAGCCGAAGGGATCCGTGTCGCAGAGGATCTCGAAATTGCCGGAATAGATCAGGCTGACGCCGACGGCGAGCCCGCTGTCCTCCGTCGTCGTGTCCTCAACAAGGGCGGCGAAGGGATTGTGGTGGTGGGACGACGCGCCGCGGCGGGAAGAAACGGATACCGTTCCGTGGCAGAGCGGGGTGCGCTCGATGTGCCGCTCCCTGCCCCAGGTGCCCCAGAGGTGGAGCAGCTCGGCGGGGCGGGAGAGTCCCGTGAAATCGAGGGACGCGGAATACGCCCGCTCGAGCTCGGCAGGGGCGGGGGAGGAATTCTCGATCACGGCGCGGCGGCAGAAGACGGGCAGGGCGCGCAGGACGATATAGTACAGCCGCACGCGCACGCCGTCCGCGGGGTCCTCCGCCGTGACGATCAAGGTGTCCGCCTCGTCCGGGGAGGCGTACACGGCGGGCTGGCGGTCCGCCTCCGGGACGGGCTTGCCGCGCACGATCTCGTGCGAGACGTAGCAGAGCGCGGTCGCCGCCGAGCCGGGAGTCACATTGCCCCCGAGCGAGCGGAGCATCACGGCGGAGGGGCGGTAATCCCCCGTGCCGTAAGCGGGGTATTCGAGCGGCGCGATGTCGAGCGAGAACCAGCCCTCCGGCGTGGAGGCGGGGCGGGGAACGACGGAATCGTGCCCGACGCGGACAAGAAGCCATTCCGGGTCGTCGTCGGAAATCGCCGCGCCGCAGTACAGGTGCAGCAGAAAGCCGTGAAACACGGTGAGAATATAGGAGGCGCCGCCCGCGCGCAGATGAAAAACGGGCTCGCCGAGGGAGTTTCTTGAAACGGTGATCATGAAGAAGTCCTTTCTCGGTTTGTTCGGAAGCCTTTTCGCTTTTTCCTCTCGGCCTCAGTGATTCTCGATCACGGACGAGAAAACGATCATCAGAACGAGCAGGATGAGGGCGGGGGAGAGCATGACGTACCACGTGCCGAGCATGTACAGGCAGACGAGATGAAGCGCGATCAGAGCGGACGCCGCCGCAATGACCGGGGGACGGTATTTCCGCTTCGAAAAGGCGCGCATGGCGAACAGGGAGTTCGGAATGCCGAGGGCAAGGGCGACGATCCCGAGAATGAAGCCCGTGCTCATGCCGCCTTCCGCGGTCACGCCGAGGAAGATCGCGGAGAGGGCGGGTACGACGTAGAGAATGCCGCCGATGCAGGAGAAGAGAAAGACGGTCGGGCGCTTGTCGGGCGTGCCGGCGCTGCTTTTGCCGGAGGGCGCGGAGGTGCGCTTGGCGGGTTGATTTTTCATAAGACGATTCCTTTTCGTGATGCAGTTTCTGAAATCAGTATAGCACAAAAAACCGCGTCCGTAAAGACCCATCCGCGGGGAGGAGCGAAAAAAACCGCGATTCCACGGCTTCTGCCCGGCGAAAGCCCGGCGGAAGCCCGGCGGAAGCCCGGCAAAATCACAAAATTCATAATTATCTTCATAATTATCGGTTGATGTAGGCGGGATAGTGTGGTATAATAAAGAAGAATATCCTGACGCGGGCATCGGCGCGCAGGGAGAAAGGGGGAATCGGCATGGAACGCAGCGCGGTCTTTTCCGTCATGCGGCGCAGGGATGATCTGCCCGAAATGCGCCTTCCCCTCGCGATCCTCTTCATGCTCGCAACGGCGCTCACGTCCGCCGCCGCGGCGCGGCTGGCATCCCCCGCGGCGGACGCGCCGCTGCATTCCGCGAACATCGCGGGGCTTCTCGCGTCCCTGCCGTTTCTGCCACTGGCCGTCATGACCTACGCCCTCGTCATTCTGCTCTGGCGCAGGCTCGCGTCCCTTCTCGCGACGCCGCTCTCCTTCGGCGCGATGCTGCTCTTCGGGGCGCGGTTC
Source organism: Clostridia bacterium (assembly GCA_017540175.1). Classification (GTDB taxonomy): domain Bacteria; phylum Bacillota; class Clostridia; order Oscillospirales; family CAG-272; genus UMGS1696. The sequence continues at coordinate 40,092 of JAFYBN010000061.1, read as the reverse complement.
GCGGAGGCGTTTTCCCTGACCCTCGCGATCCTGTTCACCTCCTATGTCTTCGCGGTATCGCTGATCTCGAAGGAAACGCGCTTCCGCCGGATCGCGTCCCTCGCGGTCGCCGCGGCGATCGGGTTCGGGCTCGCCGCCGCCGGGCGGGTCGCGGTGGACTTCGGCAGCTTTGCCGCGCTGACGGAGACGTATATGAAAGAGATCCCCGCGCTCATCGCGACTGCTTATTCCGCCATCCTCGGCGGGGGCGAGACCTTCGACGCCTCCCTTTTTCGTGAAACGGCGCGGGACCTGTTCGTCATGACGCCCGCCTATTTCGGCATGCTCTGCGTCGGGTTCGCGTGGTTTGCCGACCTCATGATCCGGCGGATGTTCACGGTCCTCGGATGCGAGGCGGTGTTCACGGACGAGGACGGCGGCGTGACCCTGCCTCCCGTTTACGCGGCGATTTACGCGGGCGTCCTCGTTCTCACCCTGCTCACCCCGTCCGAGACGGCGCCCCTGCTTCACGCCATGTTCAAAAGCGCGCTGCTCGTCATGGCGCTGCCGTGTTCCGCGGTCGGCGTGCGGGGCATTTCGGAGCGGCTGGAGGAAAAGCTCTTCTACGTCTCGCGGGAAAAACTGCTCGCGTTCCTCTTGCTGTTCGTGCTGTTTTCCGTGCTCGGCGCGTTCCCGTTCATGCTTCTCACCTCGGTGTGGGGCGCGGTCTTCGTGCTGCGGCGGCGGTTTCATCAAGAAAAAAAGGGAGGAGCGGACTGACCTCCTCCTTCGGAAAGGCTGATTCGATATGCCGAAATCCACGAAAACCGGGAAATCCCGAAACGATCTGCGCGGCGTCCGCAAGGAAACGGCGTGGGCTTTGTTCATCGCGGCGATCGTCTGCATGACGGTGTACGCGGTGGTCCTCGCGCGCGCCCCGGCTCTCGGCGCGCTGAAATGCGGGGCGGCCGCCCTTGCCCTTTACCTCGCCGTCGCCGCCGCGGTTTATTTCCTGTTCGAGCGGCGGAAAAAGCACGCCCGCGCCGAAAACCTCGTGCCGGTCATGGGCAAGATCATGTTCGACGCCGTGCTGCAGATGACGACCCCGATCTTTATCTGCGACTCGTCCGACCGGCTGATCTGGTACAACACCGCGACGGAGGAGCTTTATTCCGAGCACAACAAGCTGTACGGCGAATCCGTGAACGAGCTGTTCGGCGTATCGCTCGCCGATATCCGGGCGCAGAGCGACGGCAAGCGGATCGAATGCGAAGGACGCTCCTTCATCGCGAAATACAGCCACATCCGCACGGAAGAGGAAGATTTCGCCCTGATCCTGACGACGGAGACGACCGAGCTCGACCGCCTGCGGGAGGATCTGACGGCGGGCGAACCCGTCGTCGGCTACATCATCATCGACAACCTCGCCGAAATGATGCAGTACAGCAGCGAGCAGTACCGCCCCGCGGCAATGCGCGTGGACGAGGTGCTGAGAGAATGGGCGGACCGCTTTGACGGCGTTCTCAAGGAATACGAGCGCGACAAGTATATCTTCGTGACCGAGGCGCGCGTGCTGAGCGAGCTGACGGCGTCGAAATTTGACATCCTCGACCGGGTGCGCGCGGTGAAGGTCGACGACACGAGCCTCCCCCTCACGGTGTCGATCGGCGTTTCGAACGTCATCGGAACATTTGAGGAAAAGGAAAAGGCGGCGCACGCGGCGCTCGAGCTTGCCCTGCAGCGCGGCGGCGACCAGGCGGTCGTGAAGGGCGATTTCACGACGGAATTCTTCGGCGGCGTGACCCGTTCGGTGCAGAAGCGCTCGAACGTGCAGGCGCGCGTCGTCTCGAACGAATTGATGACGAGGATGAAAAACGCCTCGAACGTCCTCATCATGGGGCACTCCCACGCGGATTACGACGCGTTCGGAGCCTGCGTGGGGCTGGCGAAGATCGCCATGGTGTGCGGCGCGCGGGTCAACGTCGTCGTTGACGCGGCGAACCGGGACATCATCGGGGCGCGGCGGATGCTGGACGGCGAGGAGGACTTCCTCGGCATCTTCGTCGACCGCGCGGACGCGCTCGATCTGCTCGGTGTCGGCACCCTCGTGGTGATCGCGGACGTCTCGAACCTGAAGATCGTGGAATGCCCCGAGATCGTCGAACGGGCGGAAAATCTCGCCGTGATCGACCACCACCGCAAGGTGGCGGAGTTTGAAAAGGAACCGGACGTGGAGTACATCGACCCGTCCGCGTCCTCGGCGTGCGAAATGATCTCCGAAATGCTCGAGCAGGTGCTCCCGCGGGACGAGCTTTCCGCGACGGAGGCGGGGGTCATCCTCGCGGGCATCATCCTCGACACGGGGCAGTTCACGAAGAACACGGGCACGAGGACCTTCGCGGCCGCGATGTACCTGCGCGACCGGGGCGCGGATATGAGCGCGGTCCGGGAGCTCTTCAAGGAGAGCTTTGAGGATTACAGCGGCGAGGCGAAATTCCGCCAGGGCGTCGAGATCTACCGTGGCTGCTGCGCGATTTCCGTCGTGGAGACCGAGGAGGATCTCAGCCGCGTGATCGTGTCGAAGGCGGCGGACAATCTCGTCAAGGTGGAAGGCATCAAGGCGGCGTTCACGGTCCTGCGCGTCGGGGACAGTGTGAAGATCTCCGCCCGTTCCGGCGGGGAGATCAACGTGCAGCTCATCATGGAGGAAATCGGCGGAGGCGGGCACTTCGAAGGCGCGGCGGCGCAGATCGCCGACACGTCCACGGAGGATGTTCTCGTCCGCCTGAAAGCGGCGATCGACAAGGCGATCGAAAAAATCAACTGACGCAAATCCACATCGAAATGATTTTATGAGCCGGTCCATCCGGCGGAAAGAAAACGGAGGTGCAGGCAAATGAAGGTAGTGCTGCTTCAGGACGTAAAGGGACAGGGCAAAAAGGACGAGATCGTAAACGTATCGGACGGCTACGCCCGCAATTATCTGATTCCGAAAAAGCTCGCCGTTGAGGCGGACGCGAAGATTCTGAACGAGATCCGCGCGAAGGAGGCCGCCAAGGCGAGACGGGTCGAGCTCGAGAAGAAGGAAGCGCGCGAGACGGCGGCGAAATTCGAAGCCATGCTCGTGAAGATTTCGATCCAGGCGGGCGCGGACGGAAAATTCTACGGCTCCGTGACGAACAAGGACATCGCCGACGCGCTGCAGGAACAGTACGGCATCGAGATCGACAAGAGAAAGATCGTGCTCGACGCGCCCATCAAGGCTTACGGGACCTACACCGTCGACGTGAAGCTCTACCCGGAGATCGCGGGCAAGCTGAGCGTGCTCGTACACGGTGCGTGAACCGCTTCCCACCCTTCCTTCAAGGACGGTTTGAAACATGAATTCGGAACTTGACAGACGAATGCCGTTTTCGCTCGAGGCGGAGCAGTCGGTGCTGGGATCGATCCTCATCGATCCGGCGTGCCTCGATCTCATCGCCAACCTGATCGCGGCGGACGATTTCTACCTGCCGGAGCACCGCGAGATCTACGGCGCGATGCAGTCGATGTACCTCAAATCGAAGAACATCGACGTCGTGACCCTGATCGAGGAGCTGACCCAAGCCGGGGTTTATTCCGACGCGGGCGGCAGGGAATACTTAAAGCTTGTGGCGGAAACGGTTCCGACGGCGGCGAACGCGAAGGACTACGCGAAGATCGTGCGGGACAAGGCGATCCTGCGCCAGCTGATCGAAGCGGGCGAGGACATCGCGGAGGTTTCCTACGCGGGGGACGACGAAGCGGAGGCGCTGGTCGAATACGCGGAGGGGAAAATCTACCGCATCGCGGAGGGCCGGGAGAACAAGAACTTCATCCACATCCGCGACGCGCTCGTGCAGGTCTACGAACGGCTTCAGGCGCTGAACAACGATCCCGAGGCGCTCAGGGGGACCCCCACGGGCTTCGACGCGCTGGACAATACCATCGTCGGGATGGGCAAGGCGGACCTCGTGCTGATCGGCGCGCGCCCCGGCATGGGAAAGACCGCGTTCGCCATGAACATCGCCGTGGAGGCCGCGTATAAAACGAAAAAGACCGTCTGCGTCTTCAACCTCGAAATGTCCGCGGAACAGCTCGCGAACCGCATGCTTTCCGCCGAGGCGCAGATAGACAGCTATAAAATGAGATCGGGAGAGCTCTCGAAGCCGGACGACTGGAACGCCATCGCCCTTGCTTCCTCGCGCCTGTCCGAAACGGAGATCCTCATCGACGACACCCCGGGCATCACGGTCACGGGGATGAAATCGAAGCTGCGCCGGGTGAAGAACCTCGGCCTTGTGGTCGTGGACTATCTGCAGCTCATGCAGGGCGACCGCAGGATCGACAACCGCGTGCAGGAGGTCGCCGAGATCTCCCGCGGGCTCAAGCTCATGGCGAAGGAGCTCGAGGTCCCGGTGATCTGCTGCGCCCAGCTTTCCCGCGGACCGGAAAACCGGACGGACAAGCGCCCCATGCTGTCCGACCTCAGAGACTCCGGCGCGATCGAGCAGGACGCGGACATCGTGCTCTTCCTCTACCGCGACGAATATTATAAGGAAGAAACCGTCGACCAATCCGTGGCGGAGGTCATCATCGCGAAGAACCGTCACGGCTCCCTCGGGCGCGTCAAGCTCGGCTGGATCGGGCGGTTCACCAAGTTCACCAATCTTGCACAGGAACGGAGCGGAGAAAAATGAGTCTGCTCGACAGGATCCGCTCTCCCGAGGATCTGCGCCGTCTCGACGAAAAAGAGCTCGGTGAGCTCGCCGGAGAGCTTCGCGCCGCGATCTGCGGGACCACGGCGAAAAACGGCGGGCATTTCGCGTCGAACCTCGGCGCGGTGGAGCTTACGATTGCGCTTCACCGCGTTTTTCTCACGCCCTCGGAAAAGATCGTCTTCGACGTGGGGCATCAGGCGTACGCGCACAAGCTGCTCACCGGGCGGGCGGACCGTTTTTCGACCCTGCGGCAGAAGGGCGGGCTTTCGGGCTTCACCAACCGGGAGGAATCCCCCTATGACGCGACGACGGCGGGGCACAGCGGCTCGTCCCTGTCCGCGGCGATCGGGTTCGCGGAGGCGGAGAAGACCCGCGGGAGCGGGCGGTGGACGGCGGCGGTCGTAGGGGACGGCTCCTTCACCAACGGCATGATCTACGAGGCCCTGAACCAGCTTTCGGGGAGCGATCTGCGCCTGTGCATCGTGCTCAACGACAACACGATGTCCATCTCCGAAAACGTGGGCGGGCTGTCGCGCTATCTTTCCTATATCCGCACGAGCCAGGGGTATTTCCAATTCAAGCTCGGTTTCAAGCGCGTGTTTTCCCGCATTCCCCTGATCGGACCCGTCTTTATTGCCGCGGGCCGCAGGATCCGCGATTTCATCAAGCGCACCACGGGCTCCGAGACGTTTTTCGAAAAGCTCGGACTGGAGTACATCGGTCCCGTGCGCGGGGACGACATCAAGCGCCTCACCCATGTGCTCGAGGAGGCGAAAACCAAGGACTGCCCGGTCATCGTCCACGTCGTGACGAAAAAGGGCAGGGGCTATCCGGACGCCGAGGAGCATCCCGAGAAATATCACAGCGTCGCGCCGTTCGACCTCACAAAGGGTGTGGGCGAGGTTTCCGCCTCCCCGTTCGCCGAGCGGATGGGACGGGAGCTCCTGGCGATGGCGGAGCGGGACGGCAGGGTCACGGCGATCACCGCCGCCATGAAGGACGGATGCGGGCTCGCGGATTTCGCCGAGCGGTATCCAAACCGGTTCTACGACGTCGGCATCGCCGAGGAGCACGCGGTCGCGATGGCGGGCGGCATGGCGCTCGCGGGACTGAAACCCGCCGTCGTGCTGTACTCCACCTTCGCGCAGCGGGTGTTCGACCAGCTGTGGCACGACGCCGCGCTGCAGAAAGCGGATCTTCTTCTGCTGCTCAGCCACGCGGGGCTCGTTCCCGGCGACGGCGTGACGCATCAGGGCATATACGACGCCGCCCTCTTCGCGCGAATTCCGGGCATCCGCATCGATTCGCCCGACACCTACGCGGAGCTTGAGCGCGTCATGCGGCGGGCTGAGGAAAGCGGCGGGGTTACCGTCGTGCGCGTGCCGAAGGGCGGCGAGGCGGTTTACGATTTTGCATGGGAGTCCCATGGGGACTGGAAATCCGTTTTCTTCGGCGCCCCGGCGCCGTCGGGAGACGACGGATCGGACGCGGCGGGACGGGGGTATTCCTGCGTCATGACCTACGGCAGGATCGCGAAAAACGCCGCCGAAGCGGCAAAACGCGCCGCGGAGTCAAAGCCCGGGGCACGGATCGAGGTGATCCTTCTCGAGCGGATCGTGCCGCTTCCGTTTGACGGGGAGCTTCGCGCTCTCCTGCGCGGCGCGGAAAAGGTTATGTTTGTGGAGGAAGGCATCCGCTCGGGCGGGGTGGGGGAGAGCTTCGCTGCCTCGGCGGACCTGCGGGGGAAGGACGTTTTCATCCGCGCGGTCGAGAACGGTTTTCTGCCGCACGCGTCCCTGGACGAGCTCATGCGCCTTGTCGGGCTGGACGTCGATTCGCTCGCGGAGTGGATGGGGACGGTTCTCGGATAAACGAAAAGGGGGAACGCGGCTTCTTTGAAAATGAAGCCCTGCACAGCAAGCTGTGCGGCAAGAAACTTTTATACGACTGGTACAGTGGACCGCTCAAAGTTCAGTTCGGGGTAATGTGAAGCCCCCGGATTTTTGCTGCGTTTTCAAGTGAAAAAAACCGCCTCAGGGCGGTTTTTTCATGCCGTGATCGTGATCCCCTCGGCGGCAAGGGTTTCGTCTTCTTCGTACAGCTGCATGAGGCGATCCTCGGCGACGGTCTTTTCGTCCGTCAGCTCAGCCGCGCGGACGTAGTCGGTGGCCGCCTCCCCGAACAGCAGATCGTCGATTTCGGCGAGCTTCTTTTCGAGCTCCCCGATCTCCTTTGAGACCTGCGCCCGGCGGCGTTCGAGCTTTCTGCGGTCGGCGTCGCTTTTTTTGCGGTCGAGGTATTCCTCCTTCGCGGTCTTTTCCGGTTCGCGGGCGTCGGGCTTTTCCTCACCGGCCTTCGCGGCGCGGCGCGCCATGTATTCGTCCCAGCTTCCGCGGAAATCCGCGCCGCCGCTGCCGAGATCGATGAAGCGCGTCGCCAGCCGCCGGATGAAATAGCGGTCGTGCGACACCGCAATGATGGTCCCGTCGAATTCCTCGAGCGCGTTCTCGAGCGCCTCCCGCGATTCGATGTCGAGGTGGTTCGTCGGCTCGTCGAGGATGAGCAGGTTCATCTTCGAGAGAATGAGCTTCGCGAAGGTGAGGCGCGCCCGTTCTCCGCCGGACAGGACCCGGACCTCCTTTTCGATGTCGTCCCCGCGGAAGAGAAAAAGCGCGAGGGTGTCGCGGATCTCGGTCTGCGTGAGGTGGGGATACGCGTTCCACAGCTCGTCGAGCACGGTGTTTTCCTCGGTCAGGTTCTGATTCTCCTGATCGTAATAGCCCACCGTGACGTTGTAGCCGAATTCGATCTCCCCGCCGAGCGGTTCGAGCTGCCCGAGCAGGAGCTTGATGAGCGTCGATTTCCCGCATCCGTTCGGGCCGTAGAGGAAGACACGCTCCCGCTTCTTCACGAGAAAGGAGAGATTCCGGAACAGGATGTGCGAGCCGAAGCCCATCGTCAGCTTTTTCGCCTCCGCGACCTCGTTCCCCGATTCCCCGGAGGAATTCAGCTTGAAGCGGATGGATTTCGGCAGCGCCTTCGGCTTTTCGAGCTTTTCCATGCGGGCGAGCGCCTTTTCCCGCGACTCCGCGGCGATGATGTTGCGCTCGCGTCCCCAGCGCCGCTGCTGTTCGATGTACGCCTCCTGCCGCGCGATCTCCCGCTGCTGGAGCATGTATTTCTTTTCCGCCTCGGCGCGGTCCTTCTTCTTCATCTCCGCGTAAACGGAGTATTTTGCCTTGTAGAGCTTTGCGCGGCAGTGCTCGATGTCGAGGGTCTTGTTCGTCACGCGGTCGAGGAAAAGGCGGTCGTGGGACACGAGAATGACCGTCTTGCTCTTCGGATAGGCGGAAAGATGCCCCTCGAGCCAGAGCATGGTGTCGAGGTCGAGATGGTTCGTCGGCTCGTCGAGAATGAGGATGTCCGGCTCCCGGAACAAAAGCCGCGCGAGGGCGAGCCGCGTGCGCTGACCGCCGCTGAGCTCGGTCACGGGGCGCGCGTGTACCTCCTCCCCGAAGCCGAGATTCGTGAGGATGCTCCGGCACCGCGATTTGTAATACAGTCCCCCGTCCCGGATGAACCGGGTGTTCAGGGCGTCGTATTCCGCGGACAGACGGCGGAGCTCTTCGTCCGATATCGCCTCGTCGAGCAGACGCTGCAGTTCGGCAAGCCGCGCTTCCGCGCGGACGAGCTCCGGCTGGGTGGCGAGCATCTGTCCGAATACGGAGAGATCGCCCCCCGCATCCGGCGAATCCAGGCTGAACGCGTCGTCCTGATGGAGGATCCCGAGGGTTTTGTTTTTGGCGATCATGACCTCGCCTTCGTCCGGCTCGTATTCCCCGGAAATCATCTTGAGCAGGGTGGATTTCCCGCTCCCGTTCACGCCGACGACGGCGAGACGGTCGCCGTCCTCCAGCGAAAACGTGACGCCGCCGAGGATCTCCCGCGTGCCGATGCGGTAGGCAAGGTTATTGGTGCTGATCGATATCATGTGTCAGTTTTCAAGAATGCCGCGGCGGATCCGGCTCCTTTCGGAACGGAGGGATCCGCCGCGGTCGGTTTTCAGTCGTCGATTTTTCGTACAATGGTGTGGAAACGTCTTCCCGTCCGTCGGCAGGGGCCGGGACGGGACCTGCCGGTCCTCGCGGGTCAGCGCCCGACGGATCCGCGCCCGACGGGTCAGCGCCCGACGGGTCAGCGCCTGACGGGTCAGCGCCCGACGGTCAGTGTCTGACGGTGCGCCGCCGCGGTCGGTTTTCAGTCGTCGTTTCTCGGCACGATGGTGTAGGAACGGGTCGCGTTCCCGTCCATCGGTTGGGATTGGGGCTGGGTCTGCTGGGTCGGGCGGGTCACCGCCTGCGTCCGCGCGTACTGTCCGCTCTGGCCGGTCTGGCCGGTCTGGCCGTTTTGCGCGTACTGTGTGTTCTGCGCGTACCGACCGTTCTGCGGGTACGGACGCCCGTACTGGCTGTTCTGACCGTACTGACCGCTCTGTCCGTACTGGCTGTTCTGACCGTACGAACCGCCCTGTCCGAGCTGTGCGTACTGGCTGTTCTGCTCCGCCTGCGGGTTCTGAGCGTAGCCCGTATTCCGGCGGGCGGCGGGCGTCCTCACGGTGCCGTCGGCGTTGTAATAGACCTGACCCGGCGCGGCGTTCGGATTCTGACGCATGGAGGGGTTCGCGGTGCGGGCGGGACGGTTCGCGCCCGGATTCTGCGGGCGGTTCGCCGGCGGTTCGCGGCGCTGACGCGGGGGATTGTCATCCCCGTACAGCCGCTCGTCGTAGTACTGCCGCTGGTTCTGCACGTTCGTGTTCTTTCCGCGGCGGAAGATGTATTTCTGCATGAACGCCGCCGCGCTGTCGTTGAAGAGCGCCGCCACAAAGAGGATCACGAAGAGGGCGACGAGGACGAGCACGATGATGAGAATGATCTTTAAGATTTTGACGATGACGGAACCGACGGAGCTCTTTTCGGCGGGCTGCTCGGCGGAATCGTCGGGCTGGGCGGCCGTGGGATCCGCGGGCTTCAGCTTGTCCCGCATGGTGCTCGAAAGCTGCGTGATGGCCTTCTTGACGGCGCGGTCGTACTGCTTCTCGGCGAAGTCCGCCTCGATGTACTCGTCGCGGATGGCCTCGAGCGCTTCGTTGCCGATGGCCTCGGTGACCGATACGCTGGGCAGGATGTAGAAGTCCTCGTCTTCGGTCGCGATGACGATGAGGATGCCGGCGGGCAGACCCCAGTTCTCGTAGAGTCCGCGGGCGTATTTGCCGATATTGACGCCGTCCGTGGTTTTGACGGTGCAGATGGAGATCACGGTGTGGACCTCTTTGTTCAGCGTCTCGTTCATGTCGCGCAGGTACTTCACCGTGGACTCGGAGAGGATGCCGGCCTCGTCCGCGATTTTGTCTTCGGTCTTGGCCGGATAGGTGACTTCCGCCGCGGCCGGGAGCGCGGCGACTGCCAGCAGAAGGGCGAGCAGCAGCGCGTACGCGACGGCGCGGACACGGATACGGTAATTAGCTTTCATAGTGGGTCCCCGATCAAGATTTGGTGATGTTGATGAGCTTTTCCTTGAGCTCGGTTTCGATGCGCCCGAGTTCGGCTTCCGCGGCGACTCTCTTTTCGCGTCCTTCCTTCTGGATCTGCTGAATGTCGTTTAAGGTCGCGATGAGTTCCTCGTTGGTGTGCGTAAGGGTTTCGATGTCGACGATGCCGCGCTCCGCCTCCTTGGTGACGGCGACGGTCGCCTGATGCAGGGCTTCGCTGTTCTTCTTTAAGAGCTCGTTCGTCATGTCGGTGACGAGCCTGCCGGCCTCCATGGCCTGACGTGAGTGCTCGATGCCGAGCGCGATGACCATTTGGCTCTTCCAGAGCGGGATGGTGTTCATGATGACGGTCTGGATCTTTTCGGTCATCATGGTGTCGTTGTTCTGCACGAGACGGATCTGGGGAGACATCTGGATGGAGACCATGCGGGTCAGCTCGAGGTCGTAGAGCTTGCGCTCGAAGCGCGTGCACTGCTCCTCAAAGTCGTTCGCCGCCTGCGCGTCCTCGGGAAGTCCGCTCTGCTGCGCCTTGTTCTTCAGCTCGACCAGGGTGACGGCGCGTTCTTCGGCGAGGCGCTTCTTGCCCGCGAGGATGTACATCGAAAGCTCCTTGAAATAGCTGAGGTTCATTTCATAGAGCTGGTCGAACATCGAAACGTCCTTCAGAAGGGTGATCTGATGCTGCTCGAGGATCCCGACGATCTGGTTGACGGAGGTCTCGCACTTGTCGTACTGGGTCTTGAGGTTTTCGATTTTGCGCTTGGTGTTCTTGAAGAGCCCGAGGAAGCCCTTCGAATCCGCGTCGTCGTTCAGCGAGCGCAGATTGCCGATCAGCGACGTGATCATTCCGCCGACCTCGCCGAAATCCTTGTTGCGGACGCTGCCGAGCGCGGTGTCGCTGAAATCCGAGATTTTCTTCTGCGCCGCGGAGCCGTAGCTCAGGATCATGGAGGAGTCGGTGATGTCGATCTGCTTCGAGAAATCGTCGATGGCGCGCCGTTCCGCTTCGTTGAACATCGACTCGTCAATGGCGGGACCGGAGGGCTTTTCTTCCTTCTGGCCTTCCGCCGCGGTCTTCGCCATGGCGGCGGCCGCCGCGGCGAGCGGATCGGGAGCGGCGGGAGCCGGCTGAGCCGCGGCGGCGCCGAGAGCTGCGTTCGGATCAAGGGTAAGTTTGATTTCGTTGTCCATGTTTGACTCCTTTATTGACATAGCCTGTGAATTCGGCGTGATTTGTTCCGTTGTCCGCTGCCCTTGCGGCGGGCGGAGGTTCAGCTTTTCTCTTCGGTTTTGTTTTTCTTCTTCTTTTCTTTTTCTTCCTTTTCGAGCCGCTTCGCTTCCGCGATCTCCTCCGGCGTCATGGTCCGCACGAGCTTCGATGAGGCGATGAGGCGGTCGGCGGCGCGGACTCCGATCCCGATGTACATCGCGAGACGGAGCAGGGAAAGGTTCGGCTCCGGAGAGGGGACGGGATCCATCCCGAGCGCGGCGAGCCGGTAGACCGCCGCTCCGAGCGCGACGCCCAGCCCGAGCGACGCCGCCGCGGCGGAGGCGAAGAGCTGGTACGCGGGCGCGAGCTTCGCGGGCTTTTTGGCGAGGGCGAGACGCGCTTCGCTCACGAGGAAGAGAAGCACGGACGCCTCGGCGAGAACGGTGAAATTGCGCACGGGGCTGTTCAGCGGAATGGAGAAATCAAAGTACACCGCGAACATTTCGAGATTGACGGAAAGCGCGCCGAGGCACGCGAGAATGCCGGTCAGGGGATGCCGCCTGTATTTTTCGAAGAACGGCAGGATGAGAGAGGCGCACAGACAGAGTCCGAGCAGCGCCGACCAGAACCGCAGCTTTTCGGGCGGGATGCCGACCATCTCCGGCGACATGACCGCGCTGAGCATGCTCTTCGCGTGTACGAGCGCCAGCGCGGCAAGCGCGAACGCGAGCAGAGCGCCGAGAGAGGCGCCGAACAGGCCGAGCGGGGACGGGGCGGGGAAGTCCTCATAGACGGTGCGCCGGTTCGCGGCCGCCGCCGTGACGATCAGAAGACAGACGGTGAGGGCGGTGAAGACCGCGCACAGGATGAAGGGGACGGAGCCGTTTTCAAAATGCCCGATGGTATATTCAAAATCGTTCAGCATCGCGGCGAGATAGGTGACGGCGATGAGAAGCGCAAGGCTCAGTGCGGCGATCGGGAGACGTAAAAAGGGACGCTTTTTGTTTTCGCTCATGGAGGATGCCTTTCGTGAGATGGGGTCGGCTTGAATCATACATTATTATAATAGCATAAATTGAACCGTTTGACAAGAGGAACGGAAGAAAAAAACGCCCCGCGGGCATACAAATCGCTCGGAATTTGCCCGATTTTTGGGCAAAAATCAACCCCGCCGTCAGATGGACCGAAAAAATGCCCGCAAAAAAATTAATTTCGTTGAAACTGACATGATTTTTTTGTGGAAAAAAGCCTTGATTTAACAGCGATGATATGGTATAATAGACTCCGCTTGATGTGCGATGAAGCGGGAGGTTGCCGCCTGCCAACTGTCTGGCGGCGGGGAATTTCCGTGGAGTATGTCCGATCCGATCGGGCGGAAGGAGCACACCCGAGCCGCGCCGCATCCGAGCGCCGAGCCTGACCCAGCTCGGTTTTGATTTGGGGGAGACGCGGCACACCCGGGAGCGTGTTCAGCGCCTCGACGTCAAGCAAACATCACATAATTTGCACCAAGGAGGCAAACATGGCAGTACAGGAAAAGATCAGAGTGAAGATCAGAAGCTACGAGCACACGCTCGCGGACCAGGCTGCGGCGAAGATCATCGACATCGCGAAGCGCAACGGCGCGGAATGCTCCGGGCCGATTCCGCTCCCGACCGAGAAGGAGATCGTCACCATCCTGCGCGCGGTCCACAAGTACAAGGACTCCCGCGAACAGTTCGAGCAGAGAACCCACAAGAGACTGATCGAGATCAGAAAGCCTTCCCAGAAGGTCGTCGAAGCGCTCATGGCGGTGGAACTCCCCGCGGGCGTCGACATCGACGTGAAGCTCTGATCGCTCCGAAACCCCTCAAAAAGCCAATCTGAACCCGTACAGAGCGAAAGGGACGAGCGTGATCCCCGCGCAAAGTCCCGGTGCTTGATGACGGTCAGGTCATGTTGCCGCCCGCCGGTCGGCTGCCGGCGAACCAAAGGCGTCAACCAATAACCTACTTTCAAGGAGGAAGATTTCGATGAAGAAAGGCATCATCGGAAAGAAGCTCGGCATGACGCAGATCTTCGCAGAAGACGGATCCGTCATTCCGGTCACCGTCATCGAAGCAGGTCCCTGCTTCGTGACACAGAAGAAAACCAATGAAACGGACGGCTACGAAGCCGTTCAGCTCGCGTTCCAGGACATGCGTCCGAAGCTCGCGAACAAAGCCGCGGCGGGTCACTTCAAGAAGGCCGGCGTTTCCACGAAGCGCTGCCTGAAGGAATTCCGTCTCGCTGACATCTCCGCCCTGAACGTGGGCGACGTAATCGCCGCCGATACCTTCGCCTCCGGCGACAGAGTCGACATTACCGGGATTACGAAAGGCCACGGTTATTCGGGCGTCGTCAAGAGATGGAACGCGCACAAGCTCCGCATGACGCACGGCGTAGGTCCCGTTCACCGTCAGCCCGGCTCAATGGGCGCGAACTCGTCCCCGTCCAGAATCTTCAAAAACAAGATCATGCCGGGTCAGTACGGCAACGAGCAGGTTACCGTTCTGAATCTCGAAGTCGTGAAGATTGACACCGAGAAGAACCTCATCGCGGTCAAGGGCGCGGTCCCGGGCGCGAAGGGCGGCATCGTGTTCATCCGCGACAGCGTGAAAGCATAAGCCGGAAGGAGGAAGAGAAAATGCCCGAAATCAAAGTTCTTAATATGGCAGGCGAAGCGGTCGGCACGATGACGCTGTCCGACGAAGTCTTCGCGGCGGATATCAACGGCGCTGTCCTCCATGCCGCAGTGAAATGCTACCTCGGCAATCAGAGACAGGGTACTCAGTCCACCCTCACCCGCACCGAAGTTTCCGGCGGCGGCAAGAAGCCCTGGAGACAGAAGGGCACCGGCCGCGCCCGTCAGGGTTCGACCCGCGCTCCCCAGTGGACGCACGGCGGCGTAGCCCTCGGTCCGAAGCCGCGTCTGTACAAGACCAAGCTCAACAAGAAGGTCAAGGCCATCGCGATGACCTCCGCGCTCTCCTCCAAGGTCGCGGACAACGACTTCATCGTCATCGACAAGATCGAGACCGCCGAATACAAGACGAAGACCATGGTGAAGATGCTCAAAGCCGTCGACGCGAAAAAGAAGGTCCTCGTCGTGCTCGCGGAAAAGGACGACAAGGTCTGGGGCAGCTTCGCGAACATCCCCGGCGTGAAGGTCGCGTACACGAGCACCATCAATGTGTATGACATCCTGAACTGCGACTCCTTCATCGTAGCCAAGGCTGCGGCAGAAAAAATCGAGGAGGTTTACGCATCATGAAATTCGTACAGGACATCATCATCCGGCCTCTGATCACCGAGCGCTCCATGGATATGCTCGCTCAGAAAAAGTATTCGTTCGAGGTCGCGAAGGACGCCACCAAGCCCGAGATCGCCAAGGCGGTCGAAACCATGTTTGAGGGCACGAAGGTCAAGTCCGTCAACACTATGAACATGAAGGCGAAGCCGAAGAGACTCCGCTACGTCGAAGGCAAAACCGCTTCCTGGAAGAAAGCGATCGTCACGCTGACCGAGGACTCCAAGACCATCGAGTTCTTCGAAGGCCTGAACTAATGAAGGAGGAAAGAACGAATGCCTACCATCAAGTATAAGCCGACAACGCCGGCAAGACGGCACATGTCCGTTCCTTCTTTCGAGGAGATCACGAAGTTTACTCCCGAAAAGTCCCTTCTCGCTACCAAGAAGAAGCATGCCGGACGCAACTCCTACGGCCGCATCACCGTCCGTCACAAGGGCGGCGGCAACCGTCAGAAATATCGTATCATCGACTTCAAGCGTCAGAGCCAGAAGGCTCAGACCGTCGTCGGCGTCGAATACGATCCCAACCGCACCTCCTATATCGCCCTTCTGAAGGATGAAGAAGGCAAGAAGAGCTACATCCTCGCTCCCGTCGGCGTGACGGACGGCGCGGTGCTCTACTCCGGTCCCGACGCGGACATCGTCCCCGGCAACACCCTGCCGCTCGCGAACATTCCGGTCGGTACGTTCATCCACAACGTCGAGCTCTATCCGGGCAACGGCGGTCAGCTCGTCCGCTCCGCGGGCGCGCAGGCTCAGCTGATGGGCCGCGAAGGCGACCTCGCCCTGATCCGTCTCCCCTCCGGCGAAATGCGCTACGTCCGCGCCGACTGCAAGGCCACCGTCGGTCAGGTCGGCAACATCGAACACGACACCGTCAAGATCGGTAAGGCTGGCAGAAAGCGCCACATGGGCATCCGTCCCACGGTGCGCGGTTCCGTCATGAACCCGTGTGACCACCCGCACGGCGGCGGCGAAGGCCGTTCCCCGATCGGTCGTCCCGGTCCTGTCACCCCTTGGGGCAAGCCCGCGCTCGGTTATAAGACCAGAAACAAGAAAGCGCGTACCGACAAGATGATCGTCAAGCGCAGAAACGCGAAATAAGGAGGCAGCTTAAATGAGCAGAAGTTTAAAGAAGGCCCCCTTCGTCGAAGCGAAGCTCTATCAGAGAGTTTGCGCAATGAACGAAAAGGGCGAGAAGAAAGTTCTCAAAACCTGGTCGAGAGCCTCTACCATTTTCCCGGAATTCGTGGGACACACCATCGCGGTGCACGACGGCAGAAAACACGTCCCGGTCTACGTCACCGAGGATATGGTCGGCCACAAGCTCGGCGAGTTCGCGCCGACCAGAACCTTCAAGGGTCACGCCGGCTCCAAGACCTCCAATAACGGTAAATAATCACGAGGGAGAAAAGTAAGATGGAAACGAAATCGACACAGAAACACATCCGCATCTCCCCCCGTAAGGTCAAGATCGTCCTCGACCTCATCCGCGGCAAGGACGTCGGAGCTGCGGTCGGTATCCTGAAGAACACCCGCAAGGCGGCGAGCCCCGAGGTGCTGAAGCTCCTCAACAAGGTCGCGGCGGACGCGGAAAACAACTTCCAGATGAACCGCGACACGCTGTATGTCAGCGAATGCTATGTCTGCCCCGGCATGACCCTCAAGAGAATCATGCCCCGCGGCAAGGGCTCCGCGGACAGAATCCTGAAGAGAACCAGCCACATCACCATCGCCGTGGCTGAGAAAGAATGAGGAGGTAGTCGAACATGGGACAGAAAGTTAATCCGCACGGTCTCCGCGTAGGCGTGATCAAGAACTGGGATTCCAGATGGTACGCCCCCGACGAGAAATTCGGCGACACCCTCGTCAACGACTATAAGATCCGCTCGTACGTCAAGAAGACCCTCTTCCAGGCGGGCGTTCCGCAGGTCGAGATCGAGCGCGATCACTCCGGCCGCATCGTGGTTTACGTCCACTGCGCGAAGCCGGGCATGGTGATCGGGCGCGAAGGCGCGGGCATCAACAAGCTGAGAGAGGACATCTCGAAGATCGCCGGCGCTCCCGTCGCGGTCAACGTCCTCGAAGTCAAGCCCGTCGACATGTGTGCGCAGCTCGTCGCCGAGAACATCGCTTCCCAGCTCGAGCGCCGCATCTCGTTCCGCCGCGCCATGAAGCAGTCCATCCGCAACACGATGAGACTGGGCGCGAAGGGCATCAAGATCAACCTCAACGGCCGTATCGGCGGCGCGGAAATCGCGCGTACCGAGCACTACCACGAGGGTACGATTCCGCTGCAGACCATCCGCGCGGACATTGACTACGGCTTTGCCGAAGCGAACACCACCTACGGCAAGATCGGCGTCAAGGTCTGGATCTACAAGGGAGAGGTCCTTTCCGAAGTCGCCCGCACCAAGACCGGCGCGGACGAAAGAAGAAAGCCGAGAACCGACGACCGCAGAAACGGCCGGAGAAACGACCGCCGCGACGGTGACCGCCGTGACGGAAGAAACCCGAACCGCCGTGACGGTCAGCGCGACTCCCGCTTCAATGATCCGAGAAGACCGCGCACCGCTCCGGGCATGAACGCGCAGGGTCCGAGACCCGCTCAGTCCGGCGCGCCGAAGAAGGACGAAGGAGGAGCGAACTAATGTTACAGCCGAACGGTAAAATCAAATACAGAAGAGTACAGCGCGGCCGCATGAAGGGCAAGGCTCTCCGCGGCAACCGCGTGACCAACGGCGAATACGGCCTCGTCGCCCTCGAACCCGCTTGGATCACCTCGAATCAGATCGAAGCCGCACGTATCGCAATGACGCGTTACATTAAGCGCGGCGGTCAGGTCTGGATCAAAATTTTCCCCGACAAGCCGATCACCGAGAAGCCGGCTGAAACCCGAATGGGTTCCGGTAAAGGTTCTCCCGAGTATTGGGTAGCCGTCGTCAAGCCGGGCAGAGTTCTGTTCGAGATGGGCGGCGTCAGCGAAGAGATCGCGAGAGAAGCTATGCGTCTCGCCATGCACAAGCTCCCGATCAAATGCCGTTTCGCTACCAAGGCACAACTGGAAGAAGAAGTGGAGGGTTAAGCTGTGAAGGCAACAGAACTCAGAACCAAATCGAGCGAAGAGCTGGAAACCATGCTCAAAGATTTAAAGACCGAGCTCTTTAACCTCCGGTTCCAGCACGCTATCCACCAGCTTGACAATCCCCATAAAATTGCGGATACCAAGAAGGATATCGCTCGCGTGATGACCGTCATCGCCGAGAAGAAGGCGTAAGGGGGAGAAGAAAATGGAAGAACGCGCTCTCAGAAAAACCAGAGTGGGCAAGGTCGTGAGCGACAAGATGGACAAGACCATCGTCGTGGCGATCGAAGACCACGTGAAGCACCCCGTCTACGGTAAGATCGTGAAGAGAACCTCGAAGATTCACGCGCACGACGCGAACAACGAATGCGGCGTCGGCGATACCGTGGAAGTCATGGAAACCAGACCGCTCTCCAAGACCAAGAGATGGAGACTGGTCCAGATCATCGAAAAGGCAAAATAATTCAATTTCTACCGAGGGTGCGGTATCGCGGCGATCCGGCGTGAATACGCGTCGCGGCGATCGGGCGGGAAACCGCCTCGGGTCCCGAACCACCGCACAGCCGGCTATGCGGCTCCTCGAGTGTCCGCGTCCAAGAACGCGGCGAATCAAATCAGGAGGATACAGCAGTGATTCAGCAGCAGTCTCTTATGAAGGTTGCCGACAACACGG
The DNA here is from genome assembly GCA_017540175.1 of Clostridia bacterium. Lineage (GTDB taxonomy): Bacteria > Bacillota > Clostridia > Oscillospirales > CAG-272 > UMGS1696. Next base: position 21,528 of record JAFYBN010000061.1, on the reverse strand, counting down.
GCGCGAAAGAGCTTATGTGCATCCGCGTCCTCGGCGGCACCGGCAGACGCTACGCCAACATCGGCGACGTGGTGGTCTGCGCAGTCAAGAAAGCAACCCCCGGCGGCGTCGTGAAAAAGGGCGACGTCGTGAAGGCCGTCATCGTGAGAAGCGTGAAGGGTATCCGCAGAAACGACGGTTCCTACGTCCGGTTCGACGAAAACGCGGCGGTGATCATCGCCGACGACAAGAACCCCAAGGGAACCCGTATCTTTGGGCCCGTTGCCCGCGAACTCCGCGAGCACGAGTACACGAAGATCCTGTCCCTCGCGCCGGAAGTTCTTTAATGGAGGAAATGTGAAATGGCAAATAAACTTCATGTAAAGACCGGCGACCAGGTGATCGTCGCGTCCGGCAACGCCAAGGGCACGATCGGCAAAATCGTCGAGGTCTCCCCGAAAGAGGGCAAGGTCATCGTCGAAGGCGCCAACATCGTCAAGAAGCACGTGAAACCGAGAAACGCCCAGCAACAGGGCGGTATCGTGGAAGCGCCCGCCGCTATGTACGCCTGCAAGGTCCAGCTCTATTGCCCCAAGTGCAAGAAGGGCGTCCGCGCCGCGCACAAGATCGAAGGCGGCAAGAAAATCCGCGTCTGCACCAAGTGCGGCGCAGAGCTTTAATGCGGAGGTTTGACGATGGCTGCAAGACTTAAAGATTTATACAAGAACGAGATCGCTCCCGCTCTGTACAAGAAGTTCGAGTACAAGAGCGTGATGCAGATTCCGAAGCTCGACAAGATCGTCGTGAACGTCGGTGCCGGCGACGCCAAGGAAAACTCCAAGGTGATCGACAACATCATCGGCGAGCTCACCCAGATCACCGGGCAGAAGGCGGTCCCCACCTACGCGAAGAAGTCCGTCGCGAACTTCAAGCTTCGTCAGGGCATGAAGATCGGCGCGAAGGTCACGCTCCGCGGCGAAATGATGTACGAGTTCATGGATCGTCTCTTCAACTTCGCTCTTCCGAGAGTACGCGACTTCAAGGGCATCAACCCGGACGCGTTCGACGGCAGAGGCAACTATGCCCTCGGTCTCAAGGAACAGCTCATCTTCCCTGAAATCGAATACGACAAGGTCGAAAAGATCCGCGGTATGGACATCTGCTTCGTCACCACCGCGCCCACCGATGCGGAAGCCAAGGAACTCCTTGCGATGTTCGGCGCTCCGTTCGCAAAGTAAGAGAGAGAGGGTAAGAGAATGGCAAAGAAATCCATGATCAACAAGCAGCAGAGACCGCAGAAGTATTCCACCCGCGAATACAACCGCTGCAAGATCTGCGGACGTCCTCACGCCTACCTCCGCAAGTACGGTATCTGCCGTATCTGCTTCCGCGAACTTGCCTACAAGGGTGAGATCCCGGGCGTGAAGAAGGCGTCCTGGTAAGCGAAACCCCCGTTTCCCATGATCTGACAGGGAGGAGCCCCGAATCGGCGGGGTTCGCTCCCGTTCGGATAAAAAATGGGCGTAAGCGGAAAACCCGCGCGCCCGAAGTCCATGCCGAAAGGAAATCCCAAAGCGGATTTTACCATCGGCAGCGGCCCGGCAAAGCATGGAAGCCCGAGGGCTGAAAGAACTGTCGGGCAGCAAGATCAAATTACTTGCATGACAGGAGGAAAACCACTATGCAGATTTCAGACGTTATCGCCGATATGCTGACGAGAATCAGAAACGCGAATAACGCGAAGCACGAAACCGTCGATATCCCCGCTTCCAACCTGAAGAAGGCCATTGCCGACATTCTTCTCGCCGAGGGATATATCCGGAGCGTGCAGGTGATCGAGGACGGCAAGCAGGGCGTCATCCGTGTCGCTCTCAAGTACGGCCCCGGCAAGACCAAGGTCCTTCACGGACTGAAGAGAGTGTCCAAGCCCGGTCTCCGTATTTACGCCGGCTGCGAAGAGATGCCGAAGGTCATGAACGGTCTCGGTATCGCCATCGTTTCCACGTCGAAGGGCATTATGACCGACAAGAAGGCAAGAAAAGAAAACGTCGGCGGCGAGATTCTCGCTTTCGTCTGGTAAGGGAAAGGAAAGAGGAGGTATTACAATGTCCAGAATTGGCAGAGCTCCGATCACGGTTCCCGCAGGCGTTACCGTAAACGTAGGAGATAACAACCAGATCACCGTTAAAGGCCCGAAGGGCGAACTCACCTATAAGGCTCCCGCTTCCATCAAAGTGGAAATGGACGGCCCCGTGCTCCATATCAGCCGCCCGGACGACGAAGCGCAGAACCGCGCTCTCCACGGGCTGACGAGAACCCTGATCCACAACATGGTCGTGGGCGTCTCCGAAGGCTACACGAAGAAGCTCGAAATCGTCGGCGTCGGTTACCGTGCCGCGAAGGAAGGCAAGCGTCTCGTGCTCAACCTCGGTCACTCCCATCCGATCTACTTCGAAGAAACCGACCTCGTCCAGTTCGACGTGCCGGACGCCAACACCATCATCGTGAAGTCGTTCGATAAGCAGGTCTGCGGTCAGGTCGCAGCGGATATCCGCTCCAAGAGACCCCCCGAACCGTACCACGGCAAGGGCGTCAAGTACTCCGGCGAGCACATCCGCCGCAAAGCCGGGAAGGCCGGTAAATAAAGAAAGGAGACGTGAAACATGGTTACCAAGAAAGATAAAAACGTGCAGAGACTCAAGAGACACGCCAGAGTCCGCAGCAAGATTTCCGGTACTGCCGAACGTCCCCGTCTTGCTGTTTACCGTTCCAACGCCCATATCTATGCCCAGATCATCGACGACGTCAAGGGCGTGACTCTCGTCGCCGCCTCCTCGACCGAAAAAGGCTTCGACGGCATCGGCTCCAACAAGGAAGCCGCCAAGAAGGTCGGTCAGATGATCGCTGAAAAAGCTCTCGCTGCCGGTATTTCCGAAGTTGTCTTCGACCGCGGCGGTTATATCTATCACGGACGTGTATCGGAGCTCGCAGCCGGCGCCAGAGAAGGCGGTCTGAAGTTCTGAGTTTATCCACCCGTCACCACCACGGGGGACGGTCGCTTTCTTGAAATGAAAGCCCGCGATGCTTTGCATCGCCGCAAAGAACTTTATAACTGCTTTTGGCGATCCCGTATGGGATCACCAAAAGCAGCAATGAAGTTTCTTGCCGCGCATATATGCGCAGGGCTTCATTTACAAAGAAGCCGCGTTCTCCCGCAGCGGAGCCGGTCGGGCAAAACTCCGAACTCCCGGACAAACGGACTTGTGAGAAGGCCGGTTTGTACACTGTTTAATTCATCATTAAACATCATATCTGTCGAAAAAGGCGGCAGCAGTCGGAGGCGCAAGAAGACCTCCGGCTGAGAAAGGAATCAATTCTATGGCAAAAAGATTCAATCCCGAGGGGCTTGAACTCAAGGAAAAGCTCGTCGTTGTGAACCGTGTATCCAAAACCGTCAAGGGCGGCCGCATCGCGCGTTTCGCGGCTCTGATGATCGTCGGCGATGAAAACGGTCATGTGGGCTACGGCCTCGGCAAGGCTGCCGAAGTTTCCGAAGCGACGCGCAAGGCAATCGAAGACGCGAAGAAGAACATGATCGAAGTGTCCCTGAAGGATGGGACCATTCCGCATGAGGTTCTGGGCCAGTACGGCGCGGGTCAGGTTCTCCTGAAGCCGGCTGCCAAAGGTACCGGTATCATCGCGGGCAAGACCGTTCGCGCGGTCGTAGAGCTTGCGGGCATCAAGAATATCCGTTCCAAGTGCCTGCGTTCCAACAACCCGACCAACGTTGTGAAGGCGACGTTCGAGGGTCTGAGATCCCTGCGCACGGCGGAAGAAGTCGCGAAGACCCGCGGCATCAGCGTCGAGCAGGTCATCGGCTGAGGAGGGATGTTCCAATGAAGGTAAAAGTTACGTTAAAGAAGAGCCTCATCACCGCGAAGCCGAATCAGAAGGCGACCGCGCAGTCCCTCGGCCTGAGAAAGATCGGCGACTGCATCGAGCATGAAGAGGGTCCGGTGCTGGACGGCAAGGTTCGCATTCTTGCCCATCTCGTCACCGTGGAGAAGGCTTGAAGCCCTCCGACAGAAACAAACAACCATTTCTTATAAGGAGGAAGGATAGCAATGAAACTCCATGAACTTTCACCGGCTCCCGGTTCCGTGAAGGATTCTTATCGTAAAGGCAGAGGTCCCGGGTCTGGCAACGGCAAGACCGCGGGCAAGGGTCACAAGGGTCAGAACGCCCGCTCCGGCGGCGGCGTCCGTCTCGGATTCGAAGGCGGCCAGCTCCCCCTGTACCGGAAGCTGCCGAAGAGAGGCTTCAAGAACCGTTTCGCCGTGAACTACTCGATCGTAAACGTTTCCCAGCTGAACGACAGATTTGAAGACGGCGACGTCGTCAATCTCGAAAAGCTGATGGAAGCGGGCATCATCACCAAGCCTCTTGACGGGCTGAAGATTCTCGGTGACGGCGAGATCACCAAAAAATTAACCGTTGAAGCCAAGGTCTTCTCGGCTGCTGCGAAAGAGAAGATTGAAGCGGCAGGTGGAAAGACCGAGGTGAAGTAAAGTGTTCAAAACGCTGAAAAACGCCTGGAAAATCCCCGATCTGAAGAAGAAGCTCCTCTTCACGATGATGATCATCGTGCTGTTCCGCCTCGGTTCCGCGGTTCCGGTTCCCTATGTGAACTCCTCCGCGCTGAGCACCAACGCGGTCATGACGCAGGGGATCTTCGCATACCTGAATCTCCTGACCGGTTCGGCATTCGCGAACGCGACGCTGTTTGCGCTGGGCATCAACCCGTACATTACGGCGTCCATCGTTATGCAGCTGTTGACCATCGCGATCCCCGCTCTTGAAAAGCTTGCGAAAGAGGGCGAGGAAGGACAGAAAAAAATCAACACCATCACCCGGTACGTTACCGTCGGTCTCGGTCTGATCTCCGCGATCGGCTACTACCAGATGATGAAATCCTACGGCATCCTCATCGATTCCGGCGCCTCGAGCTTCTTCCGCGCGTGCGTCATCGTCACGTGCTACTCCGCAGGCTCCGCCCTCGTCATGTGGCTCGCCGAAAAGGTGAATGAGAACGGTATCGGAAACGGTATTTCCCTGATCCTTCTCGCAAACATCGTGTCCCGTCTGCCTTCCTTCGTCGGCTCTCTCATCAACCTTGTCACCGGCAAGATGAAGTTCGGCGACAGCACGATCCCGTTCTGGCTCGGCATCATCATCGCCGTGGCGGCTCTCGCGCTCGCGATCGCCATGATCGCCTTCATCGTCTGGCTCACCAACTCCGAACGGAGAATTCCGATCCAGTACGCGAAGAAGGTCGTCGGCAGAAAGATGTACGGCGGTCAGTCGTCCAATCTGCCCATCAAGGTCAACATGGTCGGCGTCATGCCCATCATCTTCGCTTCCTCGATCTGCTCCATCTTCCCGACGATTCAGGCGTTCACGAATCCCGCGAAGGGTTCGGGCTGGGATAAGTTCTTCAACTTCTTCGGAACGGGCAGCTGGTTCTACGCGGTCTTCACGTTCATCCTCATCATCGCTTTCGCGTATTTCTACACCTCCATCTCCTTCAACCCGGTGGAGATTTCGAACAACCTGAAAACGAACGGCGGTTCCGTCCCCGGTATCCGTCCCGGTCGTCCGACGGCTGAGTTCATCACGAAGATCTTAAACCGCATCACCCTGATCGGCGCGATCCTGCTTGCGGTGGTCGCCGTGCTCCCGATGATCATCAACATCGTCTCCGGCGGCTCCCTCGCGGGCCTCGCCTTCGGCGGTTCCTCGATCATCATCGTGGTCGGCGTCATTCTCGAGACGATCCGCGAGATCGAAGCTCAGATGACGATGCGTCATTACAAGGGATTCCTCGGTTAATCGGGAATTCCGCAGTCAATAAGCGACGGACCGGGCGGGGAGCTCCCACGCACAATTCCCCGCCCGTCCCGTCTTCTGCGAATGAAAATGGGGGTGCATCACGCCGCCATTTTCGTGCTGAAATCCGGATTTCATCCCCCCAAAGAAGAAGGAGGAACACATGGAAAGAAAACTCAATCTGATTCTTCTCGGCGCGCCCGGAGCGGGCAAAGGCACGCAGGCGGAGCTGATTTCCGCGCGTTACGGCATTCCCGCCATCTCCACCGGTCAGATCATCCGCGAGGAGATCGCTTCCGGCAGCGAGCTGGGCGAGGCGGTCAAGTCCTACACGTCGAAGGGCGAGCTTGTTCCCGACAGCGTCGTGATCGACATCATCAAGGCGCGCCTCGCGAAGGATGACTGCGAAAACGGCTTCATCCTCGACGGGTTCCCGAGAACCGTTCCTCAGGCCGCGGCGCTGGACGAAATGGGCGTCTGCATCACGGACGTCATTTCCATCGAAGTCGCCGACGAGGACATCATGACCCGCATGAGCGGCAGACGCGTCTGCAAGAAATGCGGCGCGACCTACCATGTCAAGTACAAGCCCTCCCCGGCGGGCGAGAACTGCGGCGTATGCGGCGAGCCCCTCACCATCCGCGCGGACGACGATCCCGCCGTTGTGAAGAGCCGTCTCGAGATCTACCACGCCCAGACCGAGCCGCTGAAGGAGTTCTACGATCAGAAGGGCCTGCTCAAGATCGTTTACGGTCAGGAGAAGCTCGAGGATACCACCGCGCTCACCGCCGCCGCGCTCGAGGGCTGAACGCTCCCGCCGCGCGAGGGTGAAGAAGAGGCAAAAGCAATATGATTATCGTCAAAACACCCGAACAAATCAAACTCATGCGCATCGCGGGAAGGATCACCGGCGAGGCGATCCTCGCGGGTGCCGAAATGATCCGACCGGGCGTATCGACCAAGGCGATCGACGACCGGATCCGCCACTACATCGAGAAATGCGGCGCGAAGCCGTCCTTCCTCGGGTACGGCGGCTTCCCCGGCTCGGCGTGCATTTCGGTCAACACCCAGGTTATTCACGGCATTCCCTCCTATCACACCGTTCTGGAAGAGGGCGACATCGTCAAGCTTGACGTGGGCGCGTACATCGACGGCTTCCACGGCGACAGCGCGAACACCTTCCCGGTCGGAAAAATCTCCGCCGAGGCGCAGCGCCTCATCGACGTCACGAAGCAGAGCTTCTTCCTAGGGCTCGAAGCGGCAGGGAAGGAAGACGCGCGCATCGGCGACATCGGCGCGGCGATCGACGGCTATGTGACCGCGAACGGCTGCTCGACGGTCAAGAAATACGTCGGACACGGCGTCGGCGCGGACCTGCACGAGGATCCGAACGTTCCGAACTTCGGAAGAGCGGGCAGGGGCGCACGGCTGTGCAGGGGCATGGTGATCGCCATCGAGCCGATGATCAATCTCGGGCGTCCGGAGGTCCGCGAGCTCAGCGACGGCTGGACGGTCGTCACGGCGGACGGATCGCTCTCGGCGCACTACGAGCACACGGTCGCGCTCACCGAAAACGGGCCTGAAATGCTCACCAAGGTCGACTGACGGGGACGCGGGGATAAAATGGATAAAAATGAAATCCGACTCCCCGGGGTCATCGTCCGTTCGATTCAGGGCAGGGATCGGTTCCGCACCTTCGCGGTGGTGGAAATCGACCCGGACTGCCCCACGGCGCCGCTCGTGATCGCGGATGGGAAGCTGCATCCTCTGAAAAGCCGGAAACACAAGAATCCGGCGCATCTCAGGCTGCTGGGCGTCCCCGGCGAAAGCGACAGGAAGAAACTGACCGAATCTCCGGACGATGGGCAAATCGCTGAAATTTGCGCAAAATACGAAATTCGGTTCGGAAATGAGAAAAAGCCCCTTGACAGGAGCGAGAGCTTTGATTTATAATAATTAGACGGTGTCTTTTCACCGGTTCACGCAGACGGTGTTTTTCACCGCAACAGTACCAAGCGATCAGGGAGGGAAATGTTTGCCGAAGGATGATGTTATTGAATTTGAAGGTGTCGTCGTAGAAGCACTTCCAAACGCAACCTTCAAGGTAAAGCTGCCGAACAATATGATCGTGACCGCGCATATTTCGGGCAAGCTGCGGATGAATTATATCAGGATCCTGCCGGGCGATAAGGTCACGGTAGAGGTCTCGATCTATGATCCGTCCAAGGGAAGAATCACTTGGCGTACCAAGGGCTGAGACAGGTATGCCGCGGTACAGAGACGCCTCAGCAAAACAAAGAAAGGTGGTATCACTGTGAAAGTCAAGCCTTCCGTTAAAAAAATCTGCGAGAAGTGCAAGATCATCAAGCGGCATGGCCACGTCATGGTCATCTGCGAGAATCCGAAGCACAAACAGAAGCAGGGTTAATTCTCAAAGAAAGGAGCACAGAACCAAATGGCACGTATATCCGGCGTTGATATCCCGAACGCGAAGCGCGTCGAAATCGCTCTGACCTACATCTACGGTATCGGTCTGAAGAGCGCGCGTGACATCCTTGCGAAGACCGGCGTCAATCCCGACACCAGAGCCAAGGACCTCACCGAAGAAGACATCGCGAAGCTGCGTGACGAGATTGAAAACCACTACACGGTTGAAGGCGAACTCCGCCGCGAAGTCCAGCTCAACATCAAGAGACTGACTGAAATCAACTGCTATCGCGGAATCCGCCACAGAAAGGGTCTTCCCGTCCGCGGTCAGAGAACCAAGACGAACGCGAGAACGAGAAAAGGTCCCGCCAAGACCATCGCAAACAAGAAGAAATAAAAGGAGAGAGTTATGGCGAAAGTCGCAAAGAAGGTCATCAAAAAGCGCCGCGACAGAAAGAACGTCGAAGCGGGTCACGCGCACATCTCCTCGACCTTCAACAACACCATCATCACCATCACGGACGTACAGGGCAACACCATCGCATGGTCGTCTTCCGGCGGACAGGGCTTCAAGGGCTCCCGCAAGAACACGCCTTATGCCGCCCAGACTGCCGCGGAAGCCGCTGCGAAGGGCGCGATGGAACACGGCATGAAGACCGTCGAAGTGTACGTCAAGGGTCCCGGCAACGGCAGAGAAGCCGCCATCCGCGCGCTTCAGACGACCGGTCTCAACATCACCCTCATCAAGGACGTGACTCCCATCCCGCACAACGGATGCCGTCCGCCCAAGCGCAGAAGAGTCTGATTCTTCATTCAGTCCGGCTGCGTCAGAACAAGAGCGAAAACAAGAGCAAGAGAGAGGCCGGACAAGACTTATACCGAGCCCACGTTTGCTCGGCGTCGGCAGCTCAGTGCCGATACTTTATTTAAAATAACGGAGGAAAAACCAACATGGCAGTTCGTCATGACCCCATCGCCAAGCAGTGCCGCGATTTCGATATCAGCCCGGCCGTCCTTGGCTACGACAAGAAAGAAAGCAACCGTCACCCCGGCGCGAACGTGCGCAGAAAGTTCTCCGAGTACGGCGTCCAGCTGAAGGAAAAGCAGAAGCTGAAGTTCATCTACGGCGTACAGGAAAACCAGTTCAAGCATTACTATGAAATCGCTGAAAAGCAGGCTGGCATCACCGGCGAAAACATCATCAAGCTCCTCGAGAGAAGACTTGACAACGTCGTTTTCAGAATGGGCATGGCCAAGACCCGCAGAGAAGCGAGACAGCTTGTCCGGCACAATCATTTCAGAGTCAACGGCAAGAAGGTCAACATCCCGTCCCTGCTTCTGAAGGTCGGCGACGTTGTTTCCGTAAAGGATACTTCGAAGTCTTCCGCGAAGTTCAAGGAACTGGCGGAGATGGCAGAAACCAGACTTTCCCCCTCTTGGCTTGAAGTCGACAAAGAGAACCTGACCGCCGCTTTGAAGTCGCTCCCGATCCGCGAAGAGCTCGACTACGAAGTCAACGAGCAGCTCATCGTCGAACTTTATTCCAAGTAATAACCCATGCGGGAGACCGTCGTGGAAGGCGTCCCTTCCTTCGGAATTCCTCTGGGCAGTTTACGGTTCCGAAGTACGCGGTCTCACACGGTTTTGCAGAAATCATCGAAGCCCACGGCGGGCTTTCAGAGAGTGGATTTGGCAAAGATAACAGACGGAGGGTTATTATTTAATGTTAGAAATTGAAAAGCCGAACATTGCCACCATCAACTTAAGCGAAGACGGACGAAACGGAAAATTCATCATCGAGCCGCTTGAAAGAGGCTACGGGATCACCCTCGGCAATTCGCTGCGCCGTGTTCTCCTCAGCTCCCTTCCGGGCGTTGCCGTGACGAACATCAAGATCGACGGCGTTCTCCACGAAATGACCACCATTCCGGGCGTCAAGGAAGACGTTCCCGAAATCGTGCTCAACGTGAAGGGCATCACCGCGAAGCTGCACACCGACGGTCCGAAGACGGTTCTCATCGATATCACCGGCGCGTGCGACATCACGGCGGGCGACATCAAGGCGGACGCGGACATCGAGATCCTGAATCCCGACTTCCACATTGCCACCATCGAGAACAATGTCCGCTTCTACATGGAGCTGACCTTCGATCACGGCCGCGGCTACGTTTCGCAGGAGCGCAACAAGCAGCTGTACCAGCAGAACAATCAGGGTATGGCGGCGCCCATCGGAACGATTTTCACGGATTCGATCTACACACCCGTCTACAACGTAAGCTATACCGTCGACAACACCCGTGTCGGAAGCAATACGGACTACGACAAGCTCACGCTTGAAGTACTCACGAACGGCGTCATCTTAGCGAAGGAAGCGATTTCCCTCGGAGCCAAGATTCTCAACGAACATCTCAATTTGTTCGTCGATCTTTCCGACGAAGCAAAGAACGCGGAAATCATGGTAGAGCGCGAAGAAACCATCAAGGAGAAGGTCCTTGAGATGACCATTGAGGAACTTGACATGTCGGTCCGCAGCTTCAACTGTCTGAAGCGCGCCGGCATTGACACGGTCGAAGACCTCATCAACAAGACCGAAGAGGAAATGATGAAGGTCCGCAACCTCGGCAAGAAATCGCTCGAAGAAGTGATCCAGAAGCTCCATTCGCTCGGTCTCGAACTGAAGAAGGACGACGAATAAGTCCTGCCCCGACACAAACACATCAAGAAACAGATAGAGGTTACAGCAGTAACCGGACTTTTCCAAAAGGAGGACATGGAACATGCCCGGAACCAGAAAGCTCGGCAGACCTACCGCGCACAGAAATTCTATGCTCCGCGGAATGGTGACCTATCTCATCGAAAACGGTTCGATCGAGACGACGCTCACCCGCGCGAAGGAAGTGCGTTCGCTTGCCGAAAAGATGATAACGCTTGGCAAGAAAAATACCCTCGCGAGCCGCCGTCAGGCGCTTGCGTTCATCACCAAGGAAGACGCGGTGAAAAAGCTCTTTGACGAAGTAGCTCCCTCGTTCGCGGATCGCACGGGCGGCTACACCCAGATCTTCAAGCTCGGTCCCCGCCGCGGCGACGGCGCCGAAATGGCGCTCATCCGCTTCATGGGCGTTGAGCCGAAGCAGGCTGAGGAAACCGAGAAGAAATAATCCGGATCCAATCAAAAAGGGGAGACTCAAGCGAGCCTCCCTTTTTCGTTGCTGCGGCGGATATCCGGTGATCCGCTTATACTATTCCCGTGCTGAAACAGCGATGTAATCACGCAGAATTCAAAACGGTTCAACGGTGCGCTTCGCGTTACCCCGAACTGCACTTTGAGCGGTTCGCTGTTCCACTCGTATGAAAGTTCTTTGCCGGCGATGCGGAGCATCGCGAGCTTTCATTACAAGAAAGCCGCGTTTCCCCTTTCGGTTACTTGTTCCCGTACGATCCTTCCGTGTCGAACACGACCCCGGCGTCGTCCTTCAGGCGCGAGGTTTTGATCATGCCCTGAAGCCATTCCCAGAACTCCTCGCCGTCGTTCGGGATCTCGACCCATTTGCCCTTCGCCGAGGAGAGCAGCATCGCGTTGCAGATCGACAGGCCGTTGATTCCCTCACAGCCCGGCGCGAGCAGTTCTTCGCCGAAGAGGATGTGGTTCGTGAAGTTCTTGAAAATGCCGTCGTGCTGTTCGCCGTGCCCCGCGGGGACTTCGATTTCGCAGGTCTCGCACGGGATGGACGCGAAGCCCTGATTCGAGGAGAAGGTGAATTCGCGCTCGTCGACGGCGAGCTTGGTGTAGGTGAGGCGTCCGCGCTCATAGACGAGCTTGCCTTTCGAGCCGGTGATCTCGAGACGGTTCGTGCCGGGATACTCGCCCGTGGTGGTGATGAACACGCCCGTCGCGCCGTTCGGATACTTCGCCATCGCGGTCACGTCGTCTTCCACTTCGATGTCGTGGTACTTGCCGTACGCGCAGTCCGCGTAGATCGCGCAGGGCATGCCGAAGATCCACTGCCACAGATCGAGGTTGTGCGGGCACTGGTTCATGAGGACGCCGCCGCCCTCGCCGGCCCAGGTCGCGCGCCATCCGCCGCTGTTGTAATACGCCTGCGTGCGGTACCAGTCGGTGATGATCCAGACGCAGCGCTTCAGATCGCCCAGCACGCCGTCCTTCACCATTTCACGCATTTTCTGATAGAAGGCGTCGGTCCGCTGGTTGTACATGATCCCGAACGCCTTGCCGGATTTCTCCGCGGCCGCCATGAATTCGCGGACCTTTTTCGTATAGACCCCGATCGGCTTTTCACTCAGGACGTGGAGTCCGTGCTCGAAGGCGTCGATGCCGATGATGGGGTGGAAGTAGTGGGGCGTCGCGATCATGACCGCGTCGACAAGTCCGCTTTCGATCAGCTCGTGGGAGTCGAGAAAATACCCGATCTCACGGTCGCCGCAGGCCTGCTTCGCCCAGTCCAGACGATCCTGCTTGATGTCGCAGACCGCGGTGAGCTCCGCTCCCGGGATCCTTCCGGCGATCAATCTCTGAACGTGACCGGTACCCATGTTGCCGATGCCGATCACACCGTAGCGTACTTTTTCCATTTTCAGTTCCTCGCGTTCTTTATTTTACCGTCGGCGGGACCCAGCCGTATTTGTACGGCGCGTCCGCTTTCGGCGTGTAGACGTAGTTCGCGGCGTTGCAGAGCAGCTTCTGGACCTCGGGGTTGTGATAGGTCGGGACGGATTCGTGACCGGGTCTGAAATAGAAGATCTTGCCGCGGCCGCGCTTGTACACGCAGCCGGAGCGGAAGACCTCGCCGCCCGTGAACCAGCTGATGAGCACGAGCTCGTCCGGCGCGGGGACGAGGAAGTGCTCGCCGTAGGTCTCCTCGTGCTCGAGGATGATGTTTTCGCCGAGCCCGCGCGTAATGGGATGCCCCTGCTCAATGACCCAGAGGATCTCCTTGTCTCCGGATTCGCGCCATTTCAGCTCGCCGGAAGGCGTTCCCATGAGCTTCTGGAAGATTTTGGACGCGTGACCGGAATGCAGGACTACCATGCCCATGCCCCCGATGACGTGCTTATATACACGGTTCACAACGCTGTCAGGCACGTCTCCGTGGCGCATGTGGCCCCACCAGAAGAGCACGTCGGTGTCGTTCAGCACTTCTTCGGTCAGTCCGCACTCCGGATCGTCGAGGGTGGCGGTGCGCACCTCGAATCCGGCTTCCGTGAGGAACCGCGCAATGGTCATGTGGATGCCGTCGGGGTAGATCGCCCGGACCGCTTCGTCGGTCTTTTCGTGGGCGAACTCGTTCCAAACTGTGATTTTCATATGGATTTCTCCTTTTCAGGAATGATTTGACGGATGTGCCGCGGTCAGAGCGTGACCCAGCGTTTGCTCTCGGACGCCGCGAGGATGCCGTCGAGCAGCTTTTCGTTTTCGACGCCGTCGTCGATGGACGCGTTCAGCCCGTCGTCCTCTCCGGCGAGAAGATCGGCGAACGCCTGCATCTGATCGACGCGGAACTGAACGGGGATCTCGGCGGGGACGTATTTCTTCCCCGTGGACGCGTCGCAGATCTCGAGCTCGTCCACGCCGGGGACACGGTCGAGATGGTAGACGAGCGCGCCGTGCTCGCCGTAGACCTCCATGCGCTGGTAATTCCCCCGTCCGTAGGCGAAGCGGGAGATCTGGAAGGAAGCGGAGATCCCGCCCGACATTTCGGCGAGGATGTTCGAGAAATCGTCGACGTCGACCGGACCCTTTCCCTCTCCTGAGGGAAGCCTGCGCTCGTGTACAATGGTCCCCAGGTGTGCGCTGACCGCTTCATAACGCTGCCCCGTGACGAAGGACACGAGGTCGAGCCCGTGACAGCCGAGGTCGCCCAGCGCTCCGGACGCCGCGACGGATTTCACATACCGCCATACGAGCGGACAGTCCGCCTCCGCGAGTCCCCACGCCTGATAATACTGCATGTTCACGTGGTGAATGCGCCCGAGCCTGCCGCCCAGGATGAGGGAGCGCAGGTACCGCGCGGCGGCCTTGTACCGGTACGAAAAGCAGATCATGCTTTTCACGCCCGCCTCGTGGGTCGCCTGCGCGAGCGTGAGGGCTTCGGCGGTATCCATGGTCACGGGCTTTTCGACGCAGTAGGGCTTGCCCGCCTTCGCGGCGGCCAGCGCGATTTCGAGATGGACGTTGTTCGGTGTGGAAATGTCGACGACCTCCACGCCCGGGCACGCGACGAGATCGCGGTAATCGGTGAAGCGGCGCTCTTCGGGCACGCCGTACTGTTCGCCGCGCTCGTGCAGCCTCTTTTCGTCGATGTCGCAGAGAGCGTAAAGAACGAGATCGGGGGAGCGGGAGATCCCGGGAAGATGTACGGCGCTCGAGATGCCGCCCAGTCCGACGGAACCGACCTTCTTCGGTGTCATGCGCAGTGCTCCTTTGGACTTTTTTTCTATTTTAGCATAGAACTTATATAAAATCAATAAGGAATCGAAAACACGGGGAAATTTTTGTGCGGGTTTTGGAAAAACCGCCCCCGGGCGGCTCTGTCGGTGATGACCCCGCAGCGGACGCGGGAGGGGAGCCGGCGGCTGAATCCGCCGCGGCTTTTGACGGATCGTCCGCGGAGAGGGGGACTCACTCCCGCGTTTTTCCGAAATCCCGCGCGGTTTTTCGTTTTTTCCCTTGCAACGTCATTTTTCGTGTGCTATAATAAGAGGTATAAGGGACAGTGTTTTTGTTATACTAAGGCGTGAGCGGGGCGGGAAACGCGCCGCCCAGAAAGGACGCCTCGATGATGACAAAACAAATCCCCCTGAGTCAGATGGCGGCGGACGGCGCGAAGAACCTTCGTCGGCACGCCGCGGACGCTGAGAAAACCGTCCGGGGAGCGGTGAAAAAGCTCCGGGCGGGCAATCCGCTGCTCGTGCGCAAGAAGTTCTTCATGCGCGACGTGTATTTCCGCAAGAACGCCCCCGGACGGGAGCTTTTCCGCATGGAGATCGGCTTCGACACCCAAATCCGCGTGCTCCTCGTCGGAGCGGTCCTCGTCGCCGCGTGGCTCGTGAAGCGCATGCTCTCTGCAAGACGGCGCGCCGCGCTGAAACGCGCCGAACGGCTCGCGAAGAAGCGCGCGGCATGAGAACGCCGGCGCGATGAGCCGCAATGAGCCGCAATGAGCCGCGATGAACCGCGGTGGGCGGGGAGGGGAAAGCGGCGCCGACGCAGAACCGAAGTCCCCGACCGACCCGACCCGAACGACCCGACCGGACCCAACCGACCCGATCAAACCGATCAAACCGATCAATCGAAAAACGAACAGACGATTTTGCCATGATAAAACGAACCCATACCCCGCGGCTCATAGCGCTCGCTGCCGTCTGCATCGCCGTCGCCTTCATCTACACGGGACGGCTGCTTTACTTACAGGTTTCCGGGCAGGACTATTATTCGATGTCAACCCGCGCCGTCTACCGCACCAGAACGGAAGTCATTCAGGCGCGCCGCGGGGAGATTTTCGACCGGAACGGAACCCCCCTCGTCGTCAACGCGGACACCTACGATCTGGAGCTCGACTATCAGACCGCCCCGTCCTCGAACGATGAAATCAACGAGCTTCTGCTCGAGCTCCGCGCCATCGCCGTCCGCTGCGGCGAGGAGAACGCGCTGGTCGAGCCGAAAGCCTCCGTCGAGCCCCTCGTGCGCTCCGACGGGGTTTCCGTGCGCTCTCCGATCGGATTTGCCGAGACGGCGCGCGGCAGGCGCTACCGCCGCTTCATCACGGAGCTGAACGTCGCCGAGGGCGCGTCCGGGGACGAGGAAGCGCGCGCCATGATGCTCTATTTCGGCATCCTGAAAACGGAGAAGGACGCCGTCACGAACACAACCTCGACGCTTTATCAGTACCCCTATTCCACCGCCGCCGAGCTGCTTCTCATCCGGCTCGACATGGTGCTTTCGGAGTTTTCCGCCATGGAGCCCTATTCCGTGGTGAAGGGGGCGTCTCTTTCGTTCGTCTCCGCCGTGGAGGAGCTTTATTCCCGCGGCTTCACGGTCAAGGCGTCCGCGGAGAGGGTCTACTGCTATCCCGGCTATCTCTCCCACATCCTCGGCAGGGTCGGAAAGATCCAGGGAGACATCAAAACCTATACCGAACGCGGGTATTCCTACGACGCGGTCGTCGGGCTGGACGGCTGCGAGGCCGTCTTCGAGGACTATCTGCGCGGACAGAACGGCACCCGCACCGTGACGGAGGACGCCTACGGCAACATCGTTGACTCCGAGATCACGAAAGAACCGGTCGCGGGGCACGACATCTATCTCACGATCGACATCGGCATGCAGATCACGGCGGAAAACGGGCTCGCCGAGAACATTTTCCGCATCCGCAGGGAGGCGAATCCGTACAAGCCTCTGACCGGCGAGGACGCGTCCTGCGGCGCGCTGACGGCGCTCGACGTCCGAACCGGCGAGATCCTCGCGATCGGCTCCTATCCCACCTACAACCTCGCGACCTTCTCGCGCGATTTCGCGACGCTCAACTCGGACGAAAACAGCCCCATGCTGAACCGCGCCATCAACAGCGCGTACGCGCCCGGCTCGACGTTCAAGGTCGGGGTGGCGACCGCCGCGCTCATGGAAAAGACCATCACGAAGGACACGGTCATCGACGCGCAGGGCATTTACATGTATTACGCCGACCTCGGCTATACGCCCCGCTGCTGGCTCTACCTGCTCACGGGTCAGGTCCACGGCCCGATCAAGGTCGTGGAGGCGATCCAGGAGAGCTGCAACTATTTCTTCTTCGACGTGGGGCGGCAGCTCACCATCGAAAAAATGAACGAATACTGCGCGCATTACGGGCTCGGACAGCCGACGGGCATCGAGCTGCCGGAAAAGACCGGCATCCTCGCCGGACCCGATTACCGCAGCGACAACGGGCTTCTGCAGTGGGGGCCCGGCGACACCCTGCAGGCGGCGATCGGGCAGTCCGACAACCTGTTCACGCCGCTGCAGCTCGGGTGCTATATCTCGACCATCTTAAACCACGGCACGCGGTACGGCGCGCATCTTCTGAAGGAAGTGCGCGACTACACGACCGGAGAGATCGTATATCAGTCCGAAAAGACCGTCATCGACCGGATCACGATCCCCGACGAGATCGTCGGGATCGTGAAGGAAGGCATGAAGGGCGTTATGGACAACGGTTCCGCGGCGTCCGTCTTCGCGGGCTACGACATCCCCGTGGGCGGCAAGACCGGTACCGCGCAGGTCTATTCCAACAAATCCGACAACGGCGTCATGACCGCTTTCGCGCCGTTCGACAACCCGGAGATCGTCGTGACCTGCATCATCGAGCAGGCGTCCGGCGGTACCGAAGCGGGCTATTCCGTGCGCGACGTCTTCGACTATTATTTCGACGTCGAAGCCCTGCGAGCCGAAGCCGAGCGGCAGCGGCTGGCCGAGGAAGAGGAAAAACGCGCGCAGGAAGCCGCCGCGGCGGCTGCGGCCGCGGCCGCGGGCTCGACCGGAGAAGTCCCCGCCTATACGGGCTATACGTACACGGACTATACGGCTTACGCGGATTCGACGGGGTATGCGGCCCCGCAGGACGTGGCTGCAGGATGGGGAGGCTGATCGGTATGGGAGCGAAAAAGAAGACCGAAGCCGTGCCGGAACTCCCGGACGTACGGATCATTCACGGCATCCTGAAGGAGCGGTATCCGGACGCGCTGTGCTCGCTTGAATACGGCGGCGACCCGTGGAGACTCCTCATCGCGGCGCGCCTGTCCGCGCAGTGCACGGACGAGCGGGTGAACATCGTCTCCGTGCCGCTGTTCCGAAAATACCCCGACGCGCATGCCATGGCGGAGGCGGAGCAGGGGGAGGTCGAAGAGATCATCCGCCCCTGCGGTCTGTTCCACACGAAGGCGGCGTCCTGCATCGCCATGTCGCAGATCATCGTGCACGAATACGGCGGGCGCGTTCCGGACGAAATGAACGCTCTGCTCGGGTTGCCCGGCGTGGGGAGAAAGATCGCGAATCTCATCCTCGGCGACGTGTACGGCAAGCCCGGCATCGTCGCGGACACGCACTGCATCCGGATCAACGGGCGCTTCGGGTTCTATCCCGTCGACCTGAAGGATCCTTATAAAGTCGAAAAAATCCTGAGCGGGATCGTCCCCGGCGCGGAACAGGCGGCGTACTGCCACCGCATGGTGCTCTTCGGCAGGGACGTCTGCACGGCGCGGGCGCCGAAATGCGCGTCCTGCCCCATCCGCGCGGCGGGAGCCTGCCGGTACGGGGAATCATCACCTGCAGGAACGGGCGGGACCCGCGCGGACGGAAGAGACGGGGGAGAGCCGTGACGACCGAAAAGACCGAAAAGACCGAAAAACGGACGAAACCGAAGCCGAAGGCCGCGCCCTGCGAATCCTGCGTCTATTACGACGTGATCGACGAGGCGGGGACGCTCGGATGCACAGCGGACATCGACGAGGACGACGCGTACCGCGAACGCGCCGACGCCGGGTACGTCTGCCGCTTTTATCGCTTTTATGACGAATACCTGTCCGTGAGAAAACAAAATTGATCCTGCGGCCGTCCGGCGCGGAGCGCGAAGCGGGCGGATCGATCAGCGAAGCGGAGCGCGCGGGACGAAAAACGCGCGGATTACGAAAAGGAGAGGAACATGAAAGAACAACCCGGGACGGACGCCTACCTCCCGCCCGTTTACGAACGGCATCAGCTTCATATTCTCAACCCCGCGGCGGGCGCCGGCAAGCATCTCATGGCGGCGAAGCACGCGGTGGAGAATACAAAGGGTGAGATGATTCTGAGCGACAAGCCGGGACAGATCACCGATCTGGTGCGGGAAATCTTTGTCCGCGAGCCGTGCGCCCACGTCGTCGTTTACGGCGGGGACGGAACGGTGTATGAGGCGGTCAACGGCATCATGCAGTCCGGGAACGCGGCGACGGCGTCGTTTTCCGTGATCCCCGCGGGGAGCGGGAACGATTTTTCCACACACGCGAACGATTCCGGCGCGATCAAAAAGCTCGAGCCCACAAAGATCGACCTTGTGCGCGTCCGGGCGGGCGGGGAAGAGCGGTGGTTTGCCAATATGATGAACATCGGCTTCGACTGCACCGTCGTCTGGGAGACGAACCGGCTGAAAACCAAGCCGCTTCTCAAAGGAAGCGGAGCCTACATCGCGGGCGTCGCAAAGACCCTCGTCAAAAAGAAGACAACGGACGCCGAGATCACGCTGGAGGACTGCGTCGATACGGAAGGCAATCCCGTTCCCGACAAGACCTATCAGAAGAGTATCCTGCTGACCGCGTGCGGCAACGGCTCCTTCTGCGGGGGCGGCTTCCACGCCCTTCCGCTCGCGAGCCTGACGGACGGGTACTTCGACGTGCTCGTGGTGAACGACGTGTCACGGAGGAAATTCATTTCCCTCGTCGGCGATTACAGAAAGGGCACCTACCTCAAAGAAAACGGCGAGGTGCGCGAGAAGTTCAAGGGTGTGGTCGAGTTCACCCGGTGCCGCCGCATGACGATCCGGGGACCCGAACGCTTCTGCCTCGACGGGGAAATCTTTCCCCTCGAAGGCACGCTCGAAGCGGAGGTCGTTCACGGCGCCACGTGGTTCGTCGGGATCTGAGATCCAAAGAAACAAACGCCGCTTTCCCGCGGATCGGATCGCGGGTCGGCGGCGTTCGATTTCAGAAGAGCTGCGTCCCGCGCCGCGTTGTGCGGCGGGTGCGGGCTCGGAGCGAGCCGGCGAAAAGCAGCCCCGCGGCGGCAAGCAGGGGGACCAGCGTCAGCAGATGCCGCTCCGCGGCTGCCGTCGGGACACCGGACGCGTAAGCCGAACCGGCTGACGTATTGCCCGCCGTGTTGGACGCCGTGCTTCCGGATGTTGTCCGGTCAGTTGCCGTTCCGCCGGATGTCGTTCTGCCGGACATGGTATTGCCGGGCATGGTATTGCCGGATGTGGTATTGCCGGACGTGCGATCCGTCGCGGTATTGCCGGACGTCAGACTGCCGGACACGTCGTCGGACGCCGTGCCGCCGGAATTCCGACCGGAAGGCGTTCCGTTCGACGGAGCCGTGTCATAGTCCGCGGCGTTCGGGGTGTCAGCGGAGCCCACGGGCTGACCGGCGGCGCTGCCGGGGACGGGATCGCTCGCAGGAGCGGTGCCGCCGGCGGAGAAAACGCCCGTCGCCGCCGCGGGGATCGGCATGAGCGTGAGCGCCGCGGCGAGCAGAGCGGTAAACAGGAATGCAAAGAAACGATTGTTTTTCATGTCGGGTACCTCCGATTTGGGTTCGGATTTAGTTTGGATCCCGGCGGACGGGTTTATACCCGCACGGGAAAAAGCGGCGCGGAAAATCCGCGCAGGGAAGGGAGAAGCTGCCTTTTGGACGGTAAAAGATTTACGAAAAACGATTCCGGCTTCGTGTGCGCGAACTGCGGGAAGGAGGTTCCGCCGCTGCGCTATACCTCGCGCAACCATTGTCCGTCCTGTTTGTGCTCGCTTCATTTGGACGTGAATCCGGGCGACCGCGCGGCGGACTGCGGAGGCGTCATGGACGCGGTGTTCGCCGAGCCGGACGCGAAGCGGGGGTTCATCCTGACGCATCGGTGCCGGGTGTGCGGCGCGGTGCGAAGGAACAAGGCCGCCGCGGACGACGACCGCGAAAAGCTCATCCGTCTGACGGCGGCACACGGATGAGAAGAATTCCGGGACCGGGATCGCTGAAACCCCCCGCGGCCGGAGAAGTGCGAAGATCCGGCGCGGTTTTTTGAAAAATTCGGTGATTTCCTCCAATACTTTTTTCGCGCAAAACACTTGACAAATCATCGTCCGGTGTGATATAATGACGAAGCGGTTCGGGGAATACCCCGGAACGGCACAAGTGAACAGTGTCCCGGCACCAACCGGTAATAGACACAGCACACGCAAAGGTGGCTGAGCTGGTCTAAGGCGCACGACTGGAAATCGTGTGTTCGGCTAATAACCGACCGTGGGTTCGAATCCCACCCTTTGCGTAAAAAATCCCCATGACCCAACGGGTCATGGGGATTTTTTCGCAAAGGGCGCTTTGAGACCCGCGTGGAGTTTCTTACGTTCGCTTCAAATTCAAACCGGAGTATACTCGGAAGCTGAGGTTGTGGCGAAGCTGTCGAACGAGGAAACTCCGAGAAGATGAATGCGCCGCGCGCATTC
>JAFYBN010000060.1 GCA_017540175.1 Clostridia bacterium | reverse complement strand
TATGCTGATCCGGTTGCTCAGATAGTCCTCTACTACCCTGACTTTTCCTTCTGCCGTTATCTTTTGTTTCTGTGGCATGACAATGCTCCCCCTTGATGACAGTGTCTTTTTTCACTGTCTCTCTTAGAGGGAGCATATCAGTTTTCCGGGAGAGTCCATGCGGCAGCTCTCTTTTTTTGTCGTCCTTACGGCTCAAGCCATCCGAGCAGCTCGTCCGGCGTCGTATCGTTCGTGACGGTATAGCGGCGCAGCGCGTACAGCGTCTGAGCGAGGCCTTTCACGAGCGTATTCTTCCCCGCCTCGGTCGAGAAGGTGACTTCGATGCCCGCGCCGTGCACAAGGATCTCGGTGTAATCCGTGAAGAGTCCGCTCGGGTAGGCGAGCGCGCGGAAGTCTTCGCCGAATTCCCGTTTCCGGATCGCGTCATAGGTTTCAAGGTCGCTCCGAACGGCGGCGGCATACGCTTCCTCGCTCTCTCCGTCGAGCGGAAGCATATCGGAGCGCGCACCGGGGTTGTCCTCCTCGAACGGGGGCCACGCGTGCATGTCGTAGGTGTGGGACTGGATGTCGA
Source organism: Clostridia bacterium (assembly GCA_017540175.1). Classification (GTDB taxonomy): domain Bacteria; phylum Bacillota; class Clostridia; order Oscillospirales; family CAG-272; genus UMGS1696. The sequence continues at coordinate 11,256 of JAFYBN010000060.1, read as the reverse complement.
TCACCCCGGAGGCGAGCATCTCACGCGCCTCGTCGAAATCGAAATGAGGCTTGATCGGGTATTCTGTGTCCTTATAGAACTCCCGGTTTCCGAAGGTCGAGCCGATCGGGAAGATCGTCGCCTTCATGCCGTACTCTTCGAGGATGCCCCACGCGATCTCGTAATTGCTCAGGTAGCCGTCGTCCATCGTGATGAGCACGGGCTTTTCGGGCAGCTCGATCCCGCGGCGGACGTAGGCGATGAGGTCCGCCGTGTCGACCGCGCGATACCCGGCGTCCGCGAGGGCTTTGATCTGTTCCCGGAATACCTCGGGGGAGATCGTCATGTCATTTTCGGGATTCTCGGCGAAGTGGTGGTACATGAGCACCGGGAGGGACGCCGTATGATCCGACTCCTCGGGCACGGGCGGGGACTGAAACAGCGAATCGAGATACCCCGCGCAGTTCTGCGCCGTCACGAGTGTGCCGAAGGGCTCCGGCCGCCATACCTCGTCATTGCCGAAGATCTCGGCGAGAATCATGCTGCCGACCGCGTTGCGGAAATGCGTCGCATCGTAAAAATACCTGCTGTCGTACGAGATCGGCGTCAGGCTGAAATCATAGTAATCCGTTTCGTTCGCGAGCGCGGTCTTGTACGCGCTGAGGGTCCCCTCGTCGTACGCTTCCCACTGCGCGATATAGACGGGTGACGCGATCACGGTGAGGTTCACGCCCTTTTCGCGGCAGAGGTCCCGGATCATCGCGACGGACGCCGCGCATTCTTCGATATAGGGCAGGCCCGCGGTCTCGGGGGAAACGGCGAAATCCGCGCCGTGCGCGGCCTCATACCGCTTGAGGTCGCCAATCTGTTCGACGTCGCGCAGTCTCTTGTCGTAGGTCCCCGTCGGCGCGTCGAAGACGTCGAAGACCTGGGGCACGTCGGTATCCTTTGCGCGGGAAATCAGCTTTTCGACGGCGTAACGGGGATTCGCGAGCGCGTAGGACAGGTAGAAGAAAAGCTCCGAGCGGTCGGTCGCGCGCGCGTGCATGCGCCCGGTATAGCTGTCCTCGCCTTCGTCATAGGTGTTTGCCTCGTTGATGCCGATGTTCAGGATCAGATTCTTCACCTCATAATGCCCGAGAATATAGGAGGCGAAATCACAGTAATCCTTTGTATCGCATCCGTAGACGAAGAGATTGTAAAACCGCGCGCCCGTGTACGCGTTGAGTTCGTTCGGATCGAGCGACGCGGCGGACGACGAGCCGATGACGTAGGAATCATACTCGCCGTGGTGCTTTTCGAGATACGCGAGCTTCGCGGTCCGCGGATTGTTCGTCTCGTTGTAGGAATACCAGTCGAAGAGCGGATCGCCGAACACGCCGAACGGGTCGACGAGAATACTGAAGCCCGCGCAAAGCAAAAGGACGGAAAAGACCGTCAGCGCGAACATGAAGAGCCATTTTTTGCCCGACATGGGTCCCTCCTAAATCGATTCGTACACATAGGCGATCGCGGTGTAATCTGTGTTGAGATACACGAACACGACGAGCAGTGCGACGGCGATGAACAGCGGAACGAACTGAACGTACCACGGCTTCTTCGCGAGGGTCTCGCGGATGCGGATCCCCTTTTCCTGAAGCAGACTGACGGCGAAGAGCACCGCGCACGCGAAAAGCACCCGCGCCCACGCGCCGCCGTCCAGCCCGAAGGCGGTGAAAGGATTCCCTTCTCCCAGTCCCTCTCCGAAATACCGCACGGTGCGCCACAGCATCCTCAGCGCGTCGTAAAGGCTCGCTGACCGGGAGAAATACCGCCCGATCACGACGAGGAAGCAGGTGCGCGCCACGCCGAACAGACGGTATGCGCGGGATGAATCCTTGATTTTGAGCCTGGTTTTGAACGCGCGCACCCGCCGGTCAACGAGGAGCGCAAAACTCATGAGGAGACCGTTGTAAAGACCGTAGGCAATGTTCGCGAGCCCGGGTCCCTGCCATACGCCGACGGCGAGAAAGACGATCAGCGTGCACAGTGCGGGGACGGCGACCTTGCCGAAATCCGCACCGAAGCGCTTGCGCGCGGCTTTGCCGAGCTTTCCCATCGCGCCGGACAGCGCCATGGGATAGAAGAGATAGTCCTTCATCCATTCGCCGAGCGAAATATGCCAGCGACGCCAGAATTCATCGAGTGTGCGGGAGAAATACGGTCTTTTGAAGTTTTCCGCCATCTCGATGCCGAAAATCTGCGACGCGCCGCGCACGACGTCCACCCCGCCCGAAAAGTCGGCGTAAAGCTGGATGCAGTAGAGCGCCGCGCCGAGGAAAACCGAGAAGCCGGAATACGCGGTATAATTCGCGTAGATCTCCTTCACCGCGTCCGCGAGCGGATCGGCGAGAAAGACCTTTTTGAGCATGCCCCAGAGCAGGAGCTCGATGCCGAGGCGGATTTTGTCCGCGTCGAAATCCGAGCCCTCGTAAAGCTGGGGCGCGAGGGACTGATAGCGGTTGATCGGTCCCTGGATCATCTGCGGGAAATAGGAGACGAACAGCGCGTATTTGAAGAAATTCCGCTCGGGCTCCACGCGCCCGCGGAAGCAGTCGATGAGATAGCCGGATGTCTGGAAGATATAAAACGAGATCCCGAGGGGGAGGAGCAGATTCAGGGGACGGAACGATAAGCCGAAGAGGTCGTTCAGCTCGGCGAGCCACGGATCAAGGTATTTGAACACCGCGAGCGTCGCGAAATTGACGGTGAGAAGCGCGGCAAGCAGGCGTTTGCGCCGTGTGCGGAAGCGCGCCTTGACGGCTTTGCGATCCGCATCGCCACCGTCGAGCGCGCTTTTTTCGAGCCGGTGCAGACGCCCGAGCAAGAGAGCGCTGCCGAAGGTGAAGCATGCCGTGAAAAGCAGACAAAGCCCCGCCGCGGGGCTGAAGGAAAGATAAAAAATGATTCCGGCGGCGAGCAGAACGAAGCGCCGATACGCCTTCGGGACAAGATAGTAAAGGAGGGCCGCCGCCGTGAGGAACAAGAGAAAACCGGCGCCGCTGATGCTCATCTTCTCATTCCGCCGTCAGTCTTTTGACGAGGGCTTCGATGGCGGAGGCGGAATTGAAGTTTTCGGGCAAAAGCTCGTCCGCGGTGATTTCGATATCGAACGCGTCGTTCAGCTCGCCCACGAGCATAACGATGTCGAGGGAGGTGAGCACGCCGTCGTCGATCAGCTTTTCTTCCTTTTCGAAATCAATGTCGGGCCAGTTTTCGTTGAGGATGTCGTACAGCTTCTGCATGGGGTTCTCCTTCTCGGATCAGGTTAAATAGGTCTGACGCAGGAGACCGCGGTCGGGTTTTCCGGTGCGGTTCTGCGGGAGGATTTCAAAATACCGGACGCGCCGGGGGATCATGTGGGAGGGCAGCTTTTCACGGAGAGCTGCGAGCAGCGCCGCGTCGTTTTGCCCGTCCGCCTGATAGAAGAGCCAGAGCTCTTCTCTTCTCTCATCGAACAGACAGCACGCGGACTGCACAAAGGGGACGCTCTGCGCCGCGGTCTCGATTTCTCCGAGCTCGATGCGAAAGCCCATGTATTTGACCTGGCTGTCCGCCCGGCCGACGAAAACGAGGTTTCCGTCCGCGTCGTATTTCGCGAGGTCGCCCGTGCGGTACATGCGCTCATCCCAGCCCTTTGTGAGAGGATTCGTCACGAACGCCCGCGCCGTTTTCTCGGGTTCTGCGTAATAGCCGAGCGCGAGTCCCGCCCCGGTCACGCAGATCTCGCCGACCTCGCCGGGCTGTGTTACGGGGCTCTCCCCACCGGGCGAGAGCAGGAATACGTTCATATTGTCGAAGGGCTTGCCGACGGGGATCGGCTCGCCGTCGGCAAAGCGGCGGTTTACGCGGTAATAGGCGCAGTTGCACGTGATCTCCGTCGGACCGTAGAGATTCACGTACTGTGCGTCCGGGAGCACGTCCTGCCATTCCCCGAGAATGCGGGCGGGAAGCGCCTCGCCGGAAAACATGATGAGCCGCGCGTGCTCCGGGTACGCCGAGCGGAAGGTTCTCAGCGCGGAGAGGATCTTCATGGCGGACACCGACCAGACGAGGGTATTGACCCGCTCGCGGTTCAAAACCTCCATCAGCCGCTTCGGGATCGAAAAGAGGGATTTTTCGAGGATAACGGTCCGCGCCCTGTGATACAGGGTCAGATAGATGTCCTTGACCGACACGTCGAAATCGAACGGCGCCTGATTGCCAAAGACGGAGCTTTCATCGATGGGAAGGACGGTGGAAAATGCCCGCGCCATGTTGATCACGGAGCGGTGGGAAATGAGCACGCCCTTCGGAATCCCGGTAGAGCCGGAGGTGAAAATGCAGTAAAGCGGGTCGGAGTCCATGATCCCCGCGTCGGCGGGGTACTCCGCCTCTCCCCCGGTCAGCTCGGAAAGGGGCGCGACCGCGTACCCCTGTACGGCCGCGGGGACCTTTCCCGACGCGTCAAGGATCAGGCGCGGCTTCACGACGCCGAGAATGTCTCTGAGCCGCTTCTCCGGGAGAGAGGGATCAAGGGGAACGTAAAAGCATCCCGCCGCGGCGACCGCGAGAAAGGCGGTCACGGACGCGGCGTTCCGACCGATCAGCACGCCGACGGGCAAGCGTTTTTCTCCGTCGAGCATCCGCCGGATCTTTTTCGCCGCCGAGGCGGCCTGCCGCGCGAGTTCCCAATAGGTCACGGTCTCGGAGGAATCGGAAAACGCGGTTTTTGCGGGACACGCGCACGCCGCTTCCCAGAGCCAATCCGTCACGCCGTTTGCCATGTTTTCCCTCCTCCCCGGATAACCGTATCGGTTTATTGTACCACAAAAGCCCGGATTTGTAAAGATGCCGCCGAAACAAACCGTCCGGCGGCATCGTTTTCTTTTCGGTTTACTCACTCCGCAAACAGCGGAGTGGAGAAATAACGCTCCGCGGTATCGGGAAGTACGGTGACGACGGTTTTGCCCGGCCCGAGCTTTTTCGCGAGTTTGAGCGCCGCCGCGACGTTCGTGCCGCTCGAGATGCCGCACATCAGTCCTTCCTCCCGCGCGAGGCGCTTCGCGGTCGTCAGCGCTTCATCGTCCGTCACGACGTAGATCTCGTCGTAGATCGACCGGTTCAAAATCTTCGGGATGATGCCGTCGCCGATGCCCATCTGGATGTGGGTCCCGATGGTTCCGCCTGCGAGGATCGCGGCGTTTTCCGGTTCCACCGCCCAAATCTCGATATCGGGATACTGGGCGCGCAGGACCTCACCGATGCCGGTTATCGTGCCGCCCGTCCCGATCCCGGAGCAGAAGCCGTGGATCGGTCCGCAGACCTGCGCCATGATCTCGAGCGCGGTGTGGTTCTTGTGCGCGAGGGTGTTGTCCGGGTTCTCGAACTGCTGGGGCACAAATACGTTCGGACAGCGCTCCTTCATTCTCAGCGCAGTCTCGAGGCATTCGCGGATACAGGCGCCGATGTCGCCGGAATCGTGGATCAGCTTCACCTCCGCGCCGTAGTGCCGGATGAGCTTTCGCCTTTCCTCGCTCACGGAGTCGGGCATGATGATGATCGTCCGGTAACCGCGCACCGCGCCGACCAGCGCAAGCCCGATGCCCTGATTGCCGCTCGTCGGTTCGACGATGACGCTGTTTTCATTCAAAAGTCCTGCCGCCTCCGCCGCTTCGATCATGTTGAGGGCGGTGCGCGTCTTGATCGATCCGCCGACGTTCAGACCCTCGACCTTGACGAGGATCTGCGCGCTGTCCGGTTCGGGCATACGGTTGAGTCGAACGATCGGCGTTTTTCCGACGGCGTCCAGTATGGTGTCGCAAATCATGCGAAAACTCCTTCAGGATTATGCTTTATTTCAGTCTTTCGCGTTCCTGCCGTCTGGCTTCCCGTTCGGCTTCTCTTTCCGCCGCTCTTGCGGCTTCTTTTTCGGCTTCCTCGGCTTCCTCTTTTGCCTTTTCCTCCGCGCGCTTTTTCTCCTCGACTTCCTCTTCTTCAAGCGCAGCCATCTTTGAGCGGAAGCCCTTGAACACGCCGACGACGATGAACGGAACAACGATCGCGAGGACGGTCAGAGCACCGAGACAGCGGTAACCCATCGAGATTTTCAGACCTTCGTTGATTCTTCTCGGCTGCCGGCTGTAGAATACGGAGAGGTAGCGGATCGGACCGGAGAAGAAATCGAGGTTGATGACTGCCACGAGGATGAAATACACGATCACGGCAAGGCATACGCTGAGGAGCAGGTACCGCTTGTCCATCTTTCGATCCTGTTTGTTCTGGAAGGCATACAGCGCGTCCGCTTCACCGACTTTTTTCGAGAGCATCCAGCCGCCGAAAACGAAGATCACGGTTCCGAGCAAGGTCTGCACGATGTTCTGAACGTCGTAAATCGACTGGGACGACGTGCTGTCCTTCGCGACAGCGACGCCGAAAAGTCCCGCGGGAATCATGGAGACGATGTAGGAAAAGACGCCGAGGCCGCACAGAAAGACGAGCAGGAGCCCGCCCTGAAGGCAGGACTGGAGCGTTCTTTCCTTATACATGCCGTTCGGCAGCTTCGCTGAGGGATCATCCCCCTTCTCCAGCTTTTCCCGCTCGGCGAGCCTCGCCTTCGCTTCTTCCTGGATCCTTTTTCTCTCGGCCTCCTGCGCCGCTCTTTCCTCCGCCGCGATCTGTGCCACGGTTTTTTGTGCGGCAGGTTTGTCAGCGGTTTTCTCGCCGTCCTCGTCTTTGACGCGCAGGACTTCGCCGTCGATCAGGAGAACTGCGTGACAGGAATCGCAAGTGACTTCTTTCTGAGACGGATCGATTTTGAGCGGCTCCCCGCACTTCGGACATTTCGTGTCGATCGGTTCCATAAAACACACTCCTTTATCTGAATCATAAAAGATCGGAAAACAAACTTTGTGAATACGGCTCGTCGCCGAGGATCAGCTTTTGCCCTTGTAAAAACGGTATTTCTCGAGCGCGTCGAGGATCGCCGCCATGTTTTCGAGCGGGACGTCGTAATTGAGCTCCGCCGCGAGTCCCAGCCCGCCCTCCTTCAGCCACAGCGCTTCGACGCACGAGCCGATGTGGTCGAACAGCTCGGAACGGGTCGCGTGCGGGAAGAACTGGCGGTCAAGATCGAGGTTGATCGTGATGATCTGCTCCTTGCGGCAGACGCGGACAAGATTGTCCAGCCCGTTCGCGCGGAACTGCGGGTTGATGACGTCCACGCCGCACTCCACAAGGTCGGGCATGATTTCCCAGATACAGCCGTCCGTGTGCATGTAGATCAGCTCGCTCGGGCGGTAAGCCTTGACGAGTCCGTAGAGCTTGCGGAAGCAGGGCTTCATATATTTGCGCCAGCGCTCGGCTCCGATGGCGAGCCCCTTCTGCATGCCGAGGTCGTCGCCGAAGCTGATCATTTCGCCCATGCGGGGCAAAACCGCAGCCACCTGATAGAGATTGTACTCGAGCACCTTGTCGATGAGGGTCTGAATGACCTCGCCCTCCTCGGCAAACCACATCATGACGTTCTCAAAGCCCGCGAGATCGAGCAGTCTGAGATACATGAACCCGTGCGGAAGACGGCCGTCGCGGCAGTCGGGAATTTTCAGGGTGAAAACGTCCTCTTCCGAACGGACGGGATGACCCACCACGATCGCCTCGTTGCCGGCGTGCTCGTTGTGCCACTCGCATCCCCATTCGTCGATGTACACGCCCTTGCGGTAGCTCGGCGAGAGATGTTCCTCGACGTGATCGGGATCGACCTTCATCCCATGGAAAAACTGGGGGTATCCGTCGATCAGCCGCTGCAGATCCGCGCCGTATTTCAGCCACGCGGCGGGCAGGATGCTCACGCTGACCGGGATGGTTTCGGGACTCAGCATGCGGGCCGCTTCAATGATTTCGGACATATTCGCCTCCTCACAACGCCGGTCTGACAGGACCGCGCGGACGCCGGATGAGAAACTCATGTCCCCGCGGCGATTCTGTGAACAGTATAGCATATTCCCGCATGCGCGTCAACCGTTCCCGCGCAAAAACCGGGAAAAAATGCCGGGCATCCGACACGCGGTCCCGTTTGCCCGCGCACTCCGGCGCGCTTATCGGCTCCGCTTTCCGCGTTTTTTGAAGAGGATGAGTGCGCCGACCGCGAGCGCGGCAAAGACCGCCCCGAGGATCACGGGGACAAGCGGCGTGCTTTCCCGGTGTCCGCTGTCCGTCGGCTCTTCGGTCCCCTCCGCTGCGGGAGGGGCGGGAGCTTCGTCGCCCGGTCCCGGCTCCGCGCCGGATGACGCCGTGTCCGCCTGTGCGCTCTCTTCGCCGACGCCGGATTTGACCGGGGTGATCCGATAGATCACGGCGTCCCGCGGCGCGATCTCGAAGGAAAGCGCCGTCCCGGTGAGCGCGGACTCCGCGCCGCTCCAGAGCTCAACGAGGTCGAATCGATCTCCCGCGAGAAGATCGCCGAGCTCCCAGGTCTCAGTTTTCTTCCCGTCGCCGAAATTGAACGCCGCGAGGTAGAGGCTGTCGCCGTCCGCGCAGAAAAACTCCTCGGCACATTTCGCGCCCGGCGTGACCCGCAGCGGACGGAAGCTCCGATTCAGCTTTGCGGTGGCGACGATCCGTTCGTTCGCGAACATTTCCCGGAGGCGGCGATCCTTTTCGGGATTCTTCGCTGCGTCGGAGAGGTCGTCGCCGACGAGAAAGCTCGTGCCGGCAATGACGCCCGAGGTGACGCGGCATCGTGCTTCTCCTTCATCGACCGCGCCGTCCTTTCCCCAGACCACAAGATGATCGGGGTCCGGATACGGATAGATCGCCTTTTCCCAGAAGCCGGCGGTGAGACAGCTCAAAACGTGCCGGGTATTGTCCAGCGAGGAAAACGCGTCGCAGCTGATCCGTCTGCCGTCCGCGTACTGATACGGGAACAGCGGCGCGATGGAGAGATTGACAAACATCTTTCCTGCGCAGATCGAAGCGATCTTTTCCATCCCGTACGCGTACGCCTGCATGCCGGTGCGGACGCTTTCGGCGTAGTGCTGTCCTTCGAGCGCGCCGTGGGTCATGAAATCGAGCTTGACGTATTCAAATCCGAGGTCGATGAACTCGCGCAGCATGTCCTCGAAGCGCTTCACCGTCGCCGGGTGGGTCGGATCGAGCGCGTACCCGCCGTCGAGCTTGCCGTAAAGCCCGCTCCCGTCGGATTTTTTCAGCGCGGCGTCGTAGAGGGTGTATTTCGTCCCGTCGACCTTCGCGCTTTTCAGCGCCTTTTCGTCGGACTGCCACGCCGCAAAGGGCGTGAAGTAAATGCCCGCCTTCTGACCGTTGTCGTGACAGGTCTTCACGAAGGAACGGAGGGCGTCAGTCGTCGAAAGCGAGCACGACGGATCGTTGTAGGTGATGAAATCCCAAAAGGAATCGATGTTGATGTAAACCGGGCTGCCGTCCGACGTCCAGACGTCCTGAAACGCGCTCTTCACATAGTCTGACACCGAAAGCAGCGCGGAATAGCTGACCTTGTCCTGCAGCACGCCCCAGGAATTGAAGCCGAACGGAACGTCCGGCACGGATTGCTTCGGCGGCACGACTTCGGCGTTCGCCTTTCCGTAAAGCGCAAGTCCTTCGCGCCAGTCCTCCGCAGCACAGACGAAGATCAGGGGGGATTTGATCTCCGTGCCCGCGAGCGAGCCGTGCGGGGAGTTGTCGTGCGTGTTCTCGTCCGAAGCACCGCCGTATACGGTCAGTCCTTCGAGCTTGCCGAACCTCGCGTCCGCGGCGATCCCGGTCTTCCACACGCCGTGCTCGACCGAACCGACGACCAGACCCGCTCCGGTCTCGGTATTGTACAGCGCCGCCGCCTCATGGGACAGCGATTTTCCCCTGAGCTTTTGCACGGCAGTGAACGACGGCTCTGCCCACATGTCGTTGTCGAAGGGGATCGAGAGGAAGACGCCGTTTTCCACGGCGACCCCGTCCCCGTAGACGGCGAGGGGGGCGATGCAATTCGTCTCGAGGACCGCATCCGCGCTGATGCTGACCTCGGTCAGCACCGCGTTCTTCTCCGCGTCGAAGCGGAAGAGCTGCGTCAGTTTGCCTGGGAAGGCGGGGTGGTTTTCGTGTACGAAGAGCACGCTGTCCCCTTCCCGCTCGATCCGGTGCGCGGCGAAATCATGGGACGCGACCGCCCTGCCATCGAGCGTGACCTCGGCGCGGGCCTCTGAAACGATCCGGTGTTCTCCGGCTTCAAACGACCAAATGCCGTTGTTTTTGTCAAGAATCAGCGCGATGCCGTCCTTTTCGATGCGTTCTTCGTCCGGGCTCGAGTAAACGCGCTTCTCCGTTTCCGCGATCTGCGGCTCGAGGATTTCGATTTTCAGAAGGTCGGGGCCGTACCAGTCCGAGCCGACGGTGAGCGAGCCGGCTTTGGTGAGCAGAAGATCGATCTCGATCGTGCCGAGTTTGTCAAACCCGCCGGTCGAGGGACAACGGAGCTTCGTCGTCTCCCCGTCCGCCGTAAGATCGAAGGTGCGGTCGTCCGAGCCGGAATAGTAATGGATCCGCAGGGTATAATATCCGTCCGCGGGCAAAGCGGACAGGGAGTAGGTCAAAGTACCCTCCTTCGTTCCGCCGTTTTTTCCGATATTGCACGCTTTTTCTCCGCGCAGAACGGCAGGTCCCGCAAGAACGGCGTCTTTCGCTTTCAGGGTCAGAAGAACCTCTCCTCCCGCTCCCGCGGTCACGGGGAAAACAGACAGCGCCATAAGCAATGCCAACCCGATGACAGCCGCTTTCGGCAGGCAGAATCCTGGCTTCGTCATGGGGATCGATCCTTTCGCTTGATGTATATGCTTCATTATATCAGAAGCTGGGGCGTATTACAAGAGCCGCGCTCGAAAAAACGCGGCAGAGCCGTGTTCGGTCCTGCCGCGTTTCTTTGGTTACTTGATTCGGGGTCTGTGATCGTATCAGGCGCCGAGGTTCTTCGGGGCGTCCACGCGTCTCGCAGGCGTCATCATGCGCACCACGATGGCGGAAACCTCCGCGCGGCTGATGTACGCTTCGGGATTGAAGGTGCCCTTTTCGTCCGAGCCGTTCAGAATGCCCGCGCGGTAGAGGGTGTAGATGCCCGCGTACCAGACGCTCGTCATGTCCTTCACGTCCGGAACGGAGCCGTCCGGGATATTGTTCTTGACCGCGAGGTTTTCGAGCTTGAGGGCGCGCGCGAAGATCCACGCGAATTCCTTGCGGGTCACGGCGTCGTCT
>JAFYBN010000059.1 GCA_017540175.1 Clostridia bacterium | reverse complement strand
AGCTCAGGCTCAAATGCATGACGCCGATGGAATTTCATCGTGCTGCCGTGTAAAAAACTCCACCCTACCGGAAAGCAGGGTGGAATTCATGAAACATTTCTTTTGTTTTTTCACTGTCTACTTGACAGGGGGCGGTTCACCCTCCCCGGTTTTCTCTTTTCGTTTATTTCCCCGCCCGTGCTTCGGCGCGTTTTATGCGGTACAGTTCCTCCGCGGCGATGCGGGTCTTCGCCACCACGTCCTCTCCGCTCTGCGGGAAGCAGTAGTACAGGGTCTTTTTGTCCCCGATGCAGATCATATCCCCGATCTCGTACCAATAATAATCGACGTAGAGCCCATAGGAGGCGAGCGGGGGCTGCTTCACGGTCAGTTTTCCGTCGCAGCCCTCGAGCAGAAATCCGTCCGTTCCGTGGCGCAGTCTGCCTTTTCCCACGCGGGCGATGTGCTTCATGTTCCGCATGATACAGATTTCGACCGGGATATCGAGGGAATAGGTGCCGTTTTTGAGCTCTTCGCGCACGCATTCCCGCTCCCACGCGTACCAGTCGGGGACGTGCGTGAATTTCGCGTCCCCGTCCTCGGCGCAAAGGAAGCCGTATTCGTCAAGGACGTACTTCTTCCCGCACGCGGCGCAGACGAGTTCTGTGCCCTGCCCCTTCATTTTGCCCTCCGTCAGGCAGTGCGGGCATTTATACAGAACGCGGTTCAGCCCGTCGGCGCGGAAAGGTTCGGAAACCTTCACCCGTTTTTCCTGCTGACGGCGGAAATTGTCGAACGTGAACGCCTCTTTCAAAATCGCGTTCAGCTCGTCGGCGGTTTTCTCCTTGATCTCCTCCGGGGAAAGCAGGTATTTTACCTCCGCGCTCACCGTCACGTCGCGCAGCTGCAGTCCGTTGTACAGCGGATCGCGCAGGAAGGCCCCTTCGGTCATGATCGTCACGACCGGGACGCCGAGCAGTTTCAGGGTCCCGCCGAGGGATTCGGGCATGGGCGTCGCCGTGCCGTCGAAGGTATAGCTCGCCTCAGGGTACATGAGGATGGAGCTTCCGAGTTCCTTGAGCGCGTATTTCATGTCGCGCAGCAGGGTGATATCGGGCACGAATTTCTCCGTCGGGATGCACCCGATGTGCCGCATCAGCCACTCCTTGCCGACAAAGCCGTCCGAGGTGCAGATAATATTCAAGGGACGCGGGTACAGGATCGTCTCGGCGATCTCGAGATCGAGAAAGCAGGAATGGTTCATAAGGACGAGGCAGGGCTCGTTCTGAGCAAGCCGGTCCATCCCGATTTTCGAGACGGTGAACCGCGTTTTTTTCATGTCGCCCGCCGCCAGGGTCTTGATCAGCCAGCGCCAGAACCGCTTGGGCCGCAGCGGCTGTTTGTGAGTCTGCTCCGGCTCTGCAAGCGCTTTTTCAAGGGGAATGTCCTTCACTTTGATTTTCATGCCGAAAACCGTCCTTGCTTTCGAATCAGTTCTCCGAATAATAAATCGCCATGTCCTCGAGCCGCACGCACGCGAGTCTGCCGCTCCGCGCGCAATCGGACGGATAGCCCGCGCCGCAGTCGATGCCGATCCGGCTCTGTCCGAACCAGACGGACAGGGGATTTGTAAACTGGTAATGCGAAGTCGGCGTGTGCCCGAAAATCACGGTTTTGTCCTCCGGCAGTTCGCAGTCGGGCGTCAGTCTCGTCCAGACCGCCCAGTACGTCGGGTCCTCGCCCTCCGGACAAAGCGAAACGGGCGCGCCGTGGACAAAGAGAAACTTCTTCTCCCCGACCGTCGCTTCCAGGTTCAGAGGCAGGCTGCGGAGACGGCGGAAAATCCGGCTTCTCTCCTCACCGCTCAGCGCGTTCATCGCGTCGTGCGTCGCCATTCCACCGTTGTAATACCACAGCGCGAGCGCATACGCACGCGCGTCTTCCGCTTCCGCCCCGCCGTCCCCGGCACTCTGCGGGTCGAGGGCGTTCAGCATCATATATTCGTGATTGCCAAGCAGCATCTTCGCCTGCGGCAGCTCCATGAGCGTCTGCAGGATGGCGACGCCGTCCGGATAACGGTCGATCACGTCGCCGAGCACATAGAGCGTGTCGTCCGCCTTGAGATCGATTTTCTCCATCACGTCGCGAAACCGCTGCGCGTTGCCATGAAGATCCGCCATTACATATGTCATCTTCCTTTGGTTCTCCTTCAAAAATCGGGAGTAAACCGCGTGACGGCGGACGAGCGTTCCTGCATCCAGCCGTCGAAGCCGAGACGGACCGCCTCTTTCGAAACCTTGTCGTACTCATAGGTCGTCACGCGGCGGCGCAGGGATCGATAGCGGTCCCGCTCAGCCCCTTCCGCGTCCGGCTTCAATGAGGACGAGGCGGAAGGCGGCGGGAGAAAATCGGGTGTGTACTGCGCCATGAGGGACAGGCGCACGGCTTCGGTTCCGGTCGTTTCCGCAACGGTGCACAGGACCCGGATCGAATCGTCGGCGTGCGAGGGCAGCACGAGATGGCGCACGATCACGCCGCGCTTCATCATGCCGTCGTCCCCGAATTCGCACGGCCCCGCGATCTTTGCCATGACCTCGAGCGACGCGCGGGCGCGCTCGGGGTAATCCGGCGCGCCGGAATAGCGTTCGGCGAGCGCGGAGGAGGCGTATTTGAAATCCGTGAGGAAGATGTCGACCGTGCCGCGGAGCGATTCTATGACCTCGGGCAGCTCGTATCCCCCCGTGTTCCACACGACGGGCACGCTCAGCCCCCGTTTTCTCGCCTCATGGACCGCTTCGGTCAGGGCGTCCGAATAATGGGTCGGCGTCACAAGGTTGATGTTGTACGCGCCCTGCTCCTCGAGGCGGAGCATTTCGTCCGCGAGGCGGGCGGGGGAATAGCTCTCCCCCTGTGCGCGGCGGACGCTGATTTTCCGGTTCTGGCAATAGACGCACCCGAGGGAGCAATGGGTGAAGAAAATCGCGCCTGAGCCCCTCTCCCCCCGGGGATCGCCCGAAATGGGCGGCTCCTCCCAGTGGTGGAGCATGATCTTTGAGACCTCGATCTCCTCTCCCGCGCCGCAGAAGCCGCGCGCGCTCCTCCGGTCGACGCAGCAGAGCCGCGGACATAGCCTGCATTCACTCATCATCGCAGCTGGTTCCGTTCATGAGCTTTTTCACGCGCTCAGATCTGCTGCTCGATCACGACGCAGTGACGCGTTCCCCACGCTTCCTCAAGCAGGGCGTCGACATCCACGCGGCCTTCCTCGCGGAGCACCTTTTCAAGCTCCGGCTGGGTGCGGGGATGCCGCGGCGTGAAGACGGTGCAGCAGTCGTCGTAGGGGAGGATGGATGTGTCGAACGTGCCGATCTCGCGGGCGTTCACGACGATTTCCTCCTTATCCATGCCGATGAGGGGACGGAAGACCGGGCGGTCCGCGGCGTCCTCGGTCACGACCATCGCCTTTAAGGTCTGGGACGCGACCTGACCGAGGGATTCCCCGGTGATGAGCGCGGGACAGCCGTTTTCCTCCGCGCTGCGCGACGCGAGCTTCATCATGAACCGGCGCAGCAGCAGGGTGAAATAATCCTCCTCGCACCGGTCGCGCAGGGATTCCTGAATGTGCGTGAGGGATATGACGTGGACCTTGATTTTTCCGCAGAACTCGGCAAGCTCGGCGGCAAGCTCGAAGACCTTTTCGCGCGCCGCCTCGCTCGTGTAGGGGAAGGATTCGAAATGCACGCATTCCACCGTCATGCCGCGGCGCATCATGCGCCAGCCCGCGACGGGGGAATCGATGCCGCCGGAGAGGAGAAGCATTCCCTTCCCCGCCGAGCCGATGGGCATGCCGCCCGCGCCCTTGTCCTGACCGGCGTGGATGTAGGCGTACTGCTCCCGCACCTCGATCTTGACGACGACGTCCGGCTCGGTGAGATTGACCGTGAGATGGGGCATCGCCTCAAGGATCGCGCCGCCCGCCTCGCCCGCGAGCTCGGGGGAGGACAGGGGGAAGCGCTTGTCGCTGCGCTTCGCCTCGCATTTGAAGGTCTTCACGCCCGCGAGCTTCGCGGGCAGATACGCCTTCGCCGTCTCGAGGATCGCCTCGAGCGTCTTTTCGCTCACAGCCGCCTTGCACAGCGCGACGAAGCCGAAGACCTTTTTGAGCTGCGCGTACAGCTCGTCGATGCGGTCGGCGGACTCCTCATTCTCCGGCTCGACGTAGACCGTCGACTGGTTCGCGTGCACGTCGAAGCGCCCGAAGAACGCGGCGCGGCGGCGCACCTCGCGCAGAAGCTGGGCCTCGAAGGTGCTCCGGTTGGTGCCCTTCAGAATGAGTTCGCCGTATTTGCAGAGGATGACCTCCGTGATTTTCTTTTCCATATTGATAATCCTTTTCCGCCCTTGTGATTTTGTTATGCCTTGTTGTCCCGCGCCGCCGCGAGGAAGGCCGCGATCAGTTTTTTTGAGATTTCGTCTTCCGGGTGCATTTCGGGATGCCACTGCACCGCGCGGTAGAACGGCAGGCTTTCGTGCGCGACCGCCTCGATCACGCCGTCCCGCGAGCGCGCGAACACCTTCAGCCCCTCGCCGGGGACGGCGACCGCCTGATGGTGCCAGCTGTTCGTCAGAATCTCCGTTTTGCCGAAAAGCTCCGCGAGCGAGCCGGACACATACACGGTGTGCGTCTGCTCCGGGTTTGAGAGGTGGGGCTCCACGGTCAGCTGGGAACCGATGTCCTGCCAGAGGGTGCCGCCGAGCGCGACGTTCATCATTTGAATGCCGCGGCAGATGCCGAAGACGGGACGCTTCAGCCGGACGAGCTCGTGCAGCAGGGCGATCTCGAACCGGTCGCGTTTTTCGCTCGGCTCCCCGCAGAGCGGATGCCGCTCTTCGCCGTAATATTTTGGATCGACGTCGCCTCCGCCCGTCATGAGATAGGCGTCGAACATCTCCGCGTAACGGGAAACGAGGGAGAGGTCCGCAGTGAGGGGCAGGATCACGGGGCAGACGGTCTCCCCGACGAAGGGAGCGCCGGAGAGGACATAATTTTCGTAGCGCGCGTGGATTTGGATCCCCGTTTCGGTAACGGACGGGGTCATGGCAACGGTCAGCATGGAATCACTCCGATTATGGCGTTTTGTAATGCTTTATTATACCGTAATCGGACGGAAAAAGCAAGGGGAAAAGCGTGACTTCGCCCCCTGCTCGCAAAAAACCGCTCTCCCGGGAGGGGAAAGCGGTTTTTCCGTTCAGTCCGGCGTGTTCGGGAGGCGCCTCCCGCCGGCTCCGGTGCCTCAGTTGTTCAGATCACCGTTGATGATGACCTTGCCGCCTTCGACGTCGCCGTTCACGTCGCCGCCGATCTGGATGTTGCCGCTGGTGGAAACCGAGCCGTCCACATCCCCTTCGATCTCCACGCGGGAACCGGCGTCCACGTCGCCGTCGACCGAGCCTCTGATCTCAACGCTTCCGCCCGCGTCCACGTTTCCTTCGACGTCCCCGCCGATCTCGACCCGGCCGCCCGCATCCACGTCGCCTTCGACGTTTCCGCCGACCGTCACGCCCGCGCCCGCGTCGACGCTGCCTTCGACCGTCCCGCCGACCGTGACGCCCGCGCCCGCGTCGATGCTGCCTGCCGCCGACCCGCCGACCGTGACGGAGCTCCCGGCGTCCAGATCTCCGCTGACATCGCCGTTCACCGTGACGGAGGTACCGGCTTCGACATCGCCGCTGACATCGCCGTTCACCGTGACGCTGAGAGTGGATTTGAGCGAGCCGCCGAGGTTGTTCAGCTCGATCTTCACAAAGCTGTCCGGGCTGCCGACAAAGCTCGTGACGATCTCGCCGTCCTTGATGATTGCGATTTCGTAGTCCTCGTCGCTGTCCTCAAAATCGAAAACGTAATCCGTCTCCGGGAGGGAGAAGTCGTCCGCTTCGACGTTCACATCCGCGCGGGACCGGTCGGTCTCAACATCGGAGAACGCCTTTTCAAACTGCGCACGGCTCTTTTCGACGCCGTCACGGATCTGCTTCTCGATTTTTTCGGTTTGCGCCCTGAACTGCTCCGCGCCGCTCTTGATCTTATCCTCGACCGTCTCTCTGTTCGGCATGTTGAATTTCGGAATGCTGATCTGCTTCGCGGGGATGTTGATGAGGGGAATGTGAAGCTCGGGGACCGCCGGGATATTGATCGCCGGGATCTCGAAGTGATAGAAGCCGTCGTCGGATTTCTGAGACTGCTCTTCCCCGGCCGCTTCGCTCTTGCCTTCGACGGTTTCCGCGTCTTCCGTGTTTTCCGCTTCCTGCCCGTCTTCCGCTTCTTCTTTTGCATTCTCCTGCGCCTGCTGCGCGGCAAGCTCCGCCGCTTCGCGCGCCTTCAGCTCCTCGTTCAGCGCGGCGAGTCTTTCTTCGATGCTCTGTTTCAGGGCCGCTTCCTCAGCGGACACCTCGGGGGTCGGCGCGGCTGTGTCGGGCGTCGGCGCGGCCGCGGGTTCCTCGGTTCCGAGGATGGCATTGATGCTTTCGCCGAAGATCTCCGCGAGCTTCGGCAGGGTGAGGATGTCCGGCAGGGTTTCGCTGCGCTCCCACTGGGAGACCGCCTGATGAGTCACACAGAGCTTGTCCGCAAGCTCCGCCTGCGTCCAGCCCTTTTCTTTTCTCAGCTCCGCGATCCGCTGTCCGATGATGCTTCTGTCCGTCATGATAAACTCTCCTTTTCGATGATAAAAATCGGTTTCCGCTCCCGCGTTCGTTTATGCATTTTTGGGGCGGGTTTTGTTTCCGATCACAGGGTACCACATTTTGACGCGGATTGCAATAAAGCCGTTCTTGAATTTACGAAAAATTCAAAAATTCAAGAAACACTTGCAAAATTTCACACGTTTTTGCGTTTTATGTGAAATAACGGCTGAAAATTCCCATTTAATGGTATTTATTTTACCATTATTTGGCCGTTGTAATTCCATATATTGGCAGCTTCTGCATTCAACCGACCCTTGAATTTTTGCATATTTATCCATTAGCATGTGAATTCCAATGTATATTCCGCTTGCACGAACCGATTTTCGGGCGTGCGCATACAATGGGAAAGACTGCTTCAAAAAGAGGTGATCCCATGACCGGATTTCAAAGGATTTTCGTTTCGGAAGCGAACGGCACGATCCCGATAGCGGGCGCGCTCGTGTATATCACGGACTACGCGGAGGAGGGCGGGGGCGACGTGCTCTATTCCCTGCGCACGGACGAGGACGGTCTGACGCCCACCGTCGGGCTTCCCGCCCCCGACGAAGGGGAAAGCCTGCGTCCCGGCGCCGCCCGGCCCTACGCGCTGTACGGCATACAGGTCATGGCGGACGGTTATTACCCCGCCGAATACGTCGCCGTGCCGGTTTTTCCCGGCGTCGTTTCGCTCCAGAACGTCACGCTCATCCCCCTCGGCGAAGCGGACGCGATGCCCGGCGCGTTCGGGCGCACCGCGCTGTACGAGACGCCGGACGTCGAAGCGCTTCAGCCGGGCGGACTGCGGCGCGAGGACATCGGAAACGAAAACGGAATGCTCACCGGCGGCACCCGCTGATCCCCGCCGCGCAGCCCCGCCGATGCCCCGTCCGTCCCTCTCCTTCTCCCGTCCGATCCCTGCCCCATCCCCGAAAGGAGGATCCGATTGAACGCTCAAAACGCCCTTTTGCCGATCATACCGGAAAACATCACGGTGCATCTCGGCTCTCCGAACACCCCGGCGCGCAACGTCACCGTGCCGTTCGCGGATTACATCAAAAACGTCGCGTCGAGCGAAATCTACCCGACCTGGCCCGAAAGCGCCCTGCTCGCGAACATCTACGCCCAGATCAGCTTTGCCCTCAACCGCGTTTACACCGAATACTACCCGAGCCGGGGCTACGATTTTCAGATCACGAACTCCACCTCGATCGATCAGTCCTACGTCTACGGGCGCGACATTTTCGAGAACGTCTCCCGTCTCGTCGATCAGGTCTTCAATTCCTACATCCGGCGCGAGGGCTCGGTCGAACCTCTCTTCGCCCTGTACTGCGACGGACTCGAGGTGCAGTGCGGCGGGCTCTCGCAGTGGGGCTCCGTGGAGCTCGCGAACGCCGGGTACTCTCCCGTGGACATTCTGCGCTATTACTATGGGGACGACATCGAGCTTGTGGAAAACGTCGCCGTGGAGGGCGTGCGGGAGAGCTGGCCCGGCGAGCCCCTCAAACCGGAAATGTTCGGCGACGACGTGTACCTCGCGCAGATCAGGCTGAACCGCATCTCGAAGAACTTCCCCGGCATCCCGAAGATCCGGGATGTGAACGGCTTCTACTCGGCGGAAACCGCGGACGCCGTGAAGAGCTTTCAGCGTCAGTTCGCGCTGGAGGAGACCGGGGAGATCGACCGCGGCACGTGGTACGCCATCGAGCGGGTTTACGCCGCGGTCAAAAGCCTTTCGGACCTGAATTCCGAAGGCGTCTCCATCGAGGACGTGACCCTGCTGTTCGACGACCGGCTCTACGAAGGACTGCGCGGCTCGGAGGTGCGGGAGCTGCAGTACCTGCTCCGGTTCGTCTCGGATTTCATCGAGGCAGTGCGCCCCGTGGAGATCGACGGCATTTTCGGGCCGCTGACCAAGCAGTCCGTGGAAGATTTTCAATACGAGGTCGGTCTGTCCGTGACCGGGGAGGTCGATGCCGAAACGGGCGAGCGGCTGTACGACGCCTATGTGAACCTCCGCGCGTCCCTTCCGGACGATTACTTCGCGGCGCGCACCGCTCCCTATCCCGGGATGCCCCTGCGGCAGGGCTCGCGCGGGGAGGACGTGCGCGCCGTCCAGCGCTGGCTGAACCGGCTTGGGGAGATTTATTCCGCGATCCCTCCCCTCACGGAGGACGGGATCTTCGGTCCCGCGACCGCGCTTGCCGTCCGCACCTGGCAGCGGATCGCGGGGCTCGATCCGACGGGCGTCATCTCGTCCTTCACCTGGGATTCCCTCGCCTCCGCGTACCGCGCCGTCGTCGAAGGAGAATACGGGGACGCGGCGCAGTTCGGCGGAAGCATGGGCGCGTAAAGAAGAGGCCGAACGCAGCGGAGTAGGTTTTGGATCGGAATACCCGACGGCTCCGCGGGCGATTTTACGAAACGGATAAGAGGTGGTACTATGCTCGTCAATCAAACGAACGACCGGGAACGGATCGCGCGGCTGCAGAGGATGCTGCGCTGGCTTGCCCGAAGATTCGATCTCCCGAAGATCAAGGTCAACGTCACGGGAGTGTACAACCCGCAGACGGAGGCGGCGGTGCGGGCGTTTCAGGAGTGGGGCGGTCTGCCCGCGACCGGGGTCTGCGGACGGGAAACATGGGATCGGCTTGTGGATCTCAGCCGCCGAGAAAGCGGCCGGATCGCGCCTGTGCCCCTGCTCTCCGTGCCGGCCGATCCGGATTTCCGCCTGAGAGAGGGGGACCGGTCGGACAGCGTCCGCGTTTTGCAGGCGCTGCTCGGCGAGCTGGGCGCGTTCTACGGTTTCGATCCCGTGCCCGTCACAGGGATCTACGACGGTCCCACGGAAAAAGCCGTCCGGCAGTACCGCGAGCGGGCGGGCATGGAGCCGGACGGCGGCGCGGACCGGGAAATGTGGCACCGGCTCGCGGAGGAAGCGTATAGGATGATGTGAGGGGGGAGGGGGGAAGAAAGCCCCCGTCTTGGCTCCCCCTCCGGGGGAGCTGTCAGCGAAGCTGACTGAGAGGGTCAAATATTACAACCTCTGTGGTTCTCCTCTCCGTCACCGTCTCACGACGGTGACACCTCTCCCGCGTGCCAAGTGCGACTGCGTCGGCACGGCAGTCGCACCGGCGAGGCAAGGGGAAAACGGTCTCTTTGAAACGAAGCATTCGTTCCGTTATCCCCGCGTCAGCGGGACCCCTCCCCTCACGCGTCCGCGTCCGCCGCCTCGATCGCCGCGAGCAATTTTTCGAGCGAGCGGGAGACGTCGGGCTCGACCGTGATCTCGGCGTCCGCGGCGCTTTCGTAATACGCACGCCGCGCCGCCCACAGTTCCTCCGCCGAATGCAGCTTCGACAGGGGTCTGCCGTTGGAATCCAGTTCGCCGAGCGGTCGGCGCAGAAGCACCGCCGTGCTGTTCTGCCTGAGCAGTCTCCGGTTTTCCGCGCGGATCACCGCGCCGCCCCCCGTCGCGATCACAAGGGATGAACGCGCAGAGATCTGTGCGAGACACGCGCTTTCGAGGTCCCGGAAAGCCGGTTCGCCGTCCTCCGCGAAGATTTCGGGGATCGGCTTGCCCGCGGCTTTCACGATCTCGTCGTCCAGATCGACGAAATCCCGGCCGAGCTGCCGGGCGAGCGCTCGTCCGAGGGTGGATTTCCCCGCCCCGGGCATACCGATGAGCGCGATGTTCCGCTTGACGAGGGAAACGGCGCGGATGATCCGCTCCGTCTCCTCGTCCGGGACATGCTCCCCGGTAAACAGCTCCGCCGCCGCCTTGGCCTGCGCGACCAGCATGGGAAGCCCGGACGCGGTTTTGACGCCCTTCTGTTCCGCGTCGAGGATCAGGGCGGTCCGCGCCGGGTTGTAGATCACGTCCGCGACAGCCTCGAGACGGGGGAAAAGCGAGAGGTCGACCGGGCTTTGGCCGTTGTTCGGAAACATGCCGACCGGTGTGGTGTTGATGAGGACCTCCGCGCCCGCGTGGAGCACGAGGGTCTGCGGGTTGTTGTCGCGCCTGCCGATCACCGTGACCGATTCCGCGCCCGCGTCCTCCGCGACCGTCTTCACCGTCGCGCACGCGCCCCCGCTGCCGAGAATGAGGACCTTCTTTCCCGAGAGCGCGATGCCGCGCCGGCGGAGCATGAACGAAAATCCCGCGTAATCCGTATTATACCCGAGAAGCCGCCCGTCCCCGTCCCGGACGATCGTGTTCACGGAGCCGATGCGCCGCGCTTCGGGGGAGATCTCGTCTAAATACGGCATGACGGTTTTCTTGTACGGGATCGTCACATTGATCGCGTCGAACGCGCGCGCGGCAAGGAACGGGGCCACCTCCTCCTCTTCAAGCGGGAAAAGCCGGTACTCGTAATCCGCGAGCAGGGCGTGGATCTCGGGGGAATAGCTGTGTCCGAGCGGGTTTCCGATCAGTCCGCAGCGCAGTTCTTTGCGGTGGATCATGGGGCTTCTCCTTCCGAAACAGGCGAATTTATGCAAATTGCATTATAGCATATTTCTTTTCGCTTGACAAGTTCTCGCTTTTGAAATCTACAAAACGCTTGACACTCTCTCGTGTGCGGTGTATAATACTCGTATATTATACCGAAAATCTGCATAACCGCCATGCAGTCATTCGAACGGAGACGCCGATGAAAAGATATTTCCATCCCGAGATCGAAACCATGCCCCGCGAACAGCTCCATGAGCTTCAGAGCGAGCGCCTTGTCCGTCAGATCCGCCACGTGTGGGACAATGTTCCTTATTACCGTGAAAAAATGCAGGCGAAGGGTGTCACGCCCGAGGATATCCGCGGCATCGAAGACCTGTCGAAGCTGCCCTTCCTCTCGAAGGCCGATCTGAGAGACGCCTACCCCTACGGTCTGCTCGCGAAACCCCTCAAGGAGTGCGTCCGCATCCAGTCCACGTCCGGCACGACCGGCCGCCGTGTCGTCGCGTTCTATACCCAGCATGACATCGACCTTTGGGAGGACTGCTGCGCGCGCGCCATCGTTGCCGCGGGCGGAACGAACGAGGACGTCTGCCAGGTCTGCTACGGCTACGGTCTCTTCACGGGCGGTCCCGGTCTCAACGGCGGCTCCCACCGCGTCGGCTGTCTCACCCTTCCCATGTCCTCCGGCAATACCGAGCGCCAGCTGCAGTTCATGACCGACCTCGGCGCGACCATCCTCTGCTGCACGCCGTCCTATGCCGCTTATCTCGCCGAATCTGCCATCGAAGCGGGGCTGACGGACAAGCTGAAGCTCAAGGCGGGCATCTTCGGCGCGGAGGCGTGGACCGAGGAAATGCGGCACGACATCGAAGCGAAGCTCGGGCTGAAGGCGTATGACATCTACGGTCTGACCGAGATCTCCGGCCCCGGCGTCGCGTTCGAGTGCGAAGAACAGCACGGCATGCACATCAACGAGGACCACTTCATCGCCGAAATCATCGACCCCATCACCGAAGAAGTTCTTCCCTACGGCACGAAGGGCGAGCTGGTCTTCACCGCTCTGACGAAGGAAGCCTTCCCGATGATCCGCTACCGGACGCGCGACATCTGCGTGCTGAACGCACAGCCCTGCTCCTGCGGCCGGACGCACATCCGCATGTCCAAGCCCATGGGCCGCTCGGACGACATGCTCATCGTGCGCGGCGTGAACGTCTTCCCGTCCCAGATCGAGACAGTTCTGCTCAACAACGGCATGCCGGCGAACTACCAGATCATCGTCGACCGCGTGAACAATTCGGACACTCTCGACGTCGAAGTCGAAATGACGCCCGACATCTTCTCCGACACCGTCGCCGCGATCACGAAGAAGGAAAACGAGCTCGTGAACGCCATGCGCGCCATGCTTGGCATCACCGCCCGCATCCACCTTGTCGCGCCGAAGTCCATCACGAGAAGCGAAGGCAAGGCCGTCCGCGTCATCGACAAGAGAAAGCTGTATTGATCCCGATCAAAAAAACGTACAGGGGACGCCTCACCGGACGTCCCCTTTCGATTTGCTCGCGTATTCTGTTTTGCCTTGCCGCGGTCACGGATTGATGACGACGCGGTCTCCGTCCATCGTGAACTCACCGCCCGAGGCGGCCGCCGCGCTCATGGCTGCCGCTGTGTCCGCGCATGCTTCGAAATCGGTGATCGACGCGTTTCCGGTGGTATTATAGCCGACCGCGCAGTTGTCCTCCGTCCAGTAGCAGAAGGACCATGTTTCCGTGTTCTTGATCAGACCGCCGATCGCGCCCGTGTTGTCGGGATTGGCTCCGACGACCTCGCCGACGTTGACGCAGAGAACCATCTCGCCCGCCGCGCGGTTGGAATAGCCCATGACGCCGCCCGTGAAGGTGCCGCCGTCCACCGCACCCGCGTTCAGGCAGTTTTCCATGTAGTATCCGCTGCCGCACGCCCAGCCGACCACGCCCGCGCACTGACCGCCGTCGGTGCTCGTGATCTTGCCGTAGTTCGCGCAGTTGACAACCGTCGCGTCGCCGAGAGTGCCCGCGATGCCGCCGACCTTCGAGTCGTTTCCGACCGCGGTGTCATCGAGCGTGCCCGTGAAGACGCAGCTGTCCATGAGGGCGGTATCGTTGCCGGAGCCCTCGAACCACCCGACCAGAGGCGAGACGAAAACTTTCATGCTTTCGGTCGCAACCTTCGCCGCGCTGCTGAGGCGGACGAATTCGCAGTTTCCGGCGGCGTGTCCGACGATCCCGCCGACGCAGGCGTCGTTCGTGTAGATGCAGACGTAGAGATCCACGGTGTCCGCGATTTCAACGTCGGTGATGCCGGTATCCGTCGCGTCGGAAACGACGAGTCCCCAGCGGATCATATCCTCGGGGATTTCATCCTCGTTGACGATCTTTGTGTCGGCAATCTTCAGATTGCGGATCTCCGCCCCGGAGGTATAGAGGAAGAGGGGTCGGTACAGATTCTTCAGCGTGCATCCGCCGAAGTCGAAGGAGCCGGTGAACGGCGCGTCTTCTCTGCCGAGCGAGCCGTAAAGGATCCCGCTCATATCGAGTTCGGACGCCTCCACCTTGTACTGACCGGCAAGATCGCCGTCGGTGAGGACCTTGCCGAGTTCCGCGGCGGTCCGGATGACGCCGTCCGCGGGGATTTCGACGCCATCAAAGCCGGATCCGGCGGCCTCGGCAGCCGGTTCCTCTGCGGCAGGTTCCTCGGCGGCCGGCTCTTCGGCAGCCGGTTCTTCGGCAGGCTGTTCCGGTTCGACAGCAGGTTCTTCCGCTGCGGGTTCTTCGGCTGCAGGCGCATCGGCCTTCGGCGTTTCATCGGTCTTAGGCTGCGTGTCGGGCTTTTGCTCCGACTTGCCGCAGGAGCTGGCGAGGCTCAGACACAGGGTCAGCGCGAGGATAATCAGAAACGGCTTTCTCATGACGATCCCCTTTTTGAGAAATTCTGACGCCGCGCGGGCGGGCGCGTTCCTGTCCCCGCGGCGTTTTACCGCAATTATTATAGAACAATTACGGATCGATTTCAACAGTTTGACGTGTGAACGCGGAGGAGCGGCGAAAAATCGCGTCGCCTCAGTCCTCTCTTTTGTATCGGATCCCCTCTTCGGCAAGCACCGCCCTCACCCGCTCTCCCGGCTTCACCTCTCCGGTCAAGAGAGCCTCGGAAAACGAATCCTCGACCCGCCGCACGATGACTCTGCGCAGAGGACGCGCCCCGCAGACGGGATCGAAGCCCTCCCGCGCGAGAGCCGCGACGACCTCGCTGTCGAAGCTCACGTCGATCCCCAGCGCTTCGATCCGCTTTTTTACCTCGCCGAGCATGAGCCCGGCGATTTTTTCGATGTCCGCGCCCGAGAGCTTGTTGAAGATGATCGTCTCGTCGATCCGGTTGAGGAACTCGGGACGGAAGACGCGTTTCAGTGCATCCTTCACGCGCACGCGCATTTTTTCGTTTTCCCGGTCCGCGCCTTCGTCGTCGAGAAAGCCCATCCGCTTCGGCTCCGCGATCTGTTCCGCGCCGACGTTCGAAGTCATGATCAGCACGGTGTTCTTGAAATCCGCGCGGCGGCCCTCGGAGTCGGTCAGACACCCGTCCTCGAGGATTTGCAGCAGCACGTGAAACACGTCGGGATGCGCTTTTTCGATCTCGTCGAAGAGGACGACGGAATAGGGACGGCGGCGGACCTTTTCCGTAAGCTGACCGCCCTCTCCGTAGCCGACGTACCCGGGCGGCGACCCGATGAGCTTCGAGACGCTGTGCCTTTCCATATATTCCGACATATCCACGCGAATCATCGCGCCCGCGTCCCCGAACAGCACCTCGGCGAGTACTTTGGAAAGCTCGGTTTTCCCCACCCCGGTCGGGCCGAGAAAGAGAAAGCTCCCGATGGGGCGGCGCGGGTCCCTCACGCCGACCCTTCCCCGTCGGATGGCGCGCGCCACGCTGTCCGCCGCCTCGTCCTGCCCGATGATCCTCTCCTTCAAAAGCTCGCCGAGGTGCAGAAGCCGTTCGCTTTCCTCCTCGGCAAGCTGCTTCACGGGGATGCGCGTCCATTCGGTCACGATCTGTGCGACGTCGTCCGCCGTGACCTCCGCGGTCCGCGGGCGGAGGGCGGAGTCACTCCGGCGTGCTGCCAGGCGATCAGTGATGCGCTTTTCCTCATCCCTCAGCCGCGCAGCGCCCTCGTAGTCCTCCCCGAGGATCGCCTCCTCCTTCTCCGCGCCGACGGTCTTGAGGGATTTTTCGAGCTCGCGCACGTCCGGGGACGCGGAAAAACCCGCGGTCCGCTTTTTGCTCGCCGCCTCGTCGATGAGATCGATCGCCTTATCCGGCAGGAACCGGTCGCCGATATAGCGCACGGACAGGGAGACCGCCGCCCGCACCGCCGCGTCGGTGATTTTCAGCTTGTGGTGCGCCTCATATTTGTCCCTCAGTCCGAAGAGGATCTTCTCGCTTTCCTCCGGTGTCGGCTCGCTCACGAGCACGGACTGGAACCGCCTCTCGAGCGCGGCGTCCTTTTCGATGCGGCGGCGGTATTCGTCGACGGTCGTCGCGCCGATCAGCTGGATCTCCCCCCGCGCGAGCGCGGGCTTCATGATGTTCGCAGCGTCGACCGCGCCCTCCGCGCCGCCCGCGCCGACGATCACGTGCAGTTCGTCGATGAACAGAATGACAGCGGGATTTTTCCGTGCCTCGGCAAGGACGTTTTTCATCCTCTCCTCGAATTCGCCGCGGTATTTCGCCCCGGCGACCATGGCGGAGAGATCGAGGGTGACGATGATCCGGTTTTCGAGCGGTTCGGGGACCTGACCGTCCGCGATCCGCTGCGCCAGTCCCTCCACCACCGCGGTCTTTCCAACGCCGGGCTCCCCGATCAGGCAGGGATTGTTTTTCGTGCGCCGCATCAGGATCTGAATGAGCCGCGCGGTTTCCGCTTCCCGTCCGATGATGGGATCGAGTCTGCCTTCCCGCGCCGCGCGGCACAGATTCCTGCCGTACAGTCCGAGCGCTTCCCCAAGCCCGTCGTCGGACTTTTTCTTTCTGCTCTCCCCGCTCTCCCCCACGCCGAAGCAGGAGAGGATGCCGCGCTTGACGTCCTCCGGCGCGGCTCCCGCTTCCCGAATCAGCCGGTTCGCGCCGCATTCCCCCTCCTCCGTCACGGCGAGCAGAAGGTGCTCCGTACCGATATAGCCGTGCCCCATGCCGACCGCGATGCTCGCGGACGCTTCGATGATCCGCTTCACACGGGGGGTGATGTCCGCGGGGGTGAGCGCGGTCGGCGTGCCGATGCCCTGCGCCTCGCCGATCAGCCGCTTGATCTTTTCAAAGGTGACGCCCCGTTCCTCGAGCACACGCGCCGCGATCCCGTCGCGCTCTCCTGCGAGCCCGAGCAGAAGATGCTCGCTCCCCACGGCGGCGTGCCCCATATCCGAAGCGAGATCGAGCGCGCGGTTCAAAGCGCCCCGCGCTCTCTTCGTAAATCCGACGGTCATAATGATTTCCTTTCTTCTCTGTCCGCATAGAAAAAAGCCGGGGCTGACCCGGCTTTTGCCGTTCCCTTCCTATTATAGGAAAAAGGGAGCGTTTCTATTCAGTTTTGAGCGCGAGTCCCGTCAGGAGGCGTAGATCGGCGCTTTTTTCATGAGCTCGCGGACATATGCCGCGCGCTTTTTGCCGATGTCCTCGTCTTCGCCAGCGCCGCAGGAAATGGTGTGGGGCAGACTGCCGAACATCGCCTGATCGATGAGTCCGACCGGAATGCCGACCAGCTCGAGGGATGCCGCGAGACGCATTCTCGAATACATCCCCATGAGTTCCCTCATGCCGAGGCGCTCGGCGTAAACCAGGGAGCCGTAACTGCGCCGCGTGTATTCGGCGAGATCTTCCTTATATTCCTCGGTCAGCTTGCCGCGCAGCTCGCGTTCCTTCGAGACGAGCGCTTCGACGGTATCACAAACCCGCTTCAGGATGCCGTCCTCGTCCACACCCATCGCGACCCGGCTCGCCGCGAGGTACACGTCGGTCGCCGCGCCGCCGCGGTCCACGGAGCGGAGGGAAATGCCGTCCTTCGCGAGGCGGAACGAGATCCTGCCGAGCCAGCCGGTGTCGGCGCTGACGGGCAGGTGCAGCGTCGCGGACGCCGTCATGCCCGTGCCAAGCTCGCCCGGATTGCGCGTGACGTAGCCGAACTGCTCGGTAAAGGCGATGGAAGTCTTTTCGTCGAGCAGCGCTTCGGCCTCGAAGGCAGCGTTCATCGCGCCTTCGAGATCATTGCCCGCCCGCACCGCTTCGATGCGGACGTGATCCTCCCCGCCCGCGGTCACGGTCACGCCGTTCTTCTCAAAGAGCGCCGCCGCGCCCTTCTTTTCGGCAAGCTCGCGGGAGATGATATTCTGTTCCGCGAGGCGCTTCTTCGTTTCGGCATCAGCGGTCTCCAGATCGGTAAAGGTCCATCCGTCGGCCTCGGGATAAACGGCTTTCACCGTTTCAACGAGTTTTTTCGCCTGCTCTCCGGTCATCCGGTCGGTGAACGGGAAGTCCTCGAGATTTCTGTTCAGCGCGACGCGCGAGGCGAGAACAACGTCGCAGTCTTTTCCGGTTTCGTTATACCACATGGTCTTTCTCCTTTCCTCGTCGCTCTTGTTCATTCCGCCTGCTGCGCGCCCTCGGCGGGCTCGGCGGTCTCTGCCGCGTGATTTCCGTTCACCGCGGCGCGGAGCTTTTTGAGCTCGTCACGGATCTCTGCAGCGCGTTCATAGTTCTCGCCGCGGACGGCTTCCCGCTGTTCGTTTTCGAGGCTTTCGATCCTGCGCTTCAAATCGATCTTTTCGCGGAACTTCGCCGGGGCGCGGCCCACATGAGCGGCTCTCCCGTGCACGCGGCTGATGGTCGGGGCGAGTTCTTTTTCAAAGGTCTCGTAGCACTTCGGGCACCCGATCCTGCCATTCTGCGCGAACTGGGAAATGGTCATGCCGCAGTTCGGGCATTTCTTTTCTTCGCCCTTCTCCTCTCCCTCGCGTCTGCCGCCGGACGCCAGCGCCGCTCTCTCGCCGCCGAAGAAGCCGGAGAGCAGATTGTCCATCGAGCGGAACGGATCCTTGAAGAAGGAATCGAATTCCTCGAAATAACGGTCGGCGTCGAACTCCTTCAGTTCCCCGCTCTCGGTCATCTCGTCCGCGCAGTCCTTGCAGAGGCGGTAGGTTTTGGTTTTCCCGTTGACGTTTTCGTGATAATAAAAGGATGCTTCATTCTTCTTGCATTTTTCGCAGAGCATAGTTCGTTCCTCCGTTTCCGTAATAAATTGACTGATTGTTGACTGATGATCAGGTCTGCATCATGTAGAGCATGATCACATGACGCAGCATGTCGGCGCGGACGGCGTCCCGCTTCTGCGGCGGGCATTCGGCGAGCGCGCCCTGACTCATGGTTCCGAGCGCGACCTTTGCCTCCCGCTCGGTCATGATGCCGTGCTCGCAGAGGTTTCTGAGGTAAGCCTCCGCTTCCGCCGCGGTGACCGCCGGCCCGATCGCCTGAAAGAAGTGCATCAGGTACCCGTTCCGGCTCATCTGGACGCGGACAATGCGGATGTACCCGCCGCCGCCCCTGCGCGAATCGATGACATAGCCGCGTTCCGGCGTGAACCGCGAGGTGATGACGTAGGAGATCTGGCTCGGCACGCATCCGAGCTGCTGTGCCAGCTCGTTCCGTTTGACCTCCGCGCTTCCGCCGCCTTCTTCGAGCATGCGGTTGATCAGAGCGGCAATGTGATCGGACAAAACCATGCCTGTTCCTCCCTTCTTCCCCGTCTCCGTCCCCGCCTTTGCGTTCGCTGACACTTCTGTGTCTGCCTCGGCGCTTGTGGCTGCGTGTTCGGTTTTAACTTTGACTTTCTTTGTCCTTTATTGTGCCCTTATTATACCCCGAAAGTCAGGAAAGGTCAAAGTCAAATAAAGTCAGTCAAAGTCAAATATCTCGTGCCGCGCCGAATCAGCTCATGCTTTTCTCACTTGATCTCACTATTTTGCGTTTTTTCTCACTTTTTTGAAAACCGTGCCGCACAAGGCGCGGCACGCCGCGGCGTTCGGGCCGGACGATCGGAGCCTCCCCCGCGGCGAATCGAGAAGACAGGCGCGATGTCCGCATTCGCCGCGGACCCCGTGGAATCCTCGAAATTCCTCTTCTTTCACACCCGTTTTTTCACGATACCATCTTGCGTTATCCCCGTTTTTGTAGTATAATATAGTTTGTATTATTATCTCCAATCGGACTTTGTTCATACAAGTTCGGCACCCTTATCCGATATCCGAAAGGACAAATCAGAATGAAGAAACTCCTATTAGGCAATGAAAGCGTCGCGCGCGGTCTGTACGAGGCTGGCGTTCGCTTTGTTTCCAGCTATCCGGGAACCCCCAGCACGGAGATCACGGAATTCGCCGCGACCTATCCCGAAATCTACGCGGAATGGGCTCCGAACGAAAAGGTCGCCCTCGAGGCAGCGCTCGGCGCGGCCGTGGGCGGAGGACGTGCCTTCTGCGGCATGAAGCACGTCGGGCTGAACGTCGCAGCCGACCCCCTCTTCGTGGCAGGCCCCACCGGCGTCGGCGCGGGCATGGTGATCGGCGTGGCGGACGACCCCGGCATGCACTCCTCCCAGAACGAACAGGACTCCCGGCACTACGCGATCGCCGCGAAGCTGCCCATGGTCGAGCCCTCAAATTCCGCGGAATGCAAGGAATTCACGAAAATCGCCTTCGAGCTTTCCGAGACCTTCGACACCCCGGTCCTGCTCCGGCTCACGACCCGCGTCAGCCACAGTCGTTCCCCGGTCGAGCTCGGCGAACGCGTTGAAAAGGAAATCGAGCCCTACGTAAAAGATCCCGGCAAGCACGTCATGATGCCCGCGAACGCGAAAAAGCGCCACGTCGTCGTGGAAGAGCGGCTTCTGAAGCTCGCCGAATACGCGGAGACCACCCCACTCAACACCGTTGAGGACAACGGGACCAAAATCGGCATCGTCACCGCGGGCAACTGCCTGAACTACGCGAAGGAGACCTTCGGCAAAAACGCCTCCTATCTGAAGCTCGGACTTTTGAATCCCCTTCCGACGAAGCTCCTTCTCGATTTCGCCGCGAAGCACGAGAAGATCATCGTGATCGAAGAGCTCGATCCCGTGATCGAAAACCA
The DNA here is from genome assembly GCA_017540175.1 of Clostridia bacterium. Taxonomy (GTDB): domain Bacteria; phylum Bacillota; class Clostridia; order Oscillospirales; family CAG-272; genus UMGS1696. Next base: position 48,075 of record JAFYBN010000059.1, on the reverse strand, counting down.
TCTCCGCACCCTCGGCATCGAGGTAACCGGGAAGGACGTGCTGCCCCTCTGCGACGAATACTCCGAAGAGCTCCTGTGCGCACGCCTGCTCGGTGAGGAGCCGGATTACTGCGAAGTCGGCGCGGCGATCCCCGCCCGTCCTCCGGTTCTCTGCCCGGGCTGCCCGCACCGCGGCGTCTTCTACACGCTGAAGAAGCTCGGTCTGCGCGTCTCCGGCGACATCGGCTGCTATACGCTCGGCGCGGTGCCCCCGCTCGCCGCCATCGATTCCGTCTACTGCATGGGCGCGTCCATCTCCACCCTGCACGGCACGGAGAAGGTCCGCGGCGAAGAGGACAAATGCGTCGCCGTGATCGGTGACTCGACCTTCATGCACTCGGGGTTGACCGGACTCGTCAACGTCGTGTACAACGGCGGGCGTTCCACGACCCTCATTCTCGACAACTCCATCACCGGCATGACCGGACATCAGGACAACCCGCTCACGGGCAAGACCCTCATGGGCGAGCCCGCTCCGAACCTCTGCCTCGAGGATATCTGCGCCGCGCTCGGTGTTCCGAGAGAGCACATCCGCGCGGTCGACCCGAACGATCTCGGCGCGCTCGAGACGGCCATCAAGGAAGAAGTCGCCGCTCCCTGCCCCTCCGTCGTGATCTGCCGCCGTCCGTGCGCCCTGCTCAAATCCGTGAAGCACAATCCTCCGATCCAGGTGAACGCGGAAAAATGCGTCGGATGCCGCTCCTGCATGCGGCTGGGCTGCCCGTGCATCTCCGTTGTCGATAAGAAAGCCGTCATCGATCAGTCCATGTGCGTCGGCTGCGGTCTCTGCGCCGAAATGTGCAAATTCGGCGCGCTTTGAGCGCTGATCCAGAAAGTAGGTAAGATATGGCAAAGAATATCATGATCGTCGGCGTCGGCGGCCAGGGAACGCTGCTCGCGTCGAAAATTCTCGGAAAAGCCGCCATGGATTCCGGCATGGACGTCAAGGTGTCCGAGGTCCACGGAATGTCCCAGCGCGGCGGCTCCGTCGTGACCTATGTGCGCGTGGGCGACGAGGTTTATTCCCCCGTGATCGGCAAGGGAGACGCGGACGTGATCCTCAGCTTCGAGGTTCTCGAAGCGGCGCGCTGGCTCCCCAACCTCAAGATCGGCGGCACCATCGTCACCTCCACCCAGCAGATCAACCCGATGCCGGTGATCACCGGCGCGGCGGAATATCCCCCGCATCTGATCGACGACATTCGGGCGCTTGGCGTGGACATCCGCGCCTTCGACGCCATGAAGATCGCCGAGGAAGCGGGCAGCGTCCGCGCCTCCAACGTCGCGCTGATCGGGCTTGCCGCGGACGTGCTCGGCTTCGAGCTCCCCGTTCTCCGCGACGCCGTCGCCGCGTGCGTTCCGCAGAAGGCGCTTGAGATCAACCTGAAGGCTTTCGATCTCGCCGTGAAGCTCGCCGCCGAATAAATCGGCACAGGGCCCTGCGAAAACGGCCGTTGACCGACGACACATATTGGACAAGCGAAAGGAAAACGCCGTGGTGGACCTGCTCTCCTTACAGAAACACTTCATTCTCGCCCATCTGAAAGAAGGCGGCCGGGCGGTCGATTTCACCATGGGCAACGGATACGATACCGTCTTTCTCAGCAAGACCGTAGGTGGGAGCGGTGAGGTCACGGCGTTCGACATCCAGCCCGCCGCGCTCCTGTCCGCCGAGCGGAATCTGCGCGCAAGCGGCTGTCCGAACAACTGGCGGCTGATCTGTGCGTCCCACGAGCGGGCAAACGAGTTCGTGCGCGGACCGATCAAGGCGGGGATGTTCAACCTCGGCTACCTGCCGGGCAGCGGAAAGAAAGAGCTCACCACCATGCGCTCGACCACCCTGCCCGCCGTCGAGCGCGCCCTCGAGATGCTCGGAGAGGACGCCGTTCTGCTCGTCGCCGTTTATCCCGGGCATCCGGAAGGAGCGGCGGAGGGCGAGGAGCTCGGACGGTACTTCGCCTCCCTTTCCCGTTTTCGGTACAGCATCGCGCAGTTCCGCATGCTCAATTCCCCGTCAAGTCCGTTTTTCATCGTCTGCGAGACCAAGTAGGAGACGCGCATGAACCAGAACAACGAAGAAAAACCCCGCGGATCCCCGAGCGGCGGGCGTCCGCGCGGAAAGCATCCGTCGCAGATGACGCCGCAGGAATTCGCCCGTTATCAAGAGTGGCTGAACGCCGGAGGCAGGGAGCGGAACCGGCAAAACCGGGACGCGCGCGGTCAGAATCCGCACAGCGGCACGCTGCGGCAAAGACCCGCCCCCGAACAGACTCCGAACCGTCCGCCGAACGCCGGACGTGAGTCCCGCGGCGCTTACGACCCGCGCTTCGGCACTCCGGGAACTCAGAACCGCCCCGCTCCGAACGGGAGCGCGCAGACCCGCGGCTCTTACGATCCGCGCTCCGGCGGCGCGGGCGCCTACGAACAGGTCCCGAACCGTCCGAGGCTGAATGATCCCGGACGCGGCCGGTCAAATCCCGGCGGACCGCGCCCGAACCGCTCCATGAACGGCGGGCAGCGCGACACGCGCTCAAACGCGCAGAACCGGGCGGATCCGCGCGGACGGCGGCAGCTTACTCCCGAGGAGAGGCGCAGACGTCAGGAAGCGGCGGACCGCCGCAGAAGCGACGAAGAATATGAGCGCCACATCCGCGTTCAGGAAAAGCGTGAAAAGACCCGCGCCCGCCTTGAACGAAAGAAAAGCTTCAAGCTGTATGTGCTCCGTCTCGCTATCGCCTTTGTTTCACTTGCCGTTTTAGTCGGCGTCGGGATCTATCTGATTTTCCGTCACGCTCCCGACAAGCCCCTCGATTCCGGAAACATTTACTTCTACTACGGCGGAACGCGCACAAGGACGGCAGCCGCCGCGGACTGCGTCGCGGGAGACGGGATTTATATCTGCTTCAACGATCTGGCGAACTACCTCGATATGAAGGAGTCCGGGTCGGCGGAGGAAATGAAATTCCTGATCGTCGGCGAGGAGACTCCCGAGACTTCCGCGGGCACGGGCCGCGAGGAATCCGTGACCTTCGTCACCGGGGAACACAAGATCGTCGTCAACGGACAGATCGAGCTGCTCGACGTGCCGAACCGCCTCGAAGGAGAGAAGATCTGGGTCTCGTCCTCCTTTGTGACCGACTGGATGAACAATCTCACCTTCCAGTACAAGGAGAACAGGCGCGAAGTCCGGATCGCACGCGTGATCGACGAGGAAGCGACGGCTAAGGATGAAAACAAAAAGACCCATTACCTTCCCGTTTCCTTCCGTCTCAAGAGCAACGCGCCGCTTGACGCGCTTGAGGAAAACGCCGGGATCGGCCTCATCCTGGAGGCGACGCAATACGAGCTGAACTTCCAGACAGACGTCTCGGAATACGAGATGTATATGAATCCGACCGGCGATTTGCGCGACGCCTTCCTCGTTCTTGTCAACGAGGAGTCCCCGCTTACGGCGCGCGACGTTCCGCGCGACCTCGTCAACGTGGCCAACAAAAGCATTTCGCGCGATCAGCTGCTGTTGAGAGAATATCCCGAACGCGCGCTCGAAGCCATGTTCCGGGAAATGCTCTACAACGGTTTCTACGACATGGCGGTCTATACCGCTTACCGCTCCTACGAAGAACAGTCGACGGCGTTCGAGGAATTCGTCAAGAACGAATTGACTGCTGATCCGAGCAAGACCCGCGAGGAAGCGGAAGACATTGTGGCGGCTTATTCGACCCGTCCCGGCACGGACGAGCATCAGACCGGCCTTGCCGTCGACATGGACAACACGGGATTGTTCACGAGCGACTTCGCATGGACGAGAGAATCCTACTGGCTGCAGGACAACGCCTGGAAATTCGGTTTTATTCTCCGATACCCGCAGGGTAAGGAAGAAGTGACCGGCACGAAATGGGAAGCGTGGCATTTCCGTTACGTCGGCCGCTATCACGCGAAAATCATCCACGACAACAACCTGTGTCTGGAGGAATACCTTTCGAGGATTTCTTACTGACGAAAACCGGATTTGGCCCATCCAGCTGAAAAACGCTCCCTCTGTGAGACAGCGAAAACAGATACGCCGATGATCACAGGGGGAGCATTTATATTATCAATCTGCCGCAGTGCCGAAAACAATGATCCGGCGATGAAGCTTCCGATCGGGACAATCCGTCAAAAAAAAGAGGATTCACGAAGAATCCTCTTTTTTGCTGGTTTGCCTTTGCGGGATTAATCCGCGGTCAGACCGGAGCGCTCGATACCCTGAACGATGTATCTCTGCCCGAAGAGGTAGAGGACGATCAGCGGCGCAATGATCATGATACCGCAGGTGTTTGTAATCGCCGAGGAGTACAGGGACTGACCTGCATAGTTCGTGTCGAGGGATTTCGGAATCTTGATGATATCCGGGAGGAGTTTCTGACCCGCGGTCGTGTAGAACAGCTCGGTGTAGAAGTTATCCGTCCACTGCCAGCAGAACGCGAACATGAAGACCGTGATCATCATCGTGGTGGAAAGCGGGATAATGATCGAGAAGAAGGTTCTCATGATGCCGGAGCCGTCGAGGTAAGCGGATTCTTCAAGTTCGTCCGGAATACCGCGGAAGAACTGACGGAGCATGAAGATGTACAGACCGTTTTTAAACCCGAGACCGGTCAACGATAGGATATACAGCGGCCAGTTCGTGTTTATAAAGTTGACGGATGTGACCCCTCCTGTTATGTTGAGGCCGTCAAATACACCTCCGCCTAGCAAGTTCAAGATGCCCAAGACGTCGAAATACCTGAACTTCATGAACAGTGACAACTGCAAGGTCGCGTGCGGCACAACGAGGGTGAAGATGACGCACATGAACAGGAGGCCGTTGCCCTTGAATTTGAACTTTGCGAAGCCATATGCGATGAACATGCAGACGAAGGTCTGGATGGCAGCGCAGATGAGGGAAAGAACGAACGTGTTGCCCAGCGCTTCAAAGTACTTGTTGTCCTTGATGATTGCGCGGTAGATATCAAGGTTCGGGTGCTTCGGGATCAGGATGACCGTCACGTCCACGAAGTCTTCCTTCGACATGAAGGACGAGGAAATCTTCGAGAAGAACGGGAACAGGATGACGTAAGAGATACCGAGCAGCAGGAGGAGGCGGAAGAGATACCAGACAACCTTTTTCAGGGTGTACAGGTTCAGGAGTTTCGCTTTCACTCTCTCCCAAAAAGGAGTACGTTCAAAATCGACGCGAATCGTGTTCTTTGTCTCTCTTTTGATTTTCGGTGCGGATTCAACGTTATTCATAATTTCCTCCTTTCTCAGTCTCTTCTCTGGTAGAATACGAACGCACTGAGGATACCGGCAACCGCCGCAATGATCAGGATGACAATCAGGAAGTACATCCACGACATCGCGGAGGACAGGACGTTGCCGTCCGCCTGTTCATAGACACGCGCGATGTACGACATGACCTGGTTGTCGTTTGATGTAAATGCGTCGATGATGGTATAAATCGTATTCACCAAGATCATCGGGCTTACCATCGGGAGAGTGATCTTCCAGAAGGTTTCCCAGCCGGACGCGCCGTCGATGGAGCAGGATTCGTAAATCGCGGGGGAGATGGACTGCAGACCGGAGAGGAAGACAAGCATCTGAACGCCGCAGCGGTTAACAATGTTGAAGATGTTGTTCACCATCTGCACGACGTATTCCACGATTTCCGTACCGACCATCATGTTGTCGAACAATCGCTCGACATCGAGCACTGAGACGATCTGTGTTGCCGTTGAGGTCTGCCCGGAGCCGTCGTCGATACCCTGCGTGTTCTCCATGTAGCTCTGGAGGTTGTTCGCGGCGTCGATGTTGGCGATCAGACCGGTGGTCAGAATAACGGGGATGAAGAAGATCGCACGGAACGCGGCGCGGCCCGCGATCTTCTGGTTCAGGATGATCGCCACGAACAGGGAGAAGATGACGATCGAGGGGATGTCAAGGACGAGCTGTTTAAGACCTGAAATCAGCGTCGTTACATAGGAGGTATCGACGAAGAGCGCGTCGGAGTAGTTTTTGAATCCGACGGGTTCAAGCTTGTAACCGCCGCCGACCAGGATCTTGATCTCGTTGAAGGAGTACTTGATCGAGTCGTAAATAATGGGGATGTAGATCAGAACGAAACCGATCACGAAGGGGAGAACGAAGATCCATCCTGCTCTCGCTTTTTTCGACTCAAGGGATGCGTTGTGTTTCTTTTTCTTTCCGGGGGCGTCGAGCTGAATCTTTTGCTTTTTTCCGCCTTTACCGGCGTCAATGTTTAAGTTCATGAATGCACTCCCCTTTCTTTAACCGATTCTCTCATAGCTCAGAGGAGCGATCGTGTAGGTCTGACCGTTCCACGTGACCTTGATTTCGAAGGAGTTGTAGTTGAGGATGAAGTTCACGTTGCCCTCGTATTCGACGCGGACGACGGTGCCGGACTGCGTCTTGTACTTGTCGGGAGCTTCCGCGGCTTCTTCTTCAGGCCACGGCACTTCTTCACCGTTTTCGTCGAACAGGGTGAGGCCGTCCTCGCCGAGCGTGTAACCGGCGGGAACTTCACGTCCGTTGGCGGCGATCACGGTTTCCTGAGGAGCTTCCTCCTCCTGGGGAGTCTCGGTGGTCTCTTCTTCCGTCGCGGGTTCCTCGGTCACTTCGCCCGCGGCTGCGGCGGCTTCCGCATCGAGACGTTCCTTGAGTCTCTGTGCTCTCGCTGCTTTTTCCGCCTTGGCTTCTTCCTCTGCCTTTGCTTCAGCGGTGGCGATCTCCTCCGCGATGCGGTCGGCTTCCGCTTCATCCTCGTCGGGAACACGTTCTGCGCTCAGGAATTCGTGATCGACGATGTAGGAGGTCTGCAGATCCTTGATCGCGTCGTTGAGCATGTTGTAATACTGCGCGACGTCATCCTTCCAGATTTCGTACGCGACGGAGTAATACTTCGACATACGGAAGTCTTCCTTCAGCACGCTCGTGTTCTGGTAGGAGAGGATGAAGTACATCGCCGCGCCGTTTTCGATCGCGTGGAGGATGGACTCGTTGAGGTCGCCCTCCATGTTCGTAGCGGAGCCGGTGAAGACCTTCGACGCGTGGTAAACCATGCCCTTGAACGGGACGGATTCGCTTGCCTTCACATAGTTGGAAGAGGTCAGGGACGTTTTCAGAATGACGTCGGCGTACTTGACCGCGTAGGCGTTGCCTTCTTCGATCATGACGTTCGCGTAGTCGTTCTTGATGTTCTCAAGGAGTTCAAGCGTAAACTCCTTGTCGTCCTCGCGGTGGTAGGGCTCATCTTCGTCAAAGTCGGAGTTGAGGTCGGTACCGAGCGTGGAGACGGCGATGGAGTCGTTGCCATAGGAGAGGTAGTTGGGTCCGAACTCTTTGTACAGTCTGTCGAAGTACGCCGGGGAGATCGCGATGGCGAAGGACCGGTCGAAGGACTGGGTCGCTGCGTCATACGCACGTCTCGTGGTGTAGCGGTCATCGATGGTGCGGACCGCGTGCTGCTTCAGCGAAATACCGTCAAAGAGCGTCTGGTTGCGGATGTACACAAAGTCGAAATCGGGATAGACGTCGAAATTCTTTTCCTTCGCATAGTCGACAAGATCGGTGAAGCCTTTGTTGCCGCCTACAACCTTCATCCACTTCAGTCTGTACGGTACGGTCGGGGAAAGACCGCCGTTCGCGTAACCCGTGAGCTTGAAGTTGACATTCTTGATGCCGGTATCCGTCAGTTCGGTGTACATCGTCTTGATGTCATCGAAGGTCGTGAGCGGAGTATCGACTTCGATCGGGAAGGAGAGAACTCTTTCGGTCGTCTTGGTGGAACCGAAGGTCTCGATGAAGAGCGGAACGTCGTCCTTCACCTGATCGCCGGTCATCTTGACGAGGTCGCCCTTCTCGGTGAGGTAATCGCGGTATGCCGTAGCCATGCCGACCCAGTCAGCGCTGTAGTAATCCTTGATGCCGTTTTCCTCGGCGACTTTCTTGTCGGTGAGGAAGACGAACTGGACGCGGTAGGAGTTGGTGTACTTTCTCTTCGAGGTGACCGTCCATGTCGCGCTGCCGGATACGGAAATCGAATCGGCAAGGTTGTATTCGTCGGACGGACGAGGCGTGAACATCGGGTAAACGCTGTTGTACGGGTGGAGCGAGCCGCCGCAGACCGCCATGAGCGATGCCAGCGAGTCGCCTTCCGTGATGATGGCGAAGTAGCCGTTGGTGTAGCCGGTCGGCTCTTCTTCCGCCGCCGTGGCCGCGATCTCGGCTGCTCCGGAATCCGTGGCTTCCTCGGGCGCAGCTTTCTCATGAATGTCGAACGGGTAATCGGTCACGACGCCGTAGACCGGCATTCTCATGGATTCCGCGTGCTGACCGCTGATTTCGTGGTAAGCGTAGTCGGAACCGTAGAGCTGACCGGAGAGGTTTACGGACTGTCCCTTGAACTGCTCGTGGCGGATCAGAGCGCCGGAGCCGTCGGGAATGAAGGTGTAGCCGGTGTGCTCGTTGCTGCCTGCGCCGAAGAACGGGAGGAACGACACCGTCTGGAACTTGTACGCGGATTCGTCGAAATCGATACCGGCGGCGGGAAGTCTCGCTTCGAGACCCCAGTCGTTGAGGGTGTACTCAATGCTCATGCGGAAACGCGGAGGAGCGGCGTCGGCGCCCGTGTAACGGGTGATTTCGTGGTCGTAGTCAAGTTCTTCGTACGTGTAGAGCGGGCAGAAATTCTTGACGATGTTTTCAAGTTCTCTGAGCTCTCTGGCCTTGATATCCGGGTCGCAGACGTAAACGGGCATTTCCGCGGTGATCGGGAATTTCGCGATCATTTCCGCGACGCCGCGCTCGGTCAGGGACTCGTCGTCCTTATCCTTCTTCGTGTAGAAGGCGATGAACTTTTCGTGGAGCCAGTCGTCGTCGATGTTCTCGAGGATGAGGGTATCCATACGGTCGGTGCGGATCAGACGGGGAACCAGACGGGTCGTCTGTTCTTCACCGAGGATGTACTCCACGCGGATACCGTTTTTGATGTTCTTCTTGGTGATCTGGTTGCGAAGCGCGGCTTCGTAGTAGCTGTTCATCGTCTTCTGGACGTCGTTTTCCAGGTAGGTGATGATGAGCTGGGACATCAGCTGCTGCTTGACAGCTTCCGAAATCCCCTGATAGCCGTTGTTGAGGTTCCACGGGTTCGAGAATGTCGGAACGCCGGTGGCGAGGTCCACGACGGCGATTTCGCCGGTGAACTCTTCGTACCAGAGCTGGTAGCCGTTCTGTTCCTTCACGAGGATCATGTCGGCAAGCTTTGCGTCCGCACTCGCGTAGTTCTCGCTCATGTAGTCGATGATCGGATCGCCGTTTTCGTCGATTTTGTCTTCATACGCGGCATCCACGGAAATCACCAGAGAACCGAGAACCATGACGAGAGTCAGGAACGCCGAAACGATTCTTTTAACTTTCATATCATACTCTCCTTCTCTGTTATACTCGGTATGTGACTTCTTTGAAGATGTTGACGACGAAGCTGACGATCTTCGCCATCAGGCTGGAGAAGAGCACACCGATGAACATGATGAACGCCATGCCGACGATGGTCGCGATGCAGGTCAGGATGTTCTTGCCGACGGAGTAGTCATGCGTGACCATCATGCCGACGAAGACGAGGATGCCCATCCAGATGTACGCGAAGGAGGTGAGCATCGTGATGATGCCGCCCTCGGTTCTGGTCAGGAAGTTCGAAATGATGGTGACGGGCAGGATGATCATCGGCAGAGGCGTCATCGCGTAGCAGCACGCGGTGAAGATGTCGCTCATCGAGCCTTCGCCTTCGAACAGCGTGGTGAGACACCAGTTCGCGACAGTCCACAGGAGCAGCGGCACCACAACGGCCGTGATCGCGCCCATGATGTTGAAGCTCGTGGACGGACGCGGGTTGAAGATGTAGCCGGTACCGATGGTGTTGTAGAAGTAAACGATAACGGTGATGAGGAGGATGACGAAGCCGGATTTGACCGAGCCTCGCTGCTCATGCTTCAGATCCCAGAATCCGTCGAACGGATGCAGGATCACATGGAAGGCGTAGAGCAGTTCCTCCTTCAGGCTCTTGCGTCCGACCTTGAGAGCCGTGCGCTTGTTGACCTTGCCCGCGTGTCCGAAGAACTTCGCAAGCAGGATGCAGATGGCGACGATCGCGATCGGGATGAGCCAGAAGAACTTGTTTGCCCAGTTCTTCCGGATTTCCTTATAGGCTTCGGAGTAGTTCTCGGTCTCGTACGCGGACTTGTAGTAATCCATCGCCTCTTCGTACTTGCCCTGACGGTACAGGGACTTTCCGATCTGGATGTAGGCGGAGTCGAAGTTGTTGTTTCTCTTCAGGATCTCCGTCCAGTCGTCGATGGTGATGTCATACTGACGGTTGTTGTCGTGCTCGAGCGCCCGGATCAGCAGATCGCCGTATTCGGTGCGGCGGTACACGACGAAGTTGTCGTTCGTCTTGTCGAGCAGAAGGATCTTCGTGCCCTGATAAGCGATCGCTTCAACGGACTGGATGTTGCCGGTCTGCTGACCGATATCGCCGAAGACGAAGAGCAGGTCGCCGTTGTCGTTGTACGTGAAGACCTTTGCGCGCTTTTCGTCGATGATCGACCACGTTCCCTCTGGACCCACCGCGGCGTCGATGATCTTCGAAGCGCCCGTGATGTTCGCGGTCGAGAGGTTGGTGATGCGGACCTCGCCGGACGGCGGGTAGAAGCCGTTGCGCTTCATAACGTCGGAACCGGACGCGTTCAGCTTCTTGACGGGGGCGTAGTCGGAGCTCTTGGATTTGGAGTTGATCGCGCCCTGCTGCTGGCTCTCTTCGATGGAGGACGTCGTCACGTAGATGAAGTTGTCCTTGTCGATCGAGATGTTGTTGAACTCGGTGGAGACGTATTCCTGGCTCTGCGCTCTCTGTTCATCCGTCTGGATCTTTCTCCACAGGATTTCGAGAGCGGAGATGGTGACCTTCTGCGCACCGATGAAGCCGTAGAAGTCGCCGTCGTCGTTCAGCACGATGATGCCCTGGTAGGTCGTGGAGGATACGACGAAGAGACGTCCGTATTCGTCGGCGACGCAGGCGATCGGCTTGTAGATCGAGCCTTCCTCGAAGAGGGAGGATTCCGGTTTCGGAATGATCTTGATGTAGTTGCCTTCCGTATCGAACATGATGATACGGTTGTTGTCGGTGTCGCAGACGTAGATGTTGGTTTCATTGACGAACACGCCGGAGGGGTTGTTGAAGCTGTCCGGCACGCCGTGTTCGTTCGTGAAGTTGGTGATGTAGAACTGGAGCTTGTAGTAACGGTCGAGGACCACCACGCGGTTGTTCGCGGCATCCACGATGTAGACCTTGAGATCAGGTCCTATGAAGAGGTCGCGGGGGTCGTCGATTGCGGGGCTGACGCCCATGTATGAGGAGTCGACAACGGTATCGGGAACGTATGCCGTCGGAGAGGTCAGCACCTGCCCCTGCGCGGAGTAGGTGTAGGTCGCGTACGGCGCGTTCGCGGAAGCCGTCACAGCGAGGACAGACATGAGCAGCAGCGCGCAAAGGAGTAAGCTTGTGATTCTTTTCATACAGTCCTCCTTAGTCTTTCATGCCGCTCGAACCCATCGTCTCGATGATGTTCGACTGGGAAATAACGAAGACCAGAATCGGAACGATCATCATGACGACGGTGGAGGCAGCCGCTGCGCCGGAACGCGCGATCGTACCGTTCGTGATCTGGGAGATCGCGTAGTTCAGGGTCTTTAACTGCTCGGAATAGATGAAGGAAGATGCGCCCGCGTTCCAGAGGCCCTGGAAGGAGTAGATGATGAGGGTCAGCCATGCCGGCTTGACCATCGGCATCGCGATCGACCAGAAGGTCCTGAGTTCGGAAGCGCCGTCCAGACGGGCGGACTCCAGAACTTCGGTGGTGACGTTCGATTCCATGAACTGCTTCATCAGGTAGAGGCCGAGCGTCGAGCACCATGCGGGAATGATGATCGCAAGGTAGGTATCGATCCAGCCGAGCATGGAGAGCGTGATGAAGTTGACGATACCGGTAACGGTCGCCGTGAACATCAGGGATTTCTGGATGATCCAGAAGAAGCCCTTCGCGCCCGGGAAGTCGATCTTCGCAAGAGCGTACGCGCAGAGGGAGGAGAGAACGAGGTTGCCGAACGTACCGCCCACGGAAATCAGAACCGTGTTGAAGATGTAGCGGGAGAACGGTACCCAAGAGTCGCCCATCAGGTTGAAGAGGTCGGCGAAGTTGTTCATCGTCGGATGGGAGACGTAGAAGCGCGGCGGGAAGTAGAACAGCTCGTTCAGGGGTTTCAGAGACTGAATGATGGTGTAGTACATCGGGAGGAACATCGCGATGCCGAAGAGGGTGAGGATGATCGTGATCCCGACGTCGCCGCCCGCCGACCGGTTGAGGACTACCTCATGTTTTCTTGTTCTTAATCTTCTTGCCATGACTTATTCTCCCAACTTAGAAATCAGCTTGGAGATCACGACGTTCATGCCGATCATCATGAGGAAGAGCAGGAACGAGATCGCTGAGGCGTAACCGACCTCCCAGCGGTTGTTCTGATATTCTTCCAAATGGTGTGTCAGCGTGTATGCGACGTAATCCACGGACGGGTTGCCGGCAAGCGCTGTAACGATGCCGCCGAAGTTGAAGGAGCCGGTAATGGACATGATCGCGCCGAACATCAGCTGAGGCTTCATGGACGGCAGGGTGATGTACCAGAGCTCCTGCCAGCGGTTCTTGATACCGTCGATCGCGCCGGCCTCGAACAAGCTCTTGTTGATGCCCTGAAGACCTGCGATGAAGGACAGGAAGGAGGTACCGAGGGACGTCCAGAGCGCGACCATGATACAGAGCGGCATGACGTATTTCGCGTTCTGGAACCACAGGATCGGTTCGTCTATGATACCGTACTGGAGCAGGAAACCGTTCATCAGACCGTAGGAGTCCGAGGAGAAGATCGTCTGCCAGATCAGGTAGACGTTGCCGGCGATGGACGGCGCGTAGAAGACGAGGGTAACGATCGCGCGGACCTTCGGAGGCAGCTCGTTGATGAACCACGCAACGACGAAGGAAATAATGTACGAAGCGGGGCCGGTGACCGCCGCGAAGATCAGCGTGTTCTTCAGAGCGGTGATGAAGAGGTCGTCGTCAAGGAACAGGGTGATGTAGTTGTCCATGAAGACGAACTTCGGCCACTGGAGCATGTTGAACGACGTCAGACTGAGCACGAGGGAGAGAGCGACCGGGATGATGGTGAAGATGAAGAAGAGGATCATAAACGGCGCGATCATGAAGTATGCCGTTTTGTTTCTCTTGATCAGAAACCACGTCCACTCGCTCTTTGTCATCTCGTGACGCGTCTTGGCTTGTCTGTCAGTGTTTTTTGACATGTCTCTCTCCTTTCACGGTTCAGTCAAGATAGGACTCGAGAGCGCCGGCAGCGTCTCTCAGATATCCTGCGATGACCGCGAGAGCTTCATCGGAGGTTCCGAGTCCGTCAGCCGCCGCGCGGAGGGCTTCGATGTCGTGCGAGGCGATGGCCGCGCTTGCGGCGGAGACGGCGGCGGAGCCCTTCTGCGTGTCGCTCAGTTTGGCGATGGCTTCCTCCGCCTGACCGAGACGCTTGGATGCGAGGGTCTGACCGACTTCAAGAGTTTCGAGGTTGAACTCGGTTCTCTTACGGTTGATTTCCTTGTTGATGATGTTGATGTAGCCGAGCAGGGAGTCAACCGGGTCCGCCTTGTTGTTGTACGCGTTGAGGAATGCGAAGCTGGTATAACGGCCGAGGATGTAGGAGCCGGGATACTGGGTAACGGCGATCGTCACATCCATCTGCTTCATCAGCTGACCGTACTCGCGGGAAGTCCACGGGAGCTCTTCGAGAGCCTCCTGGTTCGCGGTCGGGTTCTTCGCAGCGGGACCGAGGATCGCTACCATTTCGTTGGAGTAGTCGACCTGGAACTTTGTGTCGGTGTACCAGCACATGAAGGTCCACGCGGCATCGACGTCCCTCACGCCCGACATCATAACGAGCGCGTCGGAGCCGGACATTGCGGTGTGGTTGATCGTGCCGTCTTCCTGGAGGAAGCCGGGAACGGGACCGAATTCCCACAGACCCGCAAGCTCGGTCGCGAAGATGATGATGTTATTATAATAGGTATAACCCGCGATGCCGATCGGCATTTCACCGGTTCTGAAGCGGTTCGCGAAGTCGTAGGAGATCGGCAGGGAGTACTGCGTGAACATGTTGCACATGGTCTCAAACGCTTCGAGCGAGAGGTTCGCGTCGAGGTTGATTCTCATGCCGTCGTCCGCCCAGAGGTGACCGCCGAGCTGGTACATGTACATCTGGTAGTCCTGCGACAGACCGATGGTCATGTTGTTGAACTGGAGCACCGGGATGGCGGCGAGCAGGTCGTCCCATGTTCTCGGGACCTCAAGACCGAGGTTCGCGAGGATGTCGGTGCGGTAGAACATCATGTTCCACGTCTGCTTATCCGGCAGACCGTAGGTCTTGCCGTACAGCGTCAGCGGGATCATCGCCGCAGCGGTGAAGCGCTTTTCGATATCGTGGAAGTTCGAGAAGATCTGAGAGTATTCGTTGTACTTGTCGATCTCCTTCTGCTTCAGCCCCGTCGTGTCCTCATAGGCTTCGGGGTTGATCGCCACAACGGCGGAACGGATCGCGTACTGGATCGGGTCCGCGCCCGTGCCGGGAAGCGCTACGTCGGGGCCGACGCCCGCGAGAACGGAAGGAAGCAGCGTGCCGCCCGCGACGAGCTTCAGGGACGCGTCGATGCCGGTCGTGGGACCGAAATCGTTGTCCATGAGGTTACGGGTGATCTGCGCCTGGTCGCGGTTCGCGGTGACCCAGACTTCGACCTTCCGGTCGGCCTTCTTGCCGTCCACGGAAGCGCCGAGGGAGTTATAATCGGTAAAGAAGGATGCAAAGAACTGCTTCAGCTCGAACCAGAGGGACTGGAAGAAGTTGCCTTCCGCCTTCGGATACTTCACGCCCGCGGGCTGGATGTCGATCCAGTCGATTTCGAGCGGCTGGTTCTTCGCGGAGGAGATCCAGGAACCGAGGTTACCGATCTGGGTCTTGAGCTGGCTCATGTTCTTCGCGATTTCATCTTCGTCCGTACCCATCTTTCTGAGCAGACGCGCGATGGTGTCGAGCGTCGCGGAGTTTTCGGACTTGATGTTCGCCATGTTCTCGATGTAGGAGATGACCTCTTTCAGGTTGTTCGACTGAACGACGAGGTCCTGCACCACCTCGGGAAGCACGCGGCCGAAACCGTAGTCACGGTACGCGTCGGGGCTCGCGCCGGTGAGCTTCAGGAGGGAGAGGTAGTCGTTGTTGATCGAGGTCATGATGGCGGAAACCTTGCGCACAACGTTGCCCATCTCGCCGAGGGAAGCCTCGAGGCGGAGGGTGTGCTTGCCCTTCTCAAGGTAGAACTGGAAGGTGTCGGCGCCGTCGTTCGCCGCGGCCACCTGGAAGTTCGAATTGTAGTTGAACTTCAGGTAGTTCGCTTCTTCGAACGGGATCTTGCCGTCGATATAGAGCTTGCGGGAGGTGTACATACCCTGCTGCTCGTTCTGGCGGAAGCGGAACACGACTTCGTACAGACCCGTTTCGGGAGCTTCGATTTCGTATTCCACCCACTGGCTCGCGGTCTGCCACTTATCCGAACCGATGGTGTTGAGTCGGATCTTGGAAGCGTCCTGCGGCTCCGTCAGCGCCGATTTACGGTCATAAATCGGATACACGGTGAAGTCGGACGTTCTGTACGGGGTCTCCGCGACAACGTGGTACTTATCCGACGTGTTTGCGGGGGATTTGCCCGCGGCGTACGCCTCGTACGAGGGGAGATCCTCGTAGGGGTAAATCGTGATGTTCTGAATCACGACCGCTTCGCGGACCGCGTTGAGCGCGATGGTGTTTTCGCCCTTTTCGAAATAGAATTCGAACGGATCGGCGAAGAAGGTGTTCGGGTCAATGAACACGTATTCCTGCCACTCGTGCACAACGGAGGACACCGGACGCAGCTCGTTGCCGTTGGAGTCGACTTCGAACCGCTCTTCGCCGGTTTCTTCGTTCTTCGTATAGGCGTTGACCCAGATCTTCTTCATCGTGAGGTCGCGCGCCTCCGCGAACGGGAGCGCGTCGTTGATGTAGAAGCCGCGCTCGATGGAGTTCGTCTTGTCGGTGACGGAGCAGTAATCCATCTTGATCGCGTAGAGGCCCGTTTCGGGGATGTTGACCTTCCACACGACCTTGCCGTCGTCGCTCATCTTCAAGGATTTGCCCTTGCCGGCATCCCCGGTGGCGGCGGAGACATTGTAGTCGTTAACGATTTCCACCTCCGCGGTCGTCGCGGCGGCGTCATAGTCAATCGCTTTGATCACGACCGTTTGTTTGCCCCTCGACGCACTCTGGTACTCCGGCTGCTCAACGTAGTCGGCGTAAGAGAATGAGATGAGGGTTTCGCTGATTTCCTGAAGTGTCGTTCTGCCGCTCTGGGCCGGCGCTTCCTCTTCTTCTCCGGCGGCGTAAACCGTCATGGGAAGAACCGACAAGAGCATCAGGAACGACAGCACGAGGCATGTCAGCTTTTTGCTTTGGGTTTTTCTCATAGAGCCTTCCTCCTGCAATTTTTTGAGCGTCGACCGCTGACCGACGGCCGCCGCCCGCCGCTTTCCCGACGGGTGCTTCTCCCCGAGCGGGGCAGCGAGCGTCCGAAAGCATGGGATTCGGGACTCTCGGGCCAAAACCGAGGCGATCCGTCCCCCGGTTTTTACCCGAAAATCCCCGGAAAACGCGCGAAATGACACGTCTCCCGATATTTATATGCCCATATCATAGCACATGTTCACAAAAAAGTCAAGCGCGCTTCACGGACTTTCATCCGTTCCCATAAGGCCGCGGCGGACTTCGTCCTTCCCTCACCTTCCCGCCGAAAGCGGCCGCGCGCGGATCGGGGCGAAAAAGCCCCGGACGCGCCGGACGGGCGGATTGCAAGTGTAAATAATTTTTACTGTCTCCCGATCCGAAATGCCGAAAAAGCCTTGTAAACAGGCTGTTTTTCGGATACGGAAACGCGCCGCGGACCATTGTTTTGCGCCGGGTAAATTATACTGGCGCGTCCACCCGAATTCTGTGTGGTATCTCCGTGACGGCAAGATGAAAAGGCGACATCTGTCTTTGGAGGATTTGCATAAAATTTTGCCGAAATTTTCTACACATCGACAGAATGCACAAAATTGAAAAAACCGCTCCAAAACCCTCGTTTGGCCCCGGATTTCCCCCTCGGAACGCGCCGCGGAACGAAAATCATGCCCGAAAAAGCGCCAAATGTGTAGAGTTCCGACATTCTCCCCTTCTCTTCCGCCGCGCGCGGCTCCGGCTGTGGGTTCCGCATCGATTTCCGCATTTTTGCATTTCCCGAAAAAATTTTCGTCAAGCCCTTGACAAAGCGCTTCGCATCTGCTATAATATAGCCCGTCAGAGAAACAGCGGTATTGTGTAAAGGTAGCACAGCAGACTCTGACTCTGTATGTCGGGGTTCGAATCCCTGTACCGCTGGTAGACAGGTTTTTCACAACCTGTCTTTTTTATCGTCTTGAGAAAGGATGCCGGTCATGGACGAAAAGCACGCCCCTTCCCTTTACGATCAGCTCCTGAAGTTTTCTGCGGCGGGACGCGTTCCCTTTCACATGCCCGGGCATCAGCGCGCCTCGTTCCCGTGGCTGGGAGACGCCGCGCGAATCGATTTCACCGAAATCGAAGGACTCGACAATCTTCACGCGCCGGAGGGCATTCTTCGGGACGCGTCTGATCGCGCGGCGCGGCGCTGGGGCGCGGACCGCTCGTTCCTCCTCACAGGAGGTTCCACGGTCGGCGCGCTCGCGGCGGTTTGGACGGCTGTGAAGGACGGCAGACCTTTGATCCTCGCCCGCAGCTGCCACCGCTCGGTTTATCACGCCGCCATGCTCACGGGCTCGCCCGTGACGTATATCGCCCCGCGGCTGCATCCTCTCGGCTTCGCCCTCGGCATCACGGCTGCCGACGCGGAAGAGGCGTTCGAAAAATCCCCCTCCGCCGCGGCGCTCGTGATCACCTCGCCCACCTACGACGGCGTCGTCAGCGACGTCGCCTCGATCGCGGCGGTCTGTCACAGGCACGGCGCGGTCCTCATCGCGGACGCGGCGCACGGGGCACATCTCGGCTTTCTCGATCCGTCTGTTTTGAATCCCGTGCGGCTCGGAGCCGATCTCGTCTTCATGAGTCTGCACAAGACCCTCCCCGCCCTGACGCAGACCGCCGTGCTGCATGTGAACGGCAGCCGGATCGATCCCGACGGAATCGCCGCCGCGCTCGGGATCTTTGAGACCTCGAGCCCTTCCTATCCCCTGCTCGCCTCCGCGGACGGGTGTATCAACGCGATGGGCGACGACGCCCTGTTTGAAAACTGGCGCGCTTGCCTCGCGAGGATACGCGAGAACGCCCGCGGCCTGCTCGTCGTCCCCGGCTCCGCGGACGATCCGTATTCCGCCGATCCCGCTGATCCCGGGAGCGGAGTCTTCGCGTTTGACGCGAGCAAGCTGATCCTCGCCGTGCCGGGCATGAGCGGCCCGGACGCTGCTCAGATCCTGAGGCGGGACTTTCGCATCGAGCCGGAGATGGTCTCGGCGCGGTACGTTCTGCTCATGACGGGCGCGGGCACGAACGAACGCCACGCCGACGCCCTGATTGCCGCTCTCCGGTGCCTCGCCGAACGCGCCGTCTCGGACGAAGGGCGGACACCCCCCTCCCTCTCCGGCGCCCGCGCAGACCTTCCGGACGCGCGCATGACCATGGGCGACGCCGCGGCTCGGGAAAGCGAGCTCATCCCCCTCGAAGACGCCGCCGGGCGGATCGGGGGAGAGTTCCTCACCGCCTATCCCCCCGGAATCCCCCTCCTCGCGCCCGGAGAAATCATCGAAGGCAGCCTCATTCACCTCGTGCGTCGGCTTGCCGGAGACGGGATCGCCGTCACGACCTCGCGCGGGACGTTTGACGGAGGAGTCCGGGTGCTCAGGGAATTGTGAATCCCGCAAAAAAGCGCTGCCGCGTCTCCGAAAGGAAACGCGGCAGTTTTCTTATGGCACGGGATGCGCTCGCAGCGCCTCGGCAGCGTCGCTTCGGCGGTGGGCGGTGCTATCCGCCCGATTCGATACCGGGCTTATTTCACCGTTACGGACGTGATGTGCGGGTTCGCGCCGTTGTACCAGTAGAGGAAGCCTTCCATATCGACGGTATCGCCGACCTTCAAACCTTCGACCGCTTTGTAAACGTCGGTGTCCTTGCCGCAGAGATAGTACTCGACGCAGAAATCATACGTCTTGCCGTCCTTCGAGACCTTGAAGTAAAGGTCGTCGCTCTTGCCCTCCGGATCCTTGTACGCGAACGCGGCGCCGCTTTCGTCGTAAGCCTCGACCTTCATACCCTTGAAGGAGACGAACTTGTTCTGATGCTTGACCAGATCGTCCGTTCCGAGCAGGGAGGTGACGTCTTCCGCTTTCGCGACATAGTTTCCGGTTTCGATTTCGAACGTGGCGTCGGCGATTTCGATCTCACCGGACCACTCGGCCTTGTAGCCGGTAACCTTGATCTTCGTGCCGGGGGTCAGCTTTGCGTAATCGGCTTCGGAGCACGCCGCTTCATAGATGAAGTACGCGCCGTCCTTGTCCTGCGTGTAGAGGGTCGCCTTGTTGTCCCACCAGGACTGCTTCGCCTGGACATAGGTCTCGACCACGACCTGGGTCTGGAGTTCCGCCGCGTCATATTCCGCGTAGGTCATGACGCCTTCGCCCTTTTTGTCCGTATCGGAACAGGCGACGACAGCGAAGACCATCATCAGCGCAAACGCGAGCAACAGGAGTTTTTTCATTCTTTTGTTTTCATCCTTTCTTTGATTCAATGAGTTTGGAAGTGATCTCTCCGTTTGTTATTATACCGCTTTTTTCCGAAAAATCAAGGTGTTTTAAGATTTTCCTTCCCTGTTGTGCAGAAATCTCGCGAGCACGACGCCGCCCATGACCAGCCATGCGACGAGAAGCGCGGCAATCAGCGCGACGGACGGGCCGGGCAGTTTTCCGAGCTCCGCTCCGCTCCCTCCCGCGCCGGGGGTGTGCTGATCGAGCCGGTACAGCGAGCGTACGTCGGAGACGAGCTTCTCGAAATACGCGTCGTCCACGGTCTCCCTGCGCCGCACGGATTTCGACGTGTTTTCGATCATCTGTCCGGCGGCGTCCCGCAGGGACGCGGAGCCGTTGAAGACCGGGGTGACGAAGGTGCGGTCGATGTTTGAGAGCAGAAGCTGGGTCGCGGCGATTTTCACGTCATAGTGTTCGAGTCCGTCTTCCCCGCCCCTCTCGAGGTATTCCCGGTACGCCTCGCTTTGGTGCGCTTTTTTCGTCACGGGAATGTAGCCCTCGCTCGAGGCGTATCCGATCTGCACGTCGTTCGTCAGCAGATACTGCGCGAACAGCCACGACGCGAGGACCTCCTGCGGATCGCTCTTGTTGAAGACGCAGACGGAGGGGCCCTGCGAGATCATTTTCGGGTTTTCCGGGTCCGCCTGCGGGATGGGGCGCACCGCGATCTCGTACTCCACGAACTGCTCCGGCGGGATGTCGGCGTGCGGGGCGAGGCTTCCCATCCAGGTCGCGCCCGCCGTGGAGTCGACCGCGAACAGGCACTGACCGGCGTTGAGAAAATTGCCGGGATAGCTCGAAATCTTGAAGGTGGAAAACGCGCCCGTCGCCGTGTGACGCGCCACGTCCCTGAGCAGGGAGAGCGCGGTATCGTTGAACAGAAGGATGTCCCCCTCCGGCGTGGAATAGCCCGCGCCGCGCTGGGCGAGGTACTGGATCATCATGTTGTCCGTGGACTTGTAGATGAAGGGGATCATGGTCTTCTGGCCGTTCGCCTTGTAGATCCCGTCCTCCCGCTTCTCCGCCGCCCGGTCCGAGACCTCCCAGACGAAATCCCACGTCAGCACGTCGGGGAGTTCATAGCCGAGGCTTTCGAGCATGGTGACGTTGATATAGCACGCCTCGGTGGAGCGCATGAAGGGGATGGCGTAATGCTCGCCGTCGATCACACATTCGTCGAGGAATTTTTCGACCATTTCGTCCCGCTCTGGTCCGTCGTATCTCAGCTCGGAGCCGCCGAAACCGTAGGAGGGATCTGCGAACAGACTGTCGAGGGGAACGACCGTGTTCACGCCCGTGATATAGGTCGCGATGTGGTCGGGGTAGGTGACGCAGACGTTCGGCGTCGTGCGGGTCGCGATGTTCGTGATCACGTCGTTGTAGATCCGCCCGTAATCCGTATAGAAGCGGAGATTCACCTTCACGTTCGGATAAAGCGCCTCAAAGCCCGCGACCGCGTCGGTGTAGACCTTCATCTGCGTCTTGTTCGTGTCGTTCTTCGCCCAGAAGGTGATCTCAAACTGCCGTCCCGTGTCAAAGCTCTCCGGCATCACGAACGGATCGAGCGCGCGGGAGCCGTGGCAGGAGGCGAAGAGGGGCACAAGAAGCAAAGCGGCAAGGAGAGCCGGGAAGAGTTTCCCTCTCTTCATTTTTTCGTGCCCCCTCTCATGACCCCCGCCATGATCCGGCTGCGGAAGATCAGAAACAGGACGATGAGCGGGAGGGAGATCACCACCACCGCCGCCATCATCGCGGGGATGTTTTCGCGCCCGAAGCCGTTCTCGCGGATCTCCTGAATGCCGTTCGAAACGAGGAAATACGACTTGTCGTCCGTGATGAGCCGCGGCCAGACATAGGAGTTCCAGCATTCGATGACCTTCAGAATCGTCACGGTGACGAGGGTCGGGCGGCAGATCGGCAGCATCACGCGCACGAGGTATTTGAAATCGGACGTGCCGTCCACCTTCGCGGCTTTATAGAGCTCGTCCGGGATCTGCTCGAAGTTTTCTTTCAATAAATAGATATAGAAAACCGACGTGACCGACGGCAGAATCAGCCCGAGGAAGGTGTTGCGCATATCCCAGTTCGTGATGGTGACGAAATTCGTGATGATCACGAGCTCGTTCGGGATCATCATGAGCGACAGAAAGAGCGCGAAGACGATGTTCTTTCCGGCAAACTCGAGCCGGGAAAACGCGAACGCCGCGAGCACCGTCACGATCAGCATGATCGCAGTCGTTGCGGCGGTGAAGATGAGTGTGTTGAGAAAATAGCGTCCGAGCGGAACGGAGGAAAACGCGTTTCCGTAATTCGCGAGCGTCGGGTCGGTCACGAAAAAGCGCGGAACGAACTCGGCGTTGTAGGAGCTGTAGCTTTTGAACGAGGTCAGGACCATCCAGTAAAACGGAAAGAGCACGATCAGCGTCCAGAGCGAGAGCAGCGCGTAGACCGCCGCCTTCCCGATCCGTGCCCCGACGGATTTTTTCTTCGGTTTCATTCCTTGTCCTCCTCAATAATACACATGCTTCCGGCTGACGAGCAGGTTGATGCAGGTGATGGTAAAGACGATGGCGAACAGAATGAGCGCGGCAGCCGCGGCAAAGGACGGATAGCCGCCGGAATCGCCGTAGAGCATGTCGTACACATAGCCGACGATGGTATTCATGCCCGCCGCGTTCAGATCGGTGCCGAAGAGCGCGACCTCGTCGCTGTACGCCTTGAACGCCCCGATGAAACCCGTGATGATGAGATAGAACAGCATGGGCGAGATCATCGGCAGGGTGATGCGGAAGAAGATCCGCGGCTTTGAGGTGCCGTCCACCCGCGCCGCCTTGTAATACGTCTCGTCGACCGAGGCGAGAGCGCTTGTGAGGATCAGGACCTTGAAGGGCATCACGATCCAGACGGTGTAGATGCACACGACGAGGATCTTCGCCCACCACGGGCCGTCGATGAAGTCCACGCCCGGGCTGCCGAAGAGTTTCAGAAGCAGATTCACAAGTCCTTCGGAATAGGCGGTCTTTTTGAAGAGGATCATGAACACGAGCCCCACGGCGAGGGTGTTCGTGACGTAGGGCAGGAAATAGATCGTCTGGAACATCTTCTTGAGCGGACCGATCGAATTCAGCCCGAGGGCAACGAGAAGGGCGAGCCCCGTGGAAACGGGCACCGTGATGAGCACGATCACGAAGGTGTTTTTGAGCGCCTGCAGAAAATACGGGTCGCGGAGGACATAGGAGAAATTGAAGCCCCCGACGCCGGAATAGGACTGCGACGCGGAATTGTAGCCCTCCTCGAACGAATACACGACGACGTCCAGAAGGGGATAGATCATGAAGACGGCGAGGAACAAAAGCGCGGGCGTCAGATAGAGCCACGCCTTGAGATTCTTTTTCTTAAACATGCTCCTCCTCCTTCCGCGTCAGACGGCAGCGGATCCTTTCTCCGCTCTCCGCGTCGAAAAGATGGGTCTTTTCCGGCCTCAGGGAGAAGCGCACCGCTCCCGGCTCAAGATCGCGGGTGAGCGACGCGTCGACGATGGCGCGCCCCTGAACCGCGTCGAGCGCGGGGTGGGAGAAGACGACGCTCGTGTCGCGCCCCATGACCTCCACGCGCTTCAGCTCGCAGCTCAGCGCCCCGTCCGCGGCGGGGAGGAAGCCCTCCGGGCGCACGGCGACGGTCACGGGACGGTCCTCGGCACCGGATACCGCGAAAACCGCCTCGGGGCCGATCATGAGCTTGCCGTCCCGGATCTCGCCGGAGAAGACGTTGATCTGGGGGGTGCCGAGGAATTTCGCGACAAAGAGATTCACCGGATCGTCGTACACGTCCTGGGGCTTCGCGATCTGATGCACCGCGCCGTCCTTCATCACGACGATGAGATCGGAAATGCTCATCGCCTCCTCCTGGTCGTGCGTCACGAAGATCGTCGTGATCCCCGTCGCGCGCTGGATGCGGCGGATCTCTTCGCGGGTCTGGAGGCGCAGGCGGGCGTCGAGGTTCGAAAGAGGCTCGTCCAGCAGGAGCACCTCGGGAGACTTCACGAGCGCCCGCGCGATGGCGACTCGCTGCTGCTGGCCGCCCGACATCTCAGCGGGGCGGCGTTCGAGAAGGCCTTCGATCTGTACGAGCTCTGCGGCATGGACCGCGCGGTCCCGCATTTCTTCCTTGGTCAGGCGGTCCTCCCCGCGCAGATTGCCGAGGGGGAACATGATGTTTTCGAGCACGGTCATGTGCGGGTAGAGCGCGTAGTTCTGGAAAACGAGCCCGACGCCGCGCTTTTCGGGGGGAAGGTCGGTCACGTCCTTGTCGCCGAAATAGATCCGCCCCTCCGTGGGCTCCTCAAGCCCGCTGATGAGGTTCAGCGTCGTGCTTTTCCCGCAGCCGGAGGGCCCGAGCAGTCCGATGAGCGAGCCGTCCGGTATCTCGAACGTAAAATCGCTCACGGCGATCACGGGCTCCTTGATCCTTTTGTCGAGGTTCTTGAATATCTTCGTGAGGTGTTCCAAAACGATCTTCATCTGCATCCTCCGCTTGTCACGCATGATTCCACGCCCATTATACACCCTCCGGGGGGATTTGAAAAGACCCATGCGCCGCTTTCTGCCGGTTTTTTCGACGGAAAAAATGAAAAAAACAAAATTTTTTGCGCTATGGCGAAATATTTCCGGCGTCCGCGCGTATAATAGTATAAAAGGATGATTATGCCGATTTCGGCGCCCCAGAAAGGAGGGATGTGACCGATGCTCTTCGCGGACAGCGGCGACCGGGACAGCCGGGAGCTCAGCGAACTGTACGAAAAAAGAAAAAAGCACGTCACGGCGCTGATCTGCCGAAGGCTCGGCATCTCCTTCGCCGAAAACCGCGAGCTCGCGGAGGATCTGACCGAGGAAGTCTTTTTGAAGGTCGTGCGGTACAAATCCCGCTTCGTGGGTCAGACGGAGCATGTTCAAAACGCGAACCTCATGATGATGACGCAGAACGTCACGGCCGATTACATCCGCAAAAACGCGCGCCGCCCGAAAATCACCCTCTTTCCCCCTTCCGACGACGGCGGGGACGGGGACGAGAGCGAAGCCGGGGACGGGGGAGACCGCACCGATCCGCTCACCGTTCTTCTGCGGACGGAGGGGGAGGCAGCGACCCGCCGCGCCGTCGAAAACCTCGGCTCCCCCGCGCGGGAAATCGTCGTGGAACGCTATTATTTCGACCGGACCTACCGCGAGATCGCCGAAGAACACGGCATGACCACGGCGGCAGTCGGGCTGATTCTGCACAAAAGCCTGAAAAAACTCGGAAAGGAGCTGAAAGACTATGCGCAAACGGAAGACTGACCGGCTCGCGCGTCTCGCGCAGGACGGCGCGGCGCGCTGGGCGGAAAAACAGACCAAGGACATGCTCTCGCTTGACGTCTCCGAAATCGAGCTCTCCCCGCTGACGGAACAGAGCATCCGGCGCGCCCTCGCATCCCGCCGGAAAAACACCTTCGGCACAGGGCTGAGACGGGCGGGAGTCGCGCTCGCCGCGTTCGTTTCCCTGTTCTTCGCGCTTTCGATGGCGGTACAGCCGGTGCGCGCCGCTTACTGGGAAACCCTCGCGGGAGCCTTGAACCTCCGGGACACCCCCGAACGCGTCCTGCCCGAAAAAATCGAAGCGGTCCGCTACCCCGCGGTCTTTCCGACGGACTGGCGGCTCGTCGGCGCGGACATCGGTGAAAGTGCGGCGCATTACAGTCTGACGGATGAGAGCGGAACGGTCTTCGTGCTCCAGAGCGTCGTCGGAAAAAGCGGTGAAGCGAAAGACGGCGGGGAGTTTGACGGAGCCTCCGTCGAGGAGATTTCGCTCGGCAGCATCCCCGCGCGGCTCGCTGTCTGCCCGGACGGCACCCTGATCCTGACGTGGACGGACGACTACCGCTTTCAGCTCACCGGTATCGAAACGGACGCGCAAATCCTGCGCTTCATCGCGCAGAGCCTGACGGTCAAATGAGAAACGGGAAAAAACGCCGCCCCGGCATTTTGGGAGTCTGCGCCCTCACCCTCGCCGTCCTGCTCCTCTTTTCCGTGTGCGGCAAAACACCCGCGCCCCCGGCCGGTGAGACGACGCCCGCGCCTGCCCCCCTGCCCGCGGACGCGGAGCACGATCCGGTCCTGCCCGACCAAGGGGGGGGCAGGGTCGTCGCGAACCTCTATCTGGGAGGCATGCCGCTCGTCCCGGAGGGATGGGAGCCCGTTCGGGGAGAACCCCGTTTTGACGCGGACGCGGGAACGCTCGCATGCGTTCTCATGCTCTCGGAAGGGGACGGTTCGGCACGCTTCGCGTACGCGGAGATCGGGGAGCACGGCGGTCTGGCGCACATCGTCGAGCTGCCTGTGGGAGAGGATGCCGAAGTGACGCTGTTCGCGGTGTCGGATCAAAGGGTTTATTATGTAGAAGAACGGCTTGACGCCGCTCGGCAGGAGCTTCGGCTGAACGCGCTCGACCCCGCGGACGGAAGCGTCGTCCGGGGCACGGAATGCGCCGCGCTCCTGAAGCGGAACAACGCCGGATCGGTCGCGCCCTCCGACCTTGCCGTCGACGCGGATGGGGATGTTTTCGTCCTCACCGGGCGGGAGATCGCGGTCTTCTCACCCGATCTTGCGCTCAGAACCTCGTTCCCGAAAAACTACGTGCGCGCCGAGCTTCTTTCCGACAGCCGGGGGAAGGTCCTGCTCGCGCGGGCACGGCAGAAGGACGGCTCTTACGCGCTCGTCCCGATCGACAAGGCGGGGGCTGCTCTTTTGGAGGACGAAGCGGTCCTGATCCCTGCCGCGGCTGTCGAAAGCCCCCTGTACGACTTTTTCATGACCCCGGCAGACGAGCTGATCTGGCGGACCGCGGCGGGGATTTGGGTCCTTCGCGGCGGGGCGGCGGAACTCTTGATGAATTTCGAAAACTCCGGCTGCGACGCCGACTCATCCGTTCTGTGCGGCGCGGCGGACGCTGACACGCTTTTCATCGGCTCTACGGATGGGCCGAGCGGAAAAGCGACGGGGCTTTCCGTCTGGAGAGCCGCGCGCGGCGATGCTCTCTCTCAAATCCGCGTGATCGAGCTCTGCTCGACGGTCCGGCTTCCCGCATATCTCACGGAGGCGGTCACGGCGTTCAACGCGTCGCATCGGGACGTGCGGATCTCTGTGCGGGATTACAGCGGCGAAAACAGGCATGCGGACGGCGCGTCAAGGCTGATCGGGGATCTGGAAAGCGGCGCGTACGCTCCGGACATCGTGCTGACCAACCATGCAAACACGGACTTCTCTTATCTGCGCGACAAGGGACTGACCCTCGACCTCGGGCAGTATCTCGCCGCCGATCCCATCGTGAACAGGGACAATGTGTTCGGCTGCGTACAGCATGCTTTCGCGACGGAAAGCGGCGGCATGTGGGCGATCCCGGACGAGTTTGAACTCTCGACCGTCGTCGCCTCGCCCGCCTTCCGGACGGAAGGCGGACGCACGACCGGAGAACTCCTCGATTTCATCGATTCCCTGCCCCCGGACGCGGTCCTGATGGAAGGGCTGACGCGCGAAAACGCCGCGAAGCGTCTGCTCGGACAACAGGGCTACGACGTGTTCTTCGACCGTGTGAACGGGGAGAGCTCCTTCGACGATCCCCTCTATCTGCGCTGGCTGCGCTTTCTGATGCGGCTGCCGTCGGGTGAGGAGGAGCTTCGGGCGCGCTCGGCGTTCGAAGGGCTCGCCGACGTTGACAAATACCGGAGTTACCGGGAAGGCGGCGTCGCGCTGGCGTCGCTGAAAATCAAAAGCTTCAATTCCATTCTCTACCCGACCTTCCTCTTCGGCAGCCGCGGCTGGACCTTCGCGGGCTATCCGACGGCGGACGGGGCGGTCGGCGTCTCCCTGTCCGGCCGCAACGTCTTCGCGGTCATGAACCGGTCGGAGGAGCCGGACGAGGCGTGGGAATTCATCGCCTCCTATGTGTCGGACGGGGACCATCTGCATTCCGCTCACCACATGCGGTACGGCATGTATATCCTGAAAAGCCAGCTTATGAGCGATCTCGCCTCCGCCGACCGGTACGTCTATCATTTCAGCTTCTCCGGCAGCTCCGGGTCAGCGAGCAAGCTGCTCGGAAACTCATACAACGTCGGCAAAGCGGACGTGCTGCTCGAATACGAAGCGGAGGACGGGGAACGCCTGATCGCGTTTCTCGACGAAGCTGCCTGCTCAAGGCCGTGAGGAGCCGAACCTCGTGCCGGGCGCGGCGCGCAGCGGCGGTCCCTGCCTCCTTCCGCGAGCCCCTTCCCGTTCATCCGCCGATCCGCCCGGATTTTCTCCGGGCGGATTTTCTTTTCCCCCTTTTCAGAACCGCGCGGATGTGATAAAATGGGAAGGAAATCACATGCCGAAGGAGACCGACATGAAAACGGAAAGAAAGCCCGTGCTTGAAACCGAAAGGCTCATCCTGCGCCCGATGCGCGCGGACGACGACGCCGACGTGATCCGCGTCCTCACGAACGCCCGCTGCGCCGAAACCTATATGCTCCCCGACTACCCGGAGCTGGAAGCCGCCCGTCCCCTGTTCGAGCGCCTCCGCGCCCTTTCGCTGGGCGAGGGGGACCGCCTCGTTTACGGGATCGCCCTGAAGCCGGAGAAGGACGGCGAGCGGGACCGGCTCATCGGATACCTGAACGAGGTCGCGGACAAGGACGGAAAGATCGAGCTCGGCTATATCCTCCATCCCGACTGCTGGAACCGGGGATACATGACCGAAGCGCTCGCCGCCGTCATCGGGGAACTGCTGCGCGTCGGTTACGCCGCCGTAGTCGCCGGATATTTCGAGGAGAACGCCGCGAGCGGGCGCGTCATGGAAAAATGCGGGATGGAGCTGACCGGCGAGGAGGAGAACATCGAATACCGCGGGAAGACCCATCGGTGCCTGTACCGGGAGATCCGGCGGGATCCTTCGCGCATGGAGAGCCCGTGCGAATGAGACGGCATAGTGCCCGCGCTTTCTTTCGGGGAGGCGCGGGTTTCTTTTTCGTTGACAGAACCCCGATTCTATGGTATGATATGGTAACAGAAGAAACACCACCCGGGAGCGCGTCATGCAGATCAACGAACACTTTCTCCCCGTCAGCCCTGAGGAGCTCGACGGTCAGCCGGATTTCGTCTATGTCAACGGCGACGCCTACGTCGATCACCCCTCCTTCGGCGCGGCGATCATTTCCCGCGTGCTCGAGGCGCACGGGTTCACGGTCGCCATGCTCTGCCAGCCCGACTGGCGGACCACGGACGATTTCAAACGCTTCGGCAAGCCCCGCCTCGGCTTTCTCGTTTCCGCGGGGAACATCGATTCCATGGTCGCGCACTACACCGCCGCGAAAAAACGCCGCTCCGAGGACTTTTACTCCCCCGGATGCCGCGCGGGACTGCGCCCCGACCGTGCGACCATTGTCTACTGCAACCGCATCCGCGAGGCGTGGGGGGATATCCCCATCCTTATCGGCGGGCTCGAGGCGTCCCTGCGCCGCTTCGCGCATTACGACTACTGGCAGGACGCGGTGCGCCGCTCCGTCCTTGTGGATTCCCGCGCCGACATTCTCATGTACGGCATGGGGGAGCGCTCCGTCGTCCGCCTCGCCGAACTGCTCGCGAAGGGCGTGCCGGTCAAAAAGATCCGGGACGTGCGCGGCACGGCGTACCTCGCGAAGCCGGGGGACAAAATCGCCTTCGACTGCGCGGAGGGATTTGACGAGGACGGCCAGCCGAACGGGTACACCTACGAGGAGCTGAAGTCTGACAAGCGGGCATACGCCGACGCCTTCCGCATCCAGTATTACAACAACGACGCGATCCGCGGCAAGGCGATCGTGGAGTATTACGACGAGAAAATGCTCGTGGTCAACCCGCCCCAGCCCCCGCTGGAGCGCGAAGAGCTCGACGAGGTCTATGCCCTGCCCTACGCGCGCACGTATCATCCGATGTACGAAAAGGACGGGGGCGTTCCCGCGATCAAGGAGGTCCGCTTCTCGATCACGCACAACCGCGGATGCTTCGGCGGGTGCAATTTCTGCGCCATTGCCTTTCATCAGGGGCGCGCCGTGCGCTCGCGGAGCATTGAGTCCTGCGTCGAAGAGGGGCGGCTCCTCGCTTCCCTGCCGGATTTCAAGGGTTACATCCACGACGTCGGCGGTCCGACCGCCAATTT
The DNA here is from genome assembly GCA_017540175.1 of Clostridia bacterium. Taxonomy (GTDB): domain Bacteria; phylum Bacillota; class Clostridia; order Oscillospirales; family CAG-272; genus UMGS1696. The sequence goes on along the minus strand of JAFYBN010000059.1, from coordinate 17,794 downwards.
CCGCGCCCCAGCCTGCGAAAAACAGCTGAAGAGCGGGGTCTGCCCGGGACGGCGCTGTCTCTTCCCGAAGCCCTGCCCGAACCTGAGGGCCGATCACTCGGAATACGTCCGCCTGCTCGAAGAGCTCGAGGCGATCCCGGGGGTGAAGAAGGTCTTCATCCGCTCCGGCATCCGCTTCGATTATCTGCTCGAAGACCCCTCGGACGAATTCTTCCGCAAGCTCGTGCGCGACCACGTCAGCGGACAGCTCAAGGTCGCGCCGGAGCACTGCGCCCCCAATGCCCTCACGCGCATGGGCAAGCCCCCGGTGGAGGTGTACGACCGCTTCCGGGAGAAGTTCTTCGCCCTCAGTGCCGAATGCGGCAAGGAGCAGTATCTCGTTCCCTATCTCATGTCCTCCCACCCCGGCTGCACGATGGACGACGCGGCGCGGCTCGCGGTTTATCTCAAGAGAAGCAAGCTCTCCCCCGAGCAGGTGCAGGATTTCTATCCCACCCCCGGAACGGCGTCCACGGTCATGTATTACACGGGGCTCGATCCCTTCACGGCGAGGGAGGTCTACGCAGTGACGGACTACCGCGAGAAACAGCTGCAGCGCGCCCTGCTCCAATGGTTCAAGCCGGAAAACCGCCGCCTGATCCGGGAAGCCATGGCGTACTGCACCCCCGCGGGCGTGCGGGACCTCGAGGAGCTGCTCGGCGGCTCCCCCGGCATCCACGATCCCGAGCGCGTGCGGTCGGCAAAGGAAAACGATTCGCGCGGACAGAAAAAGCCCGCGTCCGACCGTCGGGACGCGGATCGGAGTTCAGAATCCGGGCGCGGCAGGCAGCAAAAGCCCGCGTCCGACCGTCGGGACGCGGACCGGAGTTCAGAATCCGGGCGCGGCAGGCAGCAAAAGCCGCGGGACGGCGCGGCGGCGCGCGGCAAAACCGCCCCGAGCCGGGGAAAAAACGCCGCAAACCGCTCCGCCTCCGACGGCGGAAAGAACTCCTTCGACAACGAAAAGAACAACCGGGGCCGCGGCAAGTACGCGCCCGGGATCGGAAGAAACGACGACAAGCGCGGCAAATACACTCCCGACGGCGGAACGAACGGCGGAAAGAACCGAAAAAAACGGTAAGCACGGGTGCGTTCCGATATCCTCAAAACATACAGGCAGGAAAACGGCATGAAAATCTTAATGATCACAATGTCCATGAACATCGGCGGCGCGGAGACCCACATTCTCGAGCTCTGCCGCGAGCTGAAGGCGATGGGGAACGACGTGGTTCTCGCGTCGTTCGGCGGGGTCTACGCGGACGAGGTCATGAAATCGGGCGTGGAGCACGTCACGCTCCCGCTCCACACGAAGCACCCCCTGTCCGTTCTCCGCTCCTACCGCGGGCTCAAAGACCTGATCAAAAACGGCAAATTCGACATCGTCCACGCGCACGCGCGCATCCCGGCGTTCATCTGCGGTCTGCTCTGGGATCGGCTCGCACTGGAGGGCGGGCTGAAATTCCGCTTCGTCACGACGGCGCACCTTAATTTCTCGCTCGGTCCCCTGTACCGTATGATCGCGCGCTGGGGCGAGCGGGTCATGGCAGTCTCGGATGACATCGCGGATTACCTCGTGAGTGGGTACGGCTATCCCCGCGCGAAAATCCACACGACCATCAACGGCGTGGACTGCGAGAAATTCTCGCCCGACGTCTCCCCCGCCCCCGTTCTCGAGCTCCACGGGCTCGATCCGGCGCACCGGCGCATCGTCACCATGAGCCGTCTCGACGAGGACCGCGCCGACCCCGCCGTGAAGCTCGCGCGGCTCGCCCCAAAGCTCGCCGAAGCGTTCCCCGACACCGATCTTCTGATCGTGGGCGGCGGCACGAAGTTCGAAGAGATCCGCGCGCTCGCCGAGGACGCGAACCGCGCGATCGGACGGCCTTATGTCACCGTGACGGGCGCTGTCTCCAATACCAACGAATACTGCTCGGCGGCGGACGTGTTCGTCGGGGTCTCCCGCTCCGCGCTGGAGGCGATGGCGGCGGCGAAGCCCGTCATCCTCGCGGGCGGTCAGGGCAATCTCGGCGTCTTCGATCCAACGAAAATCGATTTGGCGGTGAATACGAATTTCTGCTGCCGCGGTCTGCCCCTCGCCGACGAGGAGAGCCTCTTTTCCGACCTCTCCTCCCTGCTTTCCATGACTCGGGAAGAGCGGGAGAAAATGGGGTGCTTCAACCGGGCGTTCATCGAGGAACGCTACACCGCCCGGCGCATGGCGGAGGATTATCTCGGGATGTATGAGAAGACCCTCGCCTCGCCCGTTCCCTTCCACATGAAAAAAACCGCCCCGGACGCGGTCATCAGCGGTTATTACGGATTTGGGAATTTAGGGGACGAATCCCTGCTCGACATCATTTCCGAAACGCTTGCCGAAGCCAAGCCCGGCGTGAAGATCGCCGCGCTGACGAAGAAGCCGAAAAAGGACGCGAAGCGCACGGGGCTTGCCTGCGTTTCCCGGTTCGGGCTTTTCTCAGCGCCGCGCGCGATCCGGAGGTCCTCCCTGCTCCTCTCCGGAGGGGGAAGCCTTCTGCAGGACACGACGAGCCGCCGGAGCCTGCGCTATTATGCGGGGCTGATCTCCTACGCGCAGCACGTCAAAACGAAAACGGCGGTGTTCGCAAACGGCATCGGTCCCATCCGCAACGAGAAAAACCGTTCCGTCACGGCGTCCGTCGTCGGGCACTCCGATTACGTCTCCGTGCGGGACGAGGACTCGAAGGCGGAGCTGATTTCTCTCGGGGTGGATTCGGAGCGCGTCCGCGTCAGCGCCGACCCCGCCTTTCTCATCAAGCCCTCCTCGCCGGAGCGGCTGAATGCCCTGCTCGCGGGTCTCGGGATCTCCCCCGGCTCCTATTTCGCCCTCTCCCTCCGTCCCCTCGCGAAGCTCCCGAAAAACGGGCGGAAAACGGCGCTCGGCGAAAAAGACCGCCTCCTTGTCACGGAAGCGGTCGACGCGCTCGTAGAGACGGCGCGGACATACGGGCTCACCCCGGTGATCATTCCCATGCAGAACAGTCAGGACACCGCCGCGTGCGAGGAAGCCGTCCGGCTCGCCCGGGAACGCGGCGTCTCCCCCGTTCTCTGGCGTCCCGAATGCGCGCCCGACCTCATCGGCGTGCTCGGCAAAGCGGCGTTCGTCACCGGCATGCGCCTGCACTCCCTGATCTTCGCGTCCTCCGCGGGCACGCCCGTCATCGGGCTGTCCTACGATCCGAAGGTCTCGTCCATGATGAAGCAGCTCCGCCAGCCCCGCTCCCTCGAGCTGTCCGAGCTCCTTGAAAAGCCCGGAGCCCTCTCCGCCGCGATCAGATCCGCGGCCGCGGACATCCTGTCGTCGCGGGACGAGATCGCACGGGAGCTCGCCGCCGTCGCCGCGGACATGCGAACAATCTGCAAGGACGACATGGCCGAGGTCGGAAAGCTGATCCGTTCCGACCGCTGAGATCGCAGAGCGCCCCGATTAAAGCTTTTTGCCATGCTTTTTCCCGAAAAAGCCGCGTATCTCCTGCACAAAAAAACTGCCGCGTTTGTACGGCAGTTCTTTTTTATTTGTTTCTCAGATCCGGTTGACCTTGATATCCCGGTCGTACTTTTCGTACACGTCGATTTCAAGCTCTTTCATGAGGCGGGCGTAGGACGCATCGCGCTCTTCGTCGGTGTTGGCGTCGAAGATGAAGAGACGGTCCACGTTCTTGCCGAGCGTGAAGTCCGGCGGATCCATGTTTTCTCTTTCGACGTACCCGTCGAGGTCGTTGTAAACCAGCGTGTCGCGCGCGGCGGCGACGGGATCCTTTCTCTTGCGGCGGAGAAGGCGTTCCTTCAGCTCTTCCTTCGAGATGTGCACGAAGACGACGATGAACTCGCACTCTTCCTTGTCGAAGACGCGGCGGAACTCATCGAACGCGGGGCAGTCGCCCTTCGCCTCTTTTTTCAGCTCGGAGGTGTACGGCGCGTTGACGATCACGAAATCGTTGAACTGGATGCCCTTGATCAGAATGTCGCGCGCGGATTCGTACTCCGGGTTGCGGATAAAATCCTTGAAGAACTGGGAGTGACGGTCGCGGGCTTCGATCGTTTCGCGGGGGTATTCCAGCTCGACGGATTCCGGCACGAGCTTGCTCACGGCGTCGAACGTCGAATTGGACGTGATGACAAGGTCGTCCTTATCGAAATAGAAGCATTTCTTCCGGTTCACGGCGATGTTCAGGGCAAGCGTCGTTTTGCCGCTGCATACGGGACCGGAGACGATGATGAATCGTTTCTTATAGCTGTCGAGATGGTGCATTGAGGTAATCTCCTTTGAGGAATCGTTTTATTCGTCTCTTGACAGTGTAGCACATTCGACAGGAAATGTCAAGAGATTTCGGACAGTTTCACAGGGCCTACCCGATTTTACGCCGGCTTTTACCGTTCTTCGCGGAAGTATGCCAGGCCGAGCGACGCGGGCGGCTGGGATTCGCGCTTGCGGCGCAGGCTGACGATCACAAGGACCAGAATGGTCACAAGGTAGGGGATCATCTGGAAGAGATCCGAGGTGCGGTCCACATTGGTCATGCCGAGCAGCTTCGGGAAGAAATTGTACAGCCAGTACAGCGTGCCGAACAGATACGCGCCCCAGATGGCGTTCAGAGGCTTCCACGTCGTGAAGATGACGAGCGCGACGGCGAGCCAGCCGAGCGCTTCCACCTGTCCGGTCGTCGCCCAGATGCCGTTGTTGTAGTCTAGCACGTAATAGAGTCCGCCGATGCCGGAAATGCCCGCGCCGATGACGGTAGCGAGGTATTTGTACTTCGTCACGCTGATGCCGGCGGCGTCCGCGGTCGCGGGGTTTTCGCCGACGGCGCGCAGATTCAGCCCGGCGCGCGTCTTATTGAGAAAGATGTGCATCCCGACGGCGAGCAGGATCGCCGCGTAAGCGAGGAAACCGTAGGAGAAGAGCGCTTCTCCCACGACGCCGAGACGATCGGACAAAAACGGGATCTTGTGCGCGAAGGCGGCGTTGGAGATCGGGGCGGCGGTGTAGACCTCGCCCTGCAGGAGGAAGCCGCCGAAGAAGTTTGCCACGCCCATGCCGAAGGTCGTCAGAGCGAGACCGGTCACGTTCTGGTTCGCCCGAAGCGTGATCGTGAGGAAGCTGTAAATCAGCCCGCCGAGCGCTGCGGCGAGGAATCCCGCGATGAGCGCGAGAAGTACGCAGACGATCGGGATCGGATTCGCGGCGCTGTTCTCATAGAGATACGCGGACGCAAAGCCCGCGAACGAGCCGAGGTACATGATGCCGGGGACGCCAAGGTTGAGGTTGCCGGACTTCTCCGTCAAAATCTCCCCGAGCGAGCCGAAGATGATGATCGTGCCGAACTGGACGGCTCTGAGCAGCCAAGCAAGGAGATTGGTCTGAATCATTTGTCCTCGCCCTCCTTTCCTTCTTCGCTCTTATGACGGAAAATCATCTTGTAGCGGATAAAGAATTCGCTGCCGAGGATGCAGAACAGAATGATGCCGGAGATGATGTCGGAGATGTACTCATTCAGTCCGTAGGTCGAGGCGATCTGTCCTGCTCCCTTTTCGAGGAAGATGAGCAGGAAGGAGATCAGCGCCATATAGAAGGTATTGAATTTCGCAAGCCACGCGACGATGATCGCCGTGAAGCCGTCGCCGCCCGCGGTATTGGTCGAAATGGTGTGCTTGTTGCCTGCGACGATGATGAAGCCGCAAAGTCCGCAGATCGCGCCGGACAGGAGAAGCGTGCGGATCGTGACCTTCTTCACGTCGATGCCGGCGTACCGCGCCGTCCGTTCGCTCTCGCCCACGACGGAGATTTCGTACCCGTGCTTGGTAAAGCGCAGGTAGATATACATAAGCACCGTCAGCACGACGACGATGATGATGTTCAGCGAGAAATCGTACCCGAACAGCTTCGGGAACCAGCCCGCCTTCGTCCCCATGTTGATCATGCCGAGGGAGGAAGCCTGTCCGCGCCAGATGTTCGTCGCGTACGCGACGATCTGAATGGCGACGTAGTTCATCATCAGGGTGAACAGCGTCTCGTTGGTGTTCCAGAACGCCTTGAAAAACGCGGGAATGAAGCTCCACAGCGCTCCGGCGAGAAGCGAGGTCAGCACCATGACGAGGAAAAGCAGCGGCGTCGGCAGCTTCGAGCCGAGGAAGAGCATGCACATGGCGGTTGCCATGCCGCCCATGAGTACCTGTCCTTCCGCGCCGATGTTCCAGAACCGCATTTTGAACGCGGGGGCAAGCGCGATGCCGATGCACAGAAGCGCGGCAAGGTCGCGCACCATCCACATGAAGCGCAGGGGCGTGCCGAACGACGCCAGGACGATCTCCTTGTAAACGGCGATGGGGTTGAGCCGTGTGACGATGACAATGAAAATCGCGTCGAGGATCAGCGCGGCTCCGATGGCGGCCGCGCGCACGGCGGCCTTCTTGCCGAAGGAGACGGTGTCGCGCATGGCGATCCGGACGAGGGGCTCGCGGTGCGCGCGGGAGACGGTTTTCGCTGCAGGCTGTTCGTTCATTCCGCGTCTCCTTTCGTCTCTTCGGGCGTTTTCTCCGGTTCCCCGTTCTCCGCTTCCCTGTTTTCAGGTTCTGCGTTCTCCGGTTCCCCGTTCTTCGTATTCTTGATCTTGGTCATCAGAAGTCCGATCTCTTCCTTGGTCGCGGTGCGTCCGTCGACGATGCCCGTCACCCTGCCCGCGCAGAGCACGAGGATGCGGTCGCAGAGCTCGACCAGCACGTCGAGATCCTCGCCGACATAGATCACGGCGACGCCCTTCGCCTTCTGCTCATTGAGCAGGACGTAGATCATATAGGACGTGCCGATATCGAGTCCGCGCACGGCGTACGCCGTCATGAGAACGGCGGGAGCCGCCGCGATCTCGCGCCCGACGAGCACCTTCTGCACGTTGCCGCCGGACAGCCTCCTCACGGGCGTGTTAACCGACGGGGCGACGACCGCGAGCTCGGATTTGACGTCCTCCGCGAGCGAGCGCGGCGCTTTTTTCTCGGTAAAGAGGGATTTGCCCTCGTTGTAGCTCTTGAGCATCATATTGTCCGTCATGCCCATCGAGCCGACCAGCCCCATGCCGAGACGATCCTCGGGCACGAAGGAAAGGTGGATGCCGAGCTCCTTGATCTGGCGCGGGGTCAGGCCGAGAAGCTGAATGCCGCTTTTGCTGCCTTCCGCCAGGTCTCTCGCGTCTTCCTCTTCCTGTTTCGCGATCAGCTTTGCGTTATAATCCGCGGCCAGGAGAGACATGGATTGATAGAATTTGTGCAGATAGACGAACGGACCGACGCCGAACAGCAAAGAGCCGAGACAGAACCAGCCCCAGAAGGTCGAAGCGCTGATAGGATAGGAGATCCCGCGCGCTTCGAGTTCTTTTCCGATCCGGTTGGAAATCTTGTGGAACCATACAAGCATCACGACTCCCGCCGTCACGTCTCCGAGCAGGAGCGCCAGACAGAAATTCATCGTCTTTCTTCCGTCCCTGCCGGACGCGATGCGGTTCAGATCCTTTGAGAGTTTTGTATTCGCGACGATGCCGTATATGCCGAAGGTCACGAGGGACAGCAGCAGCACCCGAAGGAGGGTCCGGTTTGTTTTCAGAAGTCTGGAGACTTCTTTCTTCTTCTCCGGCTCGTTCTCCGCCGGATAAAACTTCACCGAGGAATTTTCATCGGTGATCTGCAGTCCCGCGATGGCCTCGAGCAGTTCCTTCTGCCCGCAGCCGGAGATGCCCGCGATGCCGAGGATCTCGCCGCCGAACGCCTCGAAGCTGACGTCGTTCAGCACGGGAACGCCCTCGGGCCCGAGCACACTCAGATGATCGACCTTGAGCCGGCGAACCGGGTTCTTCGGAACCTGCCGCTCGATGTCGAGCGAGACCTTTTTGCCCACCATCATCTCGGTAAGGGAAAGCTCGGTGGCATCCTTCGTATCGACCGTGCCGATGTACTCCCCCTTGCGGAGAATGGCGACCCGGTCGGAAACGTCGAGCACCTCGTGCAGCTTGTGGGTGATGATGACGACGGCTTTGTTGTCCTTCTTCATCTCCCGCATGACGGCGAAGAGCTTCTGCGTCTCCTGCGGCGTGAGGACCGCGGTCGGCTCGTCGAGAATGAGAATATCCGCGCCGCGGTAGAGGACCTTGACGATCTCGAGCGTCTGCTTCTGCGACACGGTCATTTCGTAGACCTTCTGATTCGGGTCGAGGTCGAAGCCGTAGCGGCTGCAGATCTCCCGGATCTTTGACGTTGCCGCCTTGATGTCGAAGCGGCGCCCTCCGTTCATCTCCGCAGGCAGACCGAGGACGATGTTTTCCGCGGCGGTAAACACGTCCACGAGCTTGAAATGCTGATGGATCATGCCGATGCCGAGATCGAACGCGTCCTTGGGCGAGGAAATGGTGACCTCTTCTCCCCCCACGAAAATCTGCCCTTCATCCGGAAAATAGATTCCGGACAGAATGTTCATCAGGGTCGTTTTGCCGCTGCCGTTCTCACCGAGCAGGGAGAGGATCTCCCCCCGCCGGATGGAAAGGGAGATATCCCGGTTCGCCGTGACGGAGCCGAAGGTCTTCGTGATGTGTTCCAGTCTGATTGCGTCTTCCATGTTTTGACGCGGCATCGAAGCCGCCGTTCCTTTCCGTGATCATTGCCGTCCCGTCCCGAGGCATGGAAGCAAAGCGAGGGAAGAGTTGATTCTTCCCTCGTTTCCCGCTGTTATAAGGGCGGAATTATTTTTCGATGATGCCGTCGATGCGGACGGAGAAGTACGGAGCGCTGCGGAACGTGGATTCGGAGAAGTAGCCGTTCGTGATGCACTCGACGACGTCGCCCTTATAGATGGGCGTCATGGTGCTCCAGTCCATGAAGGACATGTCGACCTTGCAGGAGGTGAGATGACCTTCGGCGTCCGTAACAACGGTGCAGGTGTTCTGTTCCTGAGATACGGTGAACGTGGAGGTGTCGAAGACATGGAGCTTGCCCGACTTCAGATCGGCGATGACCTGATCGACCTTTTCCTGGGTGCCGGCCGCGCAGGACTTGCCGAGCGCGGTAATGGCGACGCCGTTCTGGTCGTAGCCCTTCGCGAGGTCGACCGGGAAGTCCTTACCGTCCATGACGTCCTTGAAGAGTTCCTTATAGAACTCGGACCAAGTGTTGGTGGGGGAGGTCAGAGCCGCGTTCGGAGCGGTGGGGAGCATGTCCACGTTGTAGCCGACGGAATAGCAGATCTTGCCGGAGGCGAGGAGCTTTTCGCAGGCGGAGGGAGCGCCGGTGGAGTCCGCGTGCTGACCGATGATGACGCAGCCGTTCGCGACGAGCGTTTCCGCGGCGGCGGCTTCCTTATCGATATCGAACCAGGAGTTGGTGTAGTTGACTTCCATGGTCACGTTCGGAACGATGGAGCGGATGCCGAGGAAGAAGGCGGTGTAGCCGGAAACCACTTCCGCATAGTTGAACGCACCGACGTAGCCGATCTTCACGTTGTCGCCGTCGTAGGCGTAGGGAGTCGCGGTCTTCGAAACCTTGCCGTCCGCGATCAGCTCGGCAAGCTTCATGCCGGCAACCACGCCGGAGACGTAACGGGATTCATACACCTTGGTGAAGCCGTTCTTCAGGTTCTTCAGTCCGGAGATCGACGCAAAGTCGCCGGTCATGGAGACGAAGGTCACGTCCGGGAACTGTTCCGCGGCCTGCGCCATGTAGGTCTGATGGCCGTAGGAATTCGAGATGATGACGGTGCAGCCCTGTCCGACAAGGTCGGTCGCCGCATCGAGGCAGTCGGAGGTCTCTTCAATCTTGTACTTCCAGATGATCTGGTTGTCGGCGATGCCGAGCGACTTCGCCGCGTCCTTGATGCCGTCCATGTGCGCCTTGGTGTAGCCTTCGGTTTCGTCGCCGACCATGATGCAGCCGATTTTCAGATCGGCGGCGGAGCCGGAACAGCCCGCAAACAGGGTCGCGAAGGTGAAGAGCATCATCGCCGCCAAAGCCAGAGCGGCAAACTTCTTGAACATGTCATGTTCCTCCTGAATAATTTTGATGATGTATCTAAGGCTCGTCCGAGCATCAGACCTGATTTATTCCTCCGGGACGAAGGCGACGCCGCTCTCGTCCATCGCCGCGATGCGCGCGAGCGATTCGACGCGCACACCCTGCGCCCGCACGATCCCGCCGCCGGGCTGGTACGCCTTCTCGATCACGATGCCGGCGCCCGCGACGGACGCGCCCGCGTCGTGGACGAGCTTCAGGAGTGCGAGCAGGGCGCTGCCCTTCGCGAGGAAGTCGTCGATGATGAGAACGCGGTCGTCGGATGTGAGGAATTCGCGCGAGAGACGGATCGTATAGGTGCGCTCATGGGTGTAGCTGTACACTTCCGCGGTGTAGACGTCGCCGGAGATGTTGTTCGTGGGCGTTTTTTTGGCAAAAACAACGGGGACTCCGAAATAAGCCGCCGTAAGGCACGCGATCCCGATTCCGGACGCCTCGATGGTCAGGATTTTGGTGATTCCGTCGTTCCGGTAACGCCTGTAAAACTCCCCACCGAGTTCGGAAAGGAACGGCACGTCGATCTGATGGTTGAGAAAGCTGTCCACCTTCAGCACGTTCCCCGCGCCGACCTTGCCGTCTTTCAGGATTCTGTCCTCGAGCAGCTTCATGGAAATCTCCCGTTCTGTTGAAATGTGAGAAATAAAGCGCTGATTATAAGACTGATATCATTATACACATTCTTCCGTCAAAAAACAAGTCCCTCCGACAACAAATATAATCCCCCGGAAAACGGGGGATTATGTGAATAATTGCCAAAGGGAATTTTCTATTTGACAAGATGTCTTTTGATTTTCTTCGTCGTGGTTTTTTCGAACTCCGTCTTCCGGAAATCAATCTCGTGGATCTGCTTGAACGACGGCATTTTCTTGTTCAGCGCGGTGATCTGCTTTTTGATCTCCGAGCGGAATTCGTTCTCCTGCATCTCCGGGTACTTCGCGTAGTTCGGGAAGACGACCGCGGTCAGACGCATCCCGTCTCCCGCGTCGCGCCCGACCACGACGGATTCCGCGATGAGGTCGATCTTTTCAAGATACTCCTCGATCTCCTCCGGGAAGACGTTCTTGCCGTTGTCCAGCACGATGACGGATTTCATGCGCCCGGTCAGGTGGAGATACCCGTCCTTGTCGAGGTAGCCGACGTCCCCGGTCCGGAACCAGCCGTCCTCCGTGAACGCCCCCTCGTTCGCCTCGTCGTTGTTCATGTAGCCGAGCATGACGTTGTCGCCGCGCACCTGGACCTCGCCGACCACGTGGCCTTTGTCGTCGGTTTCCACGCCATCGATCCGCATTTCGCAGCAGGGTACCGACGGACCGACGGACCCGCATTTCCGCTTGAAGTACGGCGTCACGGCAACGAGCGGGGAGCATTCGGTGATGCCGTAGCCCTCGTAGATCGAGATGCCGAAGGTTTCGAAAATCGGAATCAGCTCGGGGGAAAGCGCAGCGCCGCCGCAGACCATTTTCTCGAGCCTGCCGCCGAAGGATTCCCGCACGTCGCGGAACAGCTTTTCGCTCATGTCGATGCCGAGGAAGCTGAGGGCGTGCGCGGCCTTCGTCGCGCCGAGCAGGATCTTTTCCTTGCCCGACTTCTTGGCCTCGCTCAGGATCTTTTTGTACATCGTCGTGACAAAGAGCGGCACGACGACGATGGCGGTCGGACGGTATTCCTTGAAGTCCTTCGTCAGGTAGCGGAGGGATTCGTTGATGCAGATCGTCATGCCGAAATTGAGTCCGGCAAGGAAGGTGCAGGTCAGCTCATAGGTGTGGTGCAGCGGCAGGACGGAAATGAGCACGTCGTCCCCGCTGAAGTCCACGGTCTGGCACGCCGCCTTCATCGCGGCGAAAATGTTCCGCTGGCAGAGCATGACGCATTTTGAGCTCCCGGTCGTTCCGGAGGTAAAGAGAAGCTCCGCCACGCGCTCGGTGTCCGTGTCCGCCTCGAACACAGCGCCGTCCGCGAGGCATTCCCCGCCGCGCTCGCACAGCGCGTCGAACGGCAGCATCCGCACGTCCGCGGCCGTCTCCTCCGGCGCGCGCATCGGGATCAGGAGTTTGAGGGAATCATGCCCCACGGCGATCTGACGCAGCGGCTCCTCCCAGGACGGCGCGTAAACGACGGCGGAAATCCCGGCAAAGTTCAGAAATCCCGAGACCTCCTCCGGCGCGAGCTCCTTGTCCATCGGCACGACGACGTATCCCGCCGCCATGATCGCGAGGTAGGAGGCAAACCACCGGGGCGAGGTTTCCCCGATGACGGCGATTTTGACGTTCGCCTTGTCCTCGTCGCCGAACGTTTTGAGAAGACCCATGCTCAGCCGGCGCGTCACGTCGGTGAACTCGCCGTAGGTGATTTCCTTGCGTTCGCCCTTTTCCTTCCAGACAAACATGGTGCGGGACCCGTGCGACGCGAGCAGCTCGATGTATGCGCCGATGTCGTCGACCAGGGTGTAATTATGATCGGTGACTTTATGATTTCTGACGCGATAATGTTTTTTCATAGTCCTTCGGTTACAGATCCTTCCGTTTCCGGAATCATTTTATAGGGAGTATAGCACAGAACCGTGCGTTTGTCAAGACCTCATGCCCGGAAAATATTGTCCTCTGCGCAAAATTGCGCGCAGGGAACGGACGGCGGGGAGTTCCGCTTCAGGATGAACTCCCCGCGCCCGGGTTTCATGGAATTGTTCTCTGTCGGATCAGGCATCTTCGCCGGGTTCGCCGGGTTCGTTCCCGTCGTCCCCGTCCCGCGCTTCGTCGTCGAGGGAGGCGTCAAGCGCGTTCAGCACGTCCTCGAGATCGGAGTCGTCGTCCCCGAACTCCTCGTCGTCGAAGAGATCGTCGTCCTCGCCGCCGTCGTCGAGCAGATCGTCGTCGTCATCCTCGTCGCGGCGGTCGTCGTCCGTACCGTGGATGACGGCTCTCGCCTCCTCGAGCTCGAACTCGGAGAGATCCATATCGAGCAGCGGATTTTCAAGCGGCGTGGTGCGCTCGACCTCGATGCTGCGGTAGCAGTCCATGCCGGTGCCGGCGGGGATCAGACGTCCGATCAGGACGTTTTCCTTCAGCGCGAGCAGGCGGTCGACCTTGCCCTTGATGGCGGCCTCGGTGAGGACCTTCGTGGTTTCCTGGAAGGACGCCGCGGAGAGGAAGGACTCGGTGCCGAGGGATGCCTTGGTGATGCCGAGGAGCAGCGGCTCGCTGACGGCTTCCTTGAGGTCGATCTCGCCGGCGGCCTTTCTTCTCGCGATTTCCTCGTTTTCCGCCATGAACTCGCTGAGGTTGACCGTGGAGCCGGAGAGCAGACCGGTGTCGCCCTCGTCCGCGACCTTGACCTTGCGGGTCATCTGGCGCGCGATGACTTCGATGTGCTTGTCGTTGATGTTGATGCCCTGTCCGCGGTAAACCTTCTGGACTTCGAGCAGGATATAGTCGTAGACGTCCTCGATGCCGTTGATGCGGAGGATGTCCGCCGGGTTCTTGTCGCCCTCGGTCAGAGCGGCGCCCGCGTTCACGTGCTGTCCGTCCTCGACCGTGATGTTCGTGCCGAACGGGATCGTATCCGTGATTTCATCGGAACCGTCGTCCGGGGTGATGGTGATGGAATGCGTCTTTTTCACGAGGGAAATGCTGCAGACGCCGGATTTCTGCGCCACATAGGCGGTCTTCTTCGGTTTTCTCGCTTCGAAGAGTTCCTCCACGCGGGGAAGACCCTGGGTGATGTTCGCCGCCGCGACGCCGCCGGTGTGGAAGGTACGCATCGTCAGCTGCGTGCCCGGTTCGCCGATGGACTGCGCCGCGATGATGCCGACGGATTCGCCGACGTTCACGGGCTTGTTGTTCGCGAGGTCGTAGCCGTAGCAGTGTGCGCAGACGCCGTGACGGGCGCGGCACTGAAGGACGGTGCGGATGTGCACGCGCTCGATGCCCGCCTTGACGATGGCGTTCGCCTGGTCCTCGGTGATGGCGGTGTTGTCGCGCGCGAGGACCTCGCCCGTCTCGGGATGGACGACGTCGCCGATGACGTAGCGCCCGACGAGACGGTCCTTCAGAGGTTCGACGTCTGTGTTGTCCACCGTGATGGCGGAAACCCAGATGCCGGCGGTGGAGCCGCAGTCCTCCTCGCGGATGATGACGTCCTGCGCCACGTCCACGAGACGGCGGGTCAGGTAGCCGGAGTCCGCGGTCTTCAGAGCGGTGTCGGACAGGGATTTGCGCGCGCCCTTCGCCGCCATGAAGTATTCGAGGATGGACAGACCTTCGCGGAAGTTCGATTTGATCGGGATCTCAATGGTGCGGCCGTTGGTCGCGAACATCAGGCCGCGCATGCCGGCGAGCTGGCGCATCTGGGTCATGGAACCGCGGGCGCCGGAGTCGGACATCATCTTGATCGGGTTGTAGCGGTCGAAGTTGGCGACGAGAGCGTCCGTCACGCGCTTGGTGGTCTCTTCCCAGAGACGGCAGACCGTCTGGTAGCGCTCTTCCTCGGTCAGTTCACCGCGCATGAAGCGGCGGTGGATCACGTCGACGTTCTTTTCCGCCTGCGCGATGATCTCGTACTTTTCCTTCGGAACGGCGATGTCGGCGACGGAGATCGAGATGGAGGCGCGGGTCGAATACTTATAGCCCATCGCCTTGATCTCGTCCAGCACGACCGCCGTGGTCGGGAAGCCGTGGATGCGGATGCAGCGGTCAAGGATATCGCCCAGCTGCTTGGAGCCGGTCACGAAGTCCACCTCGAGCTTGAATTCGTTGCCCGGGATCGAGCGGTCGACGTAGCCGAGGTCCTGCGGAATGTGGCGGTTGAAGATGAGGCGGCCGAGGGTCGCGCGGATGCGGCCGACCTTCTCTTCCCCGTTGATCAGTTTCTTGATGCGCACTTCGATCGGGGCGTGGATGCCGAGAATGCCGTTCTCGTACGCCATGACCGCCTCGTCGAAATCGCGGAAGAAGCGCGGATGATCGGGATCGCCCGTATCGCCGGGTTCGCCCTTCTTGTCAAGCGTGAGGTAGAACGAGCCGAGAACCATGTCCTGCGAGGGGACCGCGATGGCGCGCCCGTCGACCGGCTTCAGAAGGTTGTTTGAGGCGAGCATGAGGAAGCGGGATTCCGCCTGCGCCTCGGAGGAAAGCGGGACGTGGACCGGCATCTGGTCGCCGTCGAAGTCCGCGTTGAACGCCTTGCAGACGAGCGGGTGCAGCTTGATCGCCTTGCCCTCGACGAGCACGGGCTCGAACGCCTGGATGGAGAGGCGGTGCAGGGTCGGCGCGCGGTTGAGAAGCACCGGATGCGCCTTGATGACGGTTTCGAGCGCGTCCCAAACGTCGGGATTGACCTTGTCGACCTTCTTCTTCGCTTCCTTGATGTTGGAGGCCTTGCCGGTTTCGACGAGGCGCTTCATGACGAAGGGCTTGAAGAGCTCGAGCGCCATTTCCTTCGGCAGACCGCACTGGTAGATCTTGAGGTTCGGTCCGACGACGATCACGGAACGGCCGGAGTAGTCCACGCGCTTGCCGAGCAGGTTCTGACGGAAGCGCCCCTGCTTGCCGCGCAGCATTTCGGAAAGGGATTTGAGCGGACGGCTGGAGGGGCCCGTCACGGGCTTTCCGCGGCGTCCGTTGTCGATGAGGGCGTCCACCGCTTCCTGCAGCATGCGCTTTTCGTTGCGGATGATGATGTCCGGCGCGCGCATCTTGATCATGCGGTCAAGGCGGGAATTGCGGTTGATGACGCGGCGGTAGAGATCGTTCAGGTCGGAGGTGGCGAAGCGGCCGCCGTCGAGCTGGACCATCGGGCGGATATCCGGCGGGATGACCGGCACGACGTCGAGAATCATCCATTCGGGGCGGTTTCCGGACTTGCGGAACGCCTCGACGACCTCGAGCCGCTTGATGACGCGCATCTTCTTCTGGCCGGAGGAGGCGGCGAGCTCGGCCTTGAGCTGTTCGGAGAGCTCGTCGATGTTCAGCTCGGCAAGCAGTTCGCGAATCGCCTGCGCGCCCATGCCGACGCGGAAGTTCACGTCGTATTTTTCGCGGGCGTCGCGCAGTTCCTTCTCGGACAGCACCTGATACTTCACGAGATCGGAGGTGCCGGGATCGACGACGATATACGCGGCGTAGTAGAGCACCTTTTCGAGCACTCTCGGGGAAATGTCAAGGAGCAGCCCCATCCGGGACGGGATGGCGCGGAAATACCAGATGTGCGAGACGGGGGCCGCAAGCTCGATGTGACCCATTCTTTCGCGGCGGACCTTCTTCTGCGTGACCTCGACGCCGCACTTCTCGCAGATCTTGCCCTTGTGGCGGATGCGCTTGTACTTGCCGCAGAGGCATTCCCAGTCCTTCGTGGGACCGAAGATGCGCTCACAGTAAAGTCCGTCGCGTTCTGCCTTCAGCGTGCGGTAGTTGATCGTTTCGGGTTTTTTGACTTCCCCGTAGGACCAGGAACGGATCATCTCCGGAGAAGCGAGACCGATTTTGATAGATTCAAATACATTGCGTTCCATCAGCAGTAAACCTTCTCTATATTTATTTTTCTCAAGATTCCGTCAGTCTTCGATGTCTTCGCCGTACGGACTGTAATTCTGCGCGGCCTCGGCGGCGAAGAGCTCGTCGTCGGAGGGACCCACGCTGTCGTCGTCGTCGAAGTTTTCTTCCGTGAAGTAGTCCATGGTGTCCTCGGTTTCCACCGTTCTGCCGACGTCGTCCGCGGTGATTTCGTCATCCGGGGAGACGGTGTTCGGCACGGGGATCTCGTCGTCGCCGATGGATTCGAGCGGGACTTCGTTTTCGTCGTGATCGAGGATGCGGATATCGAGACCGAGAGCCTGCAGTTCCTTCACAAGGACCTTGAAGGCTTCGGGGATGCCGGGAGTCGGGATGTTCTGACCCTTGACGATCGCTTCGTAGGTCTTCACGCGCCCGATGGTATCGTCCGATTTGACGGTCAAAATCTCCTGCAGCGTATACGCCGCGCCGTACGCCTCGAGCGCCCAGACTTCCATTTCGCCGAAGCGCTGGCCGCCGAACTGCGCCTTGCCGCCGAGGGGCTGCTGCGTGACGAGGGAGTAGGGACCCGTGCTGCGCGCGTGGATCTTGTCGTCTACGAGGTGGTGGAGCTTGAGATAATACATGATGCCGACCGTGACCGGGTTGTCGAAGGGAACGCCGGTACGTCCGTCATAGAGAATGGTCTTGCCGTCGACGACCTTGAGCTTGCCCGCGAGGCGGAGCTCTTCGAGATGCGCGGCGTCCTCGCGTTCCTCGCCCGTGATGGGTCTGAGATCGCGCATGCCGGTTTCCGGGTCGACGATTTCTTCAAAGATGTTCTTGCCGCCCACGTTCTCGTTCGGGAGCACGTCGCGGTCCAGTCCGGCGAGACGCAGGCATTCGGAAATGTCCGCTTCGGTCGCGCCGTCGAAGACCGGGGTCATGATCTTCCAGCCGAGCTTCTTCGCGGCGATGCCGAGATGCACCTCGAGCACCTGCCCGATGTTCATACGGGACGGAACGCCCAGCGGGTTCAGAACGATGTCAAGCGGAGTGCCGTCGGGGAGGAAGGGCATATCCTCCGGCGGGAGGATGCGGGACACGACGCCCTTGTTGCCGTGCCGGCCCGCCATCTTGTCGCCGACGGAGATTTTTCTCTTCTGCGCGATATAGACGCGGACGACCTT
>JAFYBN010000058.1 GCA_017540175.1 Clostridia bacterium | reverse complement strand
GCGGTACTTCGTACAGAGCGGCGGGCATCAGCTCCAGCTCAACGCCGTGAACCGGGACGCCCTGCTCGACGCGCAGAAACACCCGGAAAACTACGAGCGCCTCATCGTCCGCATCTGGGGCTGGAGCGCGTATTTCGTGGAACTGGACAAGGATTATCAGGACCACGTCATCCGGCGTCAGGAATACGCCGTCTGAGGCGAAGTAAAACAAAAAACGCGCGGCATCCGTTCATCGTTCGGAATGCCGCGCGGTTTTATTGTCCGTCAGCCGGGCGTTTTGCCGGATCGGAGAGGAATCACTGTGCTTCGGCGAGCTTCGTGTATTTCTTGTTCACCGTTTCGAGCTTCTTGTTCCACATCTTTTCGTTCGACGCGAAGTAGGAGGAAACGTCGGTCGACTTCTTGCGCAGCA
This sequence comes from Clostridia bacterium, assembly GCA_017540175.1. Classification (GTDB taxonomy): domain Bacteria; phylum Bacillota; class Clostridia; order Oscillospirales; family CAG-272; genus UMGS1696. The sequence continues at coordinate 43,482 of JAFYBN010000058.1, read as the reverse complement.
GCGCTTCCACATAGCCGTCCACCGTGACGTCGTGCATCCGGGCAGTGTCGAAATTGCGGTGACGGATGATCATCTGGGTGATCTCCGAGGATTCCTGGTCGCGCACGTTTTTCGTGGAGGCGAGCACATGGATGAGGTCGGGCGTGATCTGGTCGAACGAGACCGCCGCCATCGCCTCCATGATCAGACCGATGAAATCGGGATCGCCGCAGGATACGGGAACGACGACCATCGAGCCCGCGCCGGACACGCAGGTGGAATAGTTCGCCTGCGTCTCGTCATACTTCGGAATCGGGAGCACGCCGTAGTCGTCCTCCATGTCGCGCAGGAAGGCTTCGATCTTCTGGAACGTGATGCCGCAGAAGTACGCTCTCCCCTCGTTGAACACCTTGAACGAGCGCTCGTGTTCGGCGGTCTCGTAATTCGCCTCCGTGTCGATGACGAGGGAGTAGATCTTTTCATAGATGTTCATCGACTTTTCGAGATCAATGTCGAGCGCGGCAAGTCCGTCGGAGTCGACGTGGCTGAAGTCACCGCCCGCGCCGTAGAGAAGGGAAGCGGCGTAGTCGTACCAGCAGGTCAGGGAGAAGAGGTCGTCGGTCACCTTGATCTTGCCGTCGCCGTTGAGGTCGCGGGTCTTGCCGTCCGCGAGGGCGAAGCACTTGTCCAGCGTCCACGTGCCGTTCAGCGCGTCCTCATAGGGGAAGGTCATGCCGTCCTGCTCGAAGAGCCTCTTGTTGAACAGCATGCACTCAGAGGTGAGCAGCTCCGTGGGGGAGATGTCGCCGATGGCGAGGAAGAGACGCCCCTTGATCGTCATGTCTTCCTTTTCGTTCTGGTCCCACCACGGCTGGCTGAGGTCGACGTGGGGCAGATCGTAGAAATTATAGAGCCGGCCGTCCATGCCCAGCGGGTTGGCGGTATAGTTCGTCAGGTAGAGATCGTAGGAGGTGTCGCCGGACGCCGCGTCCTTCTGCACCATCCCGTTGATCGAGCCGTAGTCCGCTTCCTCGGCGCTCATCGTGATGTTGTACATCTCGGAGACCTTGGCGTTGCGGTTGTACACGAGGTCGTTCAGCGTCGCGCCGGTGATTTCTTCCGCGATGATATCCACCTGACGGTTGTCTTGGTTGGTGGAGATCATGCGGTAGTCCCGCCCGGCGTTGTTCGTGACCGTCAGGGTGGAGACGGCGGTGATGACCTCTTCTTCGGGCGCGGTTTCATTTTCCGCCGAGGGAGTCGAAGGCTGTGCGGCGGTATCGTCCCCGCTGTTTTCCTTCGATTCCGAGCACGAGGCGAACGCGAGCGTCAGAAGAAGCGCGGCAAGGAGCAGGGCAATGATCCTTTTCATATCACAAATTCCTTTCCGAACACATGCCGCCCTGTGTCCGAAACGCGCGGATGGGAGCGGTCGGGCGCGGGGAGGGGCATATTCCGTTCTGCCCTTAGTATAGCGCAGAATAGGCAGTTTTGTCAAGAGGAAACATGCCACACGGAGGAAAAAGGTTCGAAATGACGGAAAAAGCGGCTCAGGGTGTTGAATTTAAGCGCGGAAATGTGGTATAATGGGGAAAAGATTCCGCAGGGGAAATCGCAAAGGAGGAAAGCCGGCCGTGAAAAAACGTTGGATCCCGCGTCCGTTCCGTCTGCTCGCCGCACTGCTTGCCGCCGCATTGTTCTTTTCATGCTCCGGACCGGGCGGCGCGGATGTGAACCGGCCGCAGGAAAGCGAAACGAAAGCGGTGAGCGGGCAGAAAGACAAAACGGAGGAAACCGAAGCGGCTCCCCCCGAAACCGAAGCGGCTCCTGCCGAAACCGAAGCGCCCGCGCCCGCCCCCGAAACAAAGGAGGAGAAAACCGTGACCGAAGAGGCGCCCAAGGTCGTGAAATCCCCCCATACCGTTGAGGTCTATGATTTCGACGAGGCGGCGAAATCCGCGCACGCCGTCGCCGCGGGCGAGGTCTACGGCATCCTGTGCCGGGTGACGGCTCCGTTCGACAGCTTCACCTACTGCATGCCGACGTGGACGGAGAAGAACTCCGAGGCGACGCTCGCGCTCTATGTGTGGGACGACGACACCGACGCCATGCTCGCCGCGCCAGCTGTCGCCGAGAAACACTTCGCGCCCCTCGTCGACTGCGCGAAGAATACGCTGAAATTTGACGAAATGCCGCCCGGGGAGTATCTCTTCGCCATCCGCGATACGGTGGGCTCCGCGGGGACGTGGGTCTTTCCCGGAAACGTGTCGAAGGGGAAGATCTTCAACGCCGGGCTGTACGAGGATGGAGATCTGCAGCTCGATATCCGCTTCACCGAAAAAAGGGACGACTACTTTGAGGAGGTAACCACCATGATCGACGAAATCGACGGGACGCACACCGCGCCGCCCGAGATCACCCTTTCCGCCGACGACATCCTCGTCACCCGCGACGCCATGCCGGATACCTGGGCGGCGGTCGACGGGCTCGGACGCACGCTCAGCTCCCACGGGGACGTCGGGGACGTGAAGGAGGACAAGATCGTCGCCATGTTCTACTGGGACTGGCACAACACCGACAACGGCACGCCCTTCAACGTCACGGAATTCATGAGGGAACACCCCGACATCAAAAACGATTATAACAGCCCGCTTTGGCCGAAAGGCGCGACGCGCTATTTCTGGGACGAGCCCGTCTACGGCTACTACCTCACGACCGACGAATGGGTCATCCGCCGTCAGGCGGAGCTGCTCGCCGCCGCCGGGGTGGACGTGATCTTCATGGACAACACCAACGGCACCTTCACCTGGCGGAACAGCTATCAGGTGATCTTCAAGGTCTTTGAGGAAGCGCGGCAGGACGGCGTGAACGTGCCGAAGATCTCCTTCATGCTCCCGTTCAGCCCGGGGGAGGACACCGTGACTCAGCTCAAATCCCTCTATACCGACATCTACCGTCCGGGGAAGTATCAGGACCTCTGGTTCTATCTCGACGGCAAGCCCATGCTGATGGCGCACCGCACCTCCCTGACGCACAAGAGCACCGACCGGGTCGAAAAGGAGATCTGGAATTTCTTCACCTTCCGCGCCGGAGAGCCCGTCTACAACGCGAAGGACTATACCGCGACGAGGGCGGGGAACGAGCGCTGGGGCTGGCTGAGCGTCACGCCGCAGACGATCTATTATAACGCATCGGATCACGAGCACCCCGAAATGACGACCGTCGGCGTCGCGCAGAACTGGTCGGCGGAGAAGGGACTCACCGCCATGAACGGCGAGCACATCTTCGGCAGACACTATACCTCTGCAGGGTACGACACCCGCGAGGACGCGAAGCTCCGGGGCGCGAACTTCGCCGAGCAGTGGGAATACGCCCTGAAGGTCGACCCGCGCATCGTCTTCGTCACAGGCTGGAACGAATGGAACGCGGGGCGGTACGAAAGCTGGCCCCCGACCGCCGCGGCGGTGAAAAACGCCTTCCCGGACGAATTCGACGAGACCTACAGCCGCGACATCGAACCCACAAGGGGCGATCTGAAGGACCACTACTATTATCAGCTTGTGGACTACGTGCGCAAATTCAAGGGCGCGCGCGACGTTCCCGTCGCCTCCGCCCCGAAGAAGATCGACCTGAACGCCGATCCCGCTTCCGAATGGGCGGACGTGTTCCCGCTCTTCGTCGCCTACCCGAACAACACGGGCGACCGCGACGCGGCGGCATACGGCGGCGTGAGGCTGACCGACACGACCGGACGCAACGACATCGTCGGCGCGAAGGTCGCGCGCGACGGCGAGCAGTATTATTTCATGGTCGAATGCAGGGACGACATCACGCCGTACACCGATCCAAACTGGATGCAGCTCTATATCCGCGCAGCCGGAGCGGACGGCGGGTGGGAGAGCTTCACCCACGTCGTGAACAAGACCTCCCCGACCGTGGACAAGGCGAAACTCGAGCGCTTCACCGGAGAGGGCTATGGGACCGAAGCGGTCGGGGAAGTGGATTACAAGGTGAGCGGGAAATACCTCGTCGTCCGCATCCCCGCCGGCATGCTCGGACTTGAGAACACGGACGCGACGATCTGCTTCAAGTGGGCGGACAACGCGGACCTCTCGGACGGCGATATCCTGAACCTCTACACACAGGGCGACGCCGCTCCGACCGGACGCTTCACGTACGTCTACCGGACGCACGAGTGAGCGTACCGATCCCCGCGGTTCAAAAGAACGGAAGAACTACAAAGAATTCAAAACAAACCAATATAACGGAGGATGACCATGGCAAAAATCATCGGCAGCGCGATCCCCAATCTCCCGTGGGAGGACAAGCCCGCGGGATATACCGACCCGGTGTGGCGGTACAGCGGCAATCCCATCATCGGACGCAACGGAAACAAGCGCTCGAACAGCGTGTTCAACAGCGCGGTCGTGCCTTACAAGGACGGCTTCGCGGGCGTGTTCCGCTGCGACAGCCGGTCCATTTCGATGGACCTGTTCGCGGGCCATTCGGACGACGGTCTGAACTGGAAGATCGAGGACGATTCGCTGAATCTCGTCGGCGCGGACCCCGAGATCGGTCGGTACGAGTACCGCTACGACGCCCGCATCATCCCGCTTGAGGGCAAGTACTACGTCACCTGGTGCAACGGCTACCACGGCCCCACGATCGGCGTCGCGTGGACGGAGGATTTCAAAACCTTCCATCAGCTTGAAAACGCCTTCCTCCCCTACAACCGCAACGGCGTGCTCTTCCCGCGCAAGATCGGCGGCATGTACATGATGCTCTCCCGCCCCTCCGACACGGGCCACACCCCCTTCGGCGACATCTATCTCAGCCAGTCGAAGGATCTTGAGTTCTGGGGCAGACACCGCTACGTCTTCGGCACCTTCCGGGGCAACGAATCCGCGTGGCAGTCCACGAAGGTCGGTCCCGGTCCCGCGCCCATCGAGACGGACGAGGGCTGGCTCCTGATCTATCACGGCGTGCTCACCACCTGCAACGGCTTCGTGTACCGCATGGGCTGCGCCTTGCTCGACCTCGACGAGCCGTGGAAGGTCCTGCACCGCACCTCCGACTACATCCTCGCGCCGTGGGAGCTCTACGAGTGCGTGGGCGACGTGCCGAACGTCACCTTCCCCTGCGCCGCGCTCGCCGACGCCGATACCGGCCGCATCGCCATCTACTACGGCTGCGCCGACACGGTGACCGGACTCGCCTTCACAACGGTCGACGAGCTCGTGGACTTCACCAAGGAACACGATCTCATGAAGAAATGAAGCTCCGCTTCTCAGTCCCGCAGAAACAGCCCGGGCAGCACGAAACAGCGCTGCCCGGCTTGTATTTTGGGACTTGGACTTTTTTTGCTTCACCCGGAATGACCGGGAAAGAGCGCCCGCAATTCCAGCGCAGGAGCGCCCGGGGTGAAAAACCGGGGCTGCCGCATTTGTGAAAAAGCTTCACATCATGCTTCAGCCCCGGTTTTCTTATCTAAGATATGGATTCACTCGCCGTTATTCACCTTCCTGCGGATGGACATATCTGTATGTCGCGTTGTAGAAGCTGTACAGTGCCGCCGCGGCGTGCTTTACCTCATCGGTCAGCGCAGAAGAGCCGGAGCTCAGCGCCTGCTGGACATAGGAGAGTGCCGAGGCACGGAGGACGGTTCCGCCTTCGACCGTGACGGTAAATTCGGAACCGAGCTCCGCCGCGTTGATCCCCGTGATTTGGACGCGGTAAGGCGAGCCGACCTTCTCCACGGTCCAGTCAAATCTCGTTTGATCCGCCGCGCCGACGCTTGTATTGTCTTTTGTCAGCACGAGACCGTCCGTGACAAAGTACAGATTGATCTGCGTTTCGGATGTCAGGCTCAGGGAATACGAGGCGGACGTCACGCCCGTACCGAATACCGCGGCGACGGCATAACCGTCCAGAGAATCGATCAGTTCGGTGACATCCTGATAGACCCGCCCCATTCTTTCGTGCTCCGCATCGGGATCGAGCGCGAGCTGAGAATAGTATCCGTAGTCGTTCAGCGCCTTTGCAACTTCCTTTGCTTTGTCATATTCCTCCAAGTTCGCTGTGTTCCGGATGAGAATGTTCAGGTACTCTTCGACCGTGGAGGCATGCACCGCAGTCTTATCCGTCCCGTCGTCGGTATAACGGAAGGTCGCGGTGAGGGTGTCCGCCATCTGGAGCGCGTTGACGCTGCAGAGGAAGCGGTAGCTGCCGTCGCTTTGTTTCAGCTCCGGCGCGGTCTCAACGGTGATCTTCTCACCGCCCACGTCAAATTCCATCGCGCTGCCTTCGACATATTCATCGGGGATCGTCATGTAGAAAAACATCCCGATCTGACCGCTGAGAACGAGCTGCTCCGATTTGAATCTCGGCTTTGCCTTTGTCCAGACAGCGGTCACGGATGTGTTCTCCGCTGCCACGATCTGTTCTCCCGGCTGCATGAGTACGGGATCGGCGTCACCGACCGAGACCTGCCATGCGGCGAACATCATTCCCTCGGGGGCGTCGAACCCGCACGCGGGAAGCGTGTACACCTCGCCCAGAACCACCGTGATCGGCTCCGAGTCGCCCCCCTCGTATCCGGCGGACAGCGTGACCGTTCTCATCTCGGGCTCGAGCGGACTGCCGACGACATGGAATCTGGAGTCTTCGATACCGTTCAGATACGCGTTTTCGATCATATAGACCGCGCCGTCCGTGAAGGTGATGGTGAGCACGCAGTTGATATGGGCTCCCAGAGAATAGCTCGGCATGGCGTCCGGCACGCTTTCACCTTCGATGTAATACCCCAGCCATCCGTCGCCCGACAGCCCCGGGAGGGAGTTGAAGTACGCGAGGTTGCTGCTCTTGATAAAGTCGGAAAGCGCGACCTTGACCAAATCGAAACTGCTGCCTTCCCGGGTGAGTTTGTTCGCCGCGATGCCGAAGATGTAGTTTTCGGGACCTCTGGGCGCGGTGTTTGGCATTCCGGTCACAAAGCTGTTGTACCCGTCGCCGAAATAGCGGCTGAACCGACCGCCGATCTCGTCGCGGATCCCCGCCGATTGCATCTCCCAGTTTTCCCATCCATACTGCCACCAATCGGACCCATCGCCTTCGATCGGATTCAGCGGAAGCGGAAGGAACGGGTCCCTGTAGGGGAGCGTATAGCTTTCTTCATGCTCATAGCCGTCGCCATAGCATTCCGTCCCGATCACCGCGTACCAATCCGCCTTGACGGAGGCGACGGATACGGATGGATCGAAGGTCAGCGACGGGGCAAACGCTTTTCTCTCGAGCGTGAGGTTTTCGTAGACGTCTGTTTCTTCCGGGTCAACGTCCCACCAGCTTTCCAGAACCGGCTTGTGCGCGTCGAGCAGGGTGAACGTGTAGTACCCCTCGTCGGACCCTAAGCTCAGCGTGATGTCGAACACGTCCCCGCACGGATTGTCCGTCAGCCCGAACGCTCTGCGCAGAGCCGGGATCGTCGTGTTGAGTTCAAATGCGTACGAATTGCTGACAGTCGTCGGGATCACACTGAGAATGGAGGCGTTCAGACCCGCGACGGATATCTCCGCCGGCTCTCCGCTTCCCGGGTAGAGGTTGTATTCGAGCCGGAGTCTGGTATTGTCCTCGTTTGTAAAATCGTTCGTAACCGTCAGGCTGATGCTGAGCCAGCGGTCCGCCGGGATGATGAAATCATAGTGGAAGTCCGCGTCGTCCGTGAAATTGTTGTTCACGATCATCCCTCCCCACTGATCCTCGTCGGAGAGGGTGAACGCGTGGCTGCCGGGATAGGTCTTCATGTTGTAGCCGGAGTTCTCTCCCAGCGTCAGCATCGGCAGGACCGTGACGTCCGGCGAGTCGCAGGTTTCACCGCCGACGAAATACGCGCGGAAGAACCAGCGCATGAGCGGGGAATCCGCCGCCTGTCGGTAATTGATATAGTAGTCCGTCGTATTGGCCGGAAGCTCGCTGAATTTCACGGGCGCTCCCGTTTTGTCATACGTCCAGACCTCCACGAGGGTGGTCGGGTTGTTCGTCTCCCAGGTCGCTCTGTACGGGGAGGTCAAAGCGCTGCCCGCGACCGCGTATCCGTTAATGGGAGGCGTCGTGAATCTGGAACGCCCGAAGTCCTCGGAAATGATATCCGAAACACCGTAGTAAACGTCCAGATAGTAATCGTGCTCGGTATCCGGAGCCGTTTCGAAGGTATAGCTGCCGTCCTTCGACAGATTCTCCGTCAGCTCCGCCGTGATCGAATTTCTGCCGAGATAGGAGAATTCGTTGTCCCGGCAGCGGACGCACACCTTGACCGGGATAAAACTGGTCTTCCAGTTTACCGTGTAGCTCCCGTCTGCGGGATCGAACGTAAACGAGGGCTGTTCGGTGAACTTGAGGTTTTCGTCGGAAAGCGTGAAGGCGGAGCTCAGAATGTAATTTCTGTCGTTGATGTACGCCCGCAGATAATAGGAAGACACCGACGAGCTGTTGGCAAAGAACGTGTGGAAATTGCTGCTGCCCGGATCCTCAAGTACCGTAAACACCGTGTTCTGCCAGTCGCTGCCGTGCTGGTCCCTCACGACTTCCACCTTCGTCGGCGAGAAGTTTGTTGCCCAGCTTGTCGTGGCGCACAGGACGTCGGGATCGAACGAAACGTCGTACGGCTGCGTTGAGAATTCCAGAGCGTCATATTTCAGCCGGAAGTAGTTGGATGTGACGCTCCCCTCCGTCGTGTAATAGGCGACGATATAGTACGCGTAGGCGGTTTCGGCGTCGTTGAAAAGGACGTGCGCCATCTCCATCCGCAGATTGGAGGTCACCGTCGCGATGAGGGTGTCCGGGTTCGACCATCCGGTTCCGTCCGCGCGGTAGAGCTTGATCTGCCGGGGAACGAAATTGGTCTGCCATGTGATCACGTACTGCAAATCGCTCGGGCGGATCTGAACGGTCGGACCGGGCTGGACGACAAAGCCCAAACCGGACTTGTCGAGCTTAAACGGATCCGACCACACGACGTCGAGGTCCCGCGTCAAAAGACGGATCTGATAATCCCCATCCGAAAAGGATCCGGGTATCTGCATCGTCATGCTGTTGCTCAGATCCGATACCGTGTAACCTTCGCACGGGTTCTCATTTCCGACGCGGAAAAGCTGCGCACTGAACGGAATGAAGTTTGTCGTCCAGGTCACCGTATAGCAATTGTTCGGGAGATCGTAGCCGGGATCCCGGGGCTGGGTCAGGAAGGAGCCCTCCGGCAGCAGAAGCCGGAAGTCCGCGGAATCCACATAAAAGGTATCGCTGAAGTACGCGCGGACGTAGAACGGGTCGTCGCGCGGCGTGTTGTAATCGAGAACGGCGCTCCCGGACGTGTCGAGGTTGTCTTCGAGCGTCAACTGGACCGGATTGGGGTAATCGTGTGAGGAAAAAATGTTTTTGACGATCTCGATTTTGGTCGGAACAAAGTTAGTCGTCCAGTTCACGGTCCAGGTGAGAGCGGTTCCGTTGAGAACCGTGTTTTGCGGCTGCAGCGAAAAAACGAGATTGTCAGCGCTCAGGCGGAACAGGTTGGATTCAAGGCAGCGCTCGACCGTGGGGTCGGATTCGAGCGTGTAATAGGCTGCCACCTTGTAATTCCTGTCCGTCAAAGCGGCGGCGGGGAAGGTATAATGGCTTCCGGCACTTCCCGGGAAGGAGGTGACCTCCTCATATGTGCCGGGGAACAGCTCGCTTTCCCGCAGGATGCGCACCGTGGTCGGAATGAAATTCGTGCTCCAGGTCACGTGGTAGCTCAGATCGGTCGGAGAAATCGAAGTGTTCTGGGGCTGGGTCGTAAAGAACGGTTCCCACGCCCGCGTTCCGTTTGATTCGGAAGCCAAACTGCCGATCGGCGGCAGCAGCCCGATCATCATTGCCAGCACAAGCAGGAATGATAGAGTCTTTTTCCGTGTCATCATGATGCCCTCCTGGTTTCCGCATTTTCTTCGGATGATCGCGGAGCCTGTTTGCTCTGCTCTGACTTATTATACCTTATAGAACGCCTCTTTTTCAATGGCACGCATTTCCGTTGGCAAAAAATTCACAAATAATTAACATATTTTGCCGGGCGAAGAACTCGATGAAGAAGCGGAAGGCGCAGAGCGGACAGTTCGAGCTCTTCCCGCGGGCTCCGCATCCGCGGCTCGAGCATGCGGCGGCATGTGTTTCCGATTTCTGAAATCGATCGAAGAGAGCAAAAAAGCCCCGATGCCGGGACGGATCCGCCGCAAATGGAACCGCCGCGCGGTTTCCCGAAGGAGCCGAGCGGCGGTTTCTCAGTCAATTTCTCGTTGAGTGTTTCCGATTACCGTTTCCCGGCGATCCACGCACAGCCGAGGATCGCGCAAAGGACGACCGCGCCGCCTCCGATGAAGGAGCCGCAGCCGGATTTCTTCGCTTCTTCCGGTTTCTCGCCGCCTTCGTTTGCGGCAGGTTCGGTTTCGGCGGGAGCCGCAGGTTCGGTCTCGGCGGGAGCGGCAGGTTCGGTTTCGGCGGGAGCGGACGGTTCGGTCGCGGGGTCTTCGGTCTTCGCGGGCTCTTCGTCGGCGGCAGGGGCCTCTTCCACGGGCAGCTCGGGGGTGTCGACATCGGCGGGCTCCGCGGGCGTCTTTTCGACGTTCTCAAGACTTCCGCCGACACCGGCAAGCGTCAGCGCCGCCCAGAATTCGGGATTTTCCGAGTTGACCGCGCCTTCGTCCGGAAGGAGCATGCAGTCATGGAAGTTCATCTGACGGTAGGAGGAGCCGTCCCACTGCGCGTAGTCGTCGGGCGTGTCGCGGTTCATGATGATGGGCGTGAAGCGGAAGATCGTGCCTTCCTTGACCTCGGAGTCAAGGTGCCACTGATCCTTCATGATCTTCCACGCCATTTTCAGCTCGAACACGATCGTCGTGCCGTTCACGGAGCCGCCGTAGGTGGTGTCGGCAGTGCCGGAGGGACCCACGTACGCCTCGTCCTGCTCATTCGAATTGCCGATGTAGACCGCGGGGGTCTGCAGCTCGTCCACAAAGGAATAGAACTTGATGTCGCAGCGGTTGCTTTCGTCGGGCATCTCATTGTCGCAGAAGAAGATCGCGGTGCCGTCCAGCATCCAGGGGGACACGGCGTTGTAATCCTGACCCGCGAAATCGGAGCAGTAGTGCGTGTCGGTGCGGATTTCGAGCACGTAGAAATAGGTCTCATCCCACTTGAAGCGGTAGGTGCAGCTGAAATCCTTCGCCGGGTTAGGCTCGCCGGAGGACTGCCAGCGTCCGAAATCCTGCAAGGTGTCCTTGTTGATGACAAGCTCGACCGCGTCGCTCCACTCCTCTTCGTGGTAGACGCCGTCCGCCGTGACGGGATTCACGGACTTGTTGCAGATGTAATTGAAGAAACAGTGCTCAAGTCCTTCGACCGGAGTCAGAGCCGCGCTCGGCAGGGTCAAAAGAAGAAGCATGACGAGTGCGCAGAATACGGAGAACGTTTTTTTCATGTTGAGTCTCCCTTCATGATTTTATGATTTTGATCGCTGTCCCATTATATATCATGCTGTCGGATTTGTCAAGATTCAATTTCGCGCCGAGGCGCGGAGCGCCCCGGGCTGCCGTCGGGGAAGATTCATCCGCGCCGGGTGTCCCCCGCGAAAGGGACGGGCGGCTTCACGGAAAACAGCCGAACATTAGAATATTAAGAATATGATGAAGAAGCGGTTGGAAAACGGCCGCAGGTCTTGCGCAGGAGCGCTTCGGGTGGTATAATACGGACAATAAAAAACCTCGGAGGTATCGGATATGAGCGTTCTCGGCAACATCATCTGGCTGGTTTTCGGAGGGCTCCTTTCCGCGCTCGGCTGGTGCGTCGCGGGACTCATCTGGTGCGTGACCCTCATCGGGATCCCGTGGGGCATCCAGTGCTTCAAGTTCGCAAAGCTCTCCCTCGCGCCGTTCGGCAAAACGGTCAAGCCGGGGGGAGGCGCGCCGTCCCTGCTTGCAAACATCGTCTGGCTTCTGTTTTCCGGCCTCGCGCTTGCCATCAGTCACGCGGTGTGCGGGCTTCTCTTCTGCCTGACCATCGTCGGCATCCCCTTCGGCAAACAGCACTTCAAGCTCGCCGCCCTCGCCCTGACCCCCTTCGGCGCAAGGGTGGAGTGAAACCAAAAAAGAATCCCGGCTCTTTCGCGGTATCACACCGCCCAAGCCGGGATTTATTATTTATGAAAGTTCTTTGCCCACGATGCGGAGCATCGTCAGCTTTCATTTTAAGAAAGCCGCGTTTTCTCCGTTCCCCTACACGATCTCGAACCCGTCGACCAGCGCCTGATACGCGCGGTCCGCGTCCCGCCCGGGGACGAGCATGCAGATCTTGATCTCGCTGGTGGAGGTATTGAGAATGCGCACGTCCGCGTCCCAGAGGCATTTGAAGACCTTCGCGGCGACGCCGGGCTTGCCCTGCATCCCCTCGCCCGAAACGGAGAGTTTCACGGCGGTCGGGTCGATCTCGACCGTGGTTTCCGGACTGTCCTTGAAGGTCGTCTCGAGAATGTCGCGCGCCCGGTCGATGTCCACGGTGTGGATGGTAAAGATCAAATCGCCCCCGTGCCCGAACGAGGCGGTCTGGAGGATGATGTCCACGTCAACGCCGCCGTCGGCGAGGGAGCCGAAGACGAGATAGGGCGCGCCGGGCGTTTCGGGGGGCTTGCGCACATAGACGACGGCGATGTCGTCCACGCGCGTGATCGCATGGATTCCGTACAGCAGCATGAACTCACCTCAGTATTCTGATTTTGACGGCGCCGGGGGCCGCGGCGTCGAGCGCGGACAGACAGCAGTCCTTCGCGACGAGCTCGCAGACGCCGTCCTTCGCCGAAAGCACCTCAACGGCTTCCGAGACCGCGGAAAGCGCCTCCTCGGGATCGAGCAGCCCGCTCGCGCGGATATAGAAGTCGGACCTCACCTCGGAGAAGGGAAGGATCGCGCCCGCCTCGCGCCGGAAGACGGGCTTCGCCTCGTGCGCCGCCGCGCCGGAAAGGATCGCCGCGGCGTCGGAGACCAGCGCGCCCGCCGTGGGGTACCGCCCCGCGCCGCGCCCGTAATACAGGATATCCCCCGTTGCGGGACTTGTGAAGGAAACCGCGTTGTAAACGCCTTCGACGTGGGCGAGGGGGTGGGCGTCCGGCACGATCATGGGACAGACGTACGCCTCGATCTTCTCGTTCACGCGCCGCATCCGGGCGACCAGCTTGAGCCGGCCGCCGCAGAGGGACGCCGCTTCGAGATCGCGCACGGAGATGCCGCGCAGGGAGAGCGCCGCGAGCTCGTCGTTCTCCGGCAGGATCCCGGTCGCGAGCGCGGTCAGGATCGCTAACTTACGCTTCGCGTCGATCCCGTCGATGTCGGCGGAGGGGTCGCGTTCCGCGTAGCCCAGCGCCTGCGCCTCCGCGAGCACGTCGTCAAACTCCCGTCCTTCTTCACGCATCTTCGTGAGGATATAGTTCGTCGTACCGTTGACGATGCCGCAGAACTCCGTGATCCGGTCGCACGCGAGCGAGGTCATGAAGGGACGGATGAGGGGAATGCCCCCGCCCACGCTCGCTTCAAAGAGATAGCTCACGCCATTCGCCGCCGCGGCGGCAAGCAGACGGTCGCCGAAATTCGCGACCACCTCCTTGTTCGACGTCACGACGGATTTTTTCGCTTCGAGACAGCGGAGAGAAAACTCGAACGCGGGGTGCGAGCCGCCCATCGCCTCGCAGACGACTTCGATTTCCGGATCGGCAAGGATCGGCGCGATGTCGTGGATCACCCGGTCCCCGTAGGGAGAATCGGGGAATTCGCGCAGATCGAGGATGTATTTGACGCGGACGGGCTCGCCCACGGCACGGGTCACGGATTCGGCGTTCTTTTCCAGAATGGCGGGGATCCCCGCACCGACCACGCCGAAGCCGAGAATGGCGATTTGTTTCATAATACCTCCACGAGGATTTGTTCCGTAATAATACCGCAACCCCCGCCCGGATCGGGATGGACGGGGGATGGGTTTGATGGTTTTGATCAAATCGGCAGCTGTCGCCGGAGACAAATGATCAGCGGTTCTTCCAGTACGCTTGCGTCAAATACGGATAACTCCATCGCTCTGAGGAGTTCCGCTGTGTCGATTTGTCCCCAATCGATTTCGTACCCGTTCTTCAGAAACCACAGGCGCATGAATTCACGCGTCGCGCGTCCGTTTCCTTCGCGGAACGGGTGAATGTAATTCAGCTCGGCAAAACAGACGGCGCTTCTCGAAACCAAGGCGTCAAACGGGATTGCCGAACGGCCTTTTTCCCGCAAATCGCTTAAGGCAGCAGAGAGCTTGCGGTGAATATCGGGGTAGGGCAAGAATAGAGTTGAACCTTTTGAAATGTTTTCACGGCGATAGTGTCCCGCGAACGGATAAAGGTCTCCGAACAGAGCTTTATGAACGGCACACAGATGGTGCGGTGTCAGACGACCGGGTATGGGATGCGAAAGCATGTCGTTCTGACGGATTGCCGAAAGGTCGGATTCCAAAGCGCGAAGCTTATCCTTGTCTTTGATGCCGAAGCGGTTTTTCAGTACATCCGTATTCTTATAGCAGTAAATTGACTGCGTTTCGGCTTCAATATCATATTTCCCGAAGCCTTTAAGCATCCGTCAGTCTCTTTCCCACACCATGTTTTCGGAGCAGAAGGGAAACCGCTTCGTCCGCGCTGAGCTTTCCGTCCGCCATTTGTCTGCAAAGACGAACGGCATCCCGGCTGGGCTTCATGTTTTCGATCGCGTGCGTCGCGAGTGTGTACGCAACCTGTTTTTCGGCTTTCTTTGACATGGTATACTCCGTTTCTGCCAGATTCCGCGGTGAACTGCTCAAAAGCAGCTGTTGTCTTCCTGCGTGGAATCATCATAGGGCGCGTCGTCATCCTCCCGGAACGCCAGCCCGAACAGCTCTCTGAGGCGGTCCTGCCTCCCCATGAGCCAGAGCCAGCCGAAGAGGGCCTCGAGCCCGGTCGCGCGCCGGTATTCGGAGAGGGATGCGGATTTCGGGGCGCTCGTGTGCCCGATGTTGCGTCCCCGGCGGTACTGCGCCGCCTCCTCCTCCGTGAGAAGGGGGAGGAGCTTGTCGACCGCCTGACTCTGCACGCGCGCCGTCACATAGTGGAGCGCTTCCACGCTCGGCTGGCGCACGCTGCGGCGGACCAGGTATTCCCGCGCGCACAGCTCGAAGACGCAGTCACCGAGGTAGGCGAGACGGGAGGCGGACACAAGGGACGGGTTGATGGGATCGTTCATCATGCGCCGCTCAGATCACATTCATGAGATACCGCATCCGGAACTTCTGAAGCACGGGCAGCGCGGCGTAGATCGAACTCTGGATCTCCTTCAGATATTCCGCAATGGTGCCGAGCTCGCGGAAGCTCAGGGTCCCGCCGAACTCCTCTTTTTCGATCAGCGACATGACGTCGGTGATTTTATGCTTCGAGATGTCGGTGTAGTCCCCGTCGATGCGGACCGCGTATTCGCTCGGAAGCTCGCCGGTCTCCGGCGGAACGCCCAGCCCTTCGAACACGTCGAGGATGCAGTCCGTGATCGCGCGTGCGGATTTGTGGATGTCCACGTCGCCCGCCTGATACTTCTGGTCGCTCGTCGCGTCGTCCACAAGCTTCTTTCTCTTGTAGATCGCGCGGTTGGCGCGGATCTTGAGCAGCGTCCAGATCAGCGCGACCACGACGATCACGCCGAGGACGACCGAGCCCGCGATGATGTACGGGGTGTAGTCGATTTCCTCTTCCTGACCGAAGGTGATCTCGGGAGCCTCGATCTCTTCCGTGGGCGTGCGGACCGTGACCTTGCTCGGGTCGATGCCGGACGAAGAGGAGCTCGAGCTTCCTCCGTTGTCGAGCACGTACATGACGTCGTAATAGGACGGCGTCACTTCGTACATGATCCAGCCCATGGACGGGTAGTAAACCTCGACCCACGAGTGCGCGTCGTAGTCGCGGACGCTCGAGCGGTAGGTGGAAACGGCGTCGACCGCGTAGGTGCGGTTCCAGTTGTTCGCCACATAACCTTCGTCGTAGCGCACCGCGAAGCCGAGCTCGCGGAGCAGGGCGACCGCGGAGGTGGCGAAGTGGACGCAGTAGCCTTCCTTGACCTCAAAGAGGAAGCCTTCGAGGTTGGAGGGGCTTTCGATGTGATCTTCCGTCACGGGATTGCCTTCCTCATCGAGCACGGGATTGCCGTTCTCGTCGAGAACCTCCGTCTGTTCGACGCTGGGCTCGAGGGTGTAGGTGTAATTGTCGTGCAGGTAATTCACGACCGCCATGATCGCGCGGTGACGCGGGATCCGCTCGCCCGTCTCGGCGTCGTAGAACCACGAATCCGTGATGTTGCCGTAGAGTTCTTCGGCAGAAAGGCGCTTGAGCTGGTTTTCGTTCAGCTTTTCGAGCCCGGACTTGTCGAATTCGGGCTTGGCGGTCCGCGTGATGCCCGCCTCGGCGAGGATCTCGTCGGCGAGCTGCGCGATCCGGTCGCTGCCGAAGGTTTCGCGGTAGGTCGTTTCGGTGTAGTCGCGGTAGTTCAGCTCCTTGTCGTAGGCGTTGACGAAGGTCTTGCGGTCCTTCGCGCTCATTTCGAGATACGCCTGAACGAGGTTGATCGGAACTTCCTTCGTCGTGACTTCGCCTCTCTCGTTCAGCTCTTCCACCGTCTTTTCCATGGGCTTGTACGCGTACCCGCGCGCCGCGCATTCTTCCTCAAACATGTCGGCGAGGAAGGTGAGGTCGCGTCCCTTGATGGTGAAATTGCCGAGATCGGTCTCGTAGGTGTATTCCTTGTCCTCGCTGAAGAGGATGCTGCCGTTGATTTCCTCTTCGATCTGATCGATCACGCCGGCGTAGACGCGCGCGCGGTTGAAATACCAGATCGAGTTCTCAAGGTTGTCGGCAAGGGCGGGGGCTTTCATGACCGGGTTGAAGGAGGAGACGGAGTAATCCAGATAATTTTCTTCCTTATCTCCGAAGAAGCGGGAGGAATAAATGCCGTCGTAGTACGCGGAATACTTCTTCGAAATCTTGTCGATCGACCCGCGCTCCATAATGCCCAGCCCCGCGTTCATGATGGACGGGACGAAGAGGATCTTCGACGTGCCGCTCTTGCGCTGCACGTGCACCTGGAAGACACGGAAGCCGAAGGCGTCGAGGTTGCGGTACTGGTCGACCTTCTCCACGTCAAGGGCGTTCGGGTAGACGTACTTCGCGAAGAAATACGTGATGTTGTCCGGGGTGTACGACGACCCGAAGCGGCCGCGGTAGTCGATGACCTCTTCCGCGTCGGCGGAGGACCAGTGGTCGGTTTCAAGATCGTATTTCGAGCCGATCCAGCTTCTCATGTAGACCGGGGCGGCATAGCTCGCTTCGGTGGTGAAGAGGCGCTGACCGGTGTACTGCGGGGTGTTGAAATCCACGTTGCGCGGGTTCAGCTCCGCGACGCCCCCGTACATGGCGAGGGAGTTCAGGTCCACGTCGTCGCCCATCAGATAGGCGGTGACGTAGGTGCGGGCGAGCTGCATCCGGTTGTTGATGAAGCTGATGATGGGGAAGTTCTTCTTCACGGCGGCGACGGGGATCCAGATGGCGAGGAACGCCACGATCATCGCCATGGCGCCCGCGAATCCGGACGCCGCGCGGGTCTTGAAGGAAAGAACGTCCTTTTCGTTTTTCTGCTTTCTCTTGAGCTTCGCGGCAGACTTCGCGTCCGTTTTCGCCCGCGAGATCGCGTCGATTTCCGCCTGATCCGGTTTCTTCGATTTCTTCACGGCGGCGGAGCGGGCGCGGAGCGCTTTCTTCGCTTCCTTCGCCTGCTTCTTCGCGGCGATCTTGGCTTCCTTCGCCGCCTTTTTCGCTTCGATCTTCGCTTTCTTTTCGTTGAGCTTTGCGGTTTCTGCGGCCTTGTGCTTCGCCTCCGCTTCCTTCTTCGCGCGCGCATAGACGGCGGCGCGGGCTTTCTTCGCGGCGGCGGCCGGCTGACCGGCTTCGATCGCGGTGTTGTAGGCTTCGGCGGCGCTGTTTTTCAGGCTGCGCTTCGCATCCTTCGCGGCCTTCTTCGCCTGTTTTTTCGCGAGCTTTTTGGCTTTCTTTTCCGCTTTTTTCGCCTTTTTCCGCTCGAAAACGCCGCCGTAAATGCAGTCGAACAGGTAGAGCGCGACGGCGCCGCAGATGAAGATGAGAACGCAGGCAAGACCCTTGTTCGAGCGGGTGATGTTGAACACGAAGACGGGGATCATGTAGAGCGCGCAGACGAACGTGACGCCCAGCGCCTTGACCCGCTTCGCCATGAAGAGCCCGAGCAGAAGCCCCGAAACCACGATCATCGCGCCGACGAAGAATTTGAGCTTCGCGACGTCAAAATCCGGCGTCTCGGAGATGTACTGCTGATAGGTTGTGTAGCCCGCGGCGGCGAGATTCGTGCAGACGAGATCCTTCACCGTGCCGAAGGACTTGACCGCGTAGTCGATGGGGTCGGGATAGCGCGCGAACAGGAACGCCGCGATGCCTCCGACGATGACGAACGGAGCGGCGATGCGCGAGATCTTATGCAGGGAAAACGCCATGACGACGACGGTCACGATCGCGCTCCAGAGGGCGATGAAGGAGGCCGACACTACGATGGTGTCCGCTTTCGCGCCGTTGAGAATGACGAATTTCAGTGCGTCGCACAGAAACAGATTCAGCCCGAAGATGCCCATGAAGATCGTCAGGGTGCGCAGAAGAATGCCGATGACCGCGTAGGCGGGTTTCATGGCGGCCGCGGGCGAGACGGTCTCCGGAGGGAGCGTCGTTTCCGCTCTCAGCTTCGCGTTTTTCTTCTGCGCCGCGAGGATCTTGTCCTGCAGGCTTTCGGTCTTCTTTCGTTTCCCGAACAGCGAAAGGGGGAAAACGGATTTCTTGGGTGAAGAAGCTTTATTCATGGGAAAATCCCTTCGATAACAGATTCGGTTTGAAAATCAGGTGAAAAGCTGCTTTCCATACGTTTGCGCCGGTCAGCGCGAGGCTTTCTGAAGGGTGTAGCGGCCGTTTTCGTCCTTGACGGCGACAAGCTCCGTCAGATCGACGCCGTCCTGCGACAGACGGATGCGGCTCATTTCGACGTATTCCCGGCGGATCTTCACGTCCTCATAGCGCTCCTCGGGGTTGAACAGCATGACCTCCGCCACGCAGCCCGTGCCCGCGCCGCCGAAGAGCCCCGGGATCGCCGCGTACTGGTTCAAGGAGAGCGGGTCGAGGTTCGAGGTGCAGATGCGGAGCGTGACGTTTAAGGATTCGTTGATGAGGGGAAGAAGGCTCGTGACGTTTTCCTTTTCCGAGCAGGGCGGAGTGGTCGCGAAAACGGGATAGATCGCGTCGAAGTCCTCGGGACAGGTGAGCTGAACCGCAGCGACGCCGCCGTCCTGCCGTCTGTCGGTCCAGAGCAGGGTGACTTCGTTGCCGTGCCGCAGTTCGTTCAGCACCGCGCCGATGGACATTTCGACCACGCCGTCCGCGCAGAACTCATCCATGTCGGGCGCGTATTCCGGCTTGATGATGCCGCCGATGGCAAGGGCGGACTGGGTCTGGGCTTCGCGCTTCTTCCGTTCGGCTTCCAGCGCGTTCGCCGCCGCGGTTTCGGGATCGACCGCGGGCGCGGATTTCTTTTTGAAGAGGGATTTCTTCTCTTTCTTTTCCTTGCGCGGGCTCTTCGCGCCAGCGGCGCCGTCGATCAGATCGTCGATCATGGCAGCGGTGCTCACGCCCGAGGCGTTCATGCCGGCCTTCGCGCGCTTCGCCGCTTTTTTCTGCGCGGCGTCCGCCTTCCGCGTTTCCTTGTCGGGTTTGGCCGCCTTGAGCTTCACGCGGCGGTCCTTCGTCTTTTTCGCGGCCTCGCGCTCCGCCTTTTCACGGGCGGCGCGGGTGTTTTCGTCCTCAAAGACCTCCGGCGGAATGGCGCGGGAGAAATCGCAGAGGAAATACACGCTCTGGGAGGTGTTGGTGTTGAACTCCTTGACCATGAGCGAGCCGTCCACGGCCTTCGAGGAGAGCTTCCAGTGGATGCTCTTCAGCGAGTCGCCGGGGATGTATTCGCGGATGTTGCCGATCTCCGCCTTTTCGGTGGAGAAGACCACCTTCGGCGCGTCGTTCGGAATATCGGTCGCGGAGGTCGTGGGCTTGATGTCCATCCCGAGCTTGCGCGGGAAGACGAGGACGTTTTGGTAAATGTCCACGTCGAGGCGGATGGAGACGAGCCCGAGAAAATCGGAGATATAAAGACAGCGAACCCCGATCTCATAGGTCCCGCGGTAGCGGAACGTCGTTTCGTGGTTGACGATGTAGCTGCCCAGCGGCGGGAGACTCATGGTGAGGGACTGCTCGGTGCAGCGGACGCCGTCCGGCTGCGGAACGCTCACGACCGTCTCGATGAACGGGTAGGCGAAGGGGGAAGCGTTGATGATGCGCAGCTCGTAATTAACCGGCTGCATCTTTTCCACCTTCGTGATATCCGAGCTGACATAGATGCGGATCAGCGCCTTCCCGATCAGAACGTAGATGAGGGACACGACCGGCAAGAGGGCGAGGAACCAGAACAGCACCGCCGAAGCCGTCGCTCTGAGCGCCTGCGTGAAGATCAGCGCGAAAATGAGCACCAGCAGATAGATCACCGCCCGCTTCGAGAATTTGAGCAGCGGACGTTTTTTGACGTTATCCATAGAATCACTTTCTTCTCATAAGATTACTCATAAGATCACGTTTCATCAGATTACGTTTCTCTTTCGCGGAAAAGGGGGGGCGCGTTATCTCTGGGTCTTGAAGGGAGCCTCGACGCTTCTGAGGATCTCGCCCAGAATGTCGGCCTGGGTCTCGCGGTTGAGACGGGCTTCCTGGCTGAGCACGATGCGGTGCGCGATGCCGGGGATGAACACGAACGCGATGTCCTCGGGCAGCACGTAGTCGCGGCCGCGCAGGAAGGCGTACGCCTGCGAGAGCTTCATGAGAAGAAGGGAAGCACGCGGAGAGGCGCCGAGGGAGAGCTTCGCGGACTTTCTCGTCGCGTGCACGAGGCGGACGATGTAGCGGCAGATCTCCGGCTCGAGCGCGACCTGCTGGATCGCCGCGCGGATGCCGCGGATGGTGTCGACGTCGGTGACCGCGTTGACTTTTTCAAGCGGGTTGATGCCGCGGCGGTCGGTGATGATGTTGACCTCTTCCTCTTCGGTGGGGTAGCCCATCGAGAGACGGATGGCGAAACGGTCGAGCTGAGCCTCCGGAAGCGGATAGGTGCCGACGTAGCCGGTCGGGTTCTGGGTCGCGATGACCATGAACGGATCGGGAACGCGGTAGGTCGTGCCGTCCACGGTGACCTTCGCTTCTTCCATCGCCTCGAGCAGAGCGGACTGGGTCTTCGGAGAGGCACGGTTGATTTCGTCCGCGAGCAGGATGTTCGTCATGACGAGACCTTCGCGGAACTCGAACTGTTCTTTCTGACGGTTGTAAACGTTGAAGCCCGTGATGTCGGACGCCATGACGTCGGGGGTGAACTGCGCGCGGTTGAAGTCAAGACCCGCGGAGCGCGCGAGCGCCGCGGCGAGCGTGGTTTTGCCCGTGCCGGGGACGTCTTCGATGAGGACGTGACCGCCGGAGAGCATCGCGGTGACGAGAAGCACGATTTCGTTGTGCTTGCCGATGACGACCTTCTCCACTTCGGAGATCAGAGCCTGCGCCGCCTTGTGGGAGCTTTCGGGAACGGAAATCTTCTGTTCGTTTGCCATGGTACCTGCGCGGTGAATCACCGCTTCCTCCGTGAAAATCAAGATTTTTTACTAATATAGTGGATTGTGCATATTCTATCACAGGTTTCAGAGAATTACAAGAGTGATTCTGTAAATAATTCCGTTTTTTCGCCGCCGGAGAGCGGTTTTGTCCCCAAACCGCGCGGAAATTCAAGGATTTTCCCCAAAAGAGACGCACAGAGCGCTTGACGTTTCCTTTCGCGGAAGGTATAATGGAAAAAACAGGACGGAACAAAACCGAAAGGCGGTGGCAAGATGAAATCCTTTCTGCGCCGGGAACTGACCGGGGACGAACTCCGGACGGTAACCGAAAAGATCCTGGGCGCGCGGCTCCTTTCCGCAGAGCCGCTCACCGGAGGACTCTTCAATACGACGTATCTGGTCGATACCGACTGCCGCGCCCGTGCGGTGCTCCGGCTCGGTCCGGTCAACCGGCATCTGCTGCTGCCCTACGAGCACGGGCTGATGGAAGCGGAGGTCGAGGTCGACCGCATCTGCGCCGAGCGGGGAATTCCCGCTTCGGAAGTGCTGGCGTACGATCTCTCGAAGACTGTGGTCGACCGGGACGTCATGTTCGTGCGCTACATCCCGTCGCGGGCGTATTCGGAGCTCACGCTGACTGAGGAGGAGCGCGCTTCCGTCCTTGCCGACGCCGGCCGCGCGATGGCAAAGTTCAACGCCGTCACGGGCGAGAAATTCGGACGGGTCGCCGACGTGCTGCACGGAGGAGGCTTCGACCTCTGGAGCGAAGCTTTGCGCAAGGAGCTTGACGAATGGGCGTCGGTCTGCCGCCCGATGGGGATCTTCCCGGATGAGGAGATCGACCGGTTTTTCGCGCTGTTTGAGCGGTGCGTGCCGTATTTCGACGAAGTGACGACTCCGCGCCTGACGCACAACGATCTCTGGACGGGGAACATCCTCGTGAAGGAAGGAGAGGACGGAAAGCGGGAATTCGCCGCGATCATCGACGGGGACCGCGCGATGTGGAGCGATATCGGGATGGAAATGTTCTGGCTCGGAGAGGGCGCGGAGCATTTTTACGAGGGGTACGGCGCGCAGCCGGAACAGACGCCTTCCGAGCGCGTCCGCCGCACGTTTTACGCATTGCTCGTCCGCGTGTGGACGGCGTACATCTACGCCGCGGAGTTCGACGACCGCGATGTCGCGGCGCACGAGAGAGAGGGCGCTCTGCGGACGGAGCGGACGCTCCTCGAACACCTCGCCGGGCATCGCTGACGCCTGTTCTGTGCAGACGCGAATATCGAAGGGTCTGCCGCAAACCGATTAAAAGTTTTCGCCCGCCTTTTTCAAAAGGCGGCAGGGTCCGGGGCAGCGCCCCGTTCGCCCCCCTTCTTCTCCGCAATCAGGTACGGTGTCCTCTCTGAAAAAGCAAGCTGACGCATTTCTCCGTATTTCCGGAGTTTCATGCGTCAGCTCCCTTTTTTTCTATTCTTTTTTCCGCGAGAAATTCCCGCAGCAGCGTGCAGCGTTCCGCGTGGCGGTTGTTCGCGATCATCTGCTCGAGGACGCTTCTCTTGCCGACGAGGATCACCATTTTCGACGCCCTCGTGACGGCGGTGTAGAGAAGGTTGCGGGAAAGAAGCATGGCGGGGCAGTCGTAGAGGGGAATGATCACCACGGGGTATTCGCTCCCCTGGCTCTTGTGCGCGGTGATGGCGTAGGCATGGTCGAGTTCGTCGAGCTGGCTGAAATCGAGCTTTGTGTTCCGGTCGTCGAAGCGGACCTCCATGAGGTTTTCCTCTCCGTCCAGCCCCGTGATCGTCCCGATGTCGCCGTTGTAAATGCCGAAGCCCTCGTCCCCCGTGTCGGTTTCCCATTCGACGGAGTAATTGTTCCGCGTCTGCATGACCCGGTCGCCCGTGCGGAAGATCCGGTCGCGGGATTTCCGCTCCGCCTTTTTCGGCGAGGGAGGATTGAGCGCTTCCTGCAGGCTCGCGTTGAGCGACTCCGTTCCGGAAAGCCCCTTGCGCGAGGGGGTGATGACCTGTATGCGTGGAAGGATCTCCGAACCGTAGGCGCGGGGCAGGCGGTTCTTCACGAGGTCGATCACGGTCGCCTGAATGCCCTCCTCGGTCGAGCGGGCAAGATAGAAGAAATCTGCGTCCTTCCCGCGGCGGTCGACGACGGGGAATGTCCCCTCGTTGATCGCGTGAGCGTTGACGATGATCAGGCTTTCGCCGGACTGGCGGAAGATCTCGGTCAGGCGCACGGTGGTGAAGACGCCGGAGGCGATGAGGTCCCCGAGCACGTTCCCCGCACCCACGGAGGGAAGCTGATCGGCGTCCCCGATGAGGATGAGCCGCGAGCCCCGCTTCGCCGCCCGGAGCAGGGAGTCGGTGAGAAGCACGTCGAGCATGGACGCCTCGTCGATGATGAGAACGTCCGCGTCGAGGGGATTCGATTCGTCGCGGAGGAAGCGGGATTCGCTGTCCTCCGAATAGTCCATCTCGAGCAGGCGGTGAACGGTCTTCGCCTCGTAGGAGGTCGCCTCGCTCATGCGCTTGGCGGCGCGTCCCGTCGGCGCGGCGAGGGCGACCTTCAGATCGAGGGAGGTGAAGATCGAAATCAGCCCCTTGATGATGGTCGTCTTGCCCGTGCCGGGGCCGCCCGTGAGGATCATGACGCCCTCCCGCATGGCGGTGAGCATCGCCGTTTTCTGCGCGGCGGCGTAGGTCAGACCGGACTGCGCCTCGGTCTTCTGGATGATGCGGACCGCGTCCGCCTCGCTCATCCGGGGACAGCGCCGCTCGATCTCACAGAGGCGCGCCGCGATGCCGCGCTCGGCGTTATAGTACCGCGCCTCGCCGATCATGCGCGTTCCGTGCGAGACGCGGGAGACGAGCTTCAAAAGGGAAACGCCCTTTTCGACCGCGGCCGCGACCGTCTGCCGGTTCGCCGCCGTTACGCTGTCGCCGAAAAGAAGATCGTTCATGCAGGAGACGAGGTCGTCGTAGGGCAGGCAGGTGTGCCCGGAGCGTGCCGCCTCGGTGCGCAGCACGTAGACCGCGCCCTGCAGGAGCCGCTCCGATGAGTCCTGCTCCATGCCGAGGCTCATGGCGATCTGATCCGCTCTGCGGAAGCTGATGCCCCAGAAATCCTCACACAGGCGGTAGGGATTCTGCCGGATGCGCTCGACCGCGGAGCTGCCCCAGCGCTTGTAGATCTTCATGGCGGTCTGCGGCGTGAAGAAATCGCGGCAGAACATCATTACGGCGCGCGTCCCGGACATGGTTTTGAACTGTTCGGAAATGTCCGCCGCCTTTTTCTGCGTGATGCCGGGGATCTCGGCGAGCCAGTCCGGGTGGTCGGAAATCACGTCGAAGCTGTCCGCGCCGAATTTCTCCACGATCTTCTGCGCCGTCTTCGGGCCGATGCCCTTGATCGCGCCGGAGCCGAGGTAGCGCAGGATGTCGCCCTCCTCGGCGGGGAGCGTCTTCTCAAAGGCGTCCACGCGGAACTGCCGTCCATAGGTGGGGTGGTTGACCCATTCCCCGTGCGCGGTGATCCGGTCGCTTTCGGTGAGAAAGGGAATGATGCCGGCGAGGGTGACGGGATTGCCCGCGGTGTCCTCGATCTCGGCGACGGTGTAGCCGTTTTCCTCATTCTGAAAGAGGATCGTCTCCACAATGCCGGAGACGGTATCCGCGCCGGTTGTTCTTTTGTCCGTCATGTCCGTCCCCCCCTTGAGAGTCGCCTGCGGCGAGTGAAATTCCGCGAACGGAGTGAAATTCGCTTCGCGAGTGACATTCCGCGTGCGGAGTGAAATTCGCTTCGCGAGTGAAGGTACAAACGCTTCGCGTTTGGAATGATTGGAATCCGCCTGCGGATTCCTATTCGCCGAGATAATCGCACGCGGCGAGGGCTGCGACGGCGCCGTCGGCGGCGGCGGTCGTGACCTGACGGATCCGCTTTGCGCGGCAGTCCCCGGCGACAAAGAGCCCCGGGGTCTTCGTGAGGCAGTTCTCCCCGCTGTCTGCGTAGCCCCGTTCGTCCAGCGCGACGAGATCGGCGAACGCCTCGTTCTGCGGGACCAGTCCCACGGCGAGGAAGACGGCGGCGGCGGGCAGCTCGATGAGTTCTCCGCCGTCCTTTTTGATCCGCACGCCCGTGACGCCCGTGTCAGGCGTGCCGAGATACGCGTCGACGACGGCGGAGGTGATCACTTCGACGTTCGGCTTTGCGGTGACCGCGTCGGCGAGCTTCTTCTCGCCGGTGAGGAAGGGCAAATTCTGAATGACGGTGACCTTTTCGCAGAGGTCGGCGAGAAGCAGGGTCTCCTGCAGGGCGGAGTTTCCGCCTCCGACGACGGCGACCTGCCTGCCGCGGTAAAACGCCCCGTCGCACACCGCGCAGAAGGAAATGCCGTTTCCGATCAGCTCCTCCTCGCCCTCGAGCCCGAGGGTGCGGTGCTTCGCGCCGGAGGCGAGAATGACGGAGCGGGACAGCCAGGCGTCCCCGTCCGTCAGGACCGTGAACACGCCGTTTTCTCCGCGCACGATCCCCGTCACCTCGGCGCTCTCCATGTCCGCGCCCTGCGCGAGCGCCTGACCGACGAGCTTTTCGGCGAATTCGTTCCCGGACACCGCCTCGAATCCCGGGATGTTTTCCACGTTCGGGGAAAAGGTGATCTGCCCGCCGAAGCTGTCCTTTTCGATCACGAGGACGGAGCGGTTGGCGCGCCGGGCGTACACGGCGGCGGTCAGCCCCGCGGGCCCCCCGCCGACGATGATGATGTCGTACATGATTTTCCTGTCCTTTCGGGTTTCTCGGGTTTTCATGAAAACCCCGGCAAAAAGCTCGGGTGAAGCTCCCTGCCGGGACTCTTGTTCGGGGATTTGCCGGGGGCTCGGAAGCCGGGGGCTCGGAAGCCGGGGGCTCGGAAGCCGGGGGCTCGGAAGCCGGGGGCTCGGAAGCCGGGGGCTCGGACCGGCTTAGAGTTTCAGAGCCTTCTTGATCGCGGAGACGCCGACGAATTTCTCGCCGCCCATCAGGAGGGTGGGCGCCTGGCGGATGCCGTATTCCGCGGCCTTGTCGGGTTCCTCGTCCGCGTAGATTTTGTCATAGGCGATGCCGGCCTTGTCCATCGCGGCGCACGCGACCTTACAGTTCGGGCAGGTGCGCGTGGCGAAGAGCAGCAGCCCGGTGGGGGCGGGCACGGAACGCACGGGGACGATGTCCTCGGCGTCGCAGGGCGTTTCCTCTTCGACTGCGGTCAGCGGCTGGGGCGCGGCGACGGTCACGGGCTCCGCGGCTGGCGCGGGAGCGGAGGCGGCGGGGGTGACGACGGAGACGTTCAGCGGACCCTTGTGGGTCAGCTTCGAGTGCCCGATGTCATAGGTGACGCGGTCCTTGAATTCCTGCGCCTTGCCGTCGTTCCAGTTCTGGACCGGGCGGTAGTAGCCGGTGATGCGGCTGTTGACCTCGGTCTTTTCCCCGCAGATCGGGCAGACGGGCTGCTCGCCGGCGAGGTAGCCGTGGTGGCGGCAGATGGAATACGTCGGGGAGAGGGTGTAGTACGGCAGCTTGTAGTTCTCGGCGATCTTGCGCACGAGAGTGGCGGCCGCCTTCCAGTCCGGAAGCTTCTCGCCGAGGAAAGCGTGGAAGACCGTGCCGGAGGTGTAGAGGGTCTGCAGCTCGTCCTGAATGTCGAGGGCGGAGAAGACGTCCTCGGTGTAGCCGACGGGCAGGTGGGAGGAGTTCGTGTAGTACGGCGTGTCGTCGCAGGATTTCGCGGCGGTGATGATCTCGGGATACAGCTCCTTGTCCTTCTTCGCGAAGCGGTACGCGGTCGATTCCGCGGGAGTGGCCTCGAGGTTGTAGAGATCGCCGTACTCTTCCTGATAGTCGGAGAGGCGCTCGCGCATGTGGTTCAGCACTTCGACGGTGAACGCCTGCGTCTCGGGAGAGCTCATGTCCTTGCCGATCCACTTCGCGTTGAGTCCTGCTTCGTTCATGCCGACCAGACCGATCGTGGAGAAGTGGTTCTCAAAGGTGCCGAGATAGCGCTTCGTGTAGGGGTAGAGCCCGTTGTCGAGCAGCCGGGTGATGACGGTGCGCTTGATCTTGAGGGAGCGCGCCGCGATGTCCATCAGCCGGTCGAGGCGGCGGAAGAAGTCCTTCTTGTCCGTTGCGAGATACGCGATGCGGGGCATGTTGATCGTCACGACGCCGACCGAGCCGGTCGATTCGCCCGAGCCGAAGAAGCCGCCCGTCTTTTTGCGCAGCTCGCGGAGGTCGAGGCGGAGACGGCAGCACATGGAGCGGATGTCGGACGGCTCCATGTCGGAGTTGACGTAGTTCGAGAAATACGGGGTGCCGTACTTCGAAGCCATTTCGAAGAGGAGCTTGTTGTTTTCGGTTTCCGACCAGTCGAAATCCTTCGTGATGGAGTAGGTCGGGATGGGGTACTGGAAGCCGCGCCCGTTGGCGTCGCCCTCGATCATGATCTCGATGAACGCCTTGTTCACCATGTCCATCTCGGGCTGGCAGTCCTTGTACTTGAAGTCCATTTCCTTGCCGCCGACGATGCAGTTGAGCTCCGCGAGGTCCGCGGGAACCACCCAGTCGAGGGTGATGTTCGAGAACGGAGCCTGCGTGCCCCAGCGGGACGGGGTGTTCACGCCGTAGATGAAGGACTCGATGCACTTCTTCGTCGCGTCGAAGCTGAGGTTGTCGTACTTCACGAACGGGGCGAGATAGGTGTCAAACGAGGAGAACGCCTGCGCGCCCGCCCATTCGTTCTGCATAATGCCGAGGAAGTTGACCATCTGGTTGCAGAGCGTGGCGAGGTGCTTCGCGGGGGCGGAGGAGATCTTGCCGGGCACGCCGCCCAGCCCCTCCTGAATGAGCTGCTTCAGGGACCAGCCCGCGCAGTAGCCCGTGAGCATCGAAAGGTCGTGCAGGTGGATGTCGGCGTTGAAATGCGCGTTCGCGATCTCGTCGTCGTAAACCTCGGAGAGCCAGTAGTTCGCCGTGATCGCGCCGGAGTTCGAGAGGATGAGTCCGCCGACGGAATAGGTGACGGTGGAGTTCTCCTTGACGCGCCAGTCAAGGTTCTTCAGATATTTGTCGACCGTGAACTTGTAGTCGAGGAAGGTGGTGTTGAGGTCGCGGAGTTTTTCGTGCTGACGGCGGTAGAGAATGTACGCCTTCGACACGTCGTCGTAGCCCGCTTTGATGAGGACGGATTCGACGCTGTCCTGGATGCTTTCGACCGAGATCTGGTTGTTCTCGATTTTTGGGCCGAAATCGGCGGTGACCTTCAGAACGAGAAAATCGATGATGTCGGGGTGATAGGGCGTTTCGCACGCTTCGAAAGCGGAGACGATCGCCATCTTGATCTTGTCGAGAGCGAAGTCGACAACCTTTCCGTCGCGTTTTACTACCTTGTACATGATGTGTCCTTTCTCCTTTTATGTAAAACCGCTCCGCCGATCCGGCGTCCGTTAACGGCGGCCGGTCCCGGAGGGCAGCGAACCAAGTATAGCACAGTTTTCCGTCCGTGTCAAGAGGAAAACACAAAATATTGTGTTTGTTTGAGATTTAATTTCTACATCTTGTGTTTGACAAAAAGAAGCGGGGGGCTGACGCTCGTCGCCGCCCCGCCCGCAGATCGGCAGGAGTTCTTTCTTTACAAGGCAAAACCGGGATCGGAGCCGCGTCAGTCCACCCCGCGCAGAGCGGCGCAGGGCAGGGCTTTTCGGGCCTCGTCCAGCATGGCGAAAAGGTCCTCCCTCTTCGGCGCGTGCAGTCCCTCGCCGATGAGTCCTCCGCTGTCGACGAAGTTCTGCAGAAAATAACGCTTCGCGCCGCACAGCCACGAGGCGATCTCGCCGATGTCCCGCACGGTGTGCAGTTCGGCGACGACCGTGGTGCGGAATTCGTAATCGATTCCGCTCTCCATGAGCAGCGCCGCGCTCTCGCGCACGGGCGTGGGATCGAAGCCTTCGATCCCCACGGTCTCGGCATATTTCTCCGGCGTGTTTTTGATGTCCATCGCGGCGTAATCGACGAGCCCGGCGTCGAGCACGGCGCGCAGGCGGTCGGGGAAGCACCCGTTCGTGTCGAGCTTGACGGCGAATCCGAGGTCCCGGACTTTTTTGAGAAAGGCGGGAAGGTCGGGCTGCAGCAGGGGCTCGCCCCCGGTCACGGCGACGCCGTCGAGCAGACCCTTCCGCTTCGCGAGGAAGGAGAGCACGTCTTCTTCGGGGATGCGGTCGCCGGGCTGAATGTCGGTGACGAGCAGGGCGTTGTGACAGAACGGGCAGCGCAGATTGCATCCCGCCGTGAAGACGGTGCAGGCGACGTGTCCGGGAAAATCGAGAAGTGTGAGCTTCTGAAAGCCGTGGATGGTCATGTGCGCTCCCCCTGTGATCCGTGATGGCGTCCGCCGCGCGGCGAACGGACATATTCTAACACATTGCCCGGCGGAAAGCAAGTGTCAATCTGACGGGAATAGGGGCAATTTTTTAGCGAGAATCCACAGAAACCGCGGGAAAGGGAATTTTCCGAAATTCCTTGCATTGCGTCCGAAACTGTGGTAAAATATAAATAGGAATGAAAAAGACGGGCGCGGCGCAGGCCGGGGAACGGAAGGAAGGGTTTGTTTATGGACGAAAAAAAGAAGATCCTCGTCGTGGAGGATGAGAAGAACATCGCGACGGTTCTCGCGTACAACATCCGCAAGGAGGGCTACGACTGCGACGTCGCCTACGACGGGGAAACCGGGCTCGCCATGGCGACAGAGGGGGAATACGACCTGCTCCTGCTCGACATCATGCTGCCCAAAATGACGGGATTTGAGATCTGCGACCGGGTGCGGCTCGTCAGTCAAGTCCCGATCATTTTCGTGACGGCAAGGGAGGAAGAGAAGGACCGCATCCTCGGGCTCGAGACCGGGGCGGACGACTATGTCACGAAACCCTTCTCCTTCAAGGAGCTCATGGCGCGCGTGCGGGCGAACATCCGCCGCTCCTCCGGCGAGGTCGTCAAAAAGCGCGCCGAGGCCGCGGGCGGACCCATCCGCATCGGGGAGCTCGTCATCGACCGGGAACGCTATTCCGTCACGAAGGCCGGGGAGCTTGTCGAGCTGTCGAAGAAGGACTACGATCTCATCCTCTTCCTCGCGGAGCACGTCGGCACGGCGTTCACGCGCGAGGAGCTGCTCGAGGCGGTCTGGGGCTACGACGACTATTACGGCGACATCCGCACGGTGGACGTCACGGTGAGCCGCATCCGCAAGAAGATCGAAAACGACCCCGCGCGGCCGGAATACCTGCTTACCAAGCGCGGCGTCGGCTATCTTCTCTTCGACCGGTAAAGCGCCGCCATGTTCAAAAGCCTGTATTTCAAAATCGTCCTCATCCTCCTCATCTTCATCATCGCGGTCATGTCCGCGGTCGGCGCGATCCTGATGAACGGGGTGACCTCGTTCTATATGGACGATTTCACCGAGCAGATGACGGAGTGCTTCGACGAGGACGGTTATCTCATGGCGGAACTCCGGGAGGCGGCGAAGAGCCCGAATTACGCCGCGGAAATGAAGACCGTGCTCTCGGATTTCTCGAGCGTGCTCGGAATCGACGAGTACCGCAACTATTACGTTTTGAACCTGGACGGTGAAATGCTGCACGGCTCCGACCCGAGCCTCGGCGCGCAGCTCACCGTCACGCCGAACATGCTGTCCGTCATTTCCGGAACGGAGAGCAACGAGCGGGCGGGCGGCATGGATTACGCCGACTGGGCGGTGCGCGTGCCTGTGAACGACGCACAGGACTGCATCGTCTACGTCAAGGACTCCATGGACGAAATGCGCCAGCTCAACTCCATGCTGTTTTCGATCATTCTGCAGGCGCTTCTCATCGGCGTCGTCATCGCCGTTCTGCCTTCGTTCTTCCTCGCGAAATCCATTTCCTCCCCGCTGCAGAGCCTGACCTACGACACCCAGCTCGTCGCGTCCGGGGATTTCACGCACGACATCGAGGTCAATTCCGAGGACGAGATCGGCGTGCTCGCGGAGAATTTCAACGACATGAAGGACCGGCTCCGCTCCACGCTGGACGAGGTCAACGGCGAGCGCCAGAAGCTCGACACCGTGCTTTCCGCCATGCGGGACGCCGTCGTCGCGTTCATGGCGGACGGAACGGTGCTGCACTCCAATACGAGCTCGGAGGAGCTGTTCGGACCCTCCCTCAAGGAAGGGACGCTCACGCTCGAAAAATGCTTCGAGATCCTTGACATTCCGCTCGCGCCCTCGCCGAAGGGAGGCATGCGCCTGACCTCGTCCGACGCCGCCGCGGAAGTCACGCGGGACGGCTGGATCTTCCGCGACCGCATCGCGAAGGGGCGGGTGTACGACGTCAGCTTCGCGCGCATCCGTTCGTTTTCGGACCGTCAGGGCAGAATGCCGGGATACGTCTTCATCATTCACGACGTCACGAGCCGGTATGAGCTGGACGAAAGCCGCCGCGAATTCGTCGCGAACGTGTCCCACGAGCTCAGGACCCCGCTCACGTCCATCAAGGGCGCGACCGAAACCGTCCGCTTTGACCCCGACATGGACGAGAACACGCGCGAATGGTTCCTCGACATGGTCCTCTCCGAAAGCGACCGCATGACCCGCATCGTCAGCGATCTGCTCACTCTTTCGCGGCTCGACAACAAGAGAACGAAGTGGAACGTCGAAACCTTTGATCTGAAGCAGTCCGTGCGTCATCTCTGCGAGGTCATGCGCCCCGATCTCGAGGCGCACCGCCACCGCGTGACCTTCGGCGCGGAGAAGAATCTGCCCGAGATCACCGCGGACCGCGGGCGGATCGAGCAGGTCGTCATCAACATTTTGTCCAACGCCATCAAATACACCCCCGACGGCGGAAAGATCGACATCACCCTTGCGGGGCGCGCGAAAAAGACCCTGATCCTCACGGTCCGTGACAACGGCATCGGCATCCCGAAGGAGGATCTCTCGCACCTGTTCGAGCGGTTCTACCGGGTTGAGAAATCGAGAACGCAGGACGCGGGCGGGACAGGCCTCGGGCTCGCCATCGCGAAGGAGATCGTCGAAGCGCACGGCGGCATCATAACGGTCGAGAGCGAGCTGTCCAAAGGCACCGCCGTCCGCATCGAGCTCCCCGTCAAGTGCAGGCTGGAGGGGGCGGAAAAGAACGAACAGACCGCCGAAGCGAAAGCGGAAAAGAACGAACCGTCCGCCGCCGAAGCGAAGGCGGCGGAGGGGGCTTTGTCCCTCCCCGAAGGGGACCCGGCGCAGGCGGGGAAATGACCGCCGCCGGACGGGAGAGCGGTGCAAAAGGGCGCCGCCGGTCCGGCTGACGCACTTGAACGCATCCGTGTTTTTGGAGTCGAAACTCTGATTGCATGGCGCGGCAGGTTCCCTTCATACGCCCGGAAGAATCCATGTTTACGGAGAAGCCATGAGAGAGCGCACGCGCAGAAAGAGAAAAACCGGCGAGATCGCCGCCATCATCGTCACGGCGGTTTTGTTCGTGCTGCTTCTCGTCCTCACGGTCCTTTTCCTGCTTGCCCAGCGCGAGCGCTCCTCCTCCGGGGACGATTTCAGCCTCGGCGAGATCACGGCGGACCGCACGGTCGACGCGACGGAGATCTCCCGCTGCCTCTTGCCCGAGACGATGTGCGTCACCCTCGGCGACGAAAGGCTCGGGCTGGTCGGCGCGGAAAACATCATGCGCGAGCTGTACGCGCTCGTCTCGCCCGCCGTCTCCGAGGCGTTCGCGTCCGGCGCGGCGCGGGAGGGGACGGAGGAGGAATGGCGGGGCTTCGCCGAGATGAAAAACTCGGTGTTCATCCGCTATCACGGCGAGCTTCCGGACGCGGTCATCGGCCTCTTCGCCGATCTGGAACGGGGCGTTTCCGCGCCCGCGCGGGAGGAGACCGGATACGTTTCCGAGCTCTTTCTCATCCCCTATGTGAACGGGGCGAACGTCGCCGAGGCGGCGGTCCGCGACAGGGAAGGGCATGTGCTCCTTTATTCCGTGACGATGCCGACGGAGATTCTGCGCGCGGAGGATCTGTCTAAATTCATCGGATCCTTCCGTTCCTCGTTCGCGGCGTTTTCCTTCCGCGTCGAGGGCGGCGCGCTCCAGCCCGTGTTCTCCGCGCCCATCGTCACGCGCGGCGTCATCATGACGCAGAACAACGCGGTGTTCGTGCGGGACAATCAGGCGGAGCTGAACCGTTTTCTGCGCGTCTTCGGCATGAACCCGGACAAGCTGCTCAGCACCCGCACCGAGGAGGATGGGGAGCTGACCTCGGTCGGCACCCACGGCGCGCTCACGGTCGGGGAGACGACGTTCTCCTATCAGTCCACGTCGGAGGGCGGCATCGGGCTGAAAGATCTCATCGGCTACCAGGACAACGTGGGGATCGCCGGGTATATCCGCGCCTGCCTCAGCCTGTGCGCGGACGTGCGCGCCCTGAACCGCTCCTACATCGGCGGCGACGCGGAGCTGACCCTGTGGTCGTTTCGCTCCGAGGCGGGGAAGGTCAGCCTTTCCTTCGTTTACACCTTTGACAACATCCGCATCTCCGACGTCCCCCGCGCGCTTGAGGTGACGTTCGAGAACGGACTTCTCACCTCTGCCCGCGTCTACACCGTGACGGTCGGCGTCAGCCGCATGAGCCGCGTTCAGGTGCCCGCCGAGGAGTGGTTCTTCCGGTGGCTCTCGGCGCGCGGGGGAGAGCGCACGGACCGCGTTTCCCTTGTTTACCGCGCGGACTTCTTATCCGACAACGTGCGCGCCGAGTGGGGCGCGCGCCGCGCGGCGGACAGCTGAGAGGGGGGACGGATTTGCAGCAGAAGAGGATCATCGTTTTTCTCGCCGTCGTGCTGGCGGCGGCGTGCGCCGTTCTCGGCATCCTGCTTCACGGCGCGCTCGCGGAGCGGGAATACCTGCCGCAGAGCGTCGTGGACAACGTCGTTTCGGTGCTCGCGGAGTCGAACATCGAAATCGACCCGTCCTTGGTTTCGACGCGCCGCAGGAGTGCGGCGGTCTACGTCTTCGGCAGCGCGGACTACGACAACACCGTGGCGGCTCTGCTCGCGGACAGCCCGGTCAAGGACGTCTACGT
The DNA here is from genome assembly GCA_017540175.1 of Clostridia bacterium. GTDB lineage: Bacteria > Bacillota > Clostridia > Oscillospirales > CAG-272 > UMGS1696. The sequence goes on along the minus strand of JAFYBN010000058.1, from coordinate 8,532 downwards.
CACGCCGGACGGCGCGATTTTCATCACGGAGAGCGGAGCGCGCGTGGAGTTCGGCGCGGACTTCTCGTTCCGCTACCGCGCGGACGGGGGCGTCGTGAGGCCCATCCCCTCCCCGGACCTGTCCAAACAGCCCGCCCGGCTTTCCGAGGAAGGCGCGGCGACCGTTTCAAAGCTCGCGACGGAATTCATCGAGCGGGGCAGCCGGACGTTCGAGAGCGGGGGCAGCGTGAATGCGATCACCACCGTGGAATCGATCTGGACGCGGGACGGCGCGTATTACGCCCTCTGCGTCCGCTCCATCAACGGCGCGGAGGTCAACGCGAACCGCGTCGTCTGCGCCGTGCGCGACGGGGTCGTCACCGAAGCGTGGGGGAACTGGGTGTTTCTGACGCCGGCGGAATCCTATTCCGCACAACTCTACGATCTCGTCAATATACTGTTCCATATGAAAAAGGAAATCGGGCAGGCACAAGAGCCCGTTTCCGTCGAAGAGATTTCGCTCTGCTACTCCCTGTACTTTTACGGGGAAAAAGAGGATTTCTGTCTGATCCCCTGTTATCAAATCGTCACTTCCACGATGGGAAATTTCATTTTTAACGCTCTGGATGGTACAGTTTACACAAGAAAGTGACGTAGTTCGACAGGGATTTTATGATAGATTGCCGTCAAGTTTGAAATTTATGAAAATCCTTCCAAAAAGTCTTCCATTATTGGGTCCGACCTGATATAATATATAGGCTAACGTGCCGCCCCATCCCCTCGCCGCGGCGCATCTGAGCGGCCGGCGGCGATACGCCGGGGGGCGGGCATGGTATAAAACGGCGGCGGAATCGGTCCGTGAGATCGGATCCCGCCGCGCACCTCTGTTCTATTGAGGCTGTTTCATGGACAAAATTGTCATTACCGGGGGAAATCCCCTGTTCGGGCAGGTGGAGATTTCGGGCTCGAAAAACGCGGCGCTGCCGATCATTTACGCGACGGTGCTCGTCAAAGGAAAATGCGTGCTCGAGAACATCCCGGATATTTCCGATATCAACTGCTCTTTTGAGATCCTGAGAGGGGTCGGCGCGAAGATCCGCATGCTCTCGCGCGGGACCTATGAGATCGACTGCACCGACGTCGTCTGCGGGCAGTCCGATTATGAGCTTGTCCGCCGCATCCGCGGCTCGTATTATCTGCTCGGCGCGGAGTTCGGGCGTTTCGGCAGAGCGCGCGTCGGCTTCCCCGGCGGGTGCAATTTCGGCGTGAGACCGATCGACCAGCACATCAAGGGCTTTGAGGCGCTGGGCGGACGGGTCACGACGGACGGCGGCTATGTGGAAATCGAATCGGACGGCGGCGCGGTCGGCTCGAACATCTTCTTCGACCTTTCCTCCGTCGGCGCTACGCTCAACGTCATGATCGCGGCGGCGACCGCGGAAGGCACGACCGTCATCGACAACGCGGCGAGAGAGCCCCACGTCGTCGACTGCGCGAACTTCCTCAACACCTGCGGCGCGCGCATCAGCGGCGCGGGCTCGGACGTCATCAAGATCAAGGGCGTTCCGGAGCTGCACGGCTGCACCTACGCCATCATCCCCGATATGATCGAAGCGGGCTCGTTCATGGTGGCGGCGGTCGCGACAAGGGGCTCGGTGAAGATCACGAACGTCATTCCAAAGCACCTTGAGTCCGTATCGGCGAAGCTGATCGAAACGGGCGCGACGGTGGAGGAATTCGACGACGCCGTGATGGTGACCGCTGGCAAAACGGTCAAGCGCACCTCGGTGAAGACCCTCCCCTATCCGGGCTTCCCGACCGACATGCACCCCCAGATGGCGGCGCTGCTCTGTACCGCCGAGGGCACGAGCTACATCAACGAAAGCATTTTCGAAAACCGGTTCCGCTACGTGGAAGAACTCAGGCGCATGGGCGCGCGGATCAAGGCCGACGGACGCGTTCTCGCCATCGAGGGCGGCACACCCCTGACCCCCGCTCCGGTGATCGCGACCGACCTGCGCGGCGGCGTCGCCGTGATGATCGCCGCTCTGACCATCCCCGGCGTGACCGAGATTTCGGAGATCCAGCTCATCGAACGCGGGTACGACAACATCTGCGGCAAACTGCGCGCACTCGGCGCGAACATCAAAAAGATCTCCGTTCCCGACGAGATCGTCCTGCCCCAGGCAAAATGAGGCGGGACGCCCGGGACCGCGCGTTTTCACGCGGGCACCGGAGGCCGGATGACGGAAGAACCGTATTCAATCGCAAAGCGAGGTAATAAAATTCATGGAAGTCACACTCGAAACCATTATCGGCGACATCATCGATCAGGACCCCGAGACGGAAGAAATCTTTCTTGACTGCGGGATGCACTGCGTTTCCTGCCCCGTATCCCGGATGGAGAACGTGGAAGAAGCATGCATCGTTCACGGCGTCGACGCAGATGAGCTCGTGGAAAAGCTGAACGCGTATTTCAACGCGAAAAAACCTGAAAAGGAAGAAAACTGAGCGCGGGGAAAGGGCGGGCGTTTAGCCTGCTTTTTTCCGTTTTGCGCCGAAAGGAGCGGACATGAGCGTGCGGCTCGATCCCCGGCTGGAAGCGGCGGCGTCGTTCGTGCGCCGCGGCTCGGTCCTCGCGGACGTCGGCACCGATCACGCCTACCTTCCCGTTCATCTTCTGACGGAGGGCATCGCGCGTTTCGCGCTCGCCACGGATGTGAACCGGGGACCTCTCGGGCGTGCGAAGGCGAACGCCAAAAAATACGGCGTCGCCGACCGGATGCGCTTCGCGCTCGCGGACGGACTCGTCGGCGCGGAGCCGGAGCGGGACGGCGTGACCGACATTGCAGTCTGCGGCATGGGCGGCGAGCTCATCGCGCGGATCGTCGGAGCGTCGGATTACACGAAAAAGCCGGGTGTGCGGCTGATTCTGCAGCCGATGTCCTCCCCGGCGGAGCTCAGGACCTTCCTCGCGGAAAACGGATACCGGATCCTCGACGAACGCCTCGCCGAGTCCGCGGGGAAAATCTACGCCTGCCTCCTCGCCGAATACGACGGGGAAGCGCGGGCATTCACCCCGGCGGAGCTTTTGCTCGGGCGGGCGAATATCGAAAAAATGGAACCCCTGTTTCCCGCCTTCGCGCGCGTCTGGCTCAACCGGCTCTCGGTTGAGATCGAAGGGCGGCGGCGCGGAGACCTCGATACCCGGGAAGCGGAGGCGCTGCGGGACGAGATCGGACGGATCCTCGGATCGTGAAGCCGCTTCACCGTGAATGTGATGCTTTACCGTAAATGTGCCGCTTCGCCGACGGAGACCGCGCACCAGCGGCGGCCTTCTCCGCTTCGCGCACAATGGGTTTTCCCGGAAACGGAACGCAGGACTGTTAAAAAGGAATTATGACGGTTTTTGATTTTTATGCGGAGTTTGAAAAGCTCTATCCCCGCTCGCTTTCGTGCCCCTGGGACAACGACGGGCTGATGATCGCGGCGGACCTCTCGCGGGAAGTGAAGCGGGTCGCCGTAGCGCTGGACGCGACGGACGACCTTCTGCTCGCGGCGGGGCAGAACGGATTCGACACGGTGCTCGTTCACCATCCGACCCTGTTCCGCGGCGCGAAGACGGTCACGCCCGCGACCTACGCGGGACGGCGCGTACTCGACGCGGTGCGCCTCGGTCTGAGCGTGATCTGTCTGCACACCCGGCTTGACGCGGGGGAGGGGGGCGTGAACGAATGCCTCTGCCGCGCGCTCGGTTTCGAGCCGTCCGGCGTCTTCGGGGACGATGAAGCCCCGACCCTCGCCCGGTACGCCGACGTCCCGGCGATGAACGGGGAAGAGCTTGCGGCGCTCGTGAAAGAGAAGCTCGGCGTGCCGTTTGTGAAGGTGACCGGTCCGCTCGAGCGCAGCATCCGCCGGATCGGCTTCTGCGGCGGGGACGGCAAGGAACTCGTTCCCCTCGCGCTCGCCGCCGGCTGCGGCGCGTTCGTCACGGGCGACGCCGGGTACAATATGGCGCTCGACGCCGGGGAGGACGGGCTCGTCACGGTCGAAGCGGGGCATTATCACACCGAGTTCCCCGTGTGCGAGCGGCTTGCCGACCTTGCGCGCCGGATCGCCGGGGCGGAGGCGGTGATCCTTCCCTCGAGAAAATTCAGAATTCTTTGAGAGGCTTGACATGAAAAGGAATCTGACGGCATACGAAAAGAAAGCGTGGCAGCTCGTCGCCCTGTGCTTTATCGCGTACATGACGGTCTACATCGGGAAAAAGACCATTTCTCCGTGCCTCAAGGCCATGATCAACGAGGGGATTGTCGACGAGGGGATCGGCGGGGTCATCGGAGGCTGCTTTCTCATCGTCTACGCCGTCGGGCAGCTCATCAACGGATGGCTCGGAGACCGTGTTCATCCCCGCTATATGATCACCGGCGGCTTGTTCCTTGCCGGCGCGATGAACATCCTCATGAGTCTCAATTCCTACGCGCCCCTCTTCATCGTGATCTGGGGCTTCTGCGGCTTCTTCTGCTCCATGCTCTGGCCGCCCATCGTCCGCGCGGTTTCCGAGTGGACGACGGAGAGCATCGCGAAGGACAGCGCAGCGGCGCTGAGCGTAACGATTCCCCTCGGACAGATCCTCTGCCTTGCCATCGTGGCTCTGATGCTCAGGATTTCGGGCTGGCGCGCGGCGTTCGCGGTCTGCGGCTCCATCCTGTGCGTGATGGCGGTGGTTTTGTACTTCCTGTTCGGAAAGCTGAAGGAGCACATGTCTGCCTCCGCACCGGCGCTTTCGGAAAGTGCCGAAAAGGACGGGAAGACGGAAAAAGAACATGCCGCCCCTGCGCTCTCCGCGCCGATCGCTGCGGTGTTCTGCGTGGGCATCGCGTTTTGCGCCGCGGGCATTTTGTCCAACGGCATGCTCAAGGACGGGCTCGATTACTGGATCCCGACCATCCTCGAAAACGAATTTTTCCACGACGCCTCGGTCGCGTCCTTCGTGACGACGATTTTGCCGATCGTCAACATCGTCGGCGTGTATGCGGCAAAATGGATCTATCAGAAGTATAAGCTCTCCGAGCTTGCCGTCTGCGCCGCGACCTTTGCATTCAGCATCGTGACGCTCGGCGGCGCGCTTGTTCTTCTCTACACGACCTCCGGCGCTGTTGCCGGGATCTTCTTCACGGTCCTCGTCGCGATGACGACCGCGTCGATGCTCGGCGCGAATTCGATGCTGCTCACCTTCATTCCCCTGCATTTCGGGAAGATCGGGCGCGCGTCGTTCGTCTCCGGCATGCTGAACGCCTGCTCCTACGGAGCCGCCGCGCTGTCGACCATGGTCACCGGATTTCTTTCGCATCACTTCGGCTGGACGGGCGTGGTCCTGATGTTCTGGATCGCCGCCGCGTTCGGAGCCGTCGTGTGCTTTGTCGGACGCAACTCGCTGCAGAAGAAATACAGCGAGATGGAACAGCGGAGCGGAGAATCAAAATGACGCGAAAAAGAATGCTTTGCCTCCTGCTCGCCCTGCTGCTCCTCGGCGGGTGCAGACTGCGTTCCGCGGAGCCGGGAGCGGAGGAAACGGGAGGCGTGCCGACGGAAACAGCAGGGCGGCGGGAAGCCGCGGGAGAGACCGAAGAGCCCGCGCCGACCGGTGTTCAGACCGAAACGAAAGACCCCGCGGACCCCGGCGTGACCCCGCCCCAGACGGATGATTCGTGGAGCGACCCCGCCGAAGAGAATGGGGCGCAGAACGGCGTCCGCTGGACGGTCGAGGACGGTGTGTACCGCTATGAATTCCCTAAGCGGGATGAAAGCGGGCGCGCGACGATCGACGAAATGTATTCCTTCCCCCAGACCCGGTTCAGCGATCAGCCGGACGACTGGTTCGGGGGCGGCGCGAAGTACGACGAGTCGACCGGAGAGGCCGTGATTGAATGGGAACGCGCCCCGGACGTGCTCGAGGCGATCGAAAAGTACCACGCGATCTATCGCGGCGACACCTCGCAGAAGGTCGTGTACCTCACCTTCGACACCGGGTATGAAAAGGAAAACGGGTATCTGCCCTCCATTCTCGATACCCTTCGCGAAAAAGCCGTCCCCGCGGCGTTTTTCGTCAACGGGCGCTTCATCGAAACCTCCCCCGACCTTCTTAAGCGGATGATCGACGAGGGGCACATCGTCGGCAATCACGCGAAGGATCACAAGATCCTTTCCACAGCGAGCGTCGAGACCTTCCTGAGCGAGCTGGACGGGCTCGACGCGCTTTACCGGCAGGCGGTCCCGGACGCGCCCCCGATGCTCTATTTCCGGCCCCCGTCCGGCAACTGCAACCCGTGGGTGCTGAAATTCGCCGAAAAGCTCGGCTACACGACCGTGCTTTATTCGTGGGCGTATTACGATTACGTGGACGAGGACCAGCCCACCTGGGACTACGCCATGGAAAAGGTGCGCACGCGGCTGCATCCCGGCTGCATCTTCATGCTGCACACCACGTCCTCGACCAGCGCGGCGATCCTCGGCTCGGTCATCGACTGGGTGAGGAGTCAGGGATACGAGTTTCTGCCCATCTGCGATATCCAAACCGGAGATCACGAATAAAAATACAACCCCCAAGGAGGTTCTCTTATGAAAATCGGCGCGCAGCTTTACACCCTCCGCGATTTCTGCAAAACCACCGAGGATTTTGCCGAGACGCTCAAAAAAGTCGCGGACATGGGCTACACCACCGTGCAGGTGTCCGGCACCTGCGCCTATGAGGCGGGCTGGCTCCGCGATCAGCTGAAAGCGAACGGCCTGACCTGCGAGATCACCCATTTCAGCTACGACCGCATCCTGAACGAGCCGGACGCCGTCATCGAAGAGCACAAGACCTTCGGCTGCTCCCACATAGGGATCGGCAGCATGCCGAACTGGACGAACGGCTACGCGGCGTTTGTCGCCGAGCCGAGGCTCAGAGCGGCGATCCAAAAGATCCGCTCGGCGGGCCTCATGTTCATGTACCACAACCACGCCTTCGAATACGAAACGAAGCTCGAGGACGGCCGCTGCCTCATGGAGCACCTCTCCGAGGACTTCTCCCCCGAGGAAATGGGCTTCACGCTCGACACGTATTGGGTAAAATACGGCGGAGCGGAGGTCATCCCGGAGATCGAACGGCTTTCGGGCCGCGTCCCGGTCGTGCATTTCAAGGATATGCTCGTCACGGAGGACGGGGAAAGACGGATGTCTTGGGTCGGCGGCGGCAATGCCCTTGACTTTGAGAAGATCATCCCGGCGTTTGAAAAGGCGGGAACGAAATTCGCCTACATCGAACAGGACAACTGCTACGGGGAAAGCCCCTTCGACTGCCTGAAAAAGAGCCGGGATTATCTCACCTCGCTCGGACTCGACTGAGGCGCGCGCGGCATGCGGTACTATCTGTTCATTTTCGCCGCCGTCGTGCTGCTTGCCCTGCAGTTTTCCACCAACAAAGCGTACGGTCAGAGGCGGGGCGACGGGGCGCGCGCGTCTCTCATCTTCCTCACGGTGACGAGCTATTTCTCCTCCGCCCTGACTTTTCTCGTGACGCTGTTTTTTGAGGGCGGCTTCCGCGTGACGTGGTTCTCCCTCCTCATGAGCGGCGTCATGGCAGCGCTTTCCTGCGCCTATACCGTGATCGGATTCAAGATCATGTCCATCGGTGACATGAGCGTCTTCATGATGTTCCTCATGCTCGGCGGAATGCTTCTGCCCTATCTGTTCGGGGTCTTCCTCCTCGACGAGGCGGTGTCCGTCTGGCGCGTGATCGGGGTGATCCTGCTCGCCGTCTCCATGGCGTTCCCGGTGCTTGCCCGCAGAAAGGGCGGGAAGACGGGAGTGCTCTTCGTCGTGCTGTGCCTGACGGTCTTTGTCCTCAACGGACTTGCGAGCGTGGTCACGAAGACCCATCAGGTCAATCTCTTCGAGATGGATATCGTGAACCCGCCGTCCTACGCCTGCCTCGGCAATTTTATGAACGGCACGATCTCGCTCGTCTGCCTGCTCGTCCTCCGCCTGAAAAACGGCTGGCGCGCGGGTGAGGCGGACGACGCCGCGGAGCTTCCCGGCACGGCCGTGAGTTCCGTTCCCGCAGGGGAAGCCGCGGCGGCAGACCGGCCGGCAAAGGCGCTGATTCACGCCGCGCCCGCCGCGATCTTCGTTCTGATGCTCGCGAACGCCCTGTGCAACAGCGTATCCTATACGCTCCAGCTTGTGAGCGCGGTGAAGCTGCCCGCGTCGGTCATGTATCCCATGCTCACGGGCGGCACGGTTGTGCTGTCCGCCGTCGCGGGTTTCGCCCTCTTCCGCGAGAAGCCGGACCGGATCTCCCTCATGGGACTTCTCTTGTCCTTCGCCGCGACGTTTCTGTTTCTGTTCTGAGGGGGCTGTCGCATTAACTCCAGAAAACGGAGAAATGCAACAGCCCTCTTGCTTTTCAGAGCCGACAGCTGTCCTTTTTCTCCTTTATCGAGGAGAAAAAGGACCAAAAAGAGGAACTCTTTCCGTGTCTTGGGTGTTCCGAGGTCTGCGGACCTCGGG
>JAFYBN010000001.1 GCA_017540175.1 Clostridia bacterium | reverse complement strand
CTATTCCCCCGGGGATTTCCGGGATATAGAAGGAATGCGGTACGTCCACGCGCCGCTCGCGAACGCCGCGGAGGACGGGCTCTGGTTCTTCAAGGTCTGTACGGTCCAGCAATACGAGAAAGACGGCGGCATCGGAACCGGTACGGCGTGGCTGCAGAAGGTCGTCGATCTGGAAACCGGGGAGGACCGTCCGATCTGCCCCGATCCGCTGTGCAGGCACATTCAGGATGAATGCCCTTATGTCAATCTGAATCCCTTCGCCTATGAAGACGGTTCCCTGTACGTTCGCCGGGGGCAGCTCACCCAGACCGGCGAGGGTGACGCGGCACAGGGTTTTATGATCTGGACGATCGAGCGGATCGATCCCGCGACGGGTGAGTTCACCGTTCTTGCCCGGGAGGGCGACAAGACGCCCCTCACGGAGGGAAGCGTCATGGCGACAAATGTCGGCCTCGAGGACGGCATGCTTCGATATCAGCTGATCGCGGAGAGAACGGATCGGGAGAACAAAACCGAAAGTCGGACCAGAACACTCGTCCTGCGCCAGACCGGCAAGATCGTTCAGGAAATCCCCGTTCCGCAGGAGCTGACCGACGCGGACTTTTCGGTTCTCATGACGGACGGGGACGGATTTCTGTGCAGCGACGCCGTGAACGGTCTGTACCGAACGGACGGGCAGCTTCAAAACAGGAAAACGATCGTTGATGCTGTCGAATGCGAGCGCGTCGGTCTGAATGCCGTCGATTCTGTCACGGGGGAGATCTTCGTCGATCTCTATAACCCGATCACTGCCGAAGAAATGTCCTCCTTCCGTACGCAGACGAAGCGGCTCGGGCGGCTCGTCGGGGATAAGGTCGAGGAGATCCCCCTGCCGCGGGATGATCTGATCGAGGTTTACGTCACACGGAACTGGATCTACTACACCGCCGCTGATTTTGTCTCCGTCGGTCCGGGGACGCACGGGGAAGCCGGATTCGAGGACGGGGGTGTGATCTATCGCGTTCCGCGGGACGATCCCTCCGCCGAGCCGGAGATCATTTTTTCGGACGGGGTGAACTTCGATATGAAGGAATGGTTCGTCCTCGGCGACTGTCTGTACCTCGGAAGCTGGCAGCGCACGAACGAGGGCGACGCGATCTCCTTCGGGCGGACTGTGAAAGGCGTGCGCCTCAACCTGAAAGATCATACGGTCCGGTATTTCAGGTATAAATAAATCAAGAAACGGAGAACGTCATGAAACAAACCGCTTTTCTTCTCGCCTTGGTGATCCTCCTCTCTTCGGCGTTGTGCTCCTGCGGCCGCGATCCCTCGGTGGACGCCGCGCTGCTCGATAAGGCGGAGGAGGCCGCGAAGGTGCCCGCGCTCCCGCCCGAAGCTGAGGAATACACGGGCGACTGGGCGCCGGAGACGGTCTATTCCCCCGGGGATTTCCGGGATATAGAAGGAATGCGGTACGTCCACGCGCCGCTCGCGAACGCCGCGGAGGACGGGCTCTGGTTCTTCAAGGTCTGTACGGTCCAGCAATACGAGAAAGACGGCGG
>JAFYBN010000057.1 GCA_017540175.1 Clostridia bacterium | reverse complement strand
CCTCGGAACACCCAAGACACAGAAAGAGTTCCTCTTTTTGGTCCTTTTTCTCCTCGATAAAGGAGAAAAAGGACAGCTGTCGGCTCTGAAAAGCAAGAGGGCTGTTGCATTTCTCCGTTTTCTGGAGTTAATGCGACAGCCCCCGCTTTGTTATTATTTATGTCCGGATGTCTCTCCGGCGACCCGTCATTTCACGGGTACGAGCTCGACGGTCACGATCTTCTTCGCAGGGATCTCCACGGAGGTCTTTCCGTTTCGCACGACGGCCTTTGTCTGCCGCTCTTCCGCGAGGTTCACGGTCCACACCTCGGAAAAACGCCCGCCCTCGGCGAGATCGAGCTTCATCTTTGTGTCATAGGCATGCGGGTTGAAGACGCGCAGGATCACCGAATCGCGCCCCTCCGCCATCTTCGCCGCGCTGAGGACGAAGCCCGTCCCGGAGAGCCCGAGCAGGCTGCCCGCCGCGGGCTTTTTGCCCCCGTGGGTCTTCGCACAGAAGGCGGCGGGCTGCCCCGCCGCAAAGGCGTAGGCGGCGTTTTCCGCGCGTTCGCGCTCCGCTCTCGTGCCGCCGAAGGGGATCAGGGAGTATTCAACGGTGAGGAGTCCCTTGCACTGCGCCTCGGGAGTCGGGAAGACGCCCCAGTCGCCGAGCCGGTCCACGCCGCGGTGCACGGTCAGCGCCATGGTGTTTTGCCCGTCGCGGAGCACTTCGTATTCGCACAGCCCGCGCGTCGCGACGAGCAGGCCCTTCTCAGCGTCCGAGAGCCCGAAGAAGGTCGTCATCTTGCCGGGTTTGGACGGGTTCTTCCAGCCCTTCCACGGCGTGATCGGCCTCTCGACCACGTCGAACTGCCCCTCCGCGAGGAGCATGTCGGTCTTCACGTCATTCCTTGTGAGCATCACGAGGCGGTGGTTCTCCGCCGTGTTGTCGATCACGGTCTTCACGTCGAGCCGGTCCGCCCCGGCGCGGAGCGTGTACTCGGCGGTAACGGTCAGCTTCGCCGTCCCCACGCGCCGTCCGTCCCCCTGCCGCTCGTGCCCGTCTTGTGCGCGGTCCTCCGGTTTCAGGCCTGCGGGCACGGTCATTTCATGCGTGACGCGGAATACCGCGGCGCTCGGTGTCGAGGCAAGCAGCTCGAGCTTTGCCCGCTTCCCCTCGGTCGAAACGCGCACGCCGTCCTTCGCCTCGACGTACACGTATTCGTCGCCGACGTCGCCCGAATCCTCGAAGATCCCGGTCACATAGGACGCGCGGGTCCTGCGGTCGGTGACCGTCAGCGAACCGTCGGCGGCGAAGGCGATCTTCAGCCTCTTGTTCATCATGCCGCGCCGATAGACGGTCAGATCGGTTTCAGTCTGAGCTTTCCCGGCGTCGGTCAGAACGGCGAAGGTCTTGTACCCAAGCGCGGGCACGTTTTCCGCCGTGAAGGTCAGCTCAAAGCGGCGGACACGGAACGGAACGCGGAAGCGGTCCGGGGGCAGGATGTAGTCGAAGACGACGCCGATCTCGCGCACGTCGACCGGGAGGATGCGGTCCCCATCCTTGATCCGGATGTTCTCCGCCCTGACGTCGGAGTCCTCGGGCAGATCGAGGTTCACTTTGACCGGCTCGGACGCGGCGAAGGCGTGGGGATTAAAGACCGTGACGGCGTAATCCGTCCCGACGGAGGCGGTATCGAGCACTGCCGTGAAAGCCTCGGTCTCGCGCGCTTCGATCTCATGACCGGCGGCAAGCACCCGCTCGAAGCGGGAAACCATCTCCCGGTGCACCGGGTCGACGGAGCAGCCGCAGATCGAGTCGTGCGGATGGTTCTTTAAAAGGGTCTTCCAGAGCCAGCGGAAATAGTCGCGGCGGATCTCGTCCCCGGCGTCCAGGAAGGAAAAGACGGAAAGAGGCTCGATCCGCTGCTCGAGCAAGTGCTCGCAGGCGGAATTGAGCTGTTTCAGATAAATGCGCGCGGAGGCGGTGTTCGCGAGGGTGCCCCACCCGTCGCCGTATTCCCCGTCCAGCTCGCCGACGAAGATGCCGAAGCGGTCCCTGTACGGCCGGATGGCGTCGAAATAGTCCTTGAAATTCGAATGGACGAGCCTGTCCGGGAAGGTCGGGGCGAGTTTTTCGATGATCTGCCCGATATCGCACTGAACGGGCTGGTGGTCGCAGCCGTTCATGAAGAGCAGATCGGGCGCGACGGAGCACTGCGCCATGGAATCGCGGATAGCGGCGATGCGGCGGGCGGCCGCCTCCGGGTCGGACGGGATCTCGTTCGCGTTGTTGTACCAGCGGAGGAAGGTCGTCCCGAGCACCTCGGAGCCGTCCGGGGAGCGCCAGCGCACCTCGGACACCCATTTGCCGTAATTCTCCTCGCCCGTGTCGAGCCGGTCGCCCTTGCGGGGAGAGGTCCCGCGCCCGAACGCGACGGTATCGATGCCGAAGCCGCGAAGGATCTGGGGCGCCTGCCCGATGTTGCCGAAGGCGTCCGGGAAATAGCCGACGTCCGAGACCTTGCCGTATTCCGCCGAGACCTGACGCCCGACGAGCATGTTGCGCACGTTCGACTCGCCGTCCACCAGGTATTCGTCCTGCAGGATGTACCACGGACCGATCACGATGCGGTCCTCGGCAATGTACTTTTCGATCTTTTCCCGCATTTCGGGCCGGATCTCGAGGTAGTCCTCGAGCACGATCGCCTGCCCGTCGAGGTGGAAGGATTTGAACGACGGATCGGTGTCGAGTGTTTTCAGCAAGCGGTCGAAAAACTCCACGAGCTTCACGCGGTGCGCTTCAAACGGCATGTACCATTCCCGGTCCCAATGCGTGTGGGAGACAAAATGAAGGGTCTTTTTCTCGTTTTCCATAAAAGCCTCCGGCGTTTTTTCTTTGATTATAACCGATCCCGCGGTCGTTGTCAAGACATCGGCGCGGGAGACGGCGGGGCAAACGCTCCGAGCAAAGGCTCCGCTTCCCCGGAGCTCAACCCGCACAAGCCCCGCCGCAAAGAGCCGTCACGAAGAAATCGATCCCGGCAAGCATCCGGGGCGCGGAGAAAAAACGCGGCTCCCCTGCGTTTGAGAACGCCTGGGAGCCGCCGTACAAAACCCGTTCAAATGATGACTGCCGCACCCTCCCGCGGGGCGGTCTTTTCCTGCCGCGGCTTGTGAAACGCTCCGCGGCAGATTCACGGGATTTGCGCCTTTACGCCTTCTCCGCCGCGAGCATCACCCCGGCGTACGCGGGGCATACTGCCGTATAAACGCCGTCCGCTTCGCTGATCTCTGCGTCCCCGGCGAGGATCGGACGGTACCCCGGCGCGAGGCGGAAGGTGAAGGAGCGCGTCCCCTCTGTTTTTTCGGGAAATTCCGTGTCGGTCACGTCGGCGAAGAAGAGCCCGGCTCCGCTTCCGCGGTTTTCCCGCGCCTTCATATCGCCGAGCGCGAAGACGCACCCGTCCCCGGCACGCACATCGAGGAAAGCGGCGTTCGAGTACGTCCCAACGACGGGCGTGCCGCTTTCGAGCACCGCCTCGTCCGCCGCCTCTTTTGCGCCGAGGAAAACGGTTCCGGTGTTCCGGTACGCCATGTAGAGCGGCTCCAGCGCGCGGATCTCCCCGTTGACGGCTTTGAGCTTTTCGTACTGCTCCGTTTTCGCGCCCGTCCCGTCGAGTACTTCGTTGTGGAACCAGCCCGCGGTCCAGCACGCCCAGTTCAGCGCGACCGCGCCGTACGCCATGCAGGTGAACGCCTGATGGCGGAGCTGATCCTTCGAGAGCCAGACGTCCGGTTTCGACGAATTGACCTGAATGACCATCCAGAAATCGCGGTCCTCTCTCAGGCAGGCGTCCGCGGCGACCTTCAGGTTCGGGTAAAACCGCCCGATCCCCGCGGCGAATTCGTAATTGTCGAGGCAGAGGTAATCGTTTTTCACGTGCTCCATGTACGCGTCGATGTAGTCCGAATAGGTCGGCACGCCGAGCTGGGATCGCGTCTGCGCGCCCGTGTTTTCGGCGACGGAGGCGTAGTTCGGATAGAGATTCAGATAAATGAATTTCCCAGGGAAGAGCTCTTCGGCGAGGGCAAGCGTTTTGCCGTAATGCGGGAAGTCGACCGCGCTCGGCTCGTCCCCGGCGTCAATGCCCCAGATCGCGGGGTGATCGGCGAAGGCCGCCGCCGCGTCGCGAATCTTCGAAAGCGGGGCGCTGTTTTCGTATTTGCCCGCGTTGTCGCCGTCCCCGCCCCACCAGCCGGGCAGGATGCCGTTCGCGAATACGCCGATGCCGTACTTCGCGCAGTTGTCCAGCAGCACAGGGTCCGCGGGAGCCGCGCAGAGATAGTCGATCCCGCATTCCTTCATGTCCCGCACATGCGCCTCGTCGCGGGCGTAGGGGGCGATGCAGTAGGTTCCGATGAGGAGTCTCTTTCGGTCGAAGCAGGTATTTCGTCTTGTCATGGGATGATCTCCTTTCGATTCCCTTGATTCTCCTCCATTTTACCATATCCGGGCGATTCTGTCAACGGATCGGAGAAACTTACAAAAAATCCGTCCGAATTGTTTTTGTTTTTAAGAGGTATTCACAACAAGATCACATTTTCGCGGTATAATCACATCGGAAGGGAGGATACTTCTATGAATGTACTTATGTTATTGACGCCGAAAAGCGAGGTGTGCTGCCTCACCGACGGCTGTACCCTGAGACAGGGGCTTGAAAAAATGCGCGCGCGGGGCTATACCGCCGTTCCGGTCATTGCGAAAGACGGCCGTTACGCCGGGAGCGTGAACGAGGGGGATTTTCTCCGGTACATCGCCGCCCACGCCGCCGAAGGCGATCTCGTGAAGCTCCTTGAGAGCGCGCGCCTCGGCGAGATCCTTCGCCCGGATTACAACCCCGCCGTCACGGTCGGCGTGGAGATGGACGCCCTCGTGCGCCGCGCGGAAAATCAGAATTTCATCCCCGTCACCGACGACCGGGGCACCTTCATCGGCATCGTGACGAGAAAGCGGATCATCGCCGCGCTCGCGGACGCCGTAAACGCAAAGCTCCGTCCCGCGGAGAAAGCGGATCTCCTCCCGCGCCGGGAAGCGTCCGGGCAGTCTTTATGAATCGTATACGGATTGCAGCTTTCGTCTATTTATTTCGATGGAATCCGGGCGCCGCGCGTGATACAATCAAATCGCAGGGGCCCGCAGGTCCCGAGCTTTCCCGGAACGGGGAGGATCCATGATGAAACTTGCGGATCGCGTGAAATTTGCCGCCGTGCTGCTTGCCGCGGCGCAGCTGCTTTTTGTCCTGTCTTCCTGCGCGAAGCTGCCGGGAGGGGAGGAGAGCCTTCCCGCGGAGACCGTCCCGGAGACGGAAGACCCGGCGGAGGGGCTGCCCGAGCGCAGCCTGGACGGCTACGAGTGGCGGGTCTTCATGCGCGGCGATCCCGGAAACGTCTACGGCGCGCGCCACAAGGAGTCGTTCGTGACGGAATACAACGGGGAGCAGATCAACGACGCGGTGCACGACCGGGAGATCGCCCTGAGCGAACGGTATGATTTCACGATCGGGTTCATCCCGGTGACGGACGAGGCGGCGAAGTTCGCGGCGGAATACCGGCAGAGCGTGGCGTCCGGCGCGAATGAGTTCGACGTCGGCATCGCGTCCTCGGATTACGTCTCTCCCGTCGTTCTGGACGGCAGCAGCCTGCCGTGGAACGAGCTCGACGACGTCGATCTCACGCACCCGTGGTGGAACCGCTCCGCCATCGAGGGGCTGACGGTCGGCGGCGTCGCGTACTACGCGCTCGGGGACCTGACCTTCGACCTCATGGATTATACTTATCTGCTTTATTTCAACAAGGAGCTGTGCCGGGATTACGGCATGGAGGAGGAAGCGCTGTACGACACGGTGCTCGCCGGGCGGTGGACGCTTTCCGCGCTTTATACGAAGACGAAGGACGTCTACCGGGACGTCAACGCGAACGGCGCGGCGGACGAGAACGACCTGTACGGGCTGACGGTCAATTCCCTCAGCGGACAGGCGATCTTCCAGAACGCCGCCGACGCGCTGACGACGGAAAAGGACACGGACGGCGTCCCGCACATCATCGAAAGCACGGAAAGACTGACGGGGCTCGTCGAGCGGATGTACGCTCTCATGTACATGAGCGAAGGGACTTTTGTGGTCGACCACGGATATTTCGGCAAGGGCTGGTGGCTCGGCACGTCGCACAAGATGGTAAACGGGCAGACCCTGTTCTCGACGGGCTTGTTCTACGAGCTTTTCACCGGGGAATACGCGGGGCTGGATTTTGACATGGGCTTCCTTCCCCTTCCGAAGTACGATGCCGCGCAGGACGGCTACCACACCACCTGCGACTACGGCGGGCCGTTCGCGGTCGTGCCGAAGACGGCGGACGTCTCCCGTGCGGGCTTCTGCGCCGAGGCAGTTGCTGCTTACGGGCGTGCGATCGTCACCCCGGCGTATTATGAGACGACCCTGAAGCACCGCTATGCCGATACGGACAAGGACGCGCAGATGATCGACCTCATCGTGAACGGCATCACGTTCGATCTTTATAACGTGACCTTCACGACAAGTCCGCTGCAGAGCGTCATTTACGACAGGAACGCGAATTTCGCGTCTTGGTGGCAGAAAAACGAACGGACGATGCGGAAGCGTTTCGACGGGATCGTCGGGGATTATCTCCGGTATTCGGAGTAAAGGAAGAATTCAAAAGCATTCGGAGGACGGTATGAAAACGGTCGTATTCGGCGTCATCGGCACGAATTTCGTCTCGGACTGGTTCTGCGAAGCCGTCGGCAAAACGGAGGGCGCGGCCCTCGGCGCGGTTTATTCCCGGACGGCGGAAAAAGGCGGGGAATTTGCGAAAAAGCACGGCATCCCCGCCGTATATACCGATCTCGAAGCGTTTTTCTCCTCCCCGATCGATGCGGTTTACATTGCGTCCCCGAATTTCCTGCACGTCCCGCAGGCGCTCACCGCTCTGGAGCACGGAAAGCACGTCCTCGCCGAGAAGCCCGCGGCGCTGACGGAGGAGGATTTCGTCCGGCTCGCGGAGGAGGCGAAAAAGCGGGGGCTCGTTTATATGGAGGCGATGCGTCCGGCGCACGACCCCGCGCTCGGGGTGATCCGGGAGGCGGTCGCAAAAATCGGCACGGTGCGCCGAGCGGTCTTTGATTTCTGCCAATACTCCTCGCGCTACGACCGCTTTCGCTCCGGAGAGGTTCTGAACGCCTTCCGGCCCGAGCTCGGCAACGCCGCGCTCATGGACATCGGCGTCTATGCCCTGCACTGCTGCGTCGCCCTGTTCGGCGCGCCGCAAAAGGTCCTGTCCTCGTCCGTGCTGCTCGCAAACGGATTTGAGGGCATGGGGGACGCGCTGCTCGTCTACGACGGGATGCAGGCGGAGGTGAGCTGGTCGAAGATCACGGAATCCGTTACCCCGTCCTTCATCATCGGGGAGGACGGCGCGGTGCTGATCGGCAAGCTCTCCACGCTCGAGTCCGCCTCGCTGAAAATGCGCGGCGGGGAGGAAAAGATCCTCTTTGACGCGCGGGAGGAGAGCAATATGGTCTATGAGGTTCGCGATTTCGCCGCCGCGGCGCGGGGGGAATACGACGTCTCGCGGCAGAACGAAAACACCCGCGCGACGCTCGCCGTCATGGACAAAATCCGCTGCGAAAGCGGGATCGTGTTCCCGGTTCAGTAAGCCGAATAGCTCCCCGGTTTTCGTCATCATCACGAAAATCTGGGAATGTTTTTTGTCACTTTCTCCAACTAACACCTATTTTGGTTGTGCAGATAGACGGAATTTACGGCTTTCAGTTTGATGGGCTCGGTCAGAACGCAGAACTTTGAAAAACCCCCTTGACATTCCCGGCGAAAAGACTATAATGTTGCGCGACGGGAGGAAATCAAGCGATCCGCCCGCCGCCATCATACCCTCAAAGGAGGTACTTATCATGATCTGCAACAACAAATACCTGTACAAAATCGAGCTCGTAACAAGCGCGGACGTGATCGAATTCGTCCGCATCGCGACGAGGTGCGATTACCCGGTCACCCTCGTCAACGGCAGCCGCCGTCTGAACGCGAAGAGCGTCCTCGGCGTCGCCATGGCGCGGATGGCGTGGGATGAGATCTACGTGGAGTGCGACTTCAACTGCTACTTCGAGTTCGAGAAGTTTATCCGCTGAGGCGGAAACCCTACGGCACAAAAATCCTCCCGATCGTCTTTTGGCGGTCGGGTTTTTTCGTGGGAAAATGCAGGGCTTTCGGAAAAGGAGCCTAACGCTTCGCGTTTCGCGACGAATGATCCGCCCTGCGCGGGCGGCGGGGAGTCTGCTTAAACCGCATGTTATTTTTGAAACAAACGCTCCGCCCGAGTTCGCCGCGCGAACTCGTGGAATTCGCGCACAGCGCGAACTTCCGCGTTTGGGAATTACGGATTTGTATTGCCCCCTGACTGCGTCGAGGGGGCGGGCGGCGTGCGACGCGACTGCCGTGCCGACGCTGTCGCACTCGGCGCGGGGCACACATCTCATGGCCGCCTACTTTCGCAAAGCGAAAGTGGTGCCCCCCCGGTGGGGTCCCCTTGGCCATTCAATATGTTGTTCTTGATTCTCCTAAGCGGCTCCGACTCGTTTGCGGCACAGATCAGCCGAAACTTATAGCGACTGCGGCTCTCAAATCGCCAGCTGAAACATTGCAATTCGCGCCCGCGCGAATTTGAGCGCGACTGCGTCGGCGCAGCGATCCAAATTCGCGAATTACTGGACGCGTCAGGCTTCAGCGGTATCGCTCTACAGCCTCGCGCACATGGGGCCTGCTTAAATCTTCTATGTCTGTCCGCATTTCAGCGCGACGTGAAGTACAAGTGTTTCTGCTCGTTCAGCAAACGCGGGTAGAAAATCCTGCGGAGCCGCGTTAAAGCGCTTGCTTGTTTTTGCTTCAGTTATCGCGAGAATAGGATGCGGTGCAGAATACGTCACTTTAAAGCACTGCATCCCATTCTCGCGACAGCAAACCCAAAAGATCCGCCGAACATAAACGCGGCTCCGCAGGATTCTTAACCCGCGTTCGGTGAACAAGTAATGAAAGCCGCATTTTCCGTCGCGCTGAAACGCAAACGGGTTCAGCAGATTTCCGTGGACATACACCCGCGAAGACGCACCCCAAACCCAAGCTGACAGCCACCCGCGCCCTGTAATCAAACGCGCTCGTCTTCACAGAAGATTTCAACTTCAAGTAATCAGGCCGCGATGCACTCGCTTTATTCCTCGGCTGACGCTGTGCGCTTCTCAACCGTAGCCGCTTCGAAGGATCAAGGACCGCAGATGTAATGGCCAAGGTGACCCGCACGGGGCGCCTTCGGCCTGAGATGGCGCCCCGTGCCGCCGTCCGCGTAGGACAATTTCAAATCCGTAATTTCCAAACACAGAAGTTCGCCGCGCAAACTCGGCCGCAGCGTTTGTTCCCAAAATAACCTGCGGTTTCAGCACGCCCACCTGCCCCCCCGCCTCCCGCGGAAAACCCAAAAGCTATGTTTGCTCAAATAACCCCGCAAATCGTTATAATTGCATACCCCGCCAAAAGATTTCAAAGAGATTTCATGCAGAATTCCCCCGGAAAATCATAAAAAACAGTTGACACCCTTGCCCGAATATGGTATAATAAACCCTCGAACGGGCTTTTTTCGAGCCTGTCTCTCTGCCGCCGAAATCTCATACGGCGGCCTGAAGTCCATAGGGAGGTACTCAAATATGGAAAAGATCATCAACTCTTACGAAACCCTCTTTGTGATCGACCCTGATCTCACGGAAGAGGCGACCAAGGCTCTGGTTGAGAAATTCACCAAGCTGATCTCCGACAGCGGAGAGGTCGAATCGGTCGACGAGTGGGGCAAGCGCAGACTCGCGTACCCCATCAACGACAAGCCGGAAGGCTACTACGTCCTCATCAACTTCAAGAGCGAAGCTTCCCTTCCCTCCGAGCTGGAGAGAATCTTCGGCATCACCGAAGGCATCTACCGCTCCATCGTGATCCGTCACGAGGCGAAGAAACCCTCCGCGAAGAAGCCGGTCAAGACCGAAGCGTAATCGCTGTACGGGAGACTGAACATGGCAAATTTCAATTTCAACAAGGTCATCCTCGGCGGACGTCTGACCGCCGACCCGGAGCTCAAGACCACGGCGTCCGGCATTTCCGTGACGTCCTTCACGGTCGCGGTCAACCGCAGCTTCCGTCCCAAGAACGGCGACGAGCCGCAGGCTGATTTCCTGAACGTCACCGCGTGGAGACAGACCGCCGAATTCGTCACCCGTTACTTCCGCAAGGCCAGCTCCATCTGCGTCGTGGGATCCCTCCAGACCAGATCGTGGGTCGACCAGAACGGACAGAAGCGCTTCGCCACCGAGGTCGTCGCCGACGAGGCGTACTTCGTCGACGCCAAGAGCGAAAGCCCGCTCGCCGTGCAGCAGGCAGCCGCCGCGAACTTCCAGAACAACCCCGCGCCTTCCTATATCCCGGAGGGCTACGGCAATCTGCAGAACACCGCCGGCGCCGCGTTCCAGAACCAGGGCACACCGAAATTCGAAGAAACCGACGACGACGAACTCCCGTTCTGAGCCGTCACACAAACGAAATGATTACAGAGGAGGCTTATAAGAGCTATGGATACCGAAAAGACTGAAGTCGTCGTCGAAGAGACCGCGGCCCCCGCGGAAACCCCCGCCGCTCCCGCTGCTGCCGAAAGAAGCGAATCCGCTCCTGCCAGACCGGCGCCGCGTCAGAACAGAACCAGAAGAAAGAAAGTCTGCGCTTTCTGCGTGGACGGCATCGACGAGATCGATTACAAGGACACGAACCGCCTGAAGAAGTATATCTCTCAGGACAGAGCGAAGATCGTTCCGAGACGCATTCTCGGCACGTGCGCGAAGCACCAGCGCCAGCTCACCACGGCGATCAAGCGCGCCCGTCAGGTTGCGCTTCTGCCCTATATCGGCGACTGATCATCGGATTACAATCCCGGACCTCACATCCGGGATTTTTCCATTCTCAGAAGGAGGGACCGCAATGAACGAAGCGGAACCGAAAATCGTCCCCCTGCCGCCCGAGAAGTGGAAGGGCTTCCCCATCCCCATGCGCTATACGACCGAGACCTGGTTCGACGTCGTCACCGAACGGCAGGAGGGAGGCGGCTGGATCGTCCGGCTCGAAAAGAAGCGCTTCGACGAGCCGGTGACGCACACGCCGGAGGAGTACGATTTCCCGGATAAGCTCTACGAAGACTTCCGTCCCGGGGCGGAGGCATGGGGCATCCTCTCCGATACCGGTGAGCTGCTCGGGTGCGTGGAGAGCGCGCCGGAGGAATGGTCGAACCGCCTCGTCGTCACGGAAATGTGGGTGACGGAGGAGCTGAGACGGCGGGGATACGGACACCGGCTCATGGCGCTCGCGAAGAAGAGAGCGGCGGACGAGGGCAGACGGGCGATCATCCTCGAGACCCAGTCCTGCAACACCGGCGCGATCGCGTTTTATGAAAGCGAAGGATTTTCCCTCATCGGATACGACCTCTGCGAATACACGAACCGGGATGCCGCCCGGCGCGAGGTGCGGTTTGATATGGGGATTTTGCTCGAGACGAATCAAAAGGAGGAAACAATGGAACCGAAGACCAATGCGGCCATGACAGTCACCGCGCACTCCGGGTGCCTCGGATTCCCGGACAACTCGATCGAAGCGGCGCG
Source organism: Clostridia bacterium (assembly GCA_017540175.1). Taxonomy (GTDB): domain Bacteria; phylum Bacillota; class Clostridia; order Oscillospirales; family CAG-272; genus UMGS1696. Next base: position 70,823 of record JAFYBN010000057.1, on the reverse strand, counting down.
CGCCGGCGTGGAGGCGGGCGCGGATATCGTGGAGATCGATCTCAGCTTCACCGACGCGGGCGAACCCGTGCTGAGCCACGACGGACCGAAGGAAGGAGAAGAGTCCGCTCCGCTCTCCGCCCTGTTCGCCTTTCTGAAAGAATTCCCCGGCGTGCGGGCGAACGTCGACATCAAATCCACGGCGCGGCTCGAGAAGGTCGCCCCGCTCGCGGAGGAATACGGCGTGCTCGGTCAGATCTTCTACACCGGCGTGGGAGACGAGCTGCTCGGCGGCGTGACCGAAAAGAGCCCGTCCGTGCCGCGTTACCTCAACGTCGACGTGGATAAAGCGCGGATGACGGAGATCCCCTACCTCGAGTCCCTCGCCGAAAAGGTGAAGAACGCCGGCTGCGTGGGGATCAACCTCCAGTACCGCGGACTTTCGGCGGAAATGGTGAGCGTCTTCCACGGACGCGGCCTGCTCGTTTCCGTCTGGACGGTGAACAAAGAGGAGGACATGCCGCGCGTGATCGCCCTGAAACCGGACAATATCACCACCCGCCGCCCCGATCTGCTCATCCCGCTTGTACGTTCGCTGTGAAGGGACGGGAAGATTTTTTCAAAATTGTAAATTTCTGAAAATCTTTCAAAAAGCCTTGTATAATCCCCGGAAATACGGTAAAATAATACTTCGGGAGGTTGTTCTCCCGTCACACGTTCCCAATCAAACATATATATATTTTGGAGGAAAATCATCATGTCCGTAAGAGTTGCCATCAACGGTTTCGGCCGCATCGGCCGCCTCGCGTTCCGTCAGATGTTCGGCGCCGAGGGTTACGAAGTCGTCGCCATCAACGACCTCACCAGCCCCGCCATGCTCGCCCATCTTCTCAAGTACGACACCGCGCAGAAGGGCTACTGCGGCGTCATCGGCGAGAACAAGCACACCGTTGAATCGAAAGAACCCGTCCTCGCGGAAGACGGCAAGACCGTGAAGACCCCCGGCTCCATCACCGTGGACGGCAAGGAAATCACCATTTATGCCGAGCCCAAGGCTCAGAACCTCCCCTGGAAGGAACTCAACGTGGACGTCGTTCTCGAGTGCACCGGCTTCTACACCTCCAAGGAAAAGTCCCAGGCGCACATTGACGCCGGCGCGAAGAAGGTCGTCATTTCCGCTCCCGCGGGCAACGATCTCCCGACCATCGTTTACAACGTCAACCACAAGACCCTGAAGGCGGACGACACCATCATCTCCGCAGCTTCCTGCACCACCAACTGCCTCGCTCCCATGACCAAGGCTCTGAACGACGCGTATCCGATCGTCTCCGGCATCATGACCACCGTTCACGCCTACACCGGCGACCAGATGATCCTCGACGGCCCGCACAGAAAGGGTGACCTCCAGAGAGCCCGTGCCGGCGCTGCCAACATCGTTCCGAACTCCACCGGCGCCGCCAAGGCGATCGGCCTCGTCATCCCCGAGCTGAACGGCAAGCTCATCGGCTCCGCTCAGAGAGTTCCCGTCTTCACCGGCTCCACCACCATCCTCGTCGCCGTCGTGAAGGGCAAGGACATCACCAAGGATTCCATCAACGCCGCCATGAAGGCTCAGTCCTCCGAATCCTTCGGCTACACCACCGAGAAGCTCGTCTCTTCCGACGTCATCGGCATGACCTACGGCTCCCTCTTCGACGCCAACCAGACCATGGTGACGAAGATCGACGACGACACCTACCAGGTTCAGGTCGTCGCGTGGTACGACAACGAAAACTCCTACACGAGCCAGATGGTCCGCACCATCAAGTACTTCGCCGAAATGTAATTCGGCCGGATCCCGATTCCCGAAACACAGCAGAACCGAACCCGGAGTTCCCGTGCGGAGCTCCGGGTTTTTTTCTCTGATTTTTGGCAACAATCACAAAGAATGCCTTGACATCCGCCCGGTTTTATGCTATGATTAAGTGATTGATGACGGACATGCCGAAGTTATCACAAAATCTTACCGAATGGAGACAAGTTATGGAAACCAAACGAAATCTTAAGTATTTCACTGCCCCTCCGTTTTCGATTTTCTCGATTATCGGTCTCGCGCTGATCGCAGGGGGCGTTCTCTACGCCCTGGCGTTCTTTGATGGACGCATCATCGCCATTTTCGTCGCGATTCTCGGCGCCGCAGTCATGGTCTTCGCGTCCGGCGGCAAGTCCAACGACTCCGATATCGACTATCAGATCGCGGAGCGCATCAAGAATCTGCAGGAAATGAACGAAAAGAAGCACGAAGTCTATGAAAAGTCCTTCCTGAAGCAGCGCAAGCCGATCCTTCTCAAGGGCTACGATTTCGAGCCTTCGGAAGAACCCCTCCTCTACAAGAAGGGCGCGGACGGTATCAGCAGAACAAACTATTTCATGGGCGCGAACCTGATTTTCACGAGCGAAAAGATTTACATGCTTGCCAGACGCTTCTCCCTCATCGACGAAGCCATCGACGAGGAGATCAGCGGTCAGTGGTTCTATAACGAACTCTCCAAGGCGACGGTCGAGGAAAAGGTCTACGAATACAAGAAGGGCGAACGGACGCTCAAGGCGAAATACAGCGTCTTCCAGATCCTGAAGGAAAACGGCGAGCCGATCCTCAAGATGTGCGTGGACACCGGCGCCGACATCGACACCTACACCGACCAGATCACCCGCGTGATCGCGACCCGTCAGAAGGAACTGGCGAAGAGAGCGGAAGAAGCCGCCCAGAGACGCGCCGAGTTCCGCGCGAAGATCGCCGCCGAAAAGACGGAAGAAGCTGCGGAAGCGGCAAACGCCGCGGCGAACACGGTCAAGAAGGAAGCCGAGAAGGCGGTCGACACCGCGAAGAAGGAAGCCGAGAAGGCAGTCGACAACGCGAAGAAGGAAGCCGAAAAGGCGGTCGACGGCGTGAAGGCGGAAGCCGAGAAGGCGGTCGACAACGCGGTCGACACCGCGAAGAAGGAAGCCGAGAAGGCAGTCGACAACGCGAAGAAGGAAGCCGAAAAGGCGGTCGACGGCGTGAAGGCAGAAGCCGAGAAGGCGGTCGACAACGCAGTCGACACCGCGAAGGCGGAAGCGGCGAAGGCAGTAGACGGAGCGGTCGATGCCGCGAAGAAGGAAGCGGCCGGAGCGGTCGACGCGGCGGCGAAGAAACTCAAGAAATAACGCAAAAGCGCAGCGTCACACAGGGAATCGGCACAGCTCGGTTCCCTGTTTTTTCGGAGGTATTCATGTATTACGACATCAAAAACGAACGGGTCACGATCGTCTGCTCGGAGACGTCGGGCAAGGACGGCGCGCGGGAGGAGATCGTGACCGACACGGTTCCGGTCGCCTCCTTCGGATGCGGCAGCAAGGCGTTCGTCGTCATCCCGGGGCTGGGGGACGGCCTGAAGACCGTGGAAGGGCTCGCCGGACCGATGCTGCTCGCGTACCGCCGCTTCGCGAAAAACCGCCGCGTCCATATGATGAGCCGCCGCTCCCACATCCCCGAAGGATACTCCATCCGGGACATGGCAGGGGACATTGTGAAGGTTATGGACGCGCTTGACATCGAATCCGCGGACGTGCTCGGCGTGTCGCAGGGCGGCATGATCGCCGAAGAGCTCGCGCTTCTCTGCCCCGAGCGCGTCGACCGCCTCGTTCTCACCGTAACCGTCGCGCGGCCCAATCCCACCGTAGAACGTGTGGTCGGAGACTGGATCAAAATGGCGGAGGCGGGCGACCTCGCCTCCATCATCGCCTCCACGGCGGAGCTGTCCTATACCCCCGCCCGGCTGAAAAAGATCGGATCCGCGTACCGCATGGCGGCGAAAGTCGCCGGACGGCTCGGCAAGGATAAAATCAATTTCTCCCGCTATCTTGCCGAAGCCCGCGCCTGTCTCGAGCACGACGCGTATGACAGGCTGCCCGAAATTAAAGCTCCCACCCTCGTGCTCGGCGGCACGGACGACAAAATCGTGACCGGAGATGCGTCCCGCGAGATCGCGAAGCAGATCCCCGGCGCGCTTCTGCACATGTTCAAAGGCTTCGGGCACGGGCTCTACGAAGAGGCCCCCGACTTCCAGGAATGGGTCGAGGATTTCATCACCGCGGGAGATCAAGGAGGAACGGAATGAAAAAAATCATGCTTCTGCTGCTTGCCGCCCTTCTGCTGTCGGGACTCGTCTCCTGCCGGATCCGGGAAACCGATCCCACCGAGGTCATAACGGAGATCTCTATCGCAGACGGGATCGTGACCGATGCCGTCTGGATGGGAGAAGCCGCCGCATACGCGCGGGATGTCGTCGCAGATCGCGTCAAAACGCTTTCCGCAAGCGGCACGCAGATCGCGAAGGCGGAGATCACCGGACTGACGCATATGAACACCGGCACGGTCGGGCTCACGGACGGGCTGAACCTCTATCTGCTCGAATACCGGCTCACGCCGAAGGAGGCCGCTCAAAAAACCGCCGGTCTCACCTGGGACGGTGATCGGATCACCGAGGCGGACGGAAACGGTCAGCCCTATATCCTGCTCCACTTCCTCGAAAACGGCGACGGCTCCGTGACGTGGACCCGTGTCACCGTCACGAACGAAAAGGAGATCGAAACACGCTTCGGTACGCCGGAAATGCTCGATAAATACGGGGGCAACCCCTACACCGCGGCGTGCATGGAGCTGTACGGGGAGACGAAATAAGCGCAAAGGAAACGCGGCTTTCCCCGAAAGAAAGACTCTGCACAAGCATAAAACGCGCAGTCGACAGAACGGCCGCGCGTTTTTTCGTCTTCTGACACTTATTTTCTTTTTTTGTGGCGATTTATCTTAATTTGTCCGTTTGTCTCTTGACAAAAAGCCACAGACGTGGTACAATCAGGATGGAATCGAACCCGAAAGGAAGAAAGAGTCATGAAAACAAAGAGGATCCTCTCGCTCGCGCTGGCGTCGGCGCTCCTGCTCCTGCTGCCCCTGCTTTTCGCCGGATGCGGGAAGGAAAAGACGGAGACGCCCGAGGAGGAAGAGCACGGCGAGGGCTGGCTGACGCATGTGTATCGGGGGACCGAGGTTGAACTGCCCGGGAATTATTCCGTCTTCGCGGCAGACTGCGACCCCGAGACGGGGACGGTCCGATGCGTCGCGCACGTGATGCCCGCGGAAGGCTCAGATGATCCGGTCACATTCGCCCTCATCGAAGCGGCGCAGGACGGGACGTATTCGGAAATCCACTTCCGGCTGGCGGACGGAACGCTTGCGAATCAGGCGCTCTTCGACGACGACGGGATATATCTGATCGAAACCGGCGACACAAGTTCGATCCTGCGGCATTACGACCGCCGGATGCGGGCGACGGACGAGGGCGTGGATTTGAAACCGCTCTTTCGGTATTCCACGGGAGATTACTATTATATACAGAATTTCGTCAAGGGCGCGGACGGAAATCTCTTCTTCTATTCCTTCCCGGAGATCCTCGTGCTTTCCCCCTCGTACGGAGTGCTGTGCTCCGTACGAACGGACGGTGTCAACGGCATCGCCGCGGACGCGGAGGGACGCGTCTGGGCGTGGGGTGTCCGGAACGGGCAGAGCGGTATCACGGAGGTGGTGCCGGGCGGTTCGGCCCTCGGAGCCATGGTCCCGCTCGCCGACACGAAGCAGGTCCTGTTCGCGCCGGGGCACGATCTCTATACCGTGACGGACAGCGGCATCGTCGGATACGATTATGCCGAGGACGGCACCCTCGGGGCGGCGGAGAAGGAGACGGTAAGCTATATCAACTCCGACATCGATCCCACGAAGACGAATGTTCTGAGCTTTGTCGGCACGGAAGAGTTTCTCGCCCTTGAGCGGCAGTCTGGAGGCATCACGCGCCTCATCCGGTACCGGCGCGTCGAGGACATCGACCTCACGCGGATCACGACCGTACGGGTCGCCCTGTCCGCGAACGGCTTTGGGGCGGACGCCATCCGGATCAAGGCGGTGGAATTCAACAAGAGCCGCTCGGATATCCGCATCGTCCTCGACGATTACACGCCAGCCGAGGGCGCGTGGGGTGACGATCTGTACGCGAACGAAGACCGCCTCGCGCTCGGCATCACGACGGGGACGTATCGTCCCGATCTCGTGATCTGCATGTCGAACGGTCCCGTCATAAAAGTCGGCGCGGAGCAGGGCTTCTTCAGCGATCTCACGCCCCTGACCGAGCGGGAGGGGCTGCTCAACAAGGACAACATTCTCGGCTGCGTGAAGCGGACGTTCACGGATCAGACCGGCCGGCTCTTCGCGCTGACGAACAGCTTCACGCTCGGAAGCGTTCTGATCTCGACCGCACCGATGCTCGGGGATCTCGCCGAGAAGAGCTCGTGGACGCTCGAAGAGTTCCTCGATTTTGCCGCCGGACTCCCTGGAGACGTCGTGCTGATGAAGGATCTCACGCGGGAGAGCGCCCCGCGGACGCTGCTCGGCGCGGCGGGATATGCCGCGTTCATCGATTATGAGAACGGCGTCTGCTCCTTCGACAGCGGCGTGTTCGCGCGGTATCTCGATTTTCTCGCCGCGCTGCCGACGCGGGCGGAATACAGCGCGCACTCCCCGTACGATCTGGCGCAGCTTGACATGACCGCCGCTTTTCCGTACTACCGGGACGGAAAAATCGCGCTCGCCTCGTCACACATGCGCTATACGGACAGAATTGTCTCGCTCGAGGGCGTGTTCGGAACGAAGGACTGGGTGCTGATCGGCGTGCCGACGGATACCGGGTACGCCGCACCGATCGCAGCCTCCGCGGTGTTTGCCGTGACGGCGGACGTCGATGGCGGGCGGATCGACGCCGTATATGAAGCGCTGGAGGCGCTCATGACGCAGGACGATTCCGAAATCAGGTACGCCGCGGAAGGGTTCCCCGCCTTTCGGAGCGCCCTCGAGACGGTGATCGGGGACCTCGAAAGCCGCGCCTTCTATGTCAGATACGGTGGCGGCGGCTTGAGCTCCGCCCCCAAGTCCACCAACTGGGAGGAATGGATCAACCGGGATCCCGGGATCGAGACGGAATTCACCGAAGAGGACGCCGCCCGCCTGCGCGATCTGCTCGATAACAAAATCGGCATCCCGTACAGCCCCGCTGTAAGCGAGGAGGTCACCGCCATCGTGGACGAGGAGGTCTCCGCGTTCCTCGGCGGCGTCGGCACCGCGCAGGACTGCGCCTCGAAGATCCAGTCCCGCGTGTCGATCTGGCTCTCGGAGCATCGGTGAGGGGGTACGCGGGGTACGTGGGGGACGCGGCTTTCTTATAAGAAAGCCTGGCAAAGAATTTTAGTAAGGGGAAAGGGCAAGGCGCTGACGGTTGGTTTTCATGCATCCGAGGTAAAGCAAAGAGCCGACATGACATTTTCCCGCATCTGAAGAAATAAAAATCAGGCTGAGTCTTTGAGATTCAACCTGATTTTGACGTTACGGGAAAACGCCATGCCCCCTTCCGAGGCAGAACAAGAACTATCAGCGTTTTTTCTATCCCTAATAAAGCTCTTTGCCCACGATGCACAGCATCGTCAGCTTTCATTTTGGGGAAAGCCGCGTACCCCTGTTCCCCTTATTCGATCTCCAGCCCGTAGCCGATCTCGAGGGCTTTTTTGTTCTTCTCGATCAGCGCGGTCTTTGTGGCGGGGATATTCGAGAGCAGGTAGTCCTCGAAGTCCGCGCAGTCGAAGATGCCGGTGACCTTGACGATCACGCCGAGCAGGATGACGTTCGCGAAGCCGAGCAGGCCGTTCTCGTTCGCCAGTCCCGTCGCGGGGACGTAGTACGCCTTGATGTCGTCTCTCTCGCTCTTCTTGTCCACGAGGGTGCTGTCGCAGAAGAGGATGCCGCCCTGTGCGATCTTGGGCTCGAATTTATCAAAGGAGGGGAGGTTCATCGCCACGAGCACGTCGGGGCTCGAGACGCTCGGGCTGCCGATCTCCTCATCGGAGATCACGACGGTGCAGTTGGAGGTGCCGCCGCGCATTTCGGGACCGTAGGAGGGCAGGAACGTGACGTTTTTGCCGACGTGCATCCCGGTTTTCGCCATCTGCTTGCCGGAGAACTGGATGCCCTGACCGCCGCTCCCCGCGAAAATGTATCTTGTCGTCATCGGATCGTCCTCCTTATTCCGCGTCCCGGATCGCTTCGCCGTCCTTGTAGACGCCGAGCGGATAGTACGGGATCATGTTCTGTCTGAGCCATTCGAGTGCGTCCTTCGGGGCAAGACCCCAGTTGGTCGGGCAGGTCGAAAGCACCTCCACGATTGAGAAACCCTTCTTGTCGATCTGATTCCGGAACGCTTTTTGGATCGTCTTCTTCGCCGTGAGGATGTTCTTCGGGCAGTCGACGGAAACGCGCGCCGCGAGCGCCACGCCGTCGAGGGTGGAGAGCATTTCGCAGACCCGGATCGGGCTGCCCTGCACGTTGCGCTTTCTGCCGTAGGGGGAGGTCGTCGTCACCTGACCGGGAATGGTCGTCGGCGCCATCTGGCCGCCCGTCATGCCGTAGATGCAGTTGTTGATGAAGATGACCGTGATGTTCTCGCCGCGGGTCGCCGCGTGAACGGTTTCCGCCGTGCCGATCGCCGCGAGGTCGCCGTCGCCCTGATAGGTGAAGACCACGGTGTCGGGATGGGTGCGCTTGACGCCGGTCGCGACGGCGGGAGCTCTCCCGTGCGCGGCCTCGATCATGTCGCATTCGAAATAATTATACGCGAACACGGAGCATCCGACGGGGGCGATGCCGACCGTTTGTCCGAGAATGCCGAGCTCGTCGATGGTTTCTGCCACAAGGCGGTGAACGATGCCGTGCGTGCAGCCGGGGCAATAGTGCAGCGGCACGTCCGACAGCGCTTCGGGTCTGTCAAATACGGTTTTCATCGATTGTACTTCCTTTCCTCATCGTTCAGAGACTCTCTGCGAGCTTCATGATTTCGGCGGCGACTTCCTCGACCGAGGGGATGATGCCGCCCGTGCGTCCGAAGAAGGAGACGGGCTTCTTCCCGTTCACGGCGAGCCGGACGTCGTCCACCATCTGTCCCATCGACATTTCGACGGAGAGGAAGGCCTTCGCGCGGTCGGCAAGCTCTCCGAGCCGCTTCTTCGGGAAGGGCCAAAGGGTGATGGGACGGAGCAGGCCGGCTTTCACGCCCTTCGCTCTCGCCTCCGTAATGGCGCTCTTCGCGATGCGGGCGGTGATGCCGAACGCGACGAGGATGATTTCCGCGTCCTCGGTCATATACTCCTCATAGCGGACCTCGTTTTCCTCGACCTTGGCGTAGCGCTCGTAACGGGCGCGGATGGAGTTTTCGAGCTCGTTCGGATCGATGAAGAGGGAGTTGACGATGTTCTTTTTCCGCGCGCCGCCGTGCCCGTTCGTCGCCCAGGTCTTTTCGGGCAGTTCCCGCTTCGGGAAGACGGAGAAGTCGACGGGCTCCATCATCTGACCGAGCGCGCCGTCCGCGAGCAGCATGGCAGGCATGCGGTAGGTGTCCGCAAGGTCGAACGCCTCGGCGGTGAGGGACGCCATTTCCTGCACGGAAGAGGGCGCGAGCACGATCAGTCTCAGGTCGCCGTGGCCCACGCCGCGGGTCGCCTGATAATAGTCCTGCTGGGAGGGCTGGATGCCGCCCAGTCCCGGGCCGCCGCGCTGGACGTTGACGACCAGGCAGGGCAGATCGCATCCGGCGATGTAGGAAATACCCTCGGATTTGAGCGAGATTCCGGGAGAGGAGGAGGAGGTCATGGCTCTGGTGCCCGCCGCGGACGCGCCCATGAGCATGTTGATCGCGGCGACCTCGCTTTCCGCCTGCAGGCAGAGACCGCCGACCTTCGGCAGCCGCCGCGCCATGTATTCCGCCACCTCGGTCTGGGGGGTGATCGGATAGCCGAAGAAGTACAGGCATCCCGCGGAGATCGCGGCTTCGGCAATGGCTTCGTTGCCCTTCATCAATACCTTGTTCGACATGATTTCCTCCTTATCACGCGTCTTTTTCGACTTTGATCACGCAGTCGGGGCACATGGTCGCGCACATGGCGCAGGCGATGCACTTCGCCTGATCGGTGATGACGGCGGGGTGATAACCCTTCGAGTTGAGCGCCGCGGTGTCGAGCGCGAGGATTTTCTTCGGACATACGTCCACGCAGAGCCCGCAGCCCTTGCACCGTTCGGTTCGGAATGTAACTTTATTCATTCGAATCCTCCTTGGTATTCATCCCTTCGGGATGAGTGAAATTCGTCTTTGACGAGTGAAATTCCGCTTCGCCGCGTCGACGCAGTCACGCCAGTGAAATTCGCCTTCGGCGAGTAAAGGTACAAACGCTTCGCGTTTGAATATTCAAATTCCGCGTAAGCGGGATTTTGTGGGATCGGGTCCGGGGGGCGGTTTCGCACGCTCCCCGTGTCAAAAGAGCTTCTTTGTCGCGCTCTTCATCGCGAACAGGGGCTCGTCCTCCATTCCGTGCGCGGCGAGCAGCGCGGGTGTGTCCGGCGCGAGGTCGGGAAAATAGCAATGGCAGAGAAGCGGCAGAGCGACGAGCGAGGCGCACGCTTTTCCGTAGGATATGCCCGCGAGCACGTCCTCCGCGGTCGTTTCCGCGCCCAGATTCGAGTCGTTGACGATCGCGGTGCAGCACAGTCCCGCGGCCTCTTCGATCTGGCGCATGCAGTCGAGCGCGGCGGCGGGGTCTTCGATCAGCGGACGGTACCGGTTCACGACGCAGAGCATGGCGTAACCGGCTTCCTTCATCCGCTCCCGGTACATGCCGAGCGCGACGGAGCCGTCGTCCCCGCCCACGTCCACGATGGTATAGCCGTCCTCCTCTCCGATCAGGGAGGCGAGGCGGGGCGGCAGGGAGGGCGTGTCGACGTTGGTGTTCGCGAAAGCTGGCAGAAGGGGCTCCACGCCTCCCCTGCGGAGCATGTCCGCGGCATCCGCGGTGCGGAAATAGGGATTGACCATGTCGAAATCCGCGATCCGGACCGCGCGGCCGGGTTCGCGCGCCTTCAGAGCAAGCGCGAGATTCACGGCGAAATTGGTTTTACCCGCGCCGTAATGTCCGACAACGACGGTCAGGGGACGAATGAAACCGAAATCCACAGCTCAGCTCCTTCTTTGTCATTAATCTTTATTATAGCACAGCTTTGTGCGCAAAGTAAAGAGGTATTTCAAAAGAAAAGCTGAATAAATATACCTCCGATTCTGTTGAATGCGCATAAAGGAAGTTTTTGCCTCGCGTCTTTTGCGGCGCGCGCAATTTTATTTCAGATTTCTCGGAATTTCACCGAAAAAGGTTTGAAATCTCGGGCGCGGTATGATATAATAATATAATCGTATGATCGGGGAGGTGTTTGAGTGAATATTACGCTCCCGAAGCTTTCGGATATCTTAACAGTTGTAAAGCGGTTCGGATTCGGCGATGCCGTCGACATTCTGCTCGTATCCCTGCTGCTCTTTTACCTGATCAGATTCATCCGCGACCGTCGGGCGGGCAAGCTCGCCGTCGGGGTCCTGCTTCTGATCGCCCTGCGGGTGCTGAGCAACGCCTTCGACATGTACCTCACGCAGTATATTCTGAAAAACATCTTCCAGATCGGCGTCATCACCCTCGTCGTCCTCTTCCAGCCGGAGCTGCGCTCGGTGCTGGAGCAGGTCGGCGCGACGCCGATCAAGGGCATCAAGAGCTTCGGCGACTCCCGCACGGCGTCCCCCGTGCAGGCGGTCATCGAGGAGGTCACGAGCGCGGTCGGAGACCTCTCGGAGACGAAAACCGGCGCGCTCATCGTCTTCGAGCGCACCACGCGGCTGGGCGACATGATCCTCACGGGAACCGTGATCGACGCCTATCCCGCCGCGTTTCTCATCAAGAACATCTTCTTCAACAAAGCCCCCCTGCATGACGGCGCGATGATCATCCGCGACGGACGCATCAACGCGGCGGGATGCCTTCTGCCCCTGTCCTCCAACCCCGATATCATCAAAGACCTTGGCACGCGGCACCGCGCGGGCATCGGCATGAGCGAAAACAGCGACGCCGTCGTCGTGATCGTTTCGGAGGAAACCGGCGTGATCTCCACCGCGGTGGGCGGCAAGCTGGTCCGCGGATACGACGCCGCGGGACTGCGCGCGTTTTTGATGAAGCAGCTCGCGGGAGAGGGCGAGAAAAAGAGATTTGACATCATTCAGCGCGTCCGCAGCATCCGGGAGCACGGCGTCGGGAAAGGAGATCAGTCATGAACAGCCGGGACTCTTCCCCCGTGCGCGGTGCGAAGAAGAATACCGCGTCGAACGTGATCATCTTCATCATCTGCGTTCTCATCGCCTTCTCGCTGTGGGTTTACGTCATGCTGACGGAAAGCCCGGATAACGAACAGATCTTCCATCATCTGCAGGTGGAGCTCACAAACACGGACGTCCTTGCCAAGAACGGACTGTCGATCTACGGAGGCTACGGCAATCTGATCGACGTCACGCTCGCCGGCAGCAGAAGCGTTTTGTCGAAGCTCACGAATCAGGACATCATCGTCACTGCCGACACGAGCAACTGCACGGACAGCGGCCGGTTCGACTGCGTCATCAAGGTCGACGTGCCGCCGGGATGCAAGCTCGTGGGCAAATCGCAGGAGACCGTCAACGTCTATGTGGACGATCTGCTCACAAAGAACGTGGCCCTGACGGAACAGCGCGAAAACACGAACCTGCCGGAGGGATGCTCCACGGGCACGATCGTCTTCCCAGTCGATCACATTCAGGTCGAGGGTCCCCGCGCCACGGTCAGCCGGATCGAGAAGGCGAAGGTCGTGGTCGATCTCGCGAACGTGACGAAGACGACGGAGTTCCTTGACGTTCCGATCATTTTCGTGGACGCCAACGACACGAAGGTCGAAAGCACCTATCTCGAATACACGACGAAGACCGTGTCCTTCACCGTTCCGGTCGTCAAGAAGGTCACCGTGCCTCTGAACGTCGTTTTCCAGCAGGACTATCTCAGCCTGGATACCTGCGCCGTGACGCTGACGCCCGCGGAGGTCACCGTGACCGGCGAGCCGGACGTCATCGACCGCGGTTCCCTCATCGAGAACATCTACATCGACGAAATGACGGCGTTCGACAAGGATAAGGCAACGAAGTACGGAGAACTCTCCTTCACAAAGGACGTGACCGTCGGTCACGTCGCGGGCGTGACGGTTTCTCCCGCGCAGGTGAACCTCAGCGCGGTGGCAAACTCAAGGTTCAAGGTGCGCGTCATCAACATACCGAGCACGAACGTCGAAGGCTCGGGCGGAACCGTCAATTACGAGTGGGTCAACGTAAACAACCAATGGGACAACGGGAGCAGCGTCGAGATCGTCCTGATCGGTCCGGTCAACGTGCTGAGGCAGATCGACGTTGCCGACGTCACGCTCCGATATGACATGAGTCCCTTCTCCGAAACCAGCGCGGGCAGCACCGTCTCCGCGAACGCGTGGGTCGAGATCGAACCGCCGTTCAAGGATCAGGTGCTCGCCCTCGGCAGCTATACCGTTTCCGTAAAGATCGCGGACGATTGAACATGACTCAGAAAGCAAGGATCGAAATCAGCGGTGTCCGCGTCCCGTATGAAGCCGGGGCGGACTGCGACGCCGAGGCACTCAGCCGCGCGAAGGCGCTTCTCAGGCGGGAGACCGGACTGAAGGCGGAAGACGCGCGGCTCGCGAAGAAATCCGTCGACGCGCGGCGCGGCATCACCTTTGTCTACACGGTCTGCGCGGAGACGGAAGCGAAAGAGGACCTCCCCTCCCTCCTCGAAAATAAGCCGGGACTCAGGCTCTACTCCGAGCCCCGGCTCGAGCTGCCCGTCGGAGAGAAGCGCATGAGGGGCGCGCCCGTCGTCGTAGGCTTCGGCCCGGCCGGCATGTTCGCCGCGCTGACCCTTGCCGAGGCGGGCATGAAGCCCCTTGTGCTCGAGCGGGGCGCGCCCGTGGACGAACGGTGCGCCGCGGTGGAGCGGTTTGTGAAGGAGGGCATTCTCGACCCCTCGTCAAACGTGCAGTTCGGCGCGGGCGGAGCGGGCACCTTCTCGGACGGCAAGCTCGTGACCCGCATTTCCGACCCCCTCGTCGCGTGGGTCTTAAAAACCTTTTACGAGCTCGGCGCGCCGGAGGATATTCTCTGGCGCTCGAAGCCCCACATCGGCACGGACATCCTCCGCTCCGTCGTGAAGCGCGCCGACGAGAAGATCCGCGCGCTCGGCGGCGAGATCCGCTATCACACGGCGGCGTCGGACATCGGCGGAGGATCCCTTCTCGCAGACGGAGAAAGGCTCTCCTATGACGCGCTCATCCTCGCGATCGGACACAGCGCGCGGGATACCGTGACCGATCTCATCGGCGCGGGATACGCCGTCGAGGCGAAGCCCTTCTCGGTCGGCGTGCGCGCGGAGCATTTGCAGAGCGCCGTGGACGAAGCGCTTTTTCACGCCCACGCGGGAGACCCCGCGCTCGGGAAGGGAGAATATCAGCTTTCCACCCATATCGGCGGCAGGGGGTGCTACACCTTCTGCATGTGCCCGGGCGGCGTCGTGATCCCCTCGGCGAGCGAGGCGGGCGGCGTCGTGACCAACGGCATGAGCACCCGCGCGCGGGATGGAAGGAACGCCAACGCCGCGGTCTGCGTCTCGGTCGGGCCGGAGGATTTCGGCTCGGATCCCCTCGGCGCGATCGCGTTCCAGCGCGCGCTCGAGCAGAAGGCGTTCGCGGCGGGCGGCGGGGATTACACGGCCCCTTATCAGACCGTCGGTGATTTCATGAACGGAAAATCCGGGATGGCATATACGGATATTGTACCGAGCTACCGCGACGGCCGCGTGAAGGAAGCGGATTTCGAAAAGCTCTTCCCACGCTTTGTCACGGAGACCCTTCGCGCGGGGCTCGCGGATTTCGCGAAAAAGCTCCGCGGATACGACAAACCGTCCGCGATCCTCACGGGCGTGGAGACCAGGACCTCTTCCCCGGTGCGCATCCTGCGCGGCGGGGACGGCAGAGCCGAGACGGATCCGTCGGTCTTCCCGTGCGGGGAAGGCGCGGGCTACGCGGGCGGCATCACCAGCGCCGCCGTGGACGGCATCCGCGCGGCTCAGCGGGTGCTTGCGATTTACAGACCCTGAACGCTGAACGCTCCGGACGCTCTCCGGCGGCGGGCACAGCGGGGATCGAGGAGAACTTTCATGCGTCAGAGAGCAAGAGTGATTTCGGCGTCGGCGGACGGACGGCGTGCGACCGTGAAGGTCAGCCGTTCCTCCATGTGCGAGGGATGCGAAAAGATCGGCGGCTGCGGCAAGGGCTGCTCCCTGTCCGGCATCGTCGCCTCCGAAAACGCGAAAACCATGACCGCGGACGCGGTCAACGAGATCGGGGCAGAGCCCGGCATGCTCGTCGAGGTCGAAAGCGCCTCCTCCCGCGTGCTTGGCTCCGCCGCGCTTGTTTTCCTGCTCCCCCTGCTCATCTGCGCGGGCGGATACGCGCTCGGGAAACGCCTCTTCGGAACCGATCAGGCCGGCGTCCTCGCGGCGATCGCGGGCTTCGCGCTGACCTTTCTTCTGATCGCGGTTGTCGACCGGCTGTTCCTCTCCAAGAAAACCGCCGTGCGGATCGTGAAGATCCTTTCGGAAGATGAAGAGGAAGAAGAGGACAAAGCGGAGTAAGTCCTGCGCCGGAGGCTTCGGCGGAGCATTCGCCGAGCGGGTTTTTGAAATACCCCTCCCGGCATGCCGAAAAGAGCCGTCCGGCACGGATTCTTTATTTGGATTATAATTTTAATATATAAGTGAGAGAACCGAATGCAGTATAAGTATCAATGGAAGGTGGCGGCGACGCGCGCGGAAGTGAGGAAAAACGCCGCCGCGCAAGCGATCGCGGAGGAACTCGGCATCCTGCCGCCGACGGCGCAGCTCCTCGCCAACCGGGGCTGCGCGACGCCGGAGGAGGCGCGGAGCTTTCTCGCGAAGGAGGAGGAACAGCTTCACGATCCCTTTTTGATGAAGGACATGGACAAAGCCGTCGACCGCATCGTTCAGGCTGTGGAGGAGGGCGAGAAGATCGTCATCTACGGCGACTACGACGTGGACGGGGTGACCTCCGTGACCTGCCTCTGCCTCTATCTCGAAAGCCGCGGCGCGCAGGTCAGCTACTATATTCCCTGCCGCGCGGGCGAGGGCTACGGCGTGTCGGACGCCGCGGTCAGAAAGCTCGCCGACGACGGCTGCGGGCTGGTCGTCACGGTCGACACCGGCGTCACCGCGGTGGAGGAAGCGAAAACGGCGCGCGCGCTCGGCATGGGCTTCGTCGTGACGGACCACCACGAGTGCCACGACGTGCTCCCCGCGGCGGACGCCGTCGTCAACCCGCGCCGTCCGGACTGCTCCTATCCCTTCAAGGAGCTGGCGGGCGTCGGCGTGGTGTTCAAGCTGCTCTGCGCGCTCGAATCCGTCTTTTCCCCCGGCGACTCCATGGCGGCGTGCGTCCGTCGGATCGCACGGGAATACGGGGACCTCGTGGCGATCGGAACGGTGGCGGACGTCATGCCCGTGCGCGACGAGAACCGCCTCATCGTCAGCTACGGTCTCAGCCTGATCGAAAACACCGAGCGTCCCGGGCTGATCGAGCTCATCGAAGCGACGCACGCGGAATCGAAATTCCCCGCGCGGCGCAAAATGACCGCGTCGTATATCGGCTATACGATCGCGCCGCGCATCAACGCCGCGGGGCGCATCCGCGACGCCTCCCTCGCCGTGGAGCTTCTGCTCGCGAAGGACTGCGAGGAAGCCGAACCGCTCGCGAAGCACCTCTGCGACATCAACCGCGAGCGTCAGACGGAAGAAAACAAAATCATGGACGAGGCGTACGCCAAGATCGCCGCGGGGCATGATTTCGCGCGCGACCCGGTCATCGTGCTCGACGCGGAGAAATGGCACCACGGCATCATCGGCATCGTCGCCTCGCGCATCACGGAAAAATACGGCGTCCCGTCCATTCTCGTCTCGTTCGAGGGCTCCCCGGACGGGCTGAACCCGGACGATCTCGGCAAGGGCTCCGGGCGTTCGGTCAAGGGCTTCAATCTCGTGGAGGCGCTCGGCGAATGCGCGCCCCTGCTCGAAAAATACGGCGGGCACGAGCTCGCGGCGGGGCTGACGATCAAGCGCGAAAACCTCCCCGCGTTCCGCGAAAAGCTCAACGCATGCGCGCGGGAAAAGCTCCGCCCCGCCGACCTTGTGCCGGAGCTGGAGGCGGAATGCGAGCTGGAGGCGGGCGATCTCACGCTCGAGCAGGCGACGGAGCTCTATGCCCTCGAGCCCTACGGAGTGTCCAATCCCGTGCCCGTCTTCGTGCTGCGCGACGTCCTCATCGAAGACGTCTCCATGGTCGGCGGAGGCAGGCACACAAAGCTCACCCTCTCGGCGGGCGCCGGGCCGGTCACGGCGATGTGCTTCCGCAGAACAGCGCAGGAGATCGATCTGTACCCCGGCGACCGCGCGGACGTGATGTTCACCCTCGACATCAACGAATATCAGAATCAAAAGAATCTTCAGCTCATCGTGAAGGACGTGCGCCTCCCCGAGGACGCCATGCGGCGTGAGGTCCGCGAACGGGCTGTTTACGAAGAATTCCGGCACGGCAGGAGCATCCGCTCCCTCGCCGAGGAGCGGGAGGTCGTCCCCACGCGGGAGGATTTCGCCGCCGTGTACGCACTGCTGAAGCGTGAGCTCTCCCTCGAGCACGACGCCTTCACGGTCCGCGGGCTTTTGTACATGACGTCGAAAAGCGGCGCGCACCTCGGCTATACCAAACTCAAGGTCATCCTTCTCACCTTCCGCGAGCTCGGGCTGTTCGGCGTGGACCGCCTGACGGAGGACACGGAGCTCTTCGCGTTCCGCACGGCGGTCGTGAAGAAGAAGGTCGACCTCATGAGCGCGGGCGTTTATCGGAAACTGAAACGTGACTTCGGTCAGGAAACACAATCATGAGCAACACAGCTGACATAAAAACCGCCGAACTTCCCCTCCAGCCGATCGAGAAGATCCTCGCGGTCGTGACGGCAAGCGAAAAGCATTACGACATCGAAAAAATCGAGCGCGCCTTTCTCTACGCGAAATCCCTGCACGAGGGACAGTACCGGGTGAGCGGCGAGCCCTATATCTCCCATCCCATCGCGGTCGCGGAAATCGTCACCTCGCTCGGACTCGACACGGATTCGATCTGCGCGGCGTTTCTGCACGACACGGTGGAGGACTGCCCCGACAAGACGAGCATCGACATCCTGCGCAGCCGCTTCGGGGACGACGTCGCCATGCTTGTGGACGGGCTGACCAAGATGAAGGTCATCAACGTCGAGGACAAGGAAGAGGCGAACATCGAAAACATCCGCAAAATGCTGCTCGCCATGTCGAAGGACATCCGCGTGATTTTCATCAAGCTCTGCGACCGCCTGCACAACATGCGCACGCTCGGCGTGAAGGCGGAGGCGAAGCGGCGGGCCACGGCGCTCGAGACCATGTACGTCTACGCGCCGCTCGCGCACCGTCTCGGCATGCAGCGCATCAAGCAGGAGCTCGAAAACCTCGCGCTGTCCTACCTCGATCCCATCGGCTACGCGGAGGTCTCGAGCGACATCGAGCGCAAGTACGGTCAAAACCAGAACTTCATCGAAAACACCCGCACCTACGTGGCGGAAAAGCTCGAGGAATACGACATCAACTTCACCCTCGAAGGCCGCGTGAAGACCGTCTATTCGATCTACCGCAAGATGTTCAAGCAGAACAAGAGCTTCGACGAGATCTACGACTTCTACGCCATCCGCATCATCGTGAACACGGAACTCGAGTGCTATACCGCGCTCGGCATCATCCACGAGCTGTTCAAATCCATCCCGGGGCGCTTCAAGGACTATATCTCCACCCCGAAGCCGAACATGTATCAGTCCCTGCACACGACGGTCATCGGGCGGGACGGCATTCCGTTCGAGGTTCAGATCCGCACGCGGGAAATGCACGAGATCGCCGAATACGGCATCGCGGCGCACTGGAAATACAAATCCGGCGCGAAGAGCAAGGAGGAGATCGACCAGAAGCTCGCGTGGATCTCCCGCCTCATCGACACGGAGAACGGCGCGGCGGACACCGAGGACTTCATGCAGGCCCTCAAGATCGACATCTTCAGCGACGAGACCTTCGTCTTCACGCCCAAGGGCGACGTCATCGCCCTGCCCCAGGGCGCGACCCTCATCGACTTTGCCTACGCCATCCACTCCCAGGTCGGCAACCGCATGGTCGGCGCGAAGATCAACGGCATGATCGCCCCGATCGACCGCGTACCGCAGACGGGCGACATCGTCGAGATCCTCACCTCGTCCGCCGCGAAGGGACCGAGCCGGGACTGGCTCAAGATCGTCAAGACGAGCGAAGCGCGCGCGAAGATCCGTCAGTGGTTCAAGAAGGAAAAGCGCGCCGAAAACATCAAGATCGGTCGGGAGGAAATCGAAAACGCCCTCGCGCGGTTCCGCGTGAAGCCGACCGAGGAGCAGATCGAGGAGATCGTGTCCGCCGCGGCGAAAAAGCTCGGCATGGCGGACGTGGAGGACCTGTACAACGCGGTGGGCTACTCGGGCATCGCGATGACGAAGGTCTCCTCCAAGCTCAAGCAGGAATACGAGCGCGTGGTGAAGCCCGAGGAGCACCCGATCACCGACGTCGAACAGGTACAGACCCACGAGCTGAAGCACAGAAAATCCACGGGCGGCATCATCGTGGACGACGCGGACGGCTGCGAGGTGAAATTCGCGAAGTGCTGCAATCCCCTCCCCGGCGACGAGATCATCGGTTTCGTCACGAAGGGCTACGGCATTTCCATTCATAAGAAGGACTGCCCGAACGCCGTCTCCGGTCAGAAAAACCCGGAACAGGCCGACCGCTGGCTGCATGCCGAATGGGATATCGAGGAATTCTCGTCCGGGGCGAAGCCGCTCTACGAGGTCGGGCTTCAGATCTGGGCGGAAAACGACATCCGCCTGCTCTCGAACATCACGACCGCCCTCGCGGACATGAAGGTGACCCTGCTCGGCATCAACACGAAGAAGCGCACCGAAAGCGATATCATCCTCCTGCTCACGGTGGGGTGCAAGAACATCGACCACTACAATTCCATCCTGTCAAGGCTCAAAAACATCCCGCATGTGCTGAACATTGAAAGAGGAACGGCATGACGTGTTGCGCGGATCGATCCGAAGAAAACAAGGTTTTCGGGGAAACGACGGAAAAGCTGGATCTGTACGTCCGGCTGCTCATCGAGCAAGGGTCGAAGGACCGGGCGCGGGAATTCTGCGCGCCGGGCGGAGAGTACGTCCGCTGCGCTCTGAAGGAGTTTGTCTTTGAACTGCTGTTTGAATGCCTCTCTCCGTTCAGCTATGAGGACACGGACGAGCTCGGCGTGGAAAAGGTATTCGACGCGGTGCGCAAAAAACTCTCGGGTATAATGACGGTCACGGAAAGCACGATTTTCGGCGGCTTCATGAGCGTCGACCTCGACTCCTGGGTGCGGATCAAGCTCAACCATTACGTCTATCCGAACCCCATCGAGGTCACGGCGGAGGGGCCTGACGACGACGCGGAGTGGAAATATCCCGTGGCTCAGTATCAGAACGACGAATTCACGCTCGATTTGCTGAACGAGGGTCTGGAGGATCCTTTCCCGATGTTTGCAGCCCGGGCGGACGATTTCTGCGGGTGGCTCGAATATATTTTTGACAACATGGACCGTTACAAAGCCATGGCGGAGCAAAAAGCCGCCGTCCTGCGCGAAGAATACGGTCTCAAATCATAAATCAACGGACAGGAAACACGTTATGCTTGCTTTGATTCAGAGAATATCGGAAGGAACGGTCACTTCCGAGGGAGAACTCCTCGCGTCCTGCGGCAGGGGACTGCTCATTTTGCTCGGCGTCACACGCGAGGACACCGAGGAGGACGGAAATCTGCTCGCCGACAAAATCGTGAAGCTGCGCATTTTTTCCGACGACGCGGGGAAAATGAACCTGTCCCTGCTCGACGTTGGGGGCGCGGCGATCGTCGTTTCGCAGTTCACGCTGTGCGCGTCCTACCGCAAGGGGAACCGCCCGGATTACCTCGCGGCGGCGCTTCCCGAGCAGGCGATCCCGCTGTACGAGGCCTTCGTCGCCCGGGTGCGCGAACAGGTCCCGGACGTCTCGACCGGCCGCTTCGGCGCGGATATGCAGGTCGCCATCGTGAACGACGGACCGGTGACCATCCAGCTTGACTCAAAGGTCTTAAAGCAGCCGAAGCGGGCGTAAACGGATCAAGGAAAAACCTTTCACAATTCCAAAAGGAACCGTTATGATTCTACACATCGACGGCAGCATCAAGCCGTATTACGCGCAAACGCTCGCCATGATCTTTTTCCCCGGCGCGAAATTCCCGGCGGGGGAGGAAGAGACCCCGCAGACGGTCGTGATCGACGTCAGCCTCACGGAGGACGACACGGGCGTCTCGTCAGAGGTCTGCATCCGGCAGGGGGATCGGGCCGAACGCGGCTCAGCGTCCCTTCGGTGGGACTGTGCCTTCGGGGACCGCGACCGGGTGCGCAAAATGGCGGCGGGCGACGCCTTTCTCGGCGCCGGACGGGCGTTCACGGGCATCGTGCCGCCGTGGGGCACCCTCACGGGCGTTCGCCCCGCGAAGGTCGCCTCCGAGCTGCTCGACGCGGGCATGACCCCCGAAGAAGCGGTGTCCGCCATCGCCCGGGATTACCGAACGTCCCCCGCGAAAGCAAGACTCGCCGTGGACGTCTCCCTCGCGGAACGGGCGATCATCACGCCGCAGTCGCGCGGGGAATGCAGCGTCTACATCGGCATTCCCTTCTGCCCGACAAGGTGCGCCTACTGCTCCTTCGTCTCCTACGCGACGCCGGGGCTCTTAAAGCTCATTCCGGACTATCTCGACGCGCTGGAAAAGGACGTCGACGGCGTGTTCTCCGTCATCGGGAGGCTCGGCATGCGCGCGTCGACCGTCTACATCGGCGGCGGCACGCCCACGATCCTCTCGGCAGAGCAGTTGAGACGCCTTCTCGAAAGGATCCGCGTCCATCTTCCCGACCCCGACGAGTTCACGCTCGAGGCGGGCCGTCCCGACACCATCACGGCGGAAAAAATGCGCGCGGCGGCGGACGCGGGCGTCACGCGGGTCAGCGTCAACCCGCAGAGCCTCGATCCGGAGGTCCTGCGTCAGATCGGGCGGGCGCACACCCCGGAAATGTTTTACGAGGCGTACGCGGCAGCGCGGGACGGCGGAATACGCGACATCAACGTCGATCTCATCGCGGGCCTGCCCAGCGATACCCCTGCCTCCTTCCGGCGCACCCTCACCGAGGTGATCTCCCTCTCCCCCGAAAACGTCACCGTGCACACCTTCAGCGTAAAGCGCTCGTCGGTCTTCAAGGCGGAGGGACGGTTCGATCCCTCGTCCGCCGCCGCGGCGGAAAGCGTGGACGCGTCGGGAGAGCTTCTCACGGACGCCGGGTACCGCCCGTATTACATGTACCGACAGAAGAACACCGTCGGCAATCTCGAAAACGTCGGCTGGGCGAAGCCCGGTCATGAAGGGCTTTACAACATCTACATGATGGAAGAGGTGCATTCGATCTTCTCGGCGGGCGCGGCGGCGGTGACCAAGCTCGTCTCCCTGCCGAAAAAGGACGGAAGCGTCCGGATCGAGCGGATCTTTCAGCCGAAATACCCCTACGAATATCTTCGCGGCGCGAAAGAAAAAACCGCGGAGGAAAGAACGGACGCGCTCACGCGCGCGGCGGAGTCATTCTTCGCAGAGGAAAGGAACCGAACAGACCATGAGGACCATTGAACTGGACATTTCGACCCCGGATGAGGCGCGGGAGTATATGCTCGCGTGCGAAAAGTCGTTCTCGGCGGACATCGACCGGGCCATGGCGGACATCTTCGCCGACGGCGAGGTCAAAACCATCGCGCTCGCGGGACCGTCCTGCTCCGGCAAAACGACGACGGCGGAAAAGCTCACGCGGCGCCTCGCGAAGGTGGGCAAAAACGCGGTCGTGCTCTCCATCGACGATTTCTTCATCGCGCGCGACGACCGCAACGTCGTGGACGACGAGCCCCCGGATTACGACTCCGCCGCCGCGCTCGATCTCAATTACCTCGAGTTCTTCATGCGCCGGCTGAACGCGGGCCTGCCCGTTCTCGTCCCCCATTACGATTTTGCCCTCACGACACGCACCGGATACGAAGAATATATCCCGCAGGAAAACGATATATATATTCTCGAAGGGATCCAGGCGGTCTATCCCGAGATCACCCGCCTGTTCGGCGCGAACACCAAGAGCGTGTTCATCTGCGTCGCGGACGACGCGGTCTATCGGGATGTGATCCTCGAAAAAGACGAGATCCGGCTGCTCAGGCGCATCGTGCGCGACTACAATTTCCGCGGCGCGACGCCGGAGTTCACCCTCCATCTCTGGGAAACCGTGCGTGAGAACGAAGAGAAGAACATCTTCCCGAACGTGAACAGCGACATTCGGCTCGACTCCTTCCTGCCCTACGAGCCGTTCATCCTGTCGCGCTACTGCGTCGATCTTCTCCGCACCATCCCGGAAGAGAGCCGTTACCGGGCGCAGGCGGAGGAGCTCATTTCCGAGCTTCTCGTCTACGACTGCCCGCTTTTCGAGGAAAGCATGATCCCCAAGAATTCCGTTTTCCACGAATTCATCGGATAACGGTTCCCGGGAGGCTTCATGCCGAAAACAGTCCCGGACGTCAAAAAAAGAGTTTCCGGCGTGGCGCTGCTCACCGCGTCGAATCTCTTCGTCAAGGCGGCGGGGCTGCTTTTCAAAATCCCGCTGAGCCGCACGCTGGGCGACGCGGGCATGGGTTACTTAAACGCCGCGTATTCGATCTACACGG
Organism: Clostridia bacterium; assembly: GCA_017540175.1. Taxonomy (GTDB): domain Bacteria; phylum Bacillota; class Clostridia; order Oscillospirales; family CAG-272; genus UMGS1696. The sequence continues at coordinate 46,854 of JAFYBN010000057.1, read as the reverse complement.
CGTTTTACATGATTTCGACCGCGGGGCTCCCGGTCGCGCTCGCGGTGCTTGTCGCGCAGAACCGCGCGGCGGGCAACCTCCTCGGCGCGAAGCAGATTTTCCGCCGGTCCACGGCGCTGTTCGTCTCGGTCGGGCTTGCGCTCTCCCTCGTCATGCTCTTTTTCGCGGACACCCTCGCCTCTCTCATCGGCTCGCCCGCGTCCGCCCCGTCCATCCGGACCGCCGCGCCCACGGTCTGCCTGATCTCTCTGTCCGCCGCTATCCGCGGCTATTTCCAGGGCTCGGGCAATCTCGCGCCGACGGCGCTGTCCCAGTTCATCGAAGCGGCGGGCAAGCTCGTCTTCGGCGTGGGCGGCGCACTCTGGGCTGTCCGCATGGGCAGATCCGCCCCGGAGGCCGCGTCCCTTGCCGCCTTCGGGCTGACCGGGGGCTCCTTCTTCGGGCTCCTTTATCTGCTCATAGTTCGGGCGATCCGCTCCGACCGCGATCTTCTCTGCGGCGTGCCCGTCCGAAACAAAAACCTCGGCACAAGGGAGACGCTCTCCCGCGTCGTCCGTCTCGCCCTTCCCGTGACGGTCGGGGCCGCCGCGGCAAGCCTCTCTTCCCTGCTCGACACGGTCCTCATCCAGCGCGCGCTCACCGCCTCCGGGTTCGGGGAACAGTCCGCCGCCGCGCTGTACGGGAATTATACCTCCCTCGCCGTGCCGATGTTCAACCTGCCGCCCGTGCTTGTGTACCCGGTCGCGTACGCGCTCACCCCCGCCGTCGCCGCCGATCTCGCCGAAGGAAACCGCGAGGCGGCTCTCGGGCGGATCACGGACGCCCTGCGCTTCGCGTTTTTCATCGGCCTGCCGTGCGCCGCGGGGCTCGCAGTCCTCGCCGACCCGATCCTGTGCCTGTTCTTCAGGCCCTCCTCCGCCCGGCTCGCCGCGCCCCTTTTGACGCGCCTCGCCCCGGCGTCCTTCCTCGTCTGCGTGCTCGCGGTCACGAACGCGGCTCTGCAGGGATGCGGCATGCCACAAAAGCCCGTCGTGTCGATCGTCACGGGCTCGCTCGTCAAGGCGGGGGCGGAAATCATCCTGCTCCGTGAGTTCGGCATCCGCGGCGCGCCGGACTCGACGCTGCTCTGCACCCTCACAGCCGCCGCCATGAATCTCTGCTTCCTCGCCCGCGCCGTCCGCCCGGCTGACAGCCCGGCTGTCAGCCCGGGATTCTTCCCGCAAAGGATGGGGAAAGATCTCTTGAAGCTCGCCCTCATCGCGCTCTGCGGCGGACTGTGCGGCGTCTCTGCCGTTCTGTTCCACCGGGGACTGCTCGCCGCGCTGCGGCTGCCGGAGCGGATCGCAGGCCCGCTTTCGTGCGCCGGGGCGATTGTCGGAGCCGCGCTCGTCTATTTCCTCGCGGTCCTCTTCACCGGCGCGGTCGGACGCGAGGAGCTCAAAAAACTGAAAGGACGCGTCAAATGACGATTTCGGAAAAGAAAGAAAAACTGCTGCGCGAAAAGAAGCCCGACCTCGCCTCCCTCATCGACCTCGTGGAGGTGCTTCGCTCCCCCGAGGGCTGTCCGTGGGACCGGGAGCAGGATCACCACAGCATCCGCACGGATTTCATCGAGGAAACCTACGAGGTCGTGGAGGCGATCGACAAGGAGGACGGCGCGCTGCTCTGCGAAGAGCTCGGCGACGTGCTCCTTCAGATCGTGTTCCACACGCAGATCGAACGGGAAAAGGGCGTCTTCACGATGGACGAGGTGATCGCGGGGATCGTGAAAAAGATGATCAGCCGTCACCCCCACGTGTTCGGGGACGTCACGGTGGCAAACAGCGCCGAGGTCCTCGACAACTGGGACAAGCTGAAGACCGCCGAAAAATCCCGCCTGACCCTGCGCGCGGCGCTCGAGGCCGTCCCGCGCCAGTACCCCGCCCTCATCCGGGCGAAAAAGATCGCGAAGAAAGCTGAGAAAGCCGGCGTGAACCTCGGCACGGATGAGGAAAAGACGGCGCGGCTTCGTACCCTCGCCGATTCGCTCGCGGGTCAGGACGCGGCCGAACGGGAAAAGACGCTCACCGAGCTCGTCTGGACGGCGGTCCAGCTCGCCGGGCCGGACGCCGATCTCGAAAAGGACCTCGGCTTCACGCTCGAGCGGTTCATCGAACGCTTCCCCGAGGACGGGCAGGGAGACGAAAAAGGAAAGGAAAAAGACCTATGAGACTGGATAAATTTTTGAAGGTATCCCGCATCATCAAGCGCCGCACCGTCGCGAACGAGGCGTGCGACGGCGAGCACGTGGAGGTCAACGGCAAGCGCGCCAAGGCGTCCTACGACGTCAAGGAAGGCGACGTGATCGCCGTGACCTACGGCGACCGCACCCTGCGCTTCCGCGTCCTCGACGTCAAGGAACACGCCGCGAAGGCCGACGCCGCGTCGATGTACGAGGTCATAGACTGACCGCGTATGCCCTGCGTATACCCGGCATCGGCACGGCATCAGCCCTTGTGCGGGAAATCAGCTCTCAAAAGCCGCGCCTTTGTCATATGAACATCCGCCGCCGCATATTATCCTCCGAACAGCACAGAAAAGGAGGAAGCGACGGTGGATTTTTTCGACGCGAAGGAAGACCCCCGGCCCGGATCAAACGAGAGAAAGGAAGAACCCCCGCACCCCCCGCAGGACATTTGCCTGTTTTCGCGCAAGCGCATGGAGCTCACCGGCATCGTTGAGGTCGAGAGTTTTTCCGATCAGGAAATCATCCTCACCTCCTCCCTCGGCCGCGTCGCCCTTGACGGGGAGGGGCTGAAAATCGAGAGCTTTTCCACCGAGCGCGGCGAGCTGATCGTGAACGGAAAAATCGACGCGTTCAGCTATTTCGGCCCGGAGGACGGGAGAGAAAAACACGGTTTCCTCGGGAGATTGTTCCATTCATGCAATACTTAGAGCATCCGGCGCAAAAAGAGCTGCAAATTGTTGCAACTTCTTTTATTTTGGGCTTGATTTTTGGCGGAATATACGATATAATAAGATACCTATCTATCTTATGCGGTATTTTGCCGCAGGATGACGAGGCGCGCCGGGGCGGCGCGGCGCTCTTTTGCCTGGACGCCGCGTTCATGCTCCTCATCGGAGCGTCGTTTTCCGTGTATGTTTACGCGGCGAACGACGGCGTGTTCCGCTGGTTCATGGCGGCGGGGTCGGCGCTCGGCTTCGCACTCTGGCAGAAAACCGCGGGAAAACTCTCGACGCTCTTCGCCCTGAAAAGCGCGGCGTTCGTCCGCCGTCTTCTTCGCGTTCTCCTTCTCACGCCCCTGTGCCTCTTCTTCCGTGCCTTTGCGCGCGGCGCGCGCTTCCTCTGGCGGCACACGGCGGGAGAAATCGGCAGGACGTGGAAACGGGCACGTGCAGCGGCGAAGACGAACAAGCTCGAAAAGCGTCTGGCAAAAGCCTTTGAATTTACCGAAAAGGAGGGGGATCGACGGTGAAAAGCATCTTCGGAAATCTGTTTGTGCGGCTGCTCGGCATCGTGATTCTCCTGTTTCTTCTCGTGACCTTCGTCACCCTGCAGCTCAAGGAAAACGACCTGCTTGCCGAACAGCACCGGCTCGAAGTCGAAATCGAGCAGATGAACGAATACATCAACGAACTGGAAGCGGAAATCGGGCGGCCGTTCGACGAAGAATATGTGGCGGAGATCGCGCACGAAAAGCTCGGTCTGCGTTATCCGCAGGAAATCGTATTCTACAGCAGCGACGACAATTGAGAAAACCGCCGTACCTCTTCGGGAAGCGTGGCGGTTTTTTTCATTCCCCGGCGGGGGCGGAACCTAAAGACTCAAGGATCTGATATGAATCGAAAACGCAGAAAAATCGGCGCGGGCAAAAACGCCGCGCTGATCCTGTTCGCAGCGGCGGTCCTTCTCGGCGCGGTGATTTTCGCGGCGGCGGATATCCGCTCGGAATCCGCGAAGCTCCCCGAAACGGAGGAAAGGATCGCGCGGCTCGAGGAACGTCTCGGCGGACTTGCCCTCCGCGCCGAAGAAATCACAATCGAAAAAAAGCAGGCGGAAAGCGATCTTGCCGAACGGAGGCTGAAAATCGGCTCGCTCGAAACCCTGATCGCGCAGCTTGAGGAAAACGAGGCGGACGGACAGAGCGCGGACCGGCTGGAAAGCCGACTGAGCGAAGCAAGGCGGCTCGCGGACGAGCTGCGGGGCGAGGTGGACGCGCTCGCCGAAAAGAGCGCGTTCTGCGATCAGCGCCTTGAAGCGATCGAAAGCGAAAGCGGCTCCGTCCGCGCCGAGCTGACCCGGCTTGAAGCGCGGGCCGCGGCCGCGGGCACGCGCCGCCAGACGCGGGACACGGCGCTCTCCCCGCTCAGCAGTCCCATGACGCCCGAAGCGGTTGAGCCGATCCTTCCTCCGCAGGCGGAGGAGCTCTCTCCCGCCGGGGCTCCGGACGTCTCCGTTCCCGTTTGGGAGGAAAAGGAAGACGAATTCACTCCGGAAATCACGACGATGGGCGCCGATCCCGTTGTGGACGCCTCCCTCTCCGCGCCCTCTCCGGAGGACGAGACTGTCACGCCCGAAGAACCGCTCCCGCCTCCGGCGGACGCCGACGAGCCGAAACCGAAAAATCCGGTCGTGACGGCGGCAGTACCGGAGGAGGAAGAAGAGGAAGAGGACGACGGGGACGCGACCGACCCCGAAAAGAATCTCCTGCGCTACATGAAAAAGGGCGCGCCCCTGCGCTGGGTGTGGAAGGACGAGGACTCGGACGAGCTCGTCCAGACCTATCCGAACCTCGCGTATTTTTATCTGAATCTGGAGGACGGCGACACGGTCAGCTATCACGCCGACCGCAAATTCTACGCCGCCAGCCTCGTGAAGGTGCCGTATCTGTACAGCGTGCTCCTTGAGATCGAAGCGTTCGAGGCGGGCGAGCCCGAGCGGGACGAGGACGGGCGCATCATCTATCAGCCCGGGGAAGAAAAATACGATCTGGACGAAATCTGGTTCTACGACCCGGAGACGATGTTCGTGGAAGGCTCCGGGGATATTCAAAAAAAGGACAAGGGCTTTTTGCTCACCGTCCGCCAGCTCTTTGAGTACGCGCTCCTTTACAGCGACAACATCGCCTTTGCCCAACTGTGCGATCGGTTCGGCTTCCGGTCGTATTATTCCCTTGCCGATCAGCTCGGGATCGAGGGCGTGCGGGAGGATTTCATGATGCTCTCCGCCCGCGACTGCGCAAAATACCTCGCACAGCTCTACCGCTATTTCGAGACCGGATCCCCCTGGGCGGAGTGGATGCGCTCGCTCATGACGGAATCCAAGCTCGGCGCGCTCATCGCGTCGCACTATCCCGAGGGTACGGTCGCGCATAAATACGGCTGGGATCAGGACGCCTTCCACGACATGGCGATCGTGTTTGACGAGCACCCCTATCTGATCGTCGTCATGACCGATTACGCCGACGGGGGCGCCGCGGCCTTCACGTATTTCGCCGAGGTCGTGAACCTGACGAAAATCATTCACGCGACCGACGCGGGAATCAAGACCGGGGACTGACGGCGGACGGCGGCGGATGTGCCGGACCGCCGCGAAACGCTCTTCGGACGAGCCATTTTTCGGCGATTCTGAAAAACCTCTTGCAAAATCGCCGAAGCTGTGCTATAATCATACCGCTGTACGTCTGCGTAGCTCAGCTGGATAGAGCAGCCGCCTCCTAAGCGGCAGGTCAGGTGTTCGAATCACCCCGCGGACGTCGCAAAGACCGTGCCGGACTCATAGAGTCCGGCACGGTCTTTTTCACAGCAAACCTATTTGTCGATCCAAGGTTCATCGGTGCGCTTCACATTGCCCCGGGCCACACTTAGGGCCGTTTGCTGCACCAGTCGTATGAAAGTTCTTGCCGCGCAGTTTACTGCGCGGAGCTTCATTTCGGGGAAGCCGCGTTTCCCTTTTCTCTTACACCAGCTCCGCGATCTCGTAAATCAGTTTTTCGCTGTCGTCCCAGCCGAGGCAGGGGTCGGTGATCGACTTGCCGTAGACGTGCTCGCCGATTTTCTGCGCGCCCTCTTCAAGGTAGCTCTCGATCATCAGCCCCTTGACGAGCTTTTTGATATCGGGAGAATACCGCATGGAGTGCAGGACCTCCCGCGCGATGCGGGGCTGTTCCTTGTATTTCTTGCCGGAATTCGCGTGGTTCGTGTCCACGAGGGCGGCGGGGTTCTGAAGCCCCGATTCCGCGTACCGCTCGGCAAGGAAGATGAGGTCCTCATAGTGGTAGTTCGGCAGGCTCTGCCCGTGCTTGTTCACATAGCCGCGGAGAATGGCGTGCGCGTAGGGATTGCCCTGACTCTCCACCTCCCAGCCGCGGTAGATGAAGGCGTGAGGATGCTGCGCCGCGGTGATCGAATTCATCATGATCGAAATATCGCCCCCGGTCGGGTTCTTCATGCCCACGGGCGCGAGCATGCCGCTCGCCGTCAGCCGGTGCTGCTGATCCTCCACGCTCCGCGCCCCGACCGCGTGATAGGAAATGAGATCGTTCAGGTAGCGCGAATTCTCCGGATAGAGCATTTCGTCCGCGGTGGACAGCCCCGTCTCCGAAAGCACCCGCATGTGGATCTCGCGGATGGAGATGAGACCGTGAAGCAGGTCGGAATCCTTTTCGGGATCGGGCTGATGGAGCAGGCCCTTGTACCCGTCGCCGATGGTGCGGGGCTTGTTCGTGTAAACGCGGGGGATCAGGATGAGCTTGTCCGCGACCTTTTCCTGCACGGCGGCGAGACGGGTCGCGTAATCGAGCATGGCGTCCTCGGAATCCGCGGAGCACGGACCGATGACGAGCAGGAATTTGTTGCTCTTGCCGGACAGAACCGCCTTGATGGCAATGTCCCGCGCGTGCTTGACGTGTTCGTTCGCGAGGGAGAGCGGGTACATTTCCTTGATTTCCATCGGGATGGGGAGCTTGCGCTTGAAATTCATGTTCATGGGGAACACCTCGGTATAAGAATGAGATCCGCTGGGCAGAGAAATCGCTTTGCGGTGAAATCCGCCTTCGCCACTCTGATCCGCCTTACGGATCGGAGGCGCGAAGGAAGAGGGGGATACGGGAACGGGTTTATTCTGCGGGGCAGCGCCAGTCGAAGATCGGCTCGGGCTCGTCAAAGGGAGTCTTCATGAATTTCTCCGATTTCAGGGGCGTGCCGTGCCGCTCGCGCTCGATGACTTCGAGGAGCAGGTCGAAATCCTCGGGGAGGTGGGCGTGGCCGCCCTTTCTCCAGTACCAGAGGACGTTTTCCTCCTTCCCGAAGAGCTTCCAGACCTCCCGTGCGGCGAGATCGGTCATCCACGCGTTGACGGGCCCCGCCCAGATATCGTCTTCCGCCTCGCAGTCGAAGAGGACGCGGGGGGCGACCATCGCCTTGAGCATGTGAGAATCAAACGGAAGGGACGCCTCGTCGTCCTCGTACTGTTTGAGGTCGGGACCGAACCAGTCGGGGAAGGCGTTTACGATGTCACGGAGCGTTTCACTGCGCAGGATCTTTCCGTCGGAAGTCTCGGCCTCCATGTGGATGCGGTAGCAGCTCCCGCTTCCGGCGCAGGTCGCCTCGGGGCAGACGATCGTCGCCCGCTCATCCGTCACGCCCGCGAGCAGGGCGGCCTTTCCGCCCCGCGAGAGCCCGGTAAAGGTGACGCACGAGGGATCGGCGATCCCGAGCGTCAGCAGCGCGTCGAGGGTGCGGCTGAAGCCCCAAGCCCACGCGGCGAGCGCCCCGAAGCGCAGGTCGGGATAGGTCCCGTAGAGATTGCCCTCCCGCTTCGGATTGCGGGTGTCGGGCACGATCTCGTCCCGGTTGAAGGTCACGAGCATGACGCCCTTCTCGAGGAACTGCTGCGCTGTACGGGGGTCCTGCATGCAGGAGTAGCACAGGTCGCCGTCGATCACGACGGGCCAGGGACCGCCTCCCGCGGGTCGGTGCGCATAGATCGACCACGAGACGGGGTTCGCTCTCGTTCCGGTGCGCACGCGCCAGATGTTCATCCGTCCCGGGGTGTTCGGCAGGGTCAGGGGATCGACTTCGAGAAATTCCGGATCGGGCGGCATTCCGCCGTACTGGAGCCCGATCACGGGGGCGTACAGCTCCCGCTTTCTCTCCGCCCAATCCTCGGCGGTCCTCACGCGCCGGCCGTCCTCAAAGAGAAACGGGTCCGGCAGGGAACCGAGGACTTCGTATTTCGTGATTTTCATGCGTCCGCGCTCCTTTCCTCGTGGTGCAGCCCAGGTCGAGTATGATAATTCAATGATCCTTTGAGAGAAGGACGACTCCTTCCACCGCTTCGCGGTCCCCCTCCCTCGGGGAGGGAGGCAGACAGGTCTGAAGTCCCAGCTCCCTTGTGCCGACGCAGTCGCACTCGCACAAGGGAGGCTTAACGAGAGCGGTGCAATCAAGGCTCCCTCCCTGAGGGAGCTGTCGCCTACGGCGACTGAGGGAGTCGTATTATCTCAAAACCTTCGTCCTTCGTTCTCCGGTCACAGCTTCTTGTCGAACAGCGCGCGCCGTTCGGTGGAGACGCGCATCATTTCCTTCATTTTTTCGGTATTCCCGTCATTCAGATAGGTGCGCATCCGGTTCAGCTCGCCGGAAAACGCGTCGATCTCGGCGACGAGCTTCTTCTTATTGAGCAGGAAGAGCTCCGTCCACATGTCCTCGTTGATGCGCGCGATGCGGGTCAGATCGCGGAAGGAGTCGCCCGTGTAATCGGCGAGGGAGGGATCGGTGTTCGCCGTCATGAGGGAAATCGCGATGCAGTGGGTGAGCTGGGAGAGAAAGCCGATCATTTCGTCGTGCTTGTCCGGGTCGAGCTCCCGCACCTTCGCGAACCCCAGCTCTTCCCCCAGCGCGCGGCAGAGCGCGATCGCCTCGGGGGTGTTCTTTTCCGTCGGGGTGACGATGTAGTTCGCCCCGCGGAACATGGCGTCGGTGCTGTTCTCCACGCCGCCGACCTCGCGCCCCGCCATGGGATGCGCCGCGATGAATTCGACACCCTCGGGCAGAAGGTCCTGTACCTCATACACGACCGCGCTTTTGACGCCCGTGACGTCCGTGACGATCGTTCCGGGCGCGAGGAGATGGCCGTGCTCCCGCACCCATTCGACGAAGACATGGGGATAAAGGGCGAAGACAGCGAGCTCTGCCCATCCGACGAGCGCGGGGTCGACCTCGGCCGAACCCTTTTCGATGAATCCGTTTTCAAGCGCGTAGTCGAGCGAGCTTTGCTTCGGATCGATGGCGCGGACGGCATAGCCCTTCTTTGTAAGCGCCCGGGCGTAGCTGCCGCCGAGCAGCCCGAGCCCGACGATGAGTATATTCTTTCTGTCAATCATGTTCGTTTACCTCAACTCCGAAGGATCGGACCGCATCGAAAAAGCCCGGGAAGCTCTTGTTCACCGCCTCCGCGCCCTCGATCTCCCCGCCGACCTCCGCGCAGAGCAGGGAGAGCGCCATCACGACCCTGTGATCGTTGTGCCCGGAGAGCGGCTGCACCGGTTTGCATAGCGGCGCAGGCGGCACGAAGACCATGTCCTCTCCGAGCTGGGCGGAGACGCCGAATTTCGCGAGCTCCTCCGCCATCGCCTCTCCCCGGTCGCTTTCCTTCATCCTCAACCGCGCCGTGCCGGTCAGCCGCACGCCGCCGAGCGCCGCGCCGAGCGCCATGAGCACGGGGGCGAGGTCGGGCGTGTCGGTGATATCAAGGGTCGGACAGCCCGCCGCAAGTTCTGCGAAGAACTCCCGGTACCGCCGGTCGCCCTGCGCGCTTTGTTCGGGCAGGTTCCCGACCGTGAGCTTCCATCCGAAGAGGCGGAACGCGTCGAGGTACGCGGCGTTTGAGAAATCGCCCTCCACGGCGAGATCGGCGTGGGAAAGGGTTTGATTTCCTTCGATAAGAAAGGTCAGATCGTCCCGCCTCCCGATCCTCGCGCCGAAGCGCTTCAGCACGTCGAGGGTCACGTCGAGATAGGGGCGGCTCACGAGGGGGGGCTTGATGCGCAGCACGCTCTCTCCCCCGAGCCGCGGCAGAGCGAAGAGCAGTCCGGTGATGAACTGGCTCGACACATCCCCGCGCACGGTGAATTCTCCCGGCTCGAGCACGCCCGCGACGCACACGCCCTCCGCCGTCCGCTCAAACTTCAGTCCGCGCTCCCGGCACAGTTCCTCGTACACGCCGAGGGGACGGGCGAGGAGGCGTTCGCTGCCCGTGAGCAGGCGCTCTTTGCCGTCCGTCCGCGTCAGGCAGAGGGGCAAAAGGAAGCGCAGGGTGCTCCCGCTTTCCCGGCAGGGCAGGATATCTGCGGGCTCCGCGGCATTCGGTATCACCCGGGCGTCCCAGAGCTCATACCCGCGGCGCGCTCCGTTCGTCGGGTCCGCGCAGGACGGGTCCGCGCAGGACGGGTCCGCGCAGGACGATCCCCCGCAGGAGGGGGCCGCGGGCGTCAGCAGGACCGCCGCCCCGAGCGCGCGGACGCAGTCGACCGTCGCGGCGATGTCCTCGCTCAGGCACAGCCCGCGGATGCGGGATTCCCCGCCCGCGAGAGAAGCCGCGATCAGTTCCCGGTGCGCAAGGGTCTTCGAGGGGGGCGCGTCCACGGACGCGCTCTTTTTCTTATGTTCTTTTGAATCGTAAAAGCTTGCTTTCATCTTTTTCTGTGTGTGGATCACGCGTCTTCGAGCCCGCAAAGCCCGCACAGAGCGTCGATCGCGTCGGCGTACCCGTCAAATCCGCGTCCCATGATCGTTTTGACGCAGGCGGCGCGGACATAGCTGACCTGCCGGAAATCCTCGCGCGCGCGCACGTCCGAAAGGTGCACCTCGACCGCGGGGATGCCGACCGCCTTTAAGGCGTCGAGCAGGGCGACGCTCGTGTGGGTGTACGCCGCCGGGTTGATGACGATGCCGTCGTACCGACCCCGCGCGCGCTGGATGACGGTCACAAGCTCGCCTTCCGAATTCGACTGGCATACGGCGGCAAACACACCGCGCTTTTTCGCGTGAGCGTGGATAAAGTCCACGAGGTCGGCGTAGGTCCGCGCGCCGTAGATCGACGGCTCGCGCACGCCGAGCAGATTGAGGTTCGGTCCGTTGATCACAAGGATTTTCTTCATATTTGCATCCCTTTCAGGCTCTCAGCCATTCGGGTCCGTACCGAACGGCGAGCAGATCGGCGATCCCCAGCGCGCTCAGCGCGTCCACGGCAGCCCGCGCGCGGTGCGCCACGCAAGGATCGTGCCGTCCCCGGCTTTCGCAGACGACGTTTTCGTGGGTGACGAAATTCACGCTGTCCTGCGCCTTCGCAATGGTCGGGGTCGCGCGCACTGTGAGCCGCATCAGAATCGGCGCGCCGTTCGTGATGCCCCCGCCGATGCCGCCGCTGTGATTGGTGACGAGGGAAAAGCCGTCCTCTCCGTCCGTGCGGATGGCGTCGTTCGCCTCGCTTCCGCGCAGGTTCGCAAAGTTCACGCCCTCGCCGAACTCCACGCTTTTCACGGCGGGGACGGAGAACATCAGGTGGGAAAGCACGCTCTCAACGCTGTCGAAGAAGGGCTCTCCCACACCGCCGGGTATGCCGAGCACGGCCGTCTCGAGCATCCCGCCGACGCTGTCCCCCTCCGCGCGCGCCGCTTCGATCACGGCGCGCATGGCGTCCGCCGCCCCGTCGTCGAGAACGGGGAACGCTCGATTGTGAAGAGCTTCGATATCCGCGGCGTAATCTCCGAACGCGCGGTCGTAAATCCTCATGAGGGAGCAAATATGCGTCCCGATGAGGATGCCCTTCGCCTTGAGCATGCCGCGCAGGATGCCTCCCGCCGCCGCGATGGGCGCGGTCAGCCTGCCGGAGAAATGCCCGCCGCCGCGGTAGTCCTCAAATCCCCCGTAGCGGAGCCGGGCGGTGAGGTCGGCGTGACCGGGGCGGGCGACGCCGTAGCTGTAATCCCCGCTCCTCGCGTCGTGGTTCGGAATCACGATCGCGACGGGCGTGCCCGTGGTCATCCCGCGGAAGACCCCGCTTTCGATCACAAATTCGTCCGCCTCGCGCCGCGCGGTGGAAAGGCTGTCCGCGGGCCTTCTGAGATCGAGCTCGTGCCGCACCGCGTCCTCGTCCACCGGGATGCCCGGGGCGAGCCCGTCGAGCACGACGCCGACCGCGGGTCCGTGGCTCTCGCCGAATACCGTCATTCGGATCATGCTGCCGAAGGTGTTGCTCATCACAGTTCCTCCTCAAAGGTCGCCCGGTACCGTCCGAGCAGTTCTTCCGGCGCGAGGGGGCACAGCAGATACGTCCCAGCCTCCTCCGAAAGCACCGCGTCGATTTTCTCCCCGGCGCTTTTTTTGTCGTGCATGAGAGCTTCTCTCAGCTCCTCTGCCCGGAAGCCGCAGCGCGTGGGGAGCCCGAGCCTGTCGAGCACCTTTTCGACGCGGACACGGAGGTCCGTCGCGCACATCGGCAGCATCCCGAGCGCGACGCATTCCCCGTGGAGCAGTTTCCCGCCCGCCGCGCTTTCGATCGCGTGACCGAGGGTATGCCCGAAATTGAGCACCTTGCGCAGGCGCGCTTCCCGCTCGTCCGCCTCCACCACGGCTTTTTTCACCCGGACCGCCCGCGCGACGACTTCTTCGACGGCGGCCTTCGCGTCGTCGAGAGAGTCAAATCCCTCGAACATCTCAAAGGTTTCCCGGTCGCAGGTCAGAGCCATTTTGAACGCCTCGGCGAGCCCGCACCGCCACTGACGGTCCGGGAGCGTCCCGAAGACGTCCGGGTCGATCAGAACGGAGCGCGGCTGGTGGAACGCCCCGACGATGTTTTTGCACCCCATGAAATCGATCGCGGTCTTGCCGCCCACGGAGGAATCCACCGCGGCGAGCAGGGTCGTGGGGACATTGTAAAAATCGATCCCCCGCATATAGGTCGCCGCCGCGAATCCCGCGAGATCGCCGACCACGCCCCCGCCCACGGCAAGAACGCAGTCGTGCCGGTCAAATCCCCCGCGGACCAGCTCGGCGAGCAGATTTTCGAGCACGGCAAAGCATTTCGAGCTCTCCCCGTGCGGAATGACACACAGGCGCGCCTCCTTTGCCTGCCCGGCGACCGATTCGGCATACGCGGACGGCACGCCGTCGTCCGTCACGACGAGCACGCGGCGGCCGAGATCAAATCCGTTCTCCGCGAGGCGGCGAATCGCGCCTCTTTCCGCGCTGATCGTGGTCCGCCGTCCGCCGGCCAAATAGCTTTCCCTCATGCCTGCCTCCCTCCGGCGGGGTAGGAGCCCACGAGCTTGAGCCGGTCGCACACGCCGGCAAGCTCTTCGAGCATGGCGCGCCCGTTCGCCGAGCGGATATTGCCCTCGCCTTCGATGTAGAAGTAGTATTTCCAGAGCAGGGTCTTGAGCGGTCTGGAATGCAGGGAGCGCAGGTTGTAGCCGTGCCGCCCGATGATGCTCACCGCCTCCGCGAGCGAGCCCGCCTGGTTCTTGACGGAGAAGACGAGGAAGAAATTGTCGTCCTCCCGCCCCGGCGTGTCGTTTTCCGTCCGGGAGAGCACGGCGAACCGGGTCGTGTTCTGTGCGCTGTCGTTGATGCCCTTTTCGAGCACCTCGAGCCCGTAGAGCACCGCGGCGTTTTCGGTACCCACGGCGGCGACGCTCTTGTCCCCGAGCGAGGCGACGTGACGGGCGGCAAGGGCGGTGTTCGCCGACTCGCGCAGCTCGATGCCCCGCTCCTTCAGCCACGCGGCGCACTGACTGAGCGCCTGCGGGTGGCTGTACACCGTTTTGATGTCGCCGACCGACGCGCCGGGGATGCCGAGCAGATTCTGCACGACGGCGAGGTCGAGCACGCGGTTGATATTGAGGGAGCCGGAGAAAAGCAGGTCCGTGACTGCGCCGACCTCCCCCGCGAAGCTGTTTTCGATGGGAAGCACCGCGCAGTCGCAGTCCCCGTCGAACACCGCCTGATACGCGGCGGCGAAATCCGGCTCGGGTACGAGCTCGCCCTCCGGGAAGCATTCCCGCGCGGCAAGCTCGGCAAACGCCCCGGGGACGCCCGCGAACGCGACCCGCGCGCCGGAGATCAGCTCTCTCTGATACGCCCGGGAGGTCGCCATCGTGTCGGAGAGGAATTTCACATAGTATGCCCTGAGCGCGGGATCCGTGATCCGCGCGGAACCCATGCGGATGAGCTCGTCCTCCCGCGCGGGATCGTACACGGCGAGCCCCCGTTCCTTTTTGTAAGCGGCAACCGCGGCGACGGCAGCCATCCGCTTTTCAAACAGCCGCGCGATCTCGGCGTCCGCCTCGGAAATAACGGATCGCGCTTGCTCAAGCTCGTTCATTTTGACCTCCGAAATAAGGGGTGTGCGGCTTTCTCGGGGAAAACCCGCAAAGAACTCATGACACATAAAAAACGCAGAAACCAGCGTCACCCGTTTTCTGCGTCCGATGTTCGGATATCCGGAAGATTCGACCCGACCGCAGAAAACCGAAGGGCATCCGCGGCGCTACCTCATACGGCTCAGCCGACCGAATGCCTCTTCGGGGCAAAATAATAGGAATAAAATCGAGCGGAAGCAAAAAGCGTTCTCATCATGATTCTATCCTTCCCGGCGGCGCGTATGCGGCGAGCCTGCATATTTTTTCATATTATAGCACCTCGCCCGTTCCGTGTCAACCGATTTGACCAAAGAAAAACCGAATCGGCGTTTTGCCCTGAAATCTCCGCGGACGCTCGGCGCTTATTCGGCAGATTGCTCCCCGGATTCGCGGGACTGCGCCCTTCTTTTCCGGGCTTTCGCCGCGCGATGCGCACAGAACCGCAGCAGCGCGGCGAGCGCGAGTGCGGCGGTGAGCATGAGAACGGCGGAGACGTACCAGCGTCCCCCCATATTGAAGCGGTAGAAATCCTCCCAACCCCCGTTGTCCGGGCCGACGAAGAGCGTCTGATAGAAATAGAGCGCGCCGTAGAACGCTGTGGGGATCACCGCCGCGGCGAGCGAAGACATGGGAAACTCCTCCCCGCTCTCGAACAGCACGAACGACAAAACGGAGGCGGCGGGATTCAGAATGTGCAGAAACAGGTTCACGCCGAGAAAGAGCGAGGGCATGAAGTGATAGACCGGCGCGAGGAAGAAGAACACGGTCGCCATCGTCAGCAGTACCGTCGAGCAGCCCGCGAACCGCAGGACCCGCACGGCGCGCCCCATGGGGCAGACGCCGGTACCGGCCCCGCCTCTGAGCCCGCGCACGGCCGCTGCCACGGCGAAAATCCCGGTCAGGGCGGCGAAGATGTTCGAAAGCGTCGTGTAATAGTGGAACGCGGCGAACCTCGCCGCCCCGTCCGCTCCCGGCAGGCAGAAGGTCGCGCAGACCCCCGCGGTCGAGAGCAGCACGAAGCCGTTCAGAACAAGGACGGCGATGCAGGCTTTTTTCGTTTTGCTCATTCCTCCCCCTCCGTTTCCTCCGCGGCAAGGCGGGCAAGTGCGAAAATATTGCGCGGGAAGCGCGGCTCGCAGAGAACGGCGTCCGGCGGCAGGGGCAGGGGCGCGTTCCCCTCGAGCAGGATCAGCCTTCGGTTCAGGGCAAGGCGGTCCCGCGCCCCCTCAAGAGAAGCGCGCAGCTTTGCCTTCGGGATCTCGTCGAGCCGGGCGAGGATGGCGTCAAGGGAGCCGAATTCTCCGAGCAGGGAAGCCGCGGTCTTCGGACCCACGCCCGCCGCGCCCGCGATGTTGTCGGAGGAGTCGCCGACGAGGCATTTGAAATCGGCGAACTGCGCGGGCTCCACGCCGAACCGGCTCCGCACCGCTTCCCCGCCGAGCAGGGCGCAGGTCCCACCGCGGTAATCCACGATCTTCACGCGTTCGGAAATGAGCTGCCAGTAATCCCGGTCGGTCGAGAAGATGAGGACTCTCCAGTCCTCGCCGGCCCGGAGGGCATAGGACGCGATGAGGTCGTCCGCCTCGCATCCCCGCGCCTGTGCGTGAACGATCCCGATCTCGTCGAGAAGGCGCGCGATGGCGGGCAGCTGCAGGAAGGGATTCTCGTCGTCCGCGACCGCGGACCAGTCCGGGCGGTTCGCCTTATATTCCGCGTCGAGGCTGCGCCGGTCCCCGCACTCCTCGGTGTCGAACAGCACGAGCGCGTGCGTGGGCCGCGTCTGCGCGATGACGTTCTGCAAGGCGGAGCCGAAGCCCGAGACCGCGTTGTACCGCGTCCCGCGCCGCGTCCGGTATTGGTCGGGCATGCCGTAGAACATGCGGAAAAGAAGGTTGTGTCCGTCGACGAGAAGAAGGGTATTCACGGCGGTCTTCCTCCCGAAAAAAGGGTTTTCCACATTATAGCAGATTTTCCCGGAAAATGCAACGGGGCAGCGAGGGAGACCGCTCAAGCCGCAGGGGGTTCGGCAGACTCCCCCCCAAAAAATCTCTCCCCGAATTTCCGGGTTTTTTCTCAAGAACCCTTTACAAATCCGCGCTCGTGTGCTATAATACAATTTGTCATCCGCCCTTAGCTCAGCCCGGATAGAGTACCGGATTCCGATTCCGATGGTCGTGGGTTCAAATCCCTCAGGGCGGGGACGCGGCACCGCTTTTTCGGCGGTGCTTTTTTCGTTCGCGCACAAAAAGCCGACTTGCCGCGGTACGGAAGATCTTGTCACCAAAAAGCAAAAATTCTGTCGAAATTCTGCCTAAAACCACTTGACGATGCGCGCAAATCAGAATATAATAATATCGGTAATGAACTTGCAGCATGGGGGAGGCGCTATGAGAGGCAGAGCATGGTTTCTGATCGCCGCGGCAGCGCTCTCCTTTTTGTTGTGCCTGTCCGCTTTCGCCGCCGATCCCGTTTTCGGTGAACTCCCCGCCGGGCAAATCCTCTTTCATCAGGATTATTCGGAAATCGAAAGCCTCGCAGAGACGGGCGTGAAGCTCGGCACACTCACGCAGGAGAACGCGCAGCTCGACCTTTCGGCGGGCGAACTCCGCGTGCGGGCGCCCGGGAGCGGACGCACCTATCTCCTTCTCCCGGAGATTGCGCACGGCGCGTCCTATACCGTCGAATTCACCTTCCGCATCACGGAATCCGGGCATGAAAACGGCTCGCTCGCCTGTCTTCTGACCTGCCGCGGAGAGGAGCCGACGAACATCACCGCCGTCGTCATTCGCGGCGACGGATCGATCGACGACTTCACCGTCCCGGGCGAGCTTTCAGCCGCCATCCGGAACGGATCCTCCGTGACGGTGAAAATCCCCGTGGAGGAAGGTTCCCTGCACCTCATGACGGTGTCGGCGGGCGGCGAGACCTATGAGCTCGAACGCTCCACCGTTCAGATGATCCCGCCCGGCGGCTTCGGCTTTTCCTTCCGGAACATCGCCGCCGACGTCTCCGAGGTCTGGGTCGTCAACGGCTGCGGCTACGGGGAAAAGACGGGCGACGCCTCGTCCTTCACGGTCGAAGCCGCGCCCGCGGAGGAAGAGCCCCCCGAGGACCCCGAAAAGACCGGCGAGGCTGACGCACCGGACGCGCCGGACGCACCGGACCTCCCTCCCGCGGTCGTGGAAGAAGCGGAAACCTCTCCCGCGGAACCACAGGAGGATGAGCCCGCCGCCGCTCCGGAGACGGGCGACAGCGCACAAAGGGCGGGGGCGGTCCTCGTGCCCGCCGCGCTGACGGGCGCGCTCGGCATGCTCTGCTGCGCCCTGCCCGGAAAGAAAAAACGCGCGAACCGTAAGACCAGGTAAAAGGAGGCATCTCACGCATGAAAAAGATTTCCGTCATTCTCGCCGTTCTCACGTTCATCTGTTTCATCATCATCTGCGCGGCAAATTCCATGATCGCGCTCGACGAAGCCCTTGAGGAAAAGGCGCGCCGCGAGGCACAGGGCGAAAAACCGCAGGCGCCCGAGGCTCCCGAAGACCCGTGCGAGCCGGAGGACGACGATTGATCCCCTGCCCCGGCAAATTAAACAACCCCGACGGCGGAATGCTAACGCAAATCCGCCGTTTTTCTTGTCAGACGGGCGAATTCACTAATTATTAACAATTTATACATATTATGTTCTTGATTGACGCCCCGAAAAATGGTACATTGATAGCACAGATTAGCACTCTTGCATCGAAAGTGCTAATCTCCAAAAACCAACGGATCGAGGAGAAAGGGGGCGAAAGGGATGGGAGCCGGCTCAAACGGGCTGAACGAACGCAAAAAACTGATCCTGAAGGCCATCGTCGACGCGCATATCGCGAACGGCGAGCCGGTGGGCAGCAAATTCCTGACGCAAAACAAGCAGATCGCCTGCTCGTCTGCCACGATCCGGAACGAAATGGCGGAGCTGGAGGAAATGGGCTACCTCGAGCAGCCCCACACCTCGGCGGGGCGCGTCCCCTCGGAGGCGGGCTACCGTTTCTACGTCGACCAGCTCCTTGATCTCTATCATCTGACAGAGCAGGAAATCAAAACGCTCAGAGAGGGGCTGCGGCAAAAGCAGCAGGAGCTTGACAGCATCATGCAGACCGCCGTCACCCTTGCGTCCCGTCTGACGAACTACACCGCCCTCTCCCTGAAGCCCCGTCAGCCGCGCGTCACGGTACAGCGGTTCGAGATCATGCGCATCGACGACCACACGGCGGTGCTCATCATGCTCATCGGCAGCATCGTCAAGACGAAATACATCCGCTCCTCGAGCACGATCTCGATGGACGCGACCGTCCGCCTTGCCGCGGCGCTGAATCTGAAGCTCACCGGCATCACGGCGTCGGAGATCACGCTTCCTCTCATGATGGAGATGGAGCGCATGATGGGCGGATATGATTACCTCGTCGCGCCGGTCGTGAAATCGGTTTGCGAGGTGATCTCCCTCTTCGACGGCGGCGAGCTGAGGTTCGAGGGCATCGACCGGCTTCTCGCCTACCCGGACTATTACGATCTCGGCAGACTCCGCGAGCTGCTCGCCCTGTTCGAAAAGAAGGACGATCTGCTCGAGGTGCTGTCGGAAGAAGCGCAGCACGACGACCGGGTCCAGATCTACATCGGAAGTGAGAACCTCGTGAAGGTCATGGACAATTCCACCCTCATCTTCCAGACCATCCGGCAGAACGGAAAACCCGTGGGCGCCATCGGCATCATCGGGCCGACCCGCATGGATTACAGGAAGGTCATCGCCACCGTCACAAGCCTGACGAGCGGCGTCACGGAGGTTCTGAACCGTCCGCACGGCGACCGCAATTCCGGTTAGCCTGCCCCCTGGAGTGCGGAGCGGATATCATCTTGGAAAGCGGGTAACGCATTATGACAGAAGAAAAAAAGACTCCCGACGCCGCCCCCGCCGCGGACGCGCCGGAGGAAACGAAACTGCCGGAAACCGAGCCCGATGACGGGCAGGAGCAGAAATCCGGCGGGGAGCCCGACACGGAAAGCGCAAACGCGTCCGAAAAGGCCGCGGAAACGGAGTGTCCCCACGAAGAGGACGAGGCTGCGGACGACGGCAAAAAGCCGAAGCGCTCGGAGTTCAAAAAGCTCAGAAGAGAGCTGGAGGACACGAAGAAATCCCTCGATGCGGCTCAGAAACACGCCGCGGAGCTGGATGAGAGACTCCTGAGGCTCGCGGCGGAATACGACAATTTCCGCAAGCGCACCCAGAGCGAGCGAGCGCAGGTCTACGCGTCGGCGGTGTCGGATACCCTCGGCGGCATCCTCCCCATCATCGACAACCTGCAGTACGCCGCGAAATACGCGGGCGGCGATCCCGAAAAGATCGCGGAGGGGCTCTCGATGATCCTCTCAAAGCTGCCCGATACGCTCGAAAAGCTCGGCATCAAAGCGTTCGGCGAGCCGGGCGACAAATTCGACCCCGCCCTGCACAACGCCGTCATGCACGTGGAGGACGAGGAACACGGGGAAGGCGAGATCGTGGAGGTGCTCCAGCAGGGCTATCTCTACGGCGACCGCGTGCTCCGCTACGCAATGGTCAAGACGGCAAACTGAATCCGTTAAAAATTCACTTTATATAGAAATCGGAGGAATTCATCATGGCAAAAATCATCGGTATAGATTTAGGTACCACCAACTCCTGCGTCGCCGTTTACGAAGGCGGCGAACCCGTCGTCATTCCGAATCCGGAAGGCGCGAGAACCACCCCGTCCGTCGTCGCGTTCTCGAAGACCGGCGAACGTCTTGTGGGACAGGTCGCAAAGCGTCAGGCGATCACCAACCCCGACCGCACCGTCTCCTCCATCAAGAGAAAGATGGGCTCGGACTACAAGGTCTCCATCGACGACAAGAAATTCACCCCGCAGGAAATCTCCGCGATGGTGCTCCAGAAGCTGAAGGCTGACGCGGAAGCGTACCTCGGCGAATCGGTCTCGAAGGCGGTCATCACCGTTCCGGCGTACTTCACCGACGCGCAGCGTCAGGCGACGAAGGACGCGGGCAAGATCGCAGGCCTTGAAGTGCTCCGCATCATCAACGAACCCACGGCGGCGGCGCTCGCGTACGGCGTCGACAAGGAAGCCACCGACCAGAAGGTTATGGTCTTCGACCTCGGCGGCGGCACGGTCGACGTGTCCCTGCTCGAGATTTCGGACGGCGTGTTCGAAGTGCTCGCCACCAACGGCGACACCAGACTCGGCGGCGACGATTTCGACCAGCGCATCATTGACTGGATCGCGGAAGAATTCAAGAAGGAAAACGGCGGCATCGACCTCAGAAACGACAAGATGGCGCTGCAGAGACTGAAGGAAGCCGCCGAAAAAGCGAAGATCGAGCTCTCCGGCGTGACCTCCTCGAACATCAACCTCCCGTTCATCACCGCGGACGCGACCGGCCCGAAGCACTTCGACGCGACCCTCACCCGCGCGAAGTTCAACGAACTGACCTCCGACCTCGTCGACCGCACCATGGGCCCGACGAAGAAGGCGCTCGCGGACGCCGGCCTGTCCGTCTCCCAGATCGACAAGGTGCTCCTCGTCGGCGGCTCCACGAGAATCCCCGCCGTGCAGGACGCCGTGAAGAACTTCATCGGCAAGGATCCCTTCAAGGGCATCAACCCGGATGAGTGCGTCGCCATCGGCGCGGCGATCCAGGCGGGCGTGCTCGGCGGCGACGTCAAGGATCTGCTCCTGCTCGACGTGACCCCGCTGTCCCTCGGCATCGAGACGCTCGGCGGCGTGTTCAACCGCATCATCGACCGCAACACCACCATCCCGGTGAAGAAGAGCCAGATCTACTCCACCGCCGCGGACGGACAGACCTCCGTGGAGATCCACGTCCTGCAGGGCGAGCGCGACATGGCGGCTGGCAACACCACCCTCGGACGCTTCATTCTCGACGGCATCACGCCCGCACCGCGCGGCATCCCGCAGATCGAGGTCACGTTCGACATCGACGCCAACGGCATCGTGAACGTGTACGCGACCGACAAGGGCACGGGCAAGGAACAGCACATCACGATCACCTCCTCCACCAATATGTCGAAGGAAGACATCGACAAGGCGGTGCGCGAAGCGGAACGGTTCGCCGAGGAAGACAAGAAGAAGAAGGAAACCGTCGAAATCAAGAACCGCGCGGAGCAGATGATCTACCAGAGCGAAAAGAGTCTCAGCGATCTCGGCGACAAGGCGTCCGACAGCGACAAGGCGACGGTTCAGGCGGCGATCGACAAGCTGAAGGAAACCCTCAAGGGCGAGAATATCGAAGCGATCAAGGCGGATACCGAAGCGCTTGAAAAGGCGTTCTACCCCATCGCCGAAAAGATGTACCGCGAAGAGGCCGCGAAGAACGGCGGCTCAAGCGCGGGCGATCCCGGCGCGGGCGCGGGTCCGGAACAGGGTCCCGACGGCAACACCTATTACAGCTCCGACTTCGAGGACAAATCCGGGAACTGAGCCCCGGCAGAACGCAACCGAACACATTCCGATGAGGGCGGGGAACAAACTCCGCCCTTTAGGCGGTGAAAGGGGACGGAGCTTCATAAATCTGAATTCCGAACTCTTCGCTCGTTCCCTTCCCCATTTTTAAGCTGCACGTTGAGAGCTGAAAGTGTGTTCGACTCCTTCCGTCACGTGCGCCGACGCAGTCGAGCCCGCCGTGCCGCCTCCCTCAGAGAGGGAGGCATACCCCCCTTTTTGGCTCCCTTGTGCCGACGGCAGTCGCACTCGAGGGAGCTGTCGCCAAGTGCGACTGCGTCGGCACGGCGACTGAGGGAGTCGTCCCCCCGCGCTGCCGAAGACGGCGACGGAGAGGGCGAAGCAAGAGTTCACAGCTCACAGTTCAGAAATCCCCATAACATTTGAAGACAATCCACACAGCCGGAGGGCGTGCATATGGCAGATACAAAACGCGATTATTACGAGGTCCTGGGCGTCGAAAAAGGCGCGGACGACGCCGCGATCAAAAAGGCGTACCGGACCCTTGCGAAAAAATACCACCCCGATCTGAATCCCGGCGACAAGGACGCGGAGGTCAAATTCAAGGAAGTGAACGAGGCGTACGACGTGCTGTCCGATCCGGACAAACGCGCGAAGTACGACCAGTACGGTCACGCCGCGTTCGACCCGGCCTCCGGCATGGGCGGCGGCGGTTTCGGAGGCTTCGGAGATTTCGGAGGCTTCGACATCAGCGATCTCTTCTCCTCGTTCTTCGGCGGCATGTCCACCTCGGGAAGCAGGCGGAACGGTCCCGTCCGCGGCAGCGACATCCGGGTGCGCGTCACCTTGACCTTTGAGGAAGCGGTCTTCGGATGCAAGAAGGAAGTTACTTATCAAAAGGTCCAGCAGTGCGCGGACTGCGGCGGCTCCGGCGCGGCTCCCGGCACCACCCCGAAAACCTGCTCCGCCTGCGGCGGAACGGGTCAGGTCCGCGTTCAGCAGCGCACGCCCTTCGGCGTCGTGCAGAGCACGAAGACCTGCGACAGCTGCCGGGGCACGGGCAAAACCATCGAAAACAAATGCACCCATTGCCGCGGCACGGGGCTCGAGCGCGTCACGAAGACCCTTGAGGTGAACATCCCCGCGGGCATCGACGACGGACAGCAGATCGCCCTGCGCTATCAGGGCTCGGACGGCACGAACGGCGGCTCGGCGGGCGATCTCCTCATCGCCGTGAGCGTACGCCCGCATTCCGTTTTCGAGCGGGACGGCGACGACCTCTATTGTGAGGTGCCGATCACCTTCGCGGAGGCGACCCTCGGCGCGAGCATCGACATCCAGACCCTTGAGGGACCGGAGAAATATCCCATTCCCGAAGGGACGCAGACCGGAACGACCTTTACGCTGAGAAACAGAGGCGTCGCCCGCGTGAACAATCCGAAATCGAGGGGCAATCTCTATCTCACCGTGACGGTCGAGGTCCCGAAAAATCTGAACGCCGAACAGAAGGATCTGCTCGAGAGGTTCGCGGCGTCCTGCGGCGAAACCAATTACTCGAAGAAATCGAACTTCTTCAAGCGGCGCAAAAAAGACTGAGCCGCGCGGCGCACCGCTCCGGTTCAAAACGGACGGGGTCGGCCTCAAAAAAGTGCGGGCACGGTCTCAGAAACAGAAAGGACATGGTTTTACCGATGGACGACAATCAGAGCTGGGTCCAGATCAAGGTCGGCTGCGCGGCGCGGGACGTCGACGCGGTCTCGGGCGTGATGTCCATGGTCGACAACGGACTCATGATCGAGGACAATTCCGATCTTGACGACCTGATCAAGCACGGCATGTACGGCGAGCTCGTCGACGAAAGCCTGCTTTCCGCCGACCGGACAAGAGCGGCGGTCTCGGTCTTCATCCCCGCGGAGCGCTCCCCCGCGGAAAGCGAACGCTTCATCCGCGAAAGGCTCGACGCGATCGGAGTGGATTACCGCCTCGAATGCGTCGGCGTGCGCGAAGAGGACTGGGCGGACTCGTGGAAGCAGTATTACAAGCCCATCCGCACGGGCAAGCGCCTCGTGATCGTCCCCGTCTGGGAGAGCTATGACGCACAGCCCGGCGAGGTCACGGTGCTCATGGATCCCGGCATGGCGTTCGGCACGGGCACGCACGAAACGACCCGTCTCTGCGCCGGCTTCGTGGAGGAATACACCTCGCCCGGATGCTCGGTGCTCGACGTCGGGTGCGGCTCGGGCATTCTCGCCATCGCCGCCGCCAAGCTCGGAGCGGGTCCCTGCTTCGCGTGCGACATCGATCCCGTCGCCGTCCGCGTGGCAAAGGAAAACGTGGCTCTGAACGGCACGGACAACGTGACCTGCGCGGTCTCCGATCTTCTGAAGCAGGCGGAGAAAAGGCAGGGCGGGTACGATCTCATCGTAGCGAACATCGTCGCGGACATCATCATCCGGCTCGCGCCCGACGTCGGCACGTATCTCGCCGAAGGCGGGACCTTCGTCGTCTCGGGCATCATCACGGAGCGCAAGGACGAGGTTCTCTCCGTACTTCGCGGCTGCGGGTTCTCCGTCATCGGGGGGAGAGAGGAAAACGGCTGGTACGCCGCCGCGCTGAAGCGGTAAGAAGCGCGGGCGCGGTTCAGGTTCAAAGCCGACCGCCCTCCTTCATCGAAATACGAATCATCGGCAAAAACCGTCGGGCCCCGGCGGTTTTTTGGTTGTCCGGTCATTGACATCCCACGCGGGACATGATATAATGGGGCAAACGTCGGGGGGGGGAGGGCGAGATCATGCGTCGGCTTCGGATCATGCTTCTGTGCGGTATCGCGCTCTTTTTGCTTCTGGCAGTCCCCGGACACGCCGATTTCGGCGATTACAGCGGCGACAGCGATTGGGGCAGCTGGGACGACTATGATTACGACTACGATTATGATTATGATGACGATTACGATTATGATTATGACGACGATGACGGCGACTACGATTCGGACGGCGGCGACGCGACGTTCGGCGAACTACTGCTGACGGTCGGGGTGCTCGGCGGGGTCGTGTACGGCGCAGTCAGGCTCGGCGGCAAACAGACGCCGACGAAGGACAACGGCAAGCCCGTGACGAAGCCGCCCATGCTGCCGATCAGCGCTTATTCCGCCTACGACCCCGGATTCGACGAGGAGGCGTTCAAACAGAAGCTCGCCGATCTGTGGCTCCGGATGCAGGCGGCATGGACCGCAAAGAATATCGAGCCCCTGCGCGCCGACATGTCCGCGCCGTATTTCGCGCAGGCTCAGCGCCAGCTCGACGCGCACATCGCCGCCCATCATACCAACAGAGTGAAGGAGCCGACCGTACTCTCCGTGGTGCTGAAAGGCTTCCGGCGGGAGAACGGCACGGACGTGATCTCGGCGGAAATCAGGACGAAGTTCATCGACTACACGACGGACGACGAGACCGGAAACGTGATCTCCGGGGACGAAAATGCCATGAAGTACATGCGCTACGAATGGGAACTGATCCGTTCCGCCGACCGAAAGTCGGCTGCCGATCGGAAAACGGACGCCGTTTCCGGTGACGGGCTTTCCACGGTGACCTGCCCGAACTGCGGCGCGGAGGTCAAAATCAACGAAAGCGCGAAATGCGAGGCCTGCGGCACGTTCATCACCCTCGGCACGCATGACTTCGTGCTGAACAAGGTCTCCGCCGTCGCGCAGGTAACGATGCGGCGGAAAAAGGCCCCGAAACAATGAATTCATCAAAAAACCGCCCTCCGGCGCGTACCGGTTCGGGCGGTTTTCTCTTATTTGATTTCGACCGTGATCTTCTTGTCCGCGACCTTTGCCGCCGCCTTGGCGACCGTGCGCAGCGCGCGGGCGATCTTGCCGTGCTTGCCGATGATCATGCCCATGTCGTCTTCCGCGACCTTTAAGGTGAGCACGGTTCCGTTTTCGTTCTCCTCTTCGAGGACCGATACGGCGTCCGGTTCGTCCACGATCGCGCGCGCCATGTCGGCGAGCAGAAGGGCGATGTCGATGTCACGGGCGGTGAGCTTCGTGGCGTTGTCCATCGGCGCTTATTTCTCGATGACGCCGCTCTTCACGAGAAGGGACTTGACCGTTTCGGTCGGCTGCGCGCCCTTCGAGAGCCATTCCTTCGCCTTGTCCGCGTCAACCTTGATGTCAACGGGCTCCTTCATCGGATCGTAGTAACCGATCTCCTCGATGAAACGGCCGTCGCGGGGATAACGCGAGTCGGCAACGACGATGCGGTAGAAGGGGGCCTTCTTTTTGCCCATTCTTCTCAGTCTGATCTTGACCATGATTCTGTCCTCCGAAATTTGTTTTTTCTTTTTGAGATTTTGATTTGTTTATAAAAACCCGCCGCCCGGCATCAGCCGAGACCAAACGGCATTTTCATCTTTCTTCTGCCCTTCTTCCCGGCGAACTGGCCGGAAAACTGGCGGATCATCTTGTTCATCTGATCGTACTGCTTCATGACGCGGTTGACCTCTTCGACGCTCGTTCCGCTGCCCGCGGCGATGCGCTTGCGGCGGCTGCCGCTCAGAATATCCGGATGCTCCCTCTCCTGCGGCGTCATCGAGAGGATGATCGCCTCGGTGCGGTTCAGGGCTTTCTCGTCGAATTTCGCGTCCTTGAGCGCGCCGGGCTTCATGCCGGGGATCATGGAGACGAGCTGTTCGAGGGAGCCCATGTTCCGGATCTGACGGAACTGATCCAGATAATCATTCAGGGTGAAGGTGTTCTCCCGGAGCTTCCTTTCGAGCTCCGCCGCTTTCTTTTCGTCGATGGACTGCTGCGCCTTTTCGATCAGCGTGAGCACGTCGCCCATGCCGAGGATGCGGGACGCCATGCGGTCCGGGTAGAAGGGCTCGATGGCGTCGAGCTTCTCTCCCGTGCCGACGAATTTGATCGGCTTGCCCGTGACGTACCGCGTCGCCAGCGCCGCGCCGCCGCGCGTGTCGCCGTCGAGCTTCGAGAGGATGACGCCCGTGATATCGAGCTTTTCGTTGAACGAGGAGGCGACGTTGACCGATTCCTGACCGATCATCGCGTCCACGACGAGCAGAATCTCGGTCGGATTCGTCGCGGCCTTGATTTTCTCAAGCTCCTGCATGAGCGTCTCGTCGATCTGGAGCCGTCCCGCGGTGTCGATGAACACCATGTCGTGCCCGTAGCGGTTCGCGTGCGCGAGCCCCGCCTTCGCGATCTCCACCGGATTGCCCTGCCCCATGTCGAAGACCGGAACGTCCACCTGCGCGCCGACGACCTTCAGCTGGTCGATGGCGGCGGGACGGTACACGTCGCACGCCACGAGCAGCGGGCGCTTGCCCTGCCTTTTGTACATCCCGGCGAGCTTCGCACAATGGGTCGTCTTGCCGGAGCCCTGCAGGCCGACCATCATCACCACGGTCGGGGGTTTGGGGCTGATCACGAGCTTGCTGTTCGCGTCCCCCATGAGACGGATCAGCTCCTCGTGCACGATCTTCACGATCTGCTGCCCGGGCAGGAGGCTTTCCATCACCTCGCTGCCGACGGCGCGCTCGGTCACGGTCTTGATAAAATCCTTCGTGACCTTGTAGTTCACGTCCGCTTCGAGCAGCGCCTGCCTGACCTCGCGCATGCCCTCGCGCACGTCCGCCTCGGTCAGCTTGCCCTTGCTGCGGAATCTCTTGAACGCGTTGTTGAGCTTTTCGGATAAGCTGTCGAACATATTCACTCCTTCTCTTTCGCGCGAAGCGCGGCAAGCTTTTGAAGCGCCGCGTCCAGCGCGCCGTCCGGGCGTCTTTCATTCAAATCTTCGAGCACGCGCGCGATCTCGTCGAGCAGGCGGGTCCGTTCCATGCCGTCCGCCGCGGCGCCGAGCTTTTCCTCCAGCGCGTAGAGCTCTTCCTCTCCCTTTTTGATGCCGTCGCGCACGCCCTGGCGGGTCAGCCCCGTGAGCTCGGCGATTTCGGCAAGGGAATAGTCTTCGTTGTAATAATAATCGAGCAGCTCCCGCTTCCGCTCCGTGAGCAGCGAGCCGTACACGTCGAGCAGAAGGGGGAATTTCATATCTTTCACGAACATGACGGTGCCCTCTTGTAAAGTGAAACGCTTTACATATTATAGCGGATCGGATCCGATCTGTCAAGGGGTGCGGACGATTTTTCCGGGGCACGGCGCGATTTGAGCGCATTTTCAGCGTTTTCCCCGAAAAAAAGATCGCAAAAAGCGAAAAAACTGTGCCGCACGCCCTTGACAACGCTTTAGCGTGGTGATATAATGAACCAAACTTCAACCGGGAGACCGATCATGAGCTCGAAATTGTTCGCCGCCGTCTCTTATTATTACTATTACTATCTCACAAAATAGTAATAGTGATTTGTGCCGCGAATCAATTTGAACTTTATCCGGAAAAACAGCTGCACGGAATCACACCGCGCAGCTTATTTTTCTTCCTTCGGCTTTCCGCTTGTATCAATCGGAGGTTCTTATGCTTCTCAAGATCCTGTTCCTCGTCTTCTTCTTTGCCGTCATGATCGGCGTCGGCTTCTACTGTCGACGTCAGGCGGCGAACGTCAGCGGATTCGTGCTCGGCGGCCGCTCCGTCGGCCCGTGGCTGACCGCGTTCGCCTACGGCACGTCCTACTTCTCCGCCGTCATCTTCATCGGCTACGCCGGCCAGTTCGGCTGGAAATTCGGCGTCGCCTCGACGTGGATCGGGCTCGGCAACTGCGTGATCGGCTCCTACCTCGCGTGGGCGATCCTCGGCCGCCGCACCCGTCTTCTCACCCAGAAGCTCGATTCGAGGACCATGCCGGAGTTCTTCGGCCAGCGCTTCTCCTCTCCCGCGCTGAAGGTCGCGGCGTCGGTGATCGTGTTCATCTTCCTGATCCCCTACACCGCATCGCTGTACAACGGTCTTTCCCGTCTCTTCGCGTCCTCGTTCGCCATTCCCTATGAGTGGTGCGTCATCATCATGAGCGTGCTCACGGGCATCTACGTCATCGCGGGCGGCTACATGGCGACGGCGATCAACGACTTCATTCAGGGCTGCATCATGCTCGTCGGCATCGTGCTCGTCATCGCCGCGGTGCTGAACCAAAACGGCGGCTTCCTCGAGTCGGTGAATCGGCTCTCCGCGATCGCCCCGCCCGAAAGCAACGCGGGGCTGAACGGCGCGTTCGCGTCCTTCTTCGGGCCGGAACCGCTCGCACTGTTCGGCGTGGTGATCCTCACCTCCCTCGGCACCTGGGGTCTGCCCCAGATGGTAGGCAAATTCTACGCGATCAAGTCCGAGGGCGACATCGCGAAGGGCACGCTGATCTCCACTCTCTTCGCTCTCGTCGTGGCGGGCGGGTGCTACTTCCTCGGCGGCTTCGGCCGTCTGTACGCGGGCAGCATCGAATACGCGGCGAACGGCACCCCGATCTTTGACAGCATCGTGCCGACCATGCTCGCGAAGCTGCCGGACATCGTCGTCGCGATCGTGATCGTGCTCGTGCTCTCCGCCTCCATGTCCACGCTCTCGTCCCTGGTGCTCACCTCTTCCTCCACGCTCACGCTCGACCTCATCGTCCCCGCGCGGGAAAGAAAGGGGGACAAGAAGGTCGAACAGAAGACGACCATGCTGCTCATCCGCATCCTGATCGTGTTCTTCATCGCGGTCTCCGCCGTGATCGCGATCTTCCAGTATAAGTCTTCCGTCACGTTCATCGCGCAGCTCATGGGCATTTCGTGGGGCGCGCTCGCGGGCGCATTCCTCGCTCCCTTCCTCTACAGCCTCTATTCGAAGAAGGTGACGAAGGCGGCGGTGTGGGTCAGCTTCGCCTGCGGCGTGGGCATCATGGCCGCCGACATGTTCTGCAATTTCACCGGACGGGTCTTCATCAGCGCTTATTTCACCTCCCCGATCAACGCGGGCATGCTCGCGATGGTCTCGGGTCTCGTCATCGTGCCCCTCGTGAGCCTGTTCACGAAGAAGCCCGATCAGGCCGCCGTGAACGAGATGTTCTCCTGCTACGACCGCACCGTCGTCGTTCATGCCACGACCGCGCTCGGCGAGGACGAGAAATAATATACCGGGATTTCCCTTTTATTCCCGACAATTCGCATAAATATTTTTTGAGAACCCTCTTGACAAGAGAAAACCGAGGGTGTATAATACAGCAAACCTAAGAAGAAGTGTAAGTACTCCCTGCAGAAACGCTTCTCAGAGAGCCGTCGGCGGTGGAAAGACGGCAGGCGCGGCAGAGACGAATGGACTTCCGAGGGCGACCGGAAAGGCAGCTCGGACGGGCAGCGGAAACGCGATCCGCGATCGGACGGGGGCCGAAGTATGGAAGCCGGAGCGCGACACTCCGTCATCAATTGTCCCGCGTATGCAGTACGCGACGAGCGGGCGTCTTTGACGCCAAGCCGGGTGGCACCGCAGGATTTCGAGTCCTGTCCCAGCAAAACCGTTGGGACAGGACTTTTTGATTCTGTCCCGGAACCCTCCAAATCTATTTTCAAAAAGGAGAAAGAACCATGGCACAGAACAACATTCCCTACAAAATTTATCTGGAAGAATCCGAGATGCCCACGACCTGGTACAACGTCCGCGCGGACATGAAAAAGAAGCCCGCTCCGCTGCTCAATCCCGGCACGGGTCAGCCGATGACCGCCGAAGAGCTCGGTCAGGTCTTCTGCGAGGAGCTTGTCGCGCAGGAGCTCGACAACGACACCCGTCTCGTCCCGATCCCGGACGAGATCCGCGATTTCTACAAGATGTACCGTCCGTCCCCGCTCGTGCGCGCCTACTGTCTCGAAGAAAAGCTCGGCACGCCCGCGAAGATTTACTACAAGTTCGAGGGCAACAACACCTCCGGCTCCCACAAGCTCAACTCCGCCATCGCGCAGGCGTACTACGCGAAGAACCAGGGTCTGAAGGGCGTCACCACCGAAACCGGAGCGGGCCAGTGGGGCACCGCGCTTTCCATGGCGTGCGCGTACCTCGGTCTGGACTGCAAGGTCTTCATGGTCAAGGTCTCCTATGAGCAGAAGCCCTTCCGCCGCGAGGTCATGCGGACCTACGGCGCGTCCGTCACACCCTCCCCGTCCATGGAAACGAACGTCGGCAAAGCCATCAACGCGCAGTTCCCCGGCACGACCGGATCCCTCGGCTGCGCCATTTCCGAAGCCGTCGAAGCGGCGGTCAGCACGCCCGGCTACCGCTACGTGCTCGGCTCCGTTCTGAATCAGGTGCTCCTGCACCAGTCCGTCATCGGCGTAGAAACCAAGATCGCGCTCGACAAGTACGGCATCACCCCGGACATCATCATCGGCTGTGCCGGCGGCGGCTCGAACCTCGGCGGTCTGATCTCCCCGTTCATGGGCGAAAAGCTCCGCGGCGAAAAGAATTACCGCATCATCGCCGTCGAGCCCGCGTCCTGCCCGAGCCTCACCCGCGGTGTGTACGCCTACGACTTCTGCGACACAGGCAAGGTCTGCCCGCTCGCGAAGATGTACACCCTCGGCTCCTCCTTCATCCCGGCTCCGAACCACGCCGGCGGTCTCCGCTATCACGGCATGAGCTCCATCCTCTCCGAGCTGTACGACGAGGGCATGATGGAGGCGGTCGCCGTCCCGCAGACCTCCGTTTTCGAGGCTGCCGAGTATTTCGCCCGCGTCGAGGGCATCCTCCCCGCTCCGGAAAGCTCCCACGCGATCCGCGTCGCCATCGACGAGGCGCTGAAGTGCAAGGAAACCGGCGAAGAGAAGACCATCGTCTTCGGCCTCACCGGAACCGGCTACTTCGATATGGTCGCCTACGAAAAGTACCACGACGGCAAAATGGACGACTATATCCCCACCGACGAGGAACTCGCGAAGTACCGCGCCGCCCTGCCGCAGATCGGCTGAGGAGGGTACGGGGTACGCTGTTTCTTTGAAAAGAAGCCTGATAAGAAGCTAATAGGGTAGAGAGGGGATTTTTCCCCTCTCTACCCTATTAAAGTTCTTTGCCAGGCTTTCTCTCAAGAAAGCCGCGTACCCTCATCCCTCTCAGTCCGTCAGGCAGGCGTCGAGGTGGGCTTCGATATCGGCGCGGTCCATATTACGGCCGATGAAGACGAGCTTGATCATGCGGTCGCCGTAGACGGGGTCCCAGGTTTCCTTCGCTTCCGGGAACCGGGCGAGCAGTTTTTTCTGTTCCTTCTTCGGCGCGGAGGCGATGAAGAGGCCCGCCTGCTGTTCGGTGATCTGGCGGCCCGCCTGCTCGAAGATATACGCCATATTCGGGTCCTCGCGGTACCAGACCATGCCCTTGCAGCGGATCACGCTCTTGAACCAGTCCTCGCACAGCGCGTCCATGGCGGCGAGGCAGAAGGGCTTGCGGCGGTAGTAGACGAAGGTTTCGATGCCGTATTCGAGGACCTCGGGATTCTCGTGCTCCTCCGGGTGCTCCATCGCGTCCGCCCAGACCGCGGAGCCGAGCGCCTTGTCGAGATCGAACAGGCCGGTGTTCACGAGCTGGGAGATCGGCAGATTGCAGTTCTGCGCCTCGTAGATGACGGCGTCCTTCTGCAGCCCGCGCACGATGGCTCTGAGCTCCTTCATGTTCTCCTCGGTCACGAGGTCCGCCTTGTTTAAGATAACAGTATTGCAGAACTCAAGCTGCTGAATGAGCAGGCTTTCGATGTCGTCCTCGTCGATGTCTTCCTTGAGGAGCTCTTTGCCGTCGTCGAACTCGTCCCGCATTCTCGCGGCGTCGACCACGGCGATGATGTTGTCCAGCACAAGTCCGAGCCCGGCCGCGGTGCTTTCCTCGCAGATGAGGGCGATGGTCTGCGCGATGGGCAACGGCTCGCAGATGCCGGACGCTTCGATGATGATATAGTCGAACCGGCCGGACGCGGCAAGCCGTCTCAGCCCGTCGGCAAGATCGTCCTTCAGCGTGCAGCAGATGCAGCCGTTCATGAGGGGAACCATGTCGGTCCGCTCGACCGCGCCGGTCTTTTCGATGAGATCGGCGTCGATGTTCACTTCACCGATATCGTTCACGATCACCGCCGCGCGGATGCCCTCGGTGTTCGCCAGAATGTGGTTCAGAAGCGTCGTCTTGCCCGAGCCGAGATACCCGGTGATCAGCGCGATCTTCACAGGCGTATTGTTCATGATAAAGCCTCGCTTTCTTCTTTTGTTCGTTTCGTTCCCGACTATTTTAGCACGCCGCCGCGCTCTTGTCAAGAAGCATTCCTCCCGCGCCCGAAAAAACAGCGTTTTGTCCCGCGCGGCGCAAAAAATCGACGTGTTTTTCGAGCAAATTTCGCCTCCCCGTTTGACTTCTTCCCCGCGATTTGCTATAATGGGGAAGGACGGCGCGCTCACCGCGCCCCGAAATCCTGAACAAGAGAGGTCGGCATCATGGCAAAAAAACAGGAAACCGCGCCGGGGGGGCTGAAGCTGAACTATAAGCGCACCTTTTTGATCGGCTTCGCCTTCTTCGGCATCCTCCTGCTCTGGCAGGTCTACGACAGCTGGTGCCCCACGTTTCTGACGGACATCTTCGCGCGGCGGATGTATCAGATCTCCTCCGCGGAGCTGAAAGCGGGCGATCCCGCGAAGCTGCTCAACGTCCAGTGGATCGTCGGCATCATCATGGCGTGCGACAACCTCGCCGCGCTGATCCTGCTTCCGGTCTTCGGCTCCCTGTCCGACAGGACGAAGACCCCCATCGGCAAGCGCATGCCCTACATCCTGACGGGAACCTTTGTCGCAGCGTTCGCGTTCCCGCTCGTGCCGGTCTTCTTCCACAAAAACAGCGTCGTCGGCATGATCATCATGATGGCGGTCGTTCTGCTCTTCATGATGATGTACCGCAACCCCGCCGTCGCCCTCATGCCGGACATCACGCCCAAGCCCCTGAGAGCCCGCGCGAACGGCATCATCAACATCATGGGCTATTTCGGCGGCGCGTTCGCCACGGTGCTCGGCATCTTCCTCCCCCTTTCGAACTACATCAATGTGGGGGATGAGGCGAGAAAGCTCTGGATGATCGAGATCCCCTTCCTCGTCGCGTCCGTGCTCATGGTGATCTCCGCGCTCGTGCTGTTCTTCACGATCCGTGAAAACAAGATCGAGGAAGAGATGCGGGACGAGCTTGAGCTCGGGGAAAAGCTCGCCGCGGTCGAGACCCCGGTGGACGACGAGAAGATGTCCGCCGCCAACCGCCGGATGCTCCTTGCCATCCTCGGCGCGGAATTCCTCTGGTTCATGGCGGACAACGCCATCGGCACCTACATCGGCAACTACGTTATCTACTACCTCAACTCGAAATCGAGCGCGACGATGATCCTCACCATCGTCGGCGGACTTCTGTCCGTGCTCGGCTTTGCCGTCGCCGGATCGATCGCGGACAAAATCGGACGCAAATGGACGATCACGACCGGTCTTGCGGTCACGGTGCTCGCCCTCTGCGTGATGTGCTTCGTATCGCCGACCGGCATTGAAGTCGGCGAGAACGGCGAGTTCTCCTTCCCCATCCTGCTCTACGCGGTGTGGGCGATCAAGGGCTTCGGCATGGCGCTCGTGCACAACTGCTCCTTCCCGATGGTCGTTGAGCTGTGCTCGTCGAACAAGATCGGGCGCTTCACCGGCTACTATTACGCCGCCTCCATGTCCGCGCAGACGATCACGCCCGTTCTGCTCGGCTTCATCTTCAACGCGACGCTCATGTGGAGGGCTCTGCCCGTTTATTCGACCGTCCTTCTCCTGCTCTCCTGCGCCGTGTTCACGCTCCTTGTGAAGAACATCAAGGCGAAGAAGGTAGCGAACGTGACGGGCATCGACGCGCTCGGGGAGGACTGATATCATGATGAAGAAAGCTTCCCTTCTGCTTGCCGCCTCCCTTGCCGTGCCCGCGTGGGTCCTCGCGCCGGGGTATTTGCCGGAGGAGAAAAAAGCCCCCTTCCTGCGCCGCAATTTCGCGCACCGGGGGCTGTACGAAGAGGATCAGTCCGTTCCGGAGAATTCCATGACCGCATTCCGCCTGGCGTGCGGGGCGGGGTACGGGATCGAGATGGACATCCAGCTTTCGAAGGACGGTCGGGTCGTCGTCTTCCACGACGACGAGATCAACCGCTCATGCATGCCGAACGAAACGGCGCCCATCCGCGTCGACTCCCTCACCTGGGACGAGCTATCTCTGTTGAGGCTCTTCGGCACAGACGAGAAGATTCCCCTGTTCACGGACGTGCTCGCGGAGATCGCGGGGCGCGTGCCCCTGATCATCGAGCTGAAAACCTCCTCGCGCCGCACCGAGCTGTGCGAGTCCGCGCTGAGCATCCTCTCGACCTACGACGGACCGTTCTGCATCGAAAGCTTCGATCCGCGCATCGTGGCGTGGTTCCGCTTCCACGCGCCGGACATCATCCGCGGCCAGCTCGCGGAACAGCCGTCCATGTATATAACGGACGAAAAAATGAGCGCGGTCGGCGGCGTCTTCCTCGGAAACACCCTCGGCAATTTCGCCGCGCGCCCCCATTTCATCGCCTATCACCTCGGACCGAAGCCGGGCGCCGTCCGCATCGCGGAGCTTCTCGGCGCGATGAAATTCGGCTGGACCTCCCGCGCGCCGGAAAACGAAACCGGCTGCGACGCGGTGATTTTCGAGCATTACCGTCCGGAGCCGTGGTTCTGAGGGAGAACGCTGCTTTCCCCGAAATGAAAGCTGACGATGCTGTGCATCGTGGGCAAAGAACTTTAATAGACAACGCGCGGCTTCCGATTTTCGGTGCCGCGCGCTGTTTTGTATTCTGTCTCAGCCGATCTTCACGGTCTCCCGCATCCCGCTCTCGCTCTCGGCATACACCGTGACCTCGTCCCGGGCTCGGATGTAGGCGATCGCTCTGCCCATGAACGTGCGTCTCGTGTTCGAGGCATACGGCGTGAGGTCGTCCGGGGAGCCGTTTTCGATCCCCATAAGCTCCCCGTCGCCCACAAGCTGGATGCGGACGGATTCGTCCTCCGCAGCGGGCATGCCTTCCCCGCCCAGCAGGCTGATTTCGATCTGATAAAAATCCGAGCCCACCTCATACAGCGGGACGGGGGCGAGGGTGAGACGCTGCGCCGCGCCGGGCGTGACGAGCCGGTCCCGCGCTTCCCCGGCGATGACGAGCAGCTCCCCGTCCTCATACGGAACCTCCCACGTGACGCGGTATCCGTCCCCTTCCGCGGCGAGGTTTTTCTTTCCGAGCGATACGCCGTTCAAAAAGAGCTCCGCCTCTTTGGCGTTCGTCACGCAGCCGACCCGCATCACGGGATGCTCGGGGTCCTCCGGGATCTCGGGTTCCTCTTCCCTGCCGTCCCGTCTCGGGCGGCGCGGGAAGGGCTTCCACTTCACCCACGCTCTTCTCTCCGCGTCCGGAGAGCTCCACCGGATCGCGGCGGGGCAGGCGGAAAGCCTTGCGAAGGGTTCTCCCCCCTCGTCCCACATCGCCTTGCGATACCAGTAATTCGGCTTCTCATATCCCGCGAGATCGAGGATGCCCGCCTGCGAAATGCGCCGCGGCCAGCCGGGGCACTCGCCGAGAAAATCCACGCCCGTCCAGAGGAACTGTCCGCAAATGTAGTCGTTGTCCCGCACGAACGCCCATTCCCGCGCGCCCTTGCCGTTTTCGCTCCCGTAGATGACCCGTCCGGGGTAGGTCCGGTGATCCTCTTCGTAAAACTGTTCCTTGTAGTTGTAGCCCACGACGTCGAGCGCGTCCGCGTAGCCCGTGCGGTTCGACAGCTCCGGAAAGCTCAGAGCGGACGTGACGGGGCGGGTGCGGTCCAGCGCGTGGACGATGCCGCACAGCTCCCGCGCGACGACGGCGAGACGGGAGGCGTCCGGCTTTTTCGGATCGTACCGTCTCTCCGCGGTGGGCTTGTTCGCGTCGTTGTTGCCGAGCACCTCGTCGAACAGGGGCGTGACGTAGGGATCGTTCGGATAATCGATCTCGTTCCCGATGCTCCAGAGGATGACCGAGGGGTGGTTGCGGTCGCGCTTCACCATCGCCTCGAGATCCGTCTTGTGCCATTCGGGGAAATCGGCGGCATAGCCGAACCGCTTCGGCGGGTAGACGTTGTGCCCCTGCCACCACTTGTTCTTCGGGCCCTCCCA
Organism: Clostridia bacterium; assembly: GCA_017540175.1. GTDB lineage: Bacteria > Bacillota > Clostridia > Oscillospirales > CAG-272 > UMGS1696. The sequence goes on along the minus strand of JAFYBN010000057.1, from coordinate 9,804 downwards.
TTCGTCGAACGCCTCGTCCATGACGAGAAAGCCCATTTCGTCGCACAGCTCGAGCAGATGGGGATCGGGCGGATTGTGAGCCGTGCGGATCGCGTTGCAGCCCGCGCTTTTCAGCTTTTCGAGCCGCCGCGCCCAGACCTCCTTCGGCACCGCCGCGCCGAGCGCTCCGGCGTCGTGGTGCACGCACACGCCTTTCAGCTTGATGTTTTCGTCGTTCAGATAAAAGCCCGTGTCTCCGTCGAAGCGGATCGTGCGGATGCCGAAAGGGATGCGGAGCGTATCGGTGATCGCGCCGTCCTTCTGCACGCGGCAGTCGAGGGAATAGAGCACGGGATCGTCCGGACTCCACAAAAGGGGATCGTCGACCGTCAGGGTGAGCTCCCCTTCCGGCTCCGTGCCCGCGCCCGCGTCTGCGATGCTCCCGTCCGGGGCGAAGACCGCGAAGGGGAACACGTCCCCGTCCGCCGCCTCATAGCGGATCCTCAAGGTCGCCGCGCCGTTTTCGAGCTTTTCGGTCGAGATGAACACCCCGTCCGTCTCAAAGGAGCAGGGATCGGTCACGGTGAGCGTGACGTCGCGGTAAATGCCCGAGCCCGTGAACCAGCGCGAATCCGCGGTCTCCTCGTGCTCCACGCGCACCGCGAGGACGTTTTCGCCGGGACGGACGAAGGCGGAAATGTCGTAGGTAAAGGTGGAATAGCCATAGGGTCTCTTGCCGAGGTAATTGCTGTTGATCCAGACGGAGGCGTTTTTGTACACCCCGCCGAAGGTGACGCGCACGCGCTTGCCCGCGGTCTCCTCCTCGAGTTCGAAGTGCTTCCGGTACCACGCCGTGCCGCCGGGGAGATAGCCCGTGCCGCTCGAATGCCTCCGGTCGAAGGGATGCTCCACCGACCAGTCGTGGGGGAGCGTGACTTTGTGCCATGCCCGGTCGTCCCAGCCCATGTAGTCCGCGCCGGGCTCGTCTCCGAGATGGAAGAGCCACCCCCGGTTCAGATTCCGATTCCGTTCCATATCCGCGTTTGCCTCCGTGCGTTTTTCTTTCAGCATACCATAAAACCGGGCAAAGTGCAAGGGGAAACGGAAAATATTGAGGATCCTTTATCCCGCGAAGAAAAGCGCCCCGGGCGAATCGAAATCATACGGCATGAACGTGTACCCGTAGCCGGGGTAGAAGGCGAACACGTCGTCCGTGAACCGGTCAACATAGAAGATCCGCGTGAACGCCGCGGCGGGGACGATGACGAAGCGGTCGTTCTCTCCTCCGACCGAGAGCCCGGTGATCGTCCAGCGGGCGCTGTCCCGCTTGTAATCCGGCGAGAAGATATCCCCCGGTCTTTCTCCCTCATAGGGCTCGAAGGGAACGCCGAAGCGGGCCGCATACGCGCGGATCAGCCCTTCTCTGAGATACGCGAGGCACTCCTCCGCGGTTTTGCCGCCCGCGGGGAGCCGTGTGATCAAAACCTGTTCGAGATCGCTGCCCGGGATCATGCAGCCGCTTGCCGTGCCCATATCCTCGCCCGCATACGATTCCGCGGCTGATGCGCCGTCCCACACGGTGATCCGGCACCCGAGCAGGGAAGCGAGTGCGTCCCCGTTCAGATACCTCTCCCCTTCGATCACGACCTCGTTCTCCCGCACATCGGACGAGAGCTCGGCGGGCGCGGTCATGCCGAGCATGGAAGCGATCCGGTCGAGTGCATAGAGAATGCTCTGCCCCACGCGCACGGCGGCTCTCTCTTCCGCTGCCGAGCCGTTGACGAAGAGCAGCACCTCGTCGTCCAAAAGATCGCGCATGCGGGAGACCTCCCCCTCGCTCTGCGGCTGCCACCCCGCCTGATTCTGCGGCACAATGACCATATAATACGCGAGGTTCGTGTGCTCCGGCGGGGGCACTTCCGCTTCCTCGTCCGGCCTGTTGGACGACCCGCCGACCGGGGCGTTTTCCGCCGTCAGCGCGCCCGGTTCGGCCGCGCCCTGCTCCTCCTTTTCCCCCGGGCTCGCGCACCCCGCGAGCATCGAAGCAAGCAGAAGAACCATCAAAATCAGACGGATGCTTTTCATTTGGATTTCCTCCTTTATGACTCTTGGATGACTCTTGATTCCAGGCGCTGCCGCGGCCCCTCTCCGTCACGCGCGCCGACGCAGTCGCGCCCGGCGGAAGGAGTCGAGAGTTCTCCTCTCTCAATCCCCCACCGACCGGTCCACCGACCGTCCGATCGCGAGCAGCAGCTCCGACGAGACCGTCTCCGTCTTCGAGCGCAGATCGTAGAAATAATCCCCGTCGCTCCACGTCAGGGCAAGCGAGACGCCGTCCGTGTGGCGCATGAGTTCTCCTTCCCTGCCGCCCACGTCGACGGTCTCGATCACACGGTAATCCCGGGTATAGAAGAGCGTCGTCCCGGCGCTCATCACCGACTGGCTGTAAGTCAGCGTCAAAACGCCGTTTTCGTCGGTATAGAGCAGATCATAGCTCGTCTTCCCGTCCCCGGCGACCTGCCTTGTCCAGTCCTGCGGCACCTCCTTCGGCTCGCGCTTCGTTTGGATCGTGTCCGGCGCGTCCGGGTCCGCCTCGTAGCTCACCCGGAAATGCCCGTCCCAATTCCTGAGTACCGTGCCGCCCCAGCGCTGCGCGAAGACCCGCGCCGCCGCCGCGCCGAGTGCTCCGCCGCAGACGAGCAGAAACAGGGCGGTCAGCGCCGCGATCAGGGAGAGCGGCCGTCTGCCCGGCTTCCTCTCCCCGCGGCGCGATCCCGCGGCGAGCGCGCGGCGCATTTTGTCCTCAAAGCCGGGAGAAAAGTCCGTGTCGCTCTGACGCGCCCATTCCTCCTCCGCGAGCGCAATCAGCGCGTCCCGGAGCAAAAGTTCCGTATCACGTTCCATTGCCCTCTCCTTTCCGCAGTCTCCTCGCCGCCTCCTCCTTTGCGCGGAAAAAGCGCACGGCGGCGTTGTTTTCCGTAATGCCGAGCTCTTCGGCGATCTGCGCGAAGCTCAGCCCTTCGACCAGGCGCATTTCGAGGATGCACCGCTGCTCCGGCGGCAGGGAGATGAGGACCGCGCGCGCCCGCCGCGCCTCGTCCCTCTCCTCCGCGATCTCCTCCGGGGTCGGCGAGGGGTCGGGCTCCTCCTCTCCCGGATAATCATCGAAGGATTCCATCCGGACCCGTCCCGCCCGCCTTTGCTCGTCGATCACGAGATTGCGGCAGATGCGCATGAGAATGCGCTTCAGCTCCTCGTCCTCTTTGTCCGCGTACCCTCCCCTGCCGATGCGGTCCATCAGGCGCAGAAAGGCTTCCCCGACGATGTCCTCCGCGTCCTTGTAAAGCGCGCCGCCGCTCATCAGCGAACGGGTATAGCCGAGCAGTCCGCGGGCGTATTTCTCCCACAGCCCCCGAAGCCGTGTGCCGACGTCTTTTCCCACCTTTCCGCCTCCTTTCCGTGAAGTCCCTCTATAGGATACAACGAACGGCGCGGGGTTTTCTTACGCGATTTTTGAAAAAAACCGTAATTTTTTCACATTTGCGCGCCGCCGCGCTTTTGTCCGAGCCCTTGATTCCCGCCCGGCTTTATGGTATAATACGGAATGAATATCAAGACGAACAGGTGTGTTATGGACAAATCCCCCGTTTACTTCGCAGAGTGCCCGGTCTACGACGCCGAAAAAATCGCCGGACTCCTCCGCGACGCCCTCGCCGCGCTCGGATTCGACGAGAGCCGCGTCCGGGGCAGGCGCGTCCTCATCAAGCCCAATCTCGTGCTCGCCCTGAAGCCCGAGGTCGGCGCCACCACGCATCCCTCCTTCGTGAGAGCCGCGGTCGAGGTGCTTTCCTCCATGGGCGCGGAGAAAATCGTGCTCGCGGATTCCCCCGGCGGCCCGTACAACGCGGCGTCGATTTCCCACGTCTATAAAGTCTGCGGCATGGATCAGATCGACGACCCGCGGCTGACTCTGAACGCGGATTACGGCTTCTCTGACGCGTCGGCGCACGGTGTGCGGCTCCACTCGTTCCATGTGCTGAATCCGTTTTCCGAGTGCGACCTCGTCGTCGACCTGTGCAAGCTGAAATCCCACGAGCTGACCGGAATGAGCTGCGCCGTGAAAAACCTCTTCGGGCTCATCCCCGGCACGGAGAAATTCGAGGCCCACAATTTGTGCCCACAGATCGCGGATTTCAGCGAACTGCTCGTCGACCTCGCCGCCTTTGTCACGCGGGAAAAGGATTTCCTCGCGATCTGCGACGGCGTGCTTTCCATGGAGGGCAACGGCCCCACCCACGGGGTGCCGAAGGAAACCGGGATCGTCCTCGTCTCTGAGAGCCCGTTCACCCTCGATATCGCCGCGGAGCACATCATGGGGCGGGACGGAGAAGTGCTTCATCTCGACGCCGCCGCGAAACGCGGCTTCACGCCGCGGGATGTGAAGGAAATCACCGTCCTCGGCACGGATTCCCTGCCCGTGTTCGATTTCGTGCGCGCGGACGCGGACGCCGGCAGTTTCCTCCGCGGCCTGCCGAACTTCATGGGCGGGCGGCTGGTGAAATTCTTCGAGCCGCGCCCCATGATCAAAAAAGAGATCTGCGTCGGATGCGGCAAATGCGCCGAGAACTGTCCCCGCCACACGATCCAAATGAAAAAGAAGGGCAAAAAGCGCCTTGCCCGCATCGTCAAAAAGAACTGCATCAAATGCTGGTGCTGTCAGGAACTCTGCCCGAAGGGCGCCGTGGGCGTGAAGCGGAATCCCATCATCAAGCTCATTCACTGAGAGGTGCGCCATGCCGATCCCATCCCGGTCCGCCGAAGCGCAGGGTATCCTTTCCGCTGAGGCGTACGCGAAAATCAATCTCCGCCTGACGGTCGGAGAAAAACGCCCGGACGGATACCACGAAATCGAAAGCGTCATGCAGAAGGTCTCCCTGTGCGATCTCGTGACCGTCGAGCTGTTCGGGCAAGCCGAACAAGCAGAACAGGCCGCCCCCGCCGAAGAAGGAACGCGTCGCATCCGCGTGAGCTGTTCCGACCCCGCCGTCCCGACCGACGGGCGCAACATCGTCTGGGGCTGCGCCGAGGCGTTTTTCTCGGCATTCGGCATCGACACGTACGATATCAGAATCCACATCGAAAAACATATTCCCTCCGCCGCAGGCCTCGCCGGAGGCTCCGCGGACGGCGCGGCGACGCTGAGGCTCCTGAACCGTCTGTTCGGCATCCACGCCTGCGCGGATACGCTCTGCGAGATCGGCGCGTCGGTCGGCGCGGATATTCCGTTCTGCGCGTCTGAGCAAAAGATCGCGCTCTGCCGCGGCAGGGGAGAGATCCTCACCCCGTTCCCCCCCGTCGCCCCCGCCTGCGCCGCGCTCATCGTCAAGCCCCGCGCCCTCTCCGTCCCGACCGGGGAGGCGTACCGTCTGCTCGACGAAAATCCCCCGCTCCCCGATCCCGTCCGCGACGAGGGGACGGCGCGGCTCGAGAGGGAGCTCGCGGCAGGCATGATCCCCGTCTCCCTTTATAACGATTTCGAGCGGATCGCTCTCAAGACGCGCGAGGTCTTTGATATCAAGGACAAACTTCTCGAGGCAGGCGCGGCCGCTGCCCTCATGAGCGGCAGCGGCCCGTCCGTGTACGGACTCTTCCCCTCCCTCACAGCCGCCGAGGACGCGCGCGCCGTCTTCACGGACGGCGGGCTCGACGTATTCGCGGCAAGCCTTCTCTGATCGATTCCCTCCCATATTCCCAAGCGAATTCAACATCCGCCCCCCCACCGGCCGGTCGGCGCGGGCGAAGAAAGGATCTGTCATGGCAATCATTTACAAGGGGCGCGGCGCCCCGGAAATGTACGACGACCTCATGGACTTCATGAACTACGTCTTCGGCTTCAACGGGGACGACCGCGATTTCAAAAAGCTCCTTCCGAAGCTCTACAAGCCCGAATACGATCCCTGCCACTCCAACTACGTCGTCACCGAGGACGGAAAGCTGAAGGCCGCTGTCGGCGTGTACGACTCCACCCTGAACGTCGGCGGGACGCTGCTCAAAAGCCGCGGCGTCGGCAACGTCGCCGTGCACCCCTATTCCCGCTCGAAGGGCTACATGATCGACTGCATGAACCTCGCTCTCCGTGACATGATCGCGGACGGGATCGATTTCTCCATCCTCGGCGGTCAGCGCCAGCGGTACGGATATTTCGGCTACGACCACGCGGGCCAGCAGGTCGAGATCTCGATCGGGAACCGCAATCTGCGGCACTGCTTCCGGAACGTTCCCTTCGTCGAATACGAGCTGCGCGAGCTCGGCGAGGGTGACGGGGAGCTGATCGGGAAGGCGTACGAGCTGCAGAGGACCCGTCCCATGCGCACGGAAAGAGCGCGCGCGGCGTTCCTCGATATCTGCCGCTCGTGGCGCTCCTCCCTCTCGGCGGTCCTGAAGGACGGCGAATTCCGCGGCTATTTCGTCGGGGATCTGAAGGAGCTGACGCTGCTCGATCCCGGCGCGTTCAACGACGTCGTCCGCAATTACGTGAAGCAGCGCGGCGACGTGAATCTGCACATCCCGACGTGGGATGCCGCCCAGATCGCCGCGGCGGCGAAGATCGGAGGTGGCCTGAGCCTTGGCGCGTGCGAAATGTTCAATATCCTTCGCTTCCGCCGCGTGACGGAGGCGTGCCTCAACTTCAAGGCGGCGCGCGAGGAGCTCTGCGGCGGCGAGCTTTCCCTGCTCGTTCACGGATACGCCGGAGACGAATCCTTCCGCCTCGCCGTGCGTGAAAACGAAGTCGCAGTCGAGCCCTGCGCACCCGAGGCGGCGGACCTCGAGCTTTCCCATATGGAGGCGATGGCACTGCTCTTCGGCCTCTGGTCCGACCGGCGCAGAGCCCTTTCTCCTGCGGTCCGTTCGTGGTTCCCGCTCCCGCTCCACGTCGAGTCGGCGGATCATGTATAATTATACCTGAAATCTTTGCATGTTATGCACGGCAGTCCGGCGGCATACCCCGCCGGACCCTTTTTTCGACCGTGCGGGAGACCGATTTCCGTTCACCTTGCCGAAAATGGGGGCTCCCGCCGTTTTTCTTTTCGTCAATGTGCAGAAATCTTCCGTGCGCGTCAAATATTTATCGTTCCTTCTTGAATTTAAGACGGATTTGTGGTATATTTATTCCGTTAAAAATCCGATTCACTCAAAGGGAGGCACATTCATGAGCTATACCCAAAACGTTCTTTCCCAGATCGAGGCGAAATACTCCTATCAGCCCGAATTCCTGCAGGCTGTCCGCGAGGTATTCGAGACCCTCGAGCCCGTCATCACCCGGAATGAAAAAATATACGAGCAGGACGCGATCCTCGAGCGCATCACCGAGCCCGACCGTCAGATCATCTTCCGCGTTCCGTGGGTGGACGACAGCGGCAAGATCCGCGTGAACACCGGCTACCGCATCCAGTTCAACAACGCCATCGGTCCGTACAAGGGCGGCCTGAGACTGCATCCGTCCGTCAACCTTTCCGTCATCAAGTTCCTCGGCTTCGAGCAGGTCTTCAAGAACTCCCTCACCGGTCTCCCGATGGGCGGCGGCAAGGGCGGCTCCGATTTCGACCCCAAGGGCAAATCCAACCGTGAGGTCATGGCGTTCTGCCAGAGCTTCATGACCGAGCTCTATAAGTATATCGGCGCGGACGTGGACGTCCCGGCGGGCGACATCGGCACCGGCGCGCGCGAGATCGGCTATCTCTTCGGTCAGTACAAGCGCATCACCGGTCTGTACGAAGGCGTTCTCACCGGCAAGGGCCTCACCTACGGCGGCTCCCTCGTCCGGACGCAGGCGACGGGCTACGGCCTGCTCTACCTCGTCGACGAGCTTCTGAAGAACCACGGCAGCGGCATCGAAGGCAAGACCGTGACGATCTCCGGCGCGGGCAACGTGGCGATCTACGCCGCGGAAAAGGCGACCCAGCTGGGCGGCAAGGTTGTGACCCTCTCCGACTCAACCGGCTGGATCTACGACAAGGACGGGATCGATCTCGACCTCGTGAAGGACATCAAGGAAGTGCGCCGCGCCCGTCTCTCCGAGTACAAGGCAGCCAAGCCCTCCGCGGATTACCACGAAGGCCGCGGCGTGTGGACCGTCAAGACGGACATCGCCCTCCCCTGCGCGACGCAGAACGAACTCCTCGCGGACGACGCGAAGGAACTCGTGAAGAACGGCGTGACCGCCGTCTGCGAAGGCGCGAACATGCCCACCACCATCGAAGCCACGAAGATCCTGCAGGGCGCGGGCGTGCTCTTCGTTCCCGGCAAGGCCGCGAACGCGGGCGGCGTCGCCACCTCGGGTCTTGAAATGTCCCAGAACAGCGAGCGCCTGAGCTGGAGCTTCGACGAAGTCGACGCCAAGCTCAAGGGCATCATGACCGGCATCTACGCGAACATCGCCGCCGCCGCCAAGGAATACGGCATGGAAGGCAACTACGTCGCGGGCGCGAACATCGCGGGCTTCCAGAAGGTCGTGAACGCCATGCTGGCGCAGGGCGCGTATTGATTCGGAAACGAAAACGCCCCGCAGGGCCTATGAAGCCGATCCGCAGATAAAAACGCCCCGGAACGGGCAGACTGAGGCAGTTTTCACGGGCTCAAAAAGCATTCAAAAACGGACAGCTGACCCGATGCGGGTTCGGCCGTCCGTTTTTATGCTCTCGGATTCGTTTGGGGAGTTGCCCCTTGCTCAGCTCGCCTGTGCAGGCGGCTTCATTTCTTCACGCTTTTCGCCCATTCCGCCGCGTGTCCGACCCATCCGGCGATCGCGGGGTCGTTCCATTCCGCCCTGCCGAAGGCGGTGATCTCGTTTCCGAGGGCGACGCCGTGGGGCGCGTCGGGATAGATGTGCATCTCGAAGAGAACGCCCGCGCACCGGTACGCCTCGGCAAGGACGAGGGAATTGCGCACGTCCACCATGCCGTCGTTCGAGGTGTGCACGAGGAAGGCGGGGGAGGATTCCCCTGTCACGTGCAGCTCCAGGCTGACCGCGCGGCACTGTTCCTCGGTCGGGTTGTCCGTCGCCCAGAGGTTGCGGATCGTGCCGCTGTTTGCGATCTCCCCGATCCCCGTGACGACCGGGTAGACGAGCATGATCCCGTCCGGCCGGTTCTCCCCCGGTGTGGCTCCCGCCTCCGCGAGCGCTCCCGCGGCCGCGGGGTGATCCCAGAGAATGCCGAGCGAGCCCGCGAGGTGCCCGCCCGCCGAGAAGCCCACGGCGAAAAGCTGTCCCGGGTCGATCCCGTATTCACCCGCGCCGTGCCGGATGTGCGCCGCAGCGAGGGACGCTTCGATGAGCTGGGCGGGAAAGACCTTTTTCCGCCCGACGGTGTAGTGGAGCACGAATGCGTTGAAGCCCCGCGCCATAAACGCCAGCGCGATCGGCTCGCCCTCCCGGTCGGAGCAGACCCCGCCGTAACCCCCGCCCGGGATCACCAGCAGCGCGGGGCGGACAAAGCCCGGCGTGGGATCGGCGACATATGCGTCATAATATACGCCCTCTTCTCCGGGCATGAAATGAATGCGTTCGAATCTCATAATGCCTCCCAAACATGGATTTGGGTCTGTCGCAAAAGGATAAAGTTTTCGTCCACCTTTTTCAAAAGGTGGTGTGGGTGTTGCAGTTCGCTCCGCGAACTGCTGCAGCGCCCTGACCCGAGGTCCCGAGATTCGCGCGGAGCGCGAACTCTCCGACCTCGGAACACCCAAGACTTTGAAAGAGTTCCTCTTTTTGGTACTTTTGGGTTCAGCTTGCTGAACCGGCTCCTCTGATAAAGGAGAAAAAGT
>JAFYBN010000056.1 GCA_017540175.1 Clostridia bacterium | reverse complement strand
GAGCCGCACCGCAGAAAGGAGCAGAGCCATGAACGATAAGCCGTCCCGCATGGACTACCGCCAGCACCAGGCAGCCCGCCGCCTTGTGCATGAGTGCTGTAACTACGACGAGGGGAACTGCCTGCTGTTAGACGACGGGGACTGTTTTGTCGGCGATCTCGAACGCCGGGCGGTTCTCGAAGGGTACGCCGAAAACCTGCCGCTCCGGAGGGACTGGGAAACCGTCCTGGCATCCCGTCCGAAGAGGATCTTCTACGCGCACGGCAGGGAGGAGGTCGTATTCTGACCGCCACGCCGCGGATTCGGGAATTCCGGATTACAAAAAAGAAAAAACGGGCGACACCCATCGGCAAAGAAGCCCCCGTATGGCAGAATAACAACTGCCGTACGGGAGCTTTTTCCACGGACATGAACGACGGACTTCCGGCCGCTGAGATCAAACAGCCTCACGTCCGCATTGTCGGGAAGACCCTCGGCGAGCAAACGGTCGACGCGCTGAGCGGGCACAGGGGCGGATTCCGGAAGACGGGAAACGGATCGCGATTCCGTGACGACTCTCCTTCCAAAGAAAACAGGATGTGCGGCAAAGAGCATCCGCAGGCCACGACCGCGCAGAGCGCCGAACCTCTCCCGGCTTCTTATCACAAATACCGCTCCAGCATCGCTTTCGTCGTAAGTCTGTCCTGCTTGTACTTTTCCCGGATGCGTTCGGCGTAAGCGGTGAAGGCGCGGCACAGATCGGGCTGCTCGAGCAGAATGGTGACATACGGCGCCCGCAGCCGTTCGACCGCCACCGCCCGGTCGGAAATCAAAAGCCGGATATCCTCGAAAGCCTCCTCGGGCAGAGCGCAGAAGCGATACCCGGCACACCGCTCCGAAATCGCGAGGATGCCGCGGATATGTTCCGCGTACTCGGAAGGCGTGTAGGCAAGCGAAAACCCCGGGATATCCATCGGCACCCTGCCCTCAAACAGCTCTTCGTCCCCCGGCGTCGGCACGAATTCGTGCAGAAAACCTTTCTTTGCCTTGGACTCGAGCACGGAGAGACGCTTCTCTTTCAAATCGATCACGCGCGCCTTTTCCGCCTCGTCCGCGCCGGCGCGTTCGAGCGCGGACAGAATGACCGTCTCCGGCATCGTGGCAAGCGAAAGGGTGTTGGTAATGACGGAAAGAGAGGTTATGTCCTCTTCCCCCAGCCTGCCGATGTTCTCGGAACCGTGCACCCCGGCGAGCTCCCCCGAACGATTCAAAAGCTCCCCGTAAAACGCCTCGTGCGCTCCGAGCAGAGCGGGATCGGTGTCGAACCGGTACAGTCCTTTTTCCGCCTCCGCTCCGCCGATGTTGCACCCTGTGATACAGGCATATCCCGGACAGAGAAACATGGTCGTGGAAAAACGATCTCCTCCGCTTGTTCTGCACCAGAACGCCCGGATCATTCCCGACGGATACAGGGGCAGCCAGCTCTCGATCGCCTCCTCCATCTCCGAGAGATCGCGGTTGATGTTGTGAACGACGGTGATCCTTGTGCCTCCGGTGACGCAGAGGATCATGAGCGTCACCCACTTCGCCCGGAATTCCGGATCGGATACCATCCATTCCATATTCTGATCGGAATACAGAAAGAGCTCCTTTTCTCCCCGCTCCACGATGTTTCCGAGAAAACGGATCACCGCGCGTCTGAGCCCGTCGACCCCGGTGTAGAAAGCCGCGTTTTCCCCGAGTATTCCGCTGTCCGCCGCTTCTTCGAAGGAAAGCGGCGGTTTTTTGATGTCGGCGGAAAAGGAGCCGATCCGATCGACGAGTCGCTCCACGAGCGGCGTCCCGTCCCCGCTCTCCGCGCTGAAAAGCCAGCGGTACAGCCATTCCCACGCGGCTTCCCGATCGGAAAGCGCTTCTTCGGGCATCCCGATCAGCTTCCCGAGCGCCTCCCCCTTCCCCTGCTCCAAAGCCCGGCTCAAAAGCAGGGAACAGAGATCGCTCATCACCTTCGGATTGGCTCTCGGCGAGCGCAGGCCGCTGCGGAACCGGCTGATATAGGAAGGATCGGTGTTCAGCGATCGTCCCAAGCGGATGTTGGACAGCCCCGTCAGCTTCATAAGGGCGTCGAGTCTCTCGCCGAACGCCCGATACGGGACTTTCCCGTTTTTTTCCTCCGTTCTCTCCGGGCGTCTGACGGCGGTCTCTTCCCCGTCGTAGAGCCATGCCATGATCCTCTCCCGGATCCGATGTGCCGAGGTACGGTCCTCGCAGGAAATCAGCGTGCAGAGCGCGTCCAGTCCGTCCTTTTCGTCGGAGCACAGATAGATCGCGTCAACGAGCCGACGCGCGCCCGCCCCGCCGTTCTTCGGGACCCGCGCTCCGCTTGCGATGCGGCTTATATTGGATTTGTCGCACCCTGCCGCGCGCGCGAATTCTGTCAGTGTGACCCCGAGCAGAGCGAATATCTGACGGATTTTTTCGTGGAACATACGACACTCCCCCCTCGTCCTGCGTTGAATTACAGTTTAACATAAAATCCGTGGGAGCGCAATGGGTTGACAAAAAAATTATCAATGACAAGTGTTTGTCAATACTTGTGCCTGTCCGTGAGAGACGAGTATAATGAAGATAATACGAACGAAGGCGAATTTCGGACGTTTCCCTCCGGATCGGATCAAAAAACCCAGCACCGGAACGTCCCGTCCCCGCCCCATCCTCACGGAAAGGATCATCGTTATGGCAAAAGCAAAATTCTGTACGGAATGCGGCGCGCCCCTGCCGGACGGAGCAAAATTCTGCACCGGCTGCGGCGCCCGGATCCCGGCCGACGAGCAGCCTGCGCGTCAAGCCGCCTCCCAGCCGCAGAAAGAGGCAGCCCCGGTCTGCGCCTCCTGCGGTCAGCCCCTTGTGCCGGCTGCGCGCTTCTGTCCTTGGTGCAGCGCGAAGCTTGAAGAGCCCGCGTCCGCGGCGTCCGCACAGCCGTTCGCCCGGGCCCCCGCGCAGCCCGCAGTCGGCGGTCAGCAGCCGTTTATGCAGGCTCCCGCGCAGCAGTTCACACAGCCTTCCGCTCAACCCGCAAACAGCGGTCAGACGCCGTTTGCGCAGCCCGGCGCTGCCCCGTCGATCGGAACCCTTCCGCTGTACGCCCAACCATCGTACAAGAAGCCGATCAACACCCAGCCCGCGGTAAAACAGCCGCTCTACGGTCAGCCTGCGGTCGGGCAGCCGCTCTACGGCCAGCCTCCGGTTCAGCAACAGGCATACGGCCAACCCGCGGTCCAGCAGCCGGTCGGGCAGCCGCTCTACGGCCAGCCCGCGGTCCAGCAGCCGGTCGGGCAGCCGGCATATGCCCAGCCCGTGTACAATCAGTCGGCATACGCTCAGCCCGCGGTCAAACAGAAAAAGCCGTTCAATTTCACGCTGCTCTTTCTCCCCATCTGGATCGCCCTGATCGTGTTCGGCGCGCTGACCATCCCGGAAAATCTGAAAATTCTCGAGATCCCGAAGAACACGGTCGACGAAAACGTGCTTTCCGAGGAACAAGAGTCCCAATACGCCGCGATCGCCGAAGCGCTCAAGAACGGCGAGCCGCTCAGAGTACGCGATCCCATGGCGGAGGAATACGCTCGGGAGCGCGAAATCAACCACTACAACTACGGCTGGCTTGACGGCGGAGAGAGGGAGGATTGACCATGATGAAGAAAAAAAGCCACTGGATCCGCAATCTTTCCATCACGCTTGTGCTGGCGATCCTCGTGACCGGGTTCGGCAGGCCGGGCTTTCTGATCCCCATCCTTCAGAAATCCCCCGAGGTCGGGAAAATGGAGGGCTATGAGGTCCCCGAGATCAACACGGACATCGGCTTCGGCAACAGCCGGGCGAGGACCTTCACGCCCGTGGAGGGCGTCGTCATCGACGTTCCGGAAAACGCCCTCGACCGCGACCGGGAATTCACCATGACACCGATGGACGAGGACACGATCGAGCAATATGAGAACATCCTCGCGGACGATCTGCAGACGCCCTCCCTTGTGCTCGATTCGTGGCGGCTCGACGCGGGCATGGAAGAGGGGGAGATCATGCCCGGGTATTTCACGGTGTCCATCGACCTCAAAAACTATCCGCTCGACGAAAAGGAATACGACGCGGTGAACGTGTACCACTTCGCCGAGGACGGCGCCGTCGAGGAATACGCCACATGGCTCGAAGGCTCGAAGCTGATGTTCGAGGGCAACCGGAACTTTTCGATCACCATGGCCATCGGTCTCGTCGTGCTCGTAGGCGTGACGATCTACGAGGAATTCGGCGCGCCCTACCAGGATTCCAACCTCAGCTTCTGGCGGTCGTTCTGGAAGGGCGACGGGTATGTCGTCCATGAAGACAAGGACGATTTAACGAGCAAAAAGCTCTATAAGATCACCTACGTCCGTACCGACGCCGGACAGGGGCTCTACGACGCTCAGAGCGAACGGGTCAGGGAGATCCAGGAAGAGCAACGCGACAAGATCAAAAAGAAGTACAATATCACAACGAAGAATATCAACAAGCAGCAGAATCCCGAGGCCTGTGCGGAATGCATCACGGCAATCGATAAAGCCGTGGAGAGCGATCCCCGGCTCAAGGAAATCACGATGAGTATCGCGAAATACGAGTCCGACTCCGGACTCAAGCCGGATATCATCCTGAAGATCGCGGATCAGCTCCGCTCGGCGTATCAGTATCTGAAAACCCTGAAGATCAAGATGCCGAGCCCGAAATTTGAGATCCGCATCTGCCCCTCCCTGCCCGAAGGCGCGAACGGCGTCACGATGTCGCCGCTCTTCCGCCGAACCTTCATCGAGCTCAACCTGAACCCGATCAAGGGCGGCACGAAAAAGGAAATGGATCACGCGCTGCTCACCCTGACGCACGAGCTCTTCCACGCCTCGGAGCGGGAATACGTCTACTCCCGCACCGCCAACTACAAATTCGACGAGGCCCTCGCCCAGTACGTGGAAGAGGAAGCCTACAAGTATTTCCAGAAAAACGAAACCATCTCGACGGAGCAGGATCTCGGCAACGGCTCCGACTATCAGTATTACGCCATAGGACTCGACAGCTTCAAGCAGGTCTGGGCGAACGGGTACGACAGCGTCGAGTTCTCCGGGGGCAACCGCGCGGACGTTTCCTACCCGCTCGCACAGTTCATCCGCTATATCTGGACGAACTGGAGACAAGCGAAGGAGGTCACGATGGATCAGTTCCTGCGCTCCTACGCCTCCTGTTCGGGCATCACCTCCTATAATCTGTCCACCGTCCTGATGACGGGATTCGGTCTCAGCGCGCACGAAATGGACTTCCTCTACCGCAAATTCGTCCAGGATCAGCAGACGAAATTCTACGCGCACGCCGGGTCGCTGGAAGAGGACAGCGAGGCCATCACCGGGATCGGCGCCGCGAGAAAATACCCTTGGGCGTACAACAACACGGTCATCAACGACAAGGTCCACGTCGACCTCTCGAACGCCAACGACGGCTGGAACGTGCACATGCGCTCCTTCCTCACGGCGTCGGGCGTCGTGAGCGACTGGTCCCTGCTCCTCGTAGGCGACAAGGAACTGAAAACGAATCTTCCCGATTTCACGGTCTTCCCGGCGAAGAACCTGCCGTGGACCAATACGAAATACGGCCTGTTCGTCCCGCCCCAGCCCTATACCAGCACCGAATACCCGTGGATCTACGAGGTCGACGGCTCGGAGGACACCGATAAAGGGCACGCGAGCGGCTATACGCTCTATCTGATGGTCCCGCCCACCATCTCGGGCAGCGTGAGCGACGACGGACTGCTTGTGTTCAACCTCCCCGAGAAGAGCGCGCAGGCGAAGGACGGCTGCATCGACGGCTACCGCGTGACCATCAACTGCAGCGACGGCAAAAAGACCGTCAAGTACTACAAGATCGAAGGCGCGGGCGAGGAGATCAAGATCAAAACGTCCTCTCTCCGCAAGTCGAAGACCAAGCCGGAGGAAGCCAGCTATAAGATCGACGTCTGCGAATACATCAACAAGGTCGGCGGCGGGCGCTTCTTCGGGCCGGATTCCTCGACGCTGTCGGATTCCATGCAGTCCATCATGCAGTCGCTCGGCGCGCACGACGGCGACATCACCGTCTCGATCATGTGGGACAACAACGACGACATCGACCTGCACTGCATGACGCCGAACGGAAACGAGATCTATTTCAGCAACAAGACGGCGGACGGCGGCGAGCTCGACGTCGACCGTCAGGTCAACGGCGACGACTCGGTTTCCGCCGAGCACATCTACTTCAAGGAACCGGGACCGGGCAAATACAGGTTCTGGGTCGTGAACTACACCGACCGCTCGGAAGGAAACACCACCGTCACGGTCGAGATCGTGGTTGACGGCAAGCTCACGCGCTCCGTGTATTCGGTCGCCTCCCGTCAGGAGCTCGGCACGGTCGTCTACGGCGAGGGCGAAGAGGCCGGGATGCAGTTCCTCGATCCGGGAACGGACTCCGGAGGGAACTGACCGGTCCGACTTCCGATCGAAAAACGGACAGAGCCGACTTCTCCCGCGCTCCGCGGCGGTTCGAGAAAACGGATCACCGCGCGCCCCCCTTGACAGCGACAAACGCCGGACATTCCTTTTTCCGCCGGGAACTCCCGGACGCACAGCGAAAAACGGCCCCCTCCCCGCGTGAACCGGGGAGGGGGGCTTGTTTGTATGGATTCATTTCAGACCGATGACCGGAGCCGTGAGCGCAGGCCGCATGAAATCCGCATATCCGGATCACCGATGCGCCTCTTTACTTTTCCGGACGCTTTTTCTCACGGATTTGAAATTTCGACCTGCCTTTTATAGCTGGCTCCCCATTCCTGCATGGCGTCGAGGATGGGGCGCATGGACTCGCCCAGCTCTGTCAGGGCGTATTCCACCCGGGGCGGGACTTCGGCATATACCGAGCGGCTGACGATCCCCTCTTCTTCGAGGGAGCGCAGGCTTTCCGTCAGCACCTTCTGGCTGATGCCGTCCAGATCCCGGCGCAGTTCGTTGAACCGCCACGGACGGGCGAGAAGATTGCGCAGGATGAGCAGCTTCCACTTGTTCCCGATCAGCTGGACGGTCGTCGCCACGGGGCAGTCGGGCAGTTCGTCTTTGGTTTTCATATTCGTCTCCTCCGCTTCCGTTCGGAATATTGGATGCTGTTTCACATACAGTATAACAAACAATTCCGGCGCTGTCAACCGGTTACAAAAAGGTGACTATGTAATAAAAAAGTGCGTACTTGCGCCGCCGGAACGGATCCGGTATAATAGAATTACAGAGAGCAAACGCGATCTGAAATGATACGGGAGGTCATGAAAATGGCATTAAAGGATCTGTTCGGCCGGAACCTCCGGCGGCCTGCGTCGAGGCGTGTTCCCGACGGTCTTTCCCCGGAACTGCCCGACGCAGAAGGTCATGGATGAAATCTTCGCGTTTCTCGGCGGGAGCAAGCTGACGCCGAAACGGGGAAAAGTATTTGATTTTGAACACATAAAAGATGCGGTTTCTTCGCAGGATACCGGTTGCGTCGACGGCAAAATTGTGGTAGTATTATAACAGCGAAAACAAAAAGGCGGTGAGGAGCGGTGATCATCAACACGGGACAGCGCACGGATATCCCCGCTTTCTATTCAGAGTGGTTCGCAAACCGTCTGAAAGAGGGCTTTGTCTGCGTGCGCAATCCGTATAACCCGCGCCAGGTCAGCCGCTACCGCCTCGACCCGGCCGTCGTGGACTGCATCGGATTCTGCACGAAAAACCCGGAGCCGATGTTCCGATATATGGACTTGCTCAAGGGCTACGGTCAGTACTGGTTCGTCACGATCACGCCCTACGGACGCGATATCGAGCCGAACGTAAAGGACAAGCACAAACTCCTGGACGATTTCAGGAGGCTTTCGGAAACGGTCGGCATCGATTCCGTGGGCTGGCGGTACGATCCGATCTTCCTGTCCGAAAGATATTGTGCCGCTTACCACCTCCGCGCTTTTGAAAAGATGGCATCCGCGCTGGACGGCTATACGAAAACCGCCGTGATCAGCTTTATCGATCTGTATCCGAAGGTCAGGCGCAATTTTTCCGAGGCGAGAGAGGTCACGAGAGAAGAACGGCTGCGGCTCGGCAAGACGTTCGTTGAGATCGCCGCCGCGCACGGCATGACGCTCAAGCCCTGTGCCGAGGGGAACGATCTCGCGGCGTTCGGCGCGGACTGCGGCGGATGCATGAGAATCGGAGACTACGAAAAGGCGATCGGCAGGCGGCTGAACGCGCCGAAAAAGAAAGGGGCGCGGGCTGAGTGCGCGTGTTATCTCTCCTGCGACATCGGCGCGTACAACACCTGCCTGCACTTGTGCCGCTACTGCTATGCGAACGCGGAACCGGCGAAGGTGATGGCGCAAAGCAGGCTCCACGACCCGAGGTCGCCGTTTCTCATCGGCAATTATCAAGAGGACGACGTGATCCACGACGTGCCGCAGGAATCGTGGGTCGACGGACAGGCCGCTCTGATCTGAAGGTGAAGGTGAACCTATGAATCAAACAGAAAGAAGAGAGTATCTGCTCCGCGCGCTTCTTGCCGAGCGGCAACAATACCGGGAGATGGCGATCCCCGCGGACGAATACGGGCAGAGGCGGCTTTTGCGCTCGCTGATGAACGTCCGTATGCCCGGGAAAATCGGGGAAGACTTCCTGAACGTACAGGACGAATATCTGAAAGAAGCGATCCGCGAAAAGGGCGTCACCGACTATACGGCGCTGAAACCGGTCGAACCCGGGCTTTATCTTTGGCAGGGCGACATCACGACGCTGAAATGCGGCGCCATCGTGAACGCCGCCAATTCGGGCATGACCGGGTGTTATCAGCCGTGCCACAGCTGCATCGACAACTGCATCCACACCTACGCGGGCGTTCAGCTGCGGAATACCTGCGCGGATATGATGAAAAAGCAGGGCTTCGACGAGCCGACCGGCGGGGCGAAGATCACGCCGGCATACAATCTCCCGTGCGAATACGTCATCCATACCGTCGGACCGATCGTGAGCGGAAGACTGAATGAAACGCACAAAAAGCAGCTTGCGTCCTGCTATCGCTCCTGCCTTGAGATCGCGGAGGAAAACGGGGTGGGCAGCATCGCCTTCTGCTGTATCTCCACGGGCGTTTTCGGTTTCCCGAAGCGCGAGGCGGCACGGATCGCGGTGCGGACGGTAAAAGAATTCAGAGAGAAAACAGGAAGCAAAATCGAGGTGATATTCAATGTATTCGGGGACGAAGATTACGAAATCTACCGGGAATTATTCAGATAACGTCCAAAAGCTGAGAGAAACTCTCACCCGCACCGACACCATGGTCATAGGAGCCGGTGCCGGGCTTTCCACGTCCGCCGGATTTGTTTACAGCGGGGAGCGGTTCGAGAGGTATTTTTCCGATTTTGCCTCGAAGTACCGCTTTGCGGACATGTATTCCGGCGGGTTTTATCCGTACAGGACCCGGGAAGAATTCTGGGCATACTGGAGCCGGTATATCTGGGTGAACCGGTACATGGACGCGCCGAAGCCGGTCTATGCTGATCTGCTCGAACTGGTGAAGGACAAAGACTACTTCGTCATCACCACCAATGTGGATCACTGCTTCCAGAAGGCCGGGTTTGACAAGAAACGGCTATTTTACACACAGGGCGATTACGGCCTGTTCCAGTGCAGCGTGCCTTGCCATGACAAGACCTACGAGAATGAAGAAATGATCCGTGCGATGGTGCTTTCGCAGGGATGGGAGATCGGAACAGACAACGAATTGATCCTTCCGGAAGGCGCGACGCCGAAGATGACCGTGCCGACCGAGCTTCTTCCCAAATGTCCGGTCTGCGGCAGGCCGCTGACCATGAATCTGCGTTCCGACGACAAATTCGTAGAGGATGAGGGCTGGCACCGTGCGGCGGAACGGTATGAAAGCTATCTGCGTACCCGAGGAGGGAAAATGCTGTTCCTCGAACTCGGCGTCGGGTACAACACCCCGGGCATTATCAAGTTCCCCTTCTGGCAGATGACGGCGAAGAATCCGGAGGCGACATATGCCTGCGTCAACTTCGGTGAGGCGGTATGCCCGGAGCAGATCAGGGACCGTTCCGTCTGCATCGACGGCGACATCGGAACCGTTCTCGCACAGCTGTGATCCGTCCTTTTCCGTCAGCGGTCATCCTACCCGAAACCGTTTGAATCGGCACCGCGCCGTCACGAATCCCCCCTGCGGGGAACGGGAAAAAGGCATCTCAAAACCCATCTGTGCGTGGGCGAAAGATGCCTTTTTTCGCGATGTTCGTTTGTTCACCCGACTTATTTACAAGAAGACGGACCGGTTCCTGCGCGCCGCGGCAAGGGGCGGTTTATTCGGGGACGAGCACTTCTCCTCCGCTGAAGGTACCTCTTGTCACACCCGTCGCGCTGGAGATGGTGTAACCGTTCTCCGTCTCCACACCGACCGGCTCGGTGAACGAAACGACGACGAGCGACCCGACGCCGATTTTCAGAAAGTCGATGCAGCGGCTGACGCGGATGTCCGCGGTCAGCACCTTAAACACCATTCCGTCCTTTTCGTCTTTGCACAGGATGGAATCGTCGACGAGGATATAGCCGTCCCCGATCTCCGTCAGCGTGCCCGCGAGCGAATAAAGGTACGGCTCCGGCTGCGCCTCGACGCCGTTCTTTTCGGCATAGGCAAGAATGGAGGCCGCCGCCTCTTCTCCGATGAAGAAGGTGTACGCCCAGTCGAAGATATTCGTGCCGACATATCCGTCCGCAGACACATAGAACGCCCGCTTATAGACGCCGAGGACGTCGGAGGTGACGGAAAAGGTGATCCGGTCCCAGCTGATCCGCCCGCCGCCTTCATCCTCCACAAACCGCGCGTCGCGGCATCCTTCAAGTGTCTGCCAGATAAAACCGTCGTCGGACAAGCTGTAAGTTCCCCCGTTCTGCCCGTCGTCATAGACCGTGCAGGTGCCGAGGGTGAGAAAACGGGACAGGCTGTAATCGTCAAGGACTTCGCCGAACGTTTCCGGGGGCACATACGCACTGTACTTGAACGGATAAAACTGCCCGTCCATCAGGGCGGCGATCATCCGCTCACAAGAGATCCCCTTGATCTCATAGACGTCGAAATCCTGCCGGTATTCCCTGTCCGTATAACCGTCGTAACCGACTCCCTCGGCGACCCCGAGCTTTTCGCCGATTGTCTCTTCGCGCAAACCCCTGCCGCTTGATTTCAGGGTGTATTCCCGCCCCTCGAACTGCACGGCGGGATACCGTTCACAGACCGTTTTGTACTCCCACGGCCATTCGACGGCCACCTCCTCCCCGACCACGGCGGCGTCCTTGTATTCCCGCGCGATGCCGCCGACCATGACCGCATCCGCGTTCTTTTTCGTGAGGATGGGAATCGCGATCATCACGGCGAGTCCCACGCAGGCCGCCGCGGCGAGCGAGCCGATCCATCCTCTTTTTCGTTTATTCTGCTTTGTCTCCCGCTCGGCCGCCTCGATGTGCCGGGGCTCGATGCCGCCGACCGCGTCCAAAAGCTCGTAACTCTTCACGGCGCATAGCCCTCCTTCTCCAAGAATTCGCGCAGTCCCTCCCGCATGCGGAACAGCATGGATTTCACCTTGCTCTGCGAGAACCCGGTCCGCGCGCAGATTTCGGGGATCGTGTCAAAGAACCAGTACCGGCGCACAAAGACGTTTCGCGTCTCTTCGGAGCAGGAGTCCAGAAACCTGCCGATCGCACGGCTCAGTTCCTTCGCTTCGACCTCACCTTCCGCACTGCTCCCGTCGCCGTCGGAGAGGCACTCCTCCATCTCCGCCGTCAGCTCGCAGAACAGAGCCTGCCGCTTTTGGCTTGCATTTCTGCGGCACACATCGATGGCGAGGTGCCTTGCGATCCTGCCGAGGAACGCGAACAGATAGGTCCTCGGCTCGTGCGGCGGGATCCGGTTCCACGCCTCAAGATACGTGGAGTTCTCGCATTCCTCCGCGGATGCCGCGTCGTCCAAAATGTGATTTGCGATCTGAAAGAGCCTCGCGCCGTATTTTTCCGCCGTATGAGATATGGCGGACTCGTCCCTTTCGAGATACAGGTCCACGATTTTTGCGTCGTCCATCGGGATCGTCCTCCTTTCTGCCGTTTTGAAGGCCTTCACTCTGTACAGCGGATTTTATACCCCGTCGGTTGCGCGGGGACGAAAAATTTATCTGTTTTTATGGTACCACGAATTTGTTCTCGAATCAAGAGCTTCGCTTCAAATCACAGAACCACAGCCGCGGGGCGCTCTTTTCCCGGATGAGCGGAAACAAGCCCATAAAAAAACAGGGGAGGCAGTTCATCGAACCGTCTCCTCTGTAAGTTCAGGCGTTTGCGCCCGTTCCGTATCCGATCAGATCACCGCGTTTCCTTCCGTCCGGCCGCCCACGCGCATCCGAGGATTGCCGTCAACACGACCGCGCCTGAACCGAGGCAGGAGCCGCAGCCGCCGCTTTTTGCCTCGGCCTTCGGCTCGTCCGCGGGTTTCGCTTCGGCATCCGCAGCCGGAGCCGCGTCAGTCGGGGCAGCGTCCGTCGGGGCCGCTTCGGGTTCTCCCGCGGGCTGTTCGGCAGGCTCGTTCTTCGGCTCCTCCGCCGCGGGCGCGGGATCCGGCTTCTTGACCTCGTTGATCTTGAAATCGATGGAGTCGATCACCTCATACCCGTCGTTCGCGAGCAGGAACATCGTGTATTCGCCCGCCGGGAGATCCGCCAGATCGGCGCGGTCGGCGTTGAACTCGCCGCTCTTGATACTGACGGGCTCCATCGGGGTATGTCCCTCCGCCACATAATACCAGTAGATCGAGGGGACGCCGCTGCCCGGGACCTCGTCCTTCAAATACAGACCGACCCAGTCCTTGCCCTCGCCGTTCGCGGTGACGAGGATGTCGTCGCCTTCCTTATAGGAGTATTTGTCGAGCTCCAGCGTCGCGACGACGGTGATGTCGATGGAATCATACGCTTCGTAGCCGTCGTTGAGCAGCAGCCATACTGTGTACTCTCCCGGAGGCAGATCCTCGTATTCCGCGCGGCTGTTGCTGCGCGTGGTACGGATGTCCACCGCGTCGCCGGGTTCCGCGTCCTGCGCGACATAATACCAGTAGATCGAGGCGGGACTGCCGTCCGGAACCTCGCCGCGCTCGTAGATGCCGACCCAGTCGGTGCCCTCGCCGGATGCCGTCACGAGGATGTCCTCGTTCTGACCGTAGACCGTTTTGGGCAGGGACAGCGATCTCTCCGCCGCCGAAACGGACACGGCAAGGCACAGTACGGCGACCGCGGTCAAAAACACGGCCGCGCAAATCTTCGCAGAGTGCTTTTTCATGATGGTCTCTCCTTTCTTGAATATGGGATTCGGATATGCCGAAGGAACGCCGCGTTCCCATCGGGTGCTTTATTCTTTTCTTCTACGGGTCAAAACCGCCGCCGCGCACACGGCGGGAACGACGAACACCGCGCCGGAGCCGATCACGGACGCGCATCCCCCAGTCCGCTCCGCGGATTCTCCGTTTTCGGGAGACGCTTGAGCGGGCGCTTCGGTTTCGGGAGACGTCTGAGCGGGCTCTTCTCCGCCGGGCGTGACGACGGGAGCTTCATCATCGGGCGCGGGCTCCGTTTCTTCCGGGGCAGCCTCGCTTTCCTCCCACGCGCCCGGTACCGTGTACTGGGCCGCCGCCGTCCACTCGTTCTTCACGAAATCCCTGCCGCGGACCAGCAGCGCGTTTTCGCAGACCTCCACGAAAAGTCCCTCCGAGCCGTAGAGGTATTCGCCCGGCACGACGTTGTAGCCGGTCCAGAGATAGCCGACCGAGGAGGTATTGAACGCCGAGAAGGTCCGTTTCGCGTCCCCCGCGAACATCTCGTTGTACGAACAGAGCTCCCAGTGGCTGTGTCCGTTGAAGAAGACGGTCTGCGGGTAGCGGGAGAAGAGTTCGGCGACCTTCTCCCCGTTGGAAATGCCCCACCAGCCCTCCTCGGACGTGCTCCCCGCCACGGTGTCGAGAATGGATTCGTGGCAGAACACGAAGATGGGCTTTTTCGGGTCCGCGTCTTCGGCGAGCTTTTCTTCAAGCCAGGTCAGCTCCTTTTTCGGGATGGCCTGCGGCGCGCCTTCGGTCTCAAACGCAAGGAAGATGAAATGATACCCGCCGATCCAAAGGTCGTAATACGCGCTGTCGTTGCCCGCGAATTCGTTGAAGATCTCGATCTGTTTCTTGTATCCGAGATTCATGGACACGTCGTGGTTACCAATGACGTAATGGATCGGAGGGACGTTTTCCCGGGCGGCGATGATCTCCCCAACCCGCTTGTACTCGGATTCTCTCCCGTGGTCCGCGATGTCTCCCACGCCGATGATCGCCGCGCTGTCCGGGCAGACCGAGGCAATGTCGTCAAGCATCATGCCGACATGGAGATTGTGTTCGTGCTTCGGGTTGTCCGTGACGTGCCAGTCGCTCGTCACCTGAAACCGCAGAAGGACCTCGCCCGCGCCGTATGCCCGCGCGCCTTCCGGAAGGGGGACGGTTTGCCAGGGGGATCTGCCGAAGCGGTTTTCCCCGCATGCCAGAATCTCCTCCGCGCCTTCGGGGATGGTCAGATACTTCGGCAGGGTGATCTCAAGCGGCTCCGTAGAGCCGTGCGCCCGCGCGAGGAAGGTGTATCCCTCGAGCGGTTCCCCGCCCTTTCCCCAGAACAGGTAAAAATCCTCCGCCGCGGTCCCCTGCGCCGCCGGGACGAGCGTTACGGTTCCCGCGGCATATCCGTCCGCCGCGGCGTCCGCGCGGTACGTCAGTCCGGCGGGCGCGTCGGGCGTTTTCGCTTCGCTCACCGCAAAGCCGGCGGACGCGAGGGGCTCCGCCGCCCTCCCTTCGTCCGAGAAGAGCCAGACGACATAGTTCCCGACAGAAAGGCTTTCCTTCGGTCCGAGGGAGATCTTTGTGCCGCTTTTCTGTGCGGCGAGGACAAAGGAGGCAAGGGGCTGAGCGGTCTTCGGATCCTCCCCTTCCCGATACAGCCCGACCCACTCGCCGCCGGAGCCGTAAACCGTCACCGACGGCACATCTCCCTCATAGAGGGTCTCCGACGCGACCGTCAGTCTCTCCTCTTTTGATGGCAGGATCACGATGTCCACGGACTCCGCGACCGTGTAGCCGTCGTTCAGAAGCAGAAAGACGGTGTACGCTCCGCCGGGCAGATCGTTATACTCTGCGCGGTTGTTGCTGCGGGTCGTTTTGATGTTCACGGCGTCTCCCGGCTCGGCGTCCTCAGCGACATAGTACCAATAGATCGAAGCGGGGCTGCCGGGCGTCTCCCCGCGCGCATAAATGCCGACCCAGTCCTTGCCCTCTCCGTACGCGGTGACGAGGATGTCTTCGCCTTCCTCATAGACGGTTTTGTCCGTGGAAAGCCGGGACTGAGCCGCGGACGCGCCGGAAGAGGTCAGCATCATCGGCACGGTCAAGAGAGCGGTCAGCATCCCGCGAAAGAATCGGTTCATGAAAATCGGATCTCCTTGTGTTTCATTTCCGACCGGCGCAGCGCGCGGCGCAATGCACGGCGAAGCGCGCGGCGGTTCGGATCTCGCCCTCAGTATAGCACAGTGCAAAAGAAATTACAAGTTCCAAGACTCTTTTTTGTTCAAAAAATGATCCGAGGTACATTCCCAAAGTGATTTCCACAGTGGGATCTACTTTGGAAATTCTCTCGGTGCGGCACGCTTGACCGTTCTCCCGTTTTCCCCTTGACAAAGCCTCGTTTTTTGTGCTATAATTCTTTAGATAAGGTGTGATCGCGGATTTGCCGCGCTCACGCGGATCAACGGGGGGGAAAACCTCTCGAAACGATCCGCGCGGCGGAAACCGCAGCCGAATTCGACCGGCAGGGACCGGGAGGAGAATGAATCATGGATGTTTTCAGCAATCCGCGCTTTGCCGGTATCGAGAAATTCAAAAATAAGGTATGGCTTTCCAGCCCGACCATGCACGGAGACGAGCAGAAGTGGGTGGATGACGCGATTCAGACCAACTGGGTAAGCACGGTCGGCGCCAACATCAACGAAGTTGAGCGTCTCATGGCAGAGTATGTCGGTGTGAAGTACGCCGTTGGCCTTTCTTGCGGGACAGCGGCACTCCACCTTGCAACGAAGCTGGCCGGGGAAAAGCTGTACGGACAGGCGAAGCCGAATGCAGGAACGCTGGCTGGGAAGAAAGTCTTCTGTTCCGATGTGACCTTTGATGCGAGTATCAATCCGGTTGCGTACGAAGACGGTGAGGCAGTGTTCATCGACACGGAGCGGGATACCTGGAACATGGATCCGGCCGCGCTGGAGAAAGCCTTTGCGCTGTACCCGGATGTCAGGTTGGTTGTGATCGCTCACCTCTACGGAACTCCCGGGAAGATGGAAGAAATCAAGAGAATCTGCGACGCTCACGGTGCTCTGATCGTGGAGGATGCGGCGGAATCTTTAGGGGCAAGATACAAGCTGAACGGAGAATGGGCGGAGACCGGTTCTCTGGGCGACTACAACGCGATCAGCTTCAACGGAAACAAGATCATAACCGGCTCAGCCGGCGGTCTTTTCCTGACCGACAGTAAGGACGACGCGGACAAGGTGAGAAAGTGGAGCACCCAATCACGCGAAGCCGCGCCGTGGTACCAGCACGAGGAGATCGGATACAACTACCGCATGTCGAACATCATCGCGGGCGTGGTGCGCGGTCAGATCCCGTATCTGGGTGAGCACATCGCGCAGAAGAAGGCGATCTACGAGCGGTACAAGGAAGGACTTTCCGATCTTCCCGTTCAAATGAATCCGTTCGACGAGGAAAAGAGCATCCCGAACTACTGGCTCTCCTGCTGCATCCTCGACGAAGAAGCAATGGCGCCCCAGGTGCGCGGCGAGCGGGATTACCTTTACAAGAGCGAGAGCGGGAAAAGCTCCCCGCAGGAAATCCTCGACGCGCTGGCGGCGTTCGGAGCCGAAGGACGCCCGATCTGGAAGCCGATGCACATGCAGCCGATCTATCAGTCCCACGCGTTCATCACCGCCGAAGGAAACGGAAGAGGAAAATCGAACGCCTACATCGCCGGCGGAGGGATCGACGTCGGAGCGGATATCTTCGCCCGCGGGCTCTGCCTGCCGAGCGACAACAAGATGACGGCGGAAGATCAGGACAGGATCATCGAAATCATTCACAGATGCTTTGAATAAACGGCGGCGTAAAACCGCGCGCCGTAGTGCCCGAAAGGATGCGAAATGATATCCGTCATTGTTCCGGTTTACAACGTGGAAGCGTATCTGCCCGCGTGTCTCGACAGCGTCATCCGCCAGACCTATACGGATCTCGAGATCCTGGTGGTCGACGACGGCTCGACGGACGGCTCCGGGGCGATCTGCGACCGGTATCGGGAACGGGACGGGCGGATCCGGGTATTCCACACCGAAAATCACGGATTGTCCGCGGCAAGGAACTATGCGCTGGACAGGATGGGCGGTCAGTATATCGCCTTCATTGACAGCGACGACTGGTTTGAGGAAAACGCGCTTCAAACCCTCCTCGATACCGCGCTGAATGCCGGCGCGGATATCGCGGCGTGCCGGTTTTATCCGGAATACGTCAACAAGACCGCCGCGCCGGAGGGAGCCGAAGAGCCTTTCACGGTCGGCGGCGAAGAAGTCCTGAAAGCCATGGTGCTCGATCACAGGATGACCGAAGACGTGTGGAACAAGCTCTACCGCGCCGCGCTCTTTGAAGGCATCCGCTATCCGGAAGGCAGGATTTTCGAGGATAAAGCGACGACCTACCGGCTGCTGCGGAAAGCGGCGCTCCTCTCCTATACGCCCTCTCCCCTGATCCATTACAGGAACCGGGCGAACAGCCTATCGAACATCCATTCCATGAAAAGCCTCGTCGATTACTGGCGGGTTTACCGGGAACGGTTCGACACGATCGGCGGCATATCGGAGCAGTATTACAAAGCTGCCCTGTCCGAAGCCGTCGGCGCGGTAAGCCGCATGTGGCGCTGGTACGCCGGTTGTTCCAAAGAAGAAAAAGAAGGGGCGCGGGAAACCCTCGACGAGATGCAGCGATTTATTGCCGAGCATGGAAGCGAGGTTTTGAGCGGTCCCTATTCGCGGCATGTGAAAGCGGCGTGCCGGTTCGCGAAGTCGCGGAGCCGTGTCGTTTTCCGCCTTCTCTTCACCTTGAACAAGCTGTACAGAAGCAAAAACAGAAATCAGTATTTTAAGTAGGCCCGGCAATGAAAACGATCATGATCATCGGCGCGGGAAAATCACAGATGCCCCTCATCGAGGCGGCAAAGAAGGAAGGATATCATACCGTCGTCTGCGACTCGAATCCCGAAGCACCCGGCGTCCGGGAAGCGGATACGTTCTGCAAAGTCAGCACGAAGGACAGGGACGGGCTGCTCCGGACGGCAAGACGGGAAAAGATCGACGGGATCGCCGCCAACTCCGAATACGCGATGTGCGACGCCGCTTTTATCAGCTCCGAGCTGGGACTGGCGGGGAATCCGGAAAGCGCGATCGCAGTCTTCTCATCCAAGAGCAAATTCAGAGAGCTGCAAAGATCCGCCGGACTCTTTGCGCCGAGAGTTTGGCAGGTCATCGGTGATGAGGATATTCCGGATTGCCCTCTCGTCGTCAAGCCCGATATGAACTCGGGAACAAGAGGAACAACGGTCGTTCGAGGCAGGGATGAGAGCGAGAAGCTGAAGGCGGCGATCGAAGCCTGCTCACGGCTCTCGAGAAACGGCAAAGCGGTCGTCGAGGAGTATGTGCCCATCTCACCCCGGCATGTGATCGAAGGCGAAATCTTCCTTCACAACGGAGAGATCCTGTGGGACGGCCTGTTCAAGTCCATCCGAAGCGAAATGGCCACCATGATTCCCATGACCTATGTCTTCCCTTTTGTTGAAGAGAGAGAAAATGTCCTGCGGGATGCGCTGCAAAAAATATTCTCGGCGGCCGGTGTACGCCACGGCGAATACAACATGGAAGCCTGCATGGTAAACGACGAGCCGTTTGTCATCGAGATCAACCCGAGACAGGGAGGCAATGATCTCCCGCGTTATGTTCGGGAGCATTGCGGCATCGACTACTGCAAGCTGCTCGTCACGACGTCCGTCGGAGACGACCGCTATTGGGACAGTCTCAAAGGATTCGAAAGACAAAACAACAGAATCACGCACCACATGTTATACCCCCGAAAGAGCGGACGGTTCCAGGGCGTAAGCATTGCCGACGAGATAAAAAACTCTGTTTGCCGCGCAGAGCTCGATGTGAATGTCGGGGATGAGATCCGGAAAACAGAGGACGGCTCGTCAAGCATCGGTTACGTGGATTTGGCGTTTTCGGATTCCGATAACCAGAATACGGTGAGTGACAGACTGGAAGATCTGATAAGGATTGAAGTTGATGAGAACAGAGGCATTGACGGCTGAAACCGTCCGAAAATACCGCGGCGAGATCGCTCGCTTTTATTTTGACAATATCAGCTCCTGCTCGTGTATGAGCCATTATACATTCGGCGAAGCCTATGAGAAGATCGGGGATTTTATCCGTTATCTCGACGCCGGTGAAGCGATCGGATACGGGCTGTTTGAGAAAGCTGAAATCTGCGGTTATATCTGGGCATATCCCCATCAATTCCGCGAAGAAAAAAGAGTCTATGTGAACGAAATCCGGATCCGGGAAGACTGCCGCGGGCAGGGATACGGAAAAGAGCTCTTGAGACTGGTGGAAGAAAGAGCGAAAGAGATGGGAATCAACGCCGTGTATCTTCACGCGGAGGCAAACAACCCAAGCGCCGTGGGATTTTATCATGCAAACGGTTATGAAGAAGAGCGCGTTCAGTTCAGGAAAGAAATCGCGCAAGACCAAAAATGATGTGCTTGAAGTCCATGCGCCCGAACAGACGGAACGGCGGGATGCCGCTGTTCGTGCTTTTCGGGAACAGGATGTCTGCCGGCTGAGCGAATACGCAAAAGCGGTTCGGGTCCGATGTGACGGAGAACCGCTTCTTTTTTTGGCTCCGAAGACGGCTCAGCACGCGGCGTCCATGTCGTGATGAAGCGCGATATCGCGAAAGATATCCGTTTGGCCGGCAAAACTGAGCGCCGGTTTGACCTCGCAGCGCCGTACTGTTGTTACGACCCTGCGTTTACAAAACGCATCAAGAAGAGCTGCCGCATTCCTCTCCGTTTTTCGGAGTGAATACGGCAGCTCTTCGGCATCCGTCCGCGCCCCGCTCAGCGGACCCGCTTAATTCATAAACGCGTCGAATTCCTCGATCCGGTCGATCCAGTCAAGGTGAGCGTCGAAGCACGGCAAGAGGACGACATGTGCCCGCTCCGCAAGTTCCCGCGCTTTCGAAGTGAAGCTCGCAGGTGTCATGACCGCCCCACAGTCGGCTCCGTAAGTCTGCGCCGCGGCGGCGGCTTCCCGAACCGCGCTTTCATCGACGCGCTGTGAGCAAAACCTGCACTGAAAGCAAATCGTATAGCCCTTTGGATGGTCTGCGAGAATAACCGCTCCGAAGTCTTGCGTCCCGGGTATGAACCGCAAGTCCCGATATCCCTGCCGCATCAAACGCTTTGCGCAGGCGATTTCATACTCCTGCTCACGTTTGGATGCGGACCTGCCGGAACGGCTTACTTCTTCACGGGCGCTTTTCTTTTCCCGGTTTTCGGCCTGAATCCCCCTGATAATCAGGTAGATCATGAGTCCGAAATCCAAAACCACCGCGGCGGTTATCGCGATCTCTTTCCATGTCTGCCCTTCAACATCTTTATACCACCCAAGACAAAGAAAACCAAAAACCACGGTCAGGATCATGCCGAAATCATAGAAGCCCTTTTTCAAAAGTCGCCGCGGCGGGTGCGGTTTTCTCTCTCTTTCATCGAGAATCGTCAAAACCCCGAGTCCGATCATGACTGCGGTCGATGTGCCGGAGAAAGGTAAAACGGGTCCAAAACCCGGAACGATTTTTGAGAGACCCAATATGAAAATAGCAAGCGAAACAACCGCCGCGCCGAAAAACAGGAAAGCTCTCTTTTTCACACGCTCACCGCCTCCGCACACTTCCCGTACCGTCTTGCCCGGAAGATACCGGGTTCCCGGCCAAAGGGAACGAATTCATGCCCCCCTATGGCTTACGGAAAGAGTATAGCACACTTGCACAGCGCCATCAAGAAGTTTGCGCAAATATCTTCTTTATTTGTTTTCCGCGGCGGGCGGGAAGCCTGCTGTGCCCCGAGCGCCGCGTTTTCAGAATACCAGCATCATGATCTTGCTTTTCGGGGAGAAATATGATAAAATCAAAGGGTAACCGAAAGAAATTGCCGATCCGGCAGGGGGCTGAATTCGATCCGCGTGCCGCGACCGGAACACAACGGAGGAAAAACGATCATGAAAATCGACCTTGAAGGCAGAATCGATTCGAGCAACGCCGCCGAGACGGAAGCGCGCATTTTCGGACAGCTCACGGACACGAGCGAACCCGTCGTTCTGGACATGGAAAAGCTCCGCTACATATCCAGCGCCGGGCTCCGGATCATTCTCCGTCTCAAAAAGACGCACCCGGACATCCGCATCGTCGGGGTGAAATCCGAGGTTTACGAAATCCTTGAAATGACGGGCTTTACGGAAATGATGCCGGTGGAGAAGGCCTACCGCGTCGTCTCCGTGGAGGGCTGCGAAGAGATCGGACGGGGCTCCAACGGCACGATCTACCGGATCGACCAGGACAACGTCGTCAAGGTCTACAACAACGCCGACGCGCTGGAGGACATCCAGCACGAGCGCGAGGTGGCGCGCACGGCGCTTGTTCTCGGCATCCCGACCGCGATCTCGTACGACGTCGTAAAAGTGGGCGGGAGCTACGGAAGCGTCTTCGAGCTTCTGAACGCGCGCTCTTTCTCCCAGATCCTCGCGTCCGAGCCCGACCGGTTCGACTGGTGCGTCGAGGAATTCGCGGGCATGCTCAAACGGATCCACGGCACCGTAGTCCCTGAGGGCAAGCTCCCCGACGCGCGCGAGACCGCCGTCGGCTGGGCTGAGTTCATGCGCGATTATCTCCCTGCGGACGCCGGGGAAAAGCTCGTTTCCCTCATCAAGGCCGTGCCGCACGACGATCACATGATCCACGGCGATTATCACACGAAGAATCTGGAACTGCAGGGCGACGAGGTCCTCCTGATCGATATGGACACGCTTGCCGTCGGGCATCCGATCCTCGAGCTTGCGAGCATGTTCAACGCGTTTACCGGTTACGCCGAGCTGGATCACACAAAGAACAAGAGCTTCCTCGGCATCGATTTCGATTTGTCGCAGAGATTCTTCATGGCGGTACTCTCGAACTATCTCGGGACCGACGATCCCGAAAAGCTCCGCGAGGTGCTGGACAAGGCGCGCATCATCGGCTATACCCGCATGATCCGCCGCTCCATCCGCCGCAAGGGACTGGAAACCGAGGCGGGCAGAGCGGAAATCGACCACTGGACGAAGGAGCTCACGGACCTGCTCGCGAACACCTCCACACTGCTCTTTACGCGCGGCTGACCAAAGGACAAAGCGACAGAACACGAAAACGCGCCGCGGCTTCACCGGACGGCACAACACCCAGGGCGCGCGGACGCGGAAAACATAACCGTCCGGTCGGCGCCGCAGAGCGGCGATCCCGAGCGTCGAAAAGGAGATCCACGGCCATGTTCAAAAAATCGATAGGCGTCGTCCTCGCCCTCACCGTTCTGACCGTTTCGCTCGCCTTCTCGGGCTGCGGCGGCGCGGGCGGTGAGAGCGGCGCGGGCAGCGCGGGTGAAGCGGGTGAAGCGGGCGCCGAGCCCCCGACGCTGACGCTTGCGATCCGTGAAATCAACAAGCACGGCAATATGATCCTCGATACCACCTTCGAGGAGATGAACGCGGCCGGCATGGAGATCGGTGATCTGATCACCGTTTCCGTGGGCGAGCGGGAATTTGAGCTGCCCGTCGGGACCTTATATACCGACGTCGACAACGGAAAGATGGTCTGCCGGTTCGACACGGAAGACAACGTGGTGGCGCTCGCGATCAATTACGGCTCGTTCGCAAGCGCGGCGGGCGTCGCAGAAAAGCGGACGATCGAAGAAGACCCCGGCTATGAATGGGACGTCCGGTTTTCCGAAGTCAGCCTCCGGCTGAAAGAAAAGCGGGGATTTCTGGACGAATACACCGCGCGGCATCTGACGCGCACCGACGTCCGCTCGGATTACCAGGCTCTCACCGACGAGGAATTCGCGAATTTCCGCGCGGTGAGCACGGCTGGGGTGAAGGAAAATGTTCTGTTCCGCAGCAGCACGCCCGTCGAGCCCGCTCTCGGCCGGAACGAATACGCGATGGCTGCGATGGAAAAAGCCGGGATCCGCTCAGTCGTCAATCTCGACGATTCCGTCGAAACGATGAAGAGCTACGACACGTTCCCCGGCAGTTATTACAGCGGGTGCGCCATCGTCAATCCCGAAATGTCCTACGATTTTGAAAGCGCACAATTCGGCGAAAAAATCCGCGAGAGCGCCTTGTTCATCGCCCAGACCGACGGACCGTACCTCATTCACTGCAAGGAGGGCAAGGACCGAACGGGGATCCTCTGCGCGGTTCTCGAATGCTTCGCCGGCTCCCCCGCCGCCGACGTCGAACGCGATTATATGATCACCTACCGCAACTATTACGGCGTGGAGCCCGGCACTCCGGTCTATGACAGGATCCTGACCGACAATCTCGTAAAGACGCTCTGCGGGCTTTTCGGGATTTCGGACCTCGAGGGAACGGATCTCAAAGAGGCGGCCGGGCGGTATCTGCTCTCCGTCGGGCTCAGCGAGGAACAGCTCGCAAAGCTGCGGGAAAAAATCGCGGAAGGATAAAGATTTGATCTTCTCCGGTCCTCATGGAATCGGGCATAAAAAGAGAAGGCGTCTCGCTTTTTGAGGCGCCTTCTTTCCGTCCGCGCGGATATTCCCTTTCGGTTCCCGCTCTCCCCTGCGGACTCAGATCCTGCTTTCGAGATACCCGCAGACGTCTCCCACAGTCTCGAACCGGACAAATTCCGTGAAGCGGAAATTGAAAGCTTTCTCGATTTCCATGGACATCATCATGATCATCAAGGAATCGCAGCCGAGATCCTCCACGAGGCGGGTCTCTTCCGTGATCTGATCCATATCCTTGTCCGGCATGATCTTTCCGAGAATTTCCTTAAGCTTTTCAAGCATCCTGATTTTCTCCTATCTTTTTGATGTAAGAGCGCCTGCGCTTGTGCTGGCGGGCGCTGAAATACTTCCACTGGGCCTGAACCGCCGCGTTGGTCTCGAGGTTGAGATTGGTTTCACAGGCCTGTACGCCGCTGTTTTCAAGGATATCGAGAAGCCCGTCCAGAATCACGGCGTTGATGCCCGCGTACTGATACGCGGGACGGATCGCCACCAGCCCGAGATCGATGGTTTTCGGGCGTCGGACGGTTCTCAGGATCCTGCCGACGGTCAGCGGCGTCAGCCTGCCGCCGCTCTTCTTCACGGCGTCGCCGATCCCCGGGAAGCAGAGCCCGAAACCGACCACCCGATCCTGTTCGTCGCAGATGAACACCACGTATTCCTTGTTGACGATCAGCATGAACTGATCGATCAGCTCGTCCTGCGCCTCCTTGGTAAGCGGTACCGTCCCGTAAAGCTCCCGGTAGCACTCGTCCAGGCAGTCGAAAAACCCGTCGCGGTACTTTTCGATGTATTTCCGCTTCGGCCCCTCGGTGCTCGCGACGTGAAGGCGGTTCAGCTCCAGCGCGCGCTTTGCCACGAGGGAGAGCATTTCGTTCCGCTTTTCCGGCTTTCTCAGCTCGTATTCGACCCAGTCGGCGTCCTTCTGGAATCCGAGCCCTTCGAGAAGCTCGGCGTAGTAGGGGTAATTATACTGCTCCTCAAACGTGGAGTTTTCTTCAAAGCCCTCGATCAAAAGGCCTTCCCGGTCGAGATCGCTGTAGCCGAGCGGTCCGCAGATCTCCTCCATGCCGTGCCGCGCGCCCCACTGCTCCACGGCGGAGAACAGCGCGCCCGCGACCTCCGCGTCGTTCAGGCAGTCGAACCGGGTAAAGCGCATCTGCCGGCAGCCCTGCTTTTCGTTGTACCGCTTCTGGATGATCCCCTGCACTCTTCCGACCGTTTTTCCATCCCGCTGTGCGAGCAGAAAGACCGCGTCCGCGTCGTCCGTGCAGCCGCCGCTCCCGAGGAGCTTTTTTTCGTCCCTGTAAAGCGGCGGAACGAACCATTTGCAGTCCTTGTACAGTCTCAGAGGAAATTCGATGAACGCGCGGATGTCCCGGTTTGTCTTGACCTCTCTGACCGTGACCATGTCAGCCCTCCACCTCCAAGGGTTCGTCCGGACGGCGCAGGAAGGCAAGCCCGTAGCCCGCCAGCCACGGCCCGTTGTGACAGCCGCTGACGGGGGACATGATGACCGCCTCGTGGTTGGTCCGGATGCCGTATTTGCCCTCGATCTCCTTGAGCGCCGCGATCAGGGAGGGGCCTGTGTAAATATGCCACAGCAAGTAATCGTCGGGACTGCGGTCTCCGATCTTTTCCTTCAGAAGCTCGCAGGTGCGCGCGAGCGCTTTTTTCGGCGTCCGCACGCTCTCGAGCGGCGTGATCTCCCCGTCTTCGGAGAAATGGATCACCGGGCAGATGTTGAACATCTGTCCGAGAAACGCCTTGCCGCCCTTGAGCCGCCCGTTGTAGATCAGATAATCGAGCTTTCCGTCCACCCCGATGAACTCCTGCCTGCGCATCATCCACGCGGTCTCCGCGAGGATCTCTTCGCTCGAGAGCCCCGCCGCGGCGAACTGCGCCGCCTTGATCGCGAGGAAGCCTTCCCCGAAGCAGGTGATTTTCGTGTCCACCACGTGGGTCCTCAGCCGATCCCGGTATTCCTCCGCGATCAGGCGGATCTTGTTCCACGTCCCGCCCAGCGCGGAAGAGAGGGTAAACACGATGCTCTCGTCATACCCGTCCCGGATCGCTTTTTCGAACGCCGCGCGGATATCCTCCGTATCCGGGAGCGCGGTGGAGGGCAAATGGTTCTTCGGGTCCTCGATCGTCTCGAGCTGTCGGTAAAACTCCACCGGATCGAGCTCGGGCCCTTCCTTATACTCTTTTCCGTTGAACAAGACATGGATGCGGATGATCTCGATGCCCAGATCGTGATAGCGCGCCGGCGCGTATTCGATGCAGCCGGTGGACGTGCACATGATTTTGATTTTCGACATAAGCTCCCCCTCAAATGTGATTTCTGTTTCGGTCGAACACGGCTCTGTGCTCCGCCATATTCAGAAGCATTTCCGCCACGCTGACGACGGCTCTTTCGTCGGCGTTTCCGCGGGCCTTGATGACGGGCTTCGTCACGCCGAGAATGATCCCGCCGCCCAGCGCGCCGATGTCGTATACGCCCATCAGGTGGAAGAACAGCTTCTCCGCGTCCGCGCTGCCCGTTTTTTTGGCATACCGCATGATGTCCGTCATCATGCGCTTCGCGGTACCTTCCGTCACCTTCAGGACCTGATTGCCCGCGAATCCGTCGCAGACCAGAACGTCGCAGACGCCGCTGAGCGCCTCGCTGCCCTCCACGTTCCCGACGAAGTTCAGCTCTCCGTCGGCGGCGAGCAGGGGATGGGTCTCCTTCACGAGCTTGTTCCCCTTTGTCGGCTCGGACCCGTTGGACAGAAGCCCGACCTTCGGATTTTCTATACCGTACATGCTCCGCATGAAATCGGAGCCGAGGTGCGCGAAATGGCACAGCATCGCCGACGTGCAGTCGATCGTCGCGCCGGTATCCACGAGGCAGGTAAAGCCGCCGGTCTGTGCAGGCAGGACCGCCGCCAGAGCGGGCCGCACCGGATGCTCCCCGGAGAGATACCGCATCGCGCCCGTCAGCGCCGCGCCGGTGCTGCCGCAGGTGATCATCCCGAACAGATCGTCCCGGGAAGAGAGCGTGTCAAGGCCCCGCAGCAGGGAGGAATCCGCTTTGGTATAAAACGCCTCGGCCGGGTTGTCGTAATTGGTGATCTCTCCCGGCGCGTCGAGGATCTCCGCCCGCTCCCGGGGGATATTCAGCGCCGCGCATTCCTCCGCGAGCGCCGCTTCATCTCCCGCAAGCACAAACTCCAGCTGCGGGAAACGCTCGAGCGCCAGCGCAGCGCCTTTTACGAGCGCGGAAGCGCCGCGGTCCCCGCCCTTCGTATCGAGCACGATTTTGGTTTTGTGTTCCATAGCTTTCTCCTATTCCAAAGCGAGATAATAGTCGTAAACTTCCTGTCCGCCGTCGCGGACGGTGATTTCAAGCTCCGGATACGTCTCCCGCAGCTGCTTTTCGAGTTCTTCGCAGCATTCGGCGGGGACGTCCTTTCCCTTGAAGACCGTCAAAAGCTCGCAGTCCTCCGCGTCATTCTCCCGGAGCAGGCGCAGAACGGCTTCCTCCGGCGTCGCGGCTGCGGCGGTGAACGTTCCGCGGCACCGCGCGAGATAATCCCCGCGGCGGACACTCAGCCCCCCGATCTCCGCGTCGCGGATCGCCGCCGTCACTTCTCCGTCCACGACGTCTTCCGCGGCCCTCCGGGCGCTGTTTTCGAGCGCATCCACGTCCGTGATCCCGGGCGTCAGCACGGAAAGGGCGCTGTATCCCTGCACGTCGTTTTTCGTCTCAATGACGCGGATCTTCTTCTCGGGCAAAAGCTTTGCCGCCTGTTCCGCCGCGAGAAAGCTGTTCTTGTGATTCGGAAAGACGAGGATATCCGCGCTCTCACAGCGGCGGCAGGCTTCGAGAAAATCCTCGGTGGACGGGCTGGTTTTTGTCAGCACCTGATCCGCGCCGAGCTCGGAAAACAGCCGGGCGATGCCGTCCCCCGACGCGGCGGCGACGACGGCATAGGGCTTTTCGCTCCGCGTCCCGGAAGGCCGGGCGGTTTCCGTATGCCCCAGCATCATGTTTTCGATCTTGACGGTCAGAAACTCCCCCCAGGTCTGCATCCTGTCCAAAATCTTCCCGGGAGAGAAGGTGTGGACGTGGACCTTTACGACGTCCCCCTGCTTGTAGGCGACGACGCTTTCCCCGCCCAGCTCTTCGAGCGCCCCGGTGACGGTGCTGACGTCGAAGGCGTCCACGTCCGTTTTTGCTGAGGTCAGCCGGAGCAAAAACTCCGTGCAGTACCCGTATTCGAGAACGCTGTCGCGCGTGAACCGCTCGATATGTACGGTCTCCTGGGATTCCCGCGGCGAGAGCGCAGAAAGCGGGGCGTCGATCTGTTTTCCGCACAGCGCTTCGTACATGCCTTCGGCGAGATACAGATACCCCGCCGCGCCGGAGTCCACCACGTCCGCTTCCGTCAGCGCGGGCAAAATCTCCTTGGTCGCGGCGAGCGAGCGCTTTGCCTCGTTCACGTGAAACCGGTAGAAATCCTCCATGCCGGAGCATTCCGCGAGCTTGTCTGCGGCGTATTCCGTGCTCTCGCGGAACACCGTCAGAATCGTCCCTTCCGCAGGATTCTGCACGGCGGCGTACGCGGTCTCGATCCCGCGGCGGTACGCCGACGTAATTTCGCCCATATCCGCGCTCGAAAGGCCGGACAAGCCCTCCCGGATGCCCGCGAAGATCTGCGAGAGGATCACGCCGGAATTCCCGCGGGCGCCGAGCAGCGCGCCGTCGGCAAAACGAGCCGCCACCGTCCCGACGCCGTCCGGCAGGGGCTCGCGGTTGATTTCCGCCAGTCCCCCCTCCATGGTCTTCATCATATTCGTGCCGGTGTCCCCGTCGGAAACGGGAAACACGTTCATGGCGTTCAGTTCGTCCACATGATCTGCCAAAACGGCGGCGCCGCCCAGAAGCATCCGCGCAAAAACCGCGCCGTCAACCGCCGATGTACTCATATCCTTCCCCCTTTCGGCATCCTGCCGAACTCAGCCCGTTCGGGCGGTTTCGCGTCAACCCGACCGCCTTCGGCCTGATTCGACTCCGATTATAGCCGCCGTATCTAAACTGAAAATAAACAAAAAAACGCCGCAGATAGTCTGCGGCGCTTCCTTGCCATATACTCTTTGATCTTCGGCGGAAACTCTCTCCCTCAGAGATCGCTGCCGTCCTCCGGCAGCGAGACGGTAAACGTCGTCGTCCCGTCCCTGCACTCCACACCGATCGTGCCCCCGTGCAGGTCTACGATCTTTTTCACGACCGCGAGTCCCACGCCGTTGCCCTCCGACGCGTGGGATTCGTCCGCCTGATAGAATTTTTTGAAAATCTTATCCCGCGCCTCCCGCGCGATCTCCTCGCCGTGATTGGAAACCGCCACGTTGATCTCTCCTCCCTCCGATCCGATCCGGACCTCGACCGTGCCGCCGTCGTCCGAGAACTTGATCGCGTTGTCGAAGAGATTGATCCACACCTGCTTCAGAAGCTCTTCGTTTCCGACGAGATAATACTCCTCCGATGGGAGCGCCAGCTCGAGGTGTTTTTTGCTCCACTTGTTCTCGAGGACGAGCAGGCAGGTCCGTATCTGCTCGGAGAGGTTGAATTTTTCGACTTCCGTCAAAATCGTCTGGTTTTCGATCTTCGTCAGGTTCATGACGTTCGTCGCCATCCGGGACAGGCGGAGCGATTCCTCTTCGATGATGTCGAGATACTCGTTCTTCCGTTCCT
This sequence comes from Clostridia bacterium, assembly GCA_017540175.1. Taxonomy (GTDB): domain Bacteria; phylum Bacillota; class Clostridia; order Oscillospirales; family CAG-272; genus UMGS1696. The sequence goes on along the minus strand of JAFYBN010000056.1, from coordinate 26,008 downwards.
CGGACAGGTTCCCGCGCTTCAAAACCTTCGCGAAGCCCGCGATCGAAACGATGGGCGTTTTGAACTCATGGGAAAAATTGTTGATGAAATCCGACCGGAGCATTTCCGTCTGCTCCAGCTCCGACGCCATTTTATTGAAGCTGTTCGAGAATTCGACGACCGTGGGATGCTTTGAGAATACGCCCTTATGACCGAGGCGGACGGAATAATCTCCCGAGGCGAGCTGGTTCATCGCGTTCAGGACCCGGTTGATCGGCTTCAGCTGGAACTTCAGCGTGATAAACACAAGGGTCGCTCCGATCACGATGCTGCCGACGATCAGCGTCAGCAAAAATCTTCCCGGCTTGAGCTCCGCCGTTCCGAGGACCAGCGCGCCCTGATTGATCAGCAGCAGTACGAAAAGTCCCGCGAGCAGCGTCGTGATCAGCAGAATCAGCAGAACGATGCCGGAGAAAGTAAGCAGGAGCGAGATCCTCTCCTTATGCTGTTCTTTGAACTTGATTTTCAAACGTGCTTCACCGCCTTATAGCCGAGTCCGCGCACCGACTCGATTTCAAATTCCTTCCAGCCCTCAAACCGTTTCCGCAGTCTTCCGATGTGTACGGTGATGGTTTCCCAGCCGGTTTCGCTGTCCGTTCCCCAGATCTCGTCCATCAGCTGGATGCGCGTGAAGATCCTGCCGGGATAGGACAGGAGCTTGTACAGAAGCAGAAATTCCTTTTGCGGGAGCTCCTGCGTTTCGCTGCCTCTCGTCACGGTCAGGCTGTCGTAATCGAGGGTCACATCCCCCATGACGATCTTCCTTTCGCTGGCGATCCGCGCCCGCCGCAAAAGCGCCTTGATCCTCAGCAGCATTTCCGTTTCGTCGATCGGCTTCGTGATATAATCGTCCGTTCCGACGAGGAAGCCCTTGTGGCGGTCCGCCGGGAGCTGCTTGGCGGATACCATCAGCACGGGCAGATTGTTGTTCGCCTCGCGCAGCTCCCGGGTGAAGGTATAGCCGTCCATGCCCGGCATCATGACGTCGAGAACGACGAGATCGACGTACTCCCTGCCCATCAGCTCTGCCGCCTCCTCCCCGTTTTCCGCGTCGGAAACGGTATAGCCCTCCGCCTCCAGCACGGCGCGAATGTATTTTCGGGTATTCTTGTCGTCGTCGACCACCAGAATGTGAAGCATATCGATTCCCTTCTCCCCCAAGCCCGTCGGCTCTCTCCGCCGCACGCCGGACGCAGACGGGCGCGTTATCCGTACGGTTTCTCAGAATATTATACCGTCCGGCGGGGCGCGTGTCAAGGGAATCCGCGCAAAGTTCACAGAGCGGCATTTTCCCTTCCGCGGCTAGTCGTTTTCTTCGTAACTCCGCGGCCCGCGGGTCTCGATCTTCTCTTCCTCAAAAAAACGGGGCCGACGCAAAGCAATGCGAATGCCTTGCGTCAGCCCCGTGCCGTTCGACAGAACGGTTTCGCGGCAGCTTCCCGCGTTCCCGCGGCGCTTTGTGCCGCCGTCACGAATCCGCGATCTTGAGCGCCTCCACCATGTCGATCTTTTTGTTCTTTTTCGCGACCGCCAGCCCGACGAAAAGCGAGACGCCGAAGGTCAGAAGCACCGACACGCCGTAGGTCAGCGGCCCGAGCATCAGCTTCATCTCGTATTCGCCCGCGAGCGCGGCGAGCAGCCATTCAAGCACGCCCACACCCGCCGGAAGACCGATCGCGACGCCGAGCACCGTCAGCCAGACGTTCTGCGAAATCAGCAGGGATCCGATCTTGCGGCTCCGGAAGCCGAGCACCTTGAGCGTCGCAAGCTCGCGGGAGCGTTCGACATAACTCATAACGCCGAGGTTGTACAGCACCACGATCCCGAGCACGACGGCCGCGATCACCAGAATGAGCACCATGCCGTCCATGATGGCGACAAAGCTCGTGAAGGTCTCCATGAGCTGCGCCTGATCCTGCTTTCCCGCGACGAGGGGCGACGGCGGGATCTCGTCCGAGGTCTCGTCCGTATAGATCGCCGTGAGGGTATAGTCGATCCCGAGCCGGTCGGCGAGCGCGTCCGTCACGGTTATGCTTTCCGTCATGACGGAACGGTTATAGCCGATCACCTTTGCCCGATAGGTCTCGTCCGTGCCGTATGGAGAGAACGAGACCGTCTCCCCGATTTTCGCCCGATCCTTCAGGCGGAGGCAGAGATACACCCCGTCGTCTTCGAGCGTGATCGGGCGGTTTTCTTCGTCGATGACGTTGTAGAACCCGTTCGGATTGTGAACGATATCGAGCACGACCGTGTCCCCGCCGAAGCTGATACCGGTCATGCTCTCCCAGTCCCCGCCGAGCGAGGCTGCGAAAGCCTCGGCTTCCTCACGTCCGCACCCTTCGGCGAGCGTGATTTTCGTCGTGAAGCGGGAGATATCATGATCCAGAAGATCGAGGAACCCCGCCATCGTATCCCGCATGCCGAGTCCTCCGACGAGGAGCACCATGCACCCGACGATGCCGATCAGCGTCATGGCGGAACGGCTCTTGTGCCGGGAGAGATCGCGGAGATTCCACTTCGTCCCGAAGGGCAGCCGGTCCCATCCGCGGACGCGTTCCCACACCGTGCGCTTCATGCGCTTCGGAACATAGGGACGCAGCGCGTCCGCCGCCGTTCCTTTGAGCTGTTCCCGCACCGAAAAGAAGCTGATCGCGGTGAGCAGGACCACGACCCCGATCATGACGGGCAGGCAGAAGCCGGGCGCGGCGGCGGACCAGTCCGGCATATCGAAGTAGGTGCCCATCATCCCGTCCTCGCTCATGACGAGTTTGCACACATATACGCCGAGCGCCGCTCCGAGCGCGGTCCCGACGATGCCGATAAAGAGACCGTAGGAGGAATAATGCGTCAGGATCCGGCGGTTTTTGAAGCCGAGCGCCTTGAGCGTGCCGATCTGGATTTTTTCCTTCGCGGCGATGCGGTGCATGGTCGTCACCATCGTGAGAACGGCGATGGCGAGAAAGAGCACGGGCAAGATGGAGCCCATCGCCTTCCCTTCCTTCGCCTCTCCCATCGCTTCCTTGTAAACGACGTGCTCGTCCTTCGAGGTCACCATGACAGCCCGCCCGAGCGCGTCCTTCACGGCGTCCTCAAGCTCCGCCTTGCCGAGCCCCGATCGAACGTGGATCTGAACGAAGACCGACCGCTGTGCTTCCCGGAGCGTCTCGTCCGTGAGCATGCCGTCCACGGCTTCGTCGAGCATTTCCTCCGGCACCCCCGCCTGCTTCAGTTCCTCCGCGGCGGAGAGCACGAGCTTCCCGCGGACGGTTTCGCTCAGCTTCTTCGTCGACATGTAAACGAAGCCGAAGGTCCTGTAGTCGGGCATGACCTGATTCGCGTCCGCGACGCAGATCATGTGCTCGCCCGCCTTGCAGAGTCCGACGACCGGGCCTGTCACCTCCGTTCCCTGAAACACGACGGTGAGGGGATCGCCGACGGAAATGCCGTTTGCGGCGGCGTACTTGTCGGAGAGCCAGAAGCCCTCGCCGTTTTCGTCATACGCGCTCCCCTCGGTGACCGTGAAGGTGGAAACGGTAAAATTCTCGCTCACGTCGAGGGCGAGCGCGCGCTTGTTTTCCCCCTTCACATCGAGGTTCACGGAGAGAAAGCGGGTCGCCGCGTCCACGCCGCCGACGGCCAGAACGGCGGCAAGATCGTCCGCCGTGAACCCCTCTTTGTCGTAAAGCCTGAAATCGGCGTAGTTCGTTTCCTCGAAAAATTTCGCGGTGTCGACCTCGATGGTGCGCCATTCCATATTGAAGCCGAGAAAGACGCCCACGCCGAGGGTGATCATCAGGATCATGGAAATGAACTGAGCCTTGTAGCTCCACGCGGTGCGGAGCAGCTTGCGCAGCAGCATCACCAGTCCACCTCGTTCGCCGAGAGCGGGTTTGCCTGTTCCTCGACCGAGCGGATCTTCCCGTTTTTGACCCGGATCACCGTGTCCGCCATTTTCGAGATGTTCTGGTTGTGCGTCACGATCACGACGGTCTTGCCCGCTTCCTTCGCCATGCCGAGCAGCAGCTTCAGAACCATCACGCCGGTTTCGGAATCCAGCGCCCCAGTCGGCTCGTCGCAAAGCAGGATCTTCGGATTTTTGGCGAGCGCGCGGGCGATGGAAAGCCGCTGCTGTTCCCCGCCGCTGAGCTCCGCCGGGAAATTGTGCATGTGATCCTCCAGCCCGACCTTCGCGATCATTTCCCGCGCGTCGAGGGCGCGGGGCGCGATTTCGGACACGAGACTCACGTTTTCGTACACGGTCAGCGTGGGGATGAGATTATAAAACTGAAACACAAATCCCACGGTCGCCGCGCGGTAATCGGCAAGCTCGTTATCGTTCAGCGTCGAAATGTCGCGCCCCGCCACGGTGATTTTGCCCTCGCTCGGGCTGTCGAGTCCGCCGAGCAGGTTGAGCAGGGTGCTCTTTCCCGCGCCGGACGGACCGAGGATGACGACGAATTTCCCCTCGTCCAGGGTGAAGCTCACGCGGTCCAGCGCGCGAAGCTCGTGTTCCCCGCTCCGATAGATGCGGGAAACCTGATCGAATTCTACGATGGGCATGGTTTAAGCTCCTTTGTTCGACCCGGCCTCGGGGACCTCAGCCCTTTGCCGCCTTCGCCCGCCTCACCTCGGCGATTTTCTCGGCGTGGACGGCTTTGCAGTGCGCGCAGTTTCCCGAGCAGCCGGAGGAACCGGAGCAGCCGCCGCATGTGACGGACTTTCCCTTCTTTTTGTCCCGAATCATCCCGCATACGATCAGCGCGAGGACGCCGAACACGACGAGCAGCGTAAGGATCGTCACGAGATTCGCTTCCAGCCAGTCAAGCATGGGTCCTTCCTTTCTGAAATCGAGGGGGAGCCGTTTGACTCCCCCCCGTTTTGGTTACGAAACCGCCTTTTCCGAAAGCGTCGTCGCTTCCTTGTAGGGACGGAACAGCATGTACGCGCAGAGAACCACGATGGCAAGCGCCGCAATCAGCCCGATCACGGAGCCCGCGCCCGAGAACTCGCCCGTGAAGAGGGAGCCGATCTGATAAACCACGAGCGCTGAGGCATACGCAAAGCCGCATTCATACCCGATCGCGAACCAGGTCCATTTCGCGTTGTTCATCTCGCGCTTGATCGCGCCCATCGCCGCGAAGCAGGGAGCGCAGAGCAGATTGAAGATGAGGAACGACAGTCCGGACGCCTTCGTGAACGCCGCCGCGAGAGCCGCCCAGGTTCCCGCCTCGCCGCCGCCGTAGAGAACGCCCATCGTGCCGACGATGTTTTCCTTCGCGACAAGTCCCGTAACGGACGCGACCGCCGCCTGCCAGTTGCCCCAGCCGAGGGGCGCGAACAGCCAAGCCACGGCGGAGCCGATCTTCGCGAGGATGGACAGACCGATCTCATCCTCCTCCACCATGCCGAAGCCGCCGTCCCGGAAGCCGAAGCGGCTGAGGAACCAGATCACGACGGTGGAAAGCAGGATGATCGTGCCCGCCTTCTTGATGAAGGACCAGCCGCGCTCCCACATGGACCTGAGCACGTTGCCGAGCGTCGGCCAGTGGTACGCCGGAAGCTCCATGACGAACGGAGCGGGTTCGCCCGAGAACATCTTCGTCTTTTTCAAAATGATGCCGGAGATGATGATCGCCGCCATGCCGATGAAATACGCGCCGGTGGAGATCAGCGCCGAGCCGCCGAAGATCGCGCCCGCGATCATGGCGATGAAGGGAACCTTCGCGCCGCAGGGAATGAACGTCGTCGTCATGATCGTCATGCGGCGGTCGCGCTCGTTTTCGATGGTACGGGACGCCATGATGCCGGGGATGCCGCAGCCCGTGCCGATGAGGATCGGGATGAAGGATTTGCCGGATAAGCCGAAGCGGCGGAAGATCCGGTCAAGGACGAACGCCACGCGCGCCATGTAGCCGCAGGCTTCCACGAACGCGAGCAGGAGGAAGAGCACCAGCATCTGCGGCACGAATCCGAGCACCGCGCCGACGCCCGCCACAATGCCGTCCTGGATCAGGCCGTAGAGCCAGTCGGGAACGCGGGGTTCGCCTTCGCTGTCACAGAGCAGCTTGTCGATGAGGGCGGGGACCCCGGGCACCCACACGCCGTAGTCCGCGGGATCGGGCTCTTCGCCCTCGTATTTCGCAAAGACCTCGACCGCGTCCTTCAGATCGGCGTATGTGTACGTCACGTCTTCCGTCTCGAGGGTTTCTTCATCCTCGAGTGTGTAATCCGCGGTCGCGGACGGATCGACGGAGGAGACCGCCGCGCGGACGTCGTCAACGGAGAAGTCCTCGCCGAGCTCTTCGCCGAGGAAGGCGTCGATGACGTTCGCGGCGTCGCCGTATTCCTCACCCGCTTCCTCCGCCGCGGCGGACCCGATGCCGAAGAGGTGCCAGCCGTCGCCGAACAGGCCGTCGTTCGCCCAGTCCGTGGCGGACGCGCCGATGGTGACCATCGAAATGTAGTAAATCAAAAACATCACGACCGCGAAGATCGGGAGCCCGAGCCAGCGGTTTGTCACGACCCGGTCGATCTTGTCGGAGACGGTCAGCCCTCCGGCGTTTTTCTTCTGATAGCACGCCTTGATGACGTCCGCGATGGCGAGATAGCGTTCGTTCGTGATGATCGCCTCGGCGTCGTCGTCCATTTCCTTTTCCACCGCGGCGATATCCGCTTCGATGTGCTTCATCGTCGCTTCGGGGAGCTTCAGCGCTTCGATCGCTTTGGAGTCCCGCTCGAAGAGTTTCACGGCATACCAGCGCTGACGCTCTTCGGGGAGACTGTGCAGAGCCGCTTCTTCGATGTGCGCGAGGGCGTGCTCGACCGGACCGGAGAATTTGTGGGTCGGAACGGTTTTTCCGTTCTTCGCCGCCTCGACCGCCGCCTTTGCCGCCTGGTCGATGCCCGTGCCCTTCAGCGCCGAGATCGGCACGACCGCGCACCCGATCTGCCGGGAGAGCTCCGTCATGTTGATTTTGTCGCCGTTCTTTTCGACGACGTCCATCATGTTGATCGCGCAGACGACCGGGATCCCGAGCTCGGTGAGCTGTGTGGTGAGATAGAGGTTTCTCTCGAGGTTCGAGCCGTCGATGATGTTTAAAATGGCGTCCGGTCTCTCGCCGATCAGGTAATTCCGGGCGACGACTTCTTCGAGCGTGTAGGGGGACAGGGAGTAAATGCCCGGCAGGTCGGTGACGGTCACGCCGTCGTACTTTTTCAGCTTGCCTTCCTTCTTTTCCACCGTGACGCCCGGCCAGTTTCCGACGAACTGGTTCGAGCCGGTGAGGGCGTTGAACAGGGTCGTTTTGCCGCTGTTCGGGTTGCCCGCGAGCGCGATGCGGATACTCATAACGAAATCCCTTTCTATTTGATTAGTTTTAGCTAACCTTTGGATATGAAAAAAGAATAGACTTGACTTACCGGATGGTTTCGACTTCGATCATATCCGCGTCAGCCTTGCGGATGCTCAGCTCGTAGCCGCGGACGGTGACCTCCACGGGGTCCCCGAGAGGCGCGACCTTGCGGACGTAGACCGTCACGCCCTTGGTGATGCCCATGTCCATGATCCGGCGTTTGACAGCTCCCTCTCCGTACAGCTTCTTGACACGCACGGTCGAGCCGATGGGGGCGTTTCTTAAAGTGTTCATGCAGATCCTCCTTCTGATTTTCAAATGGGAACGCGGCTTTCCGAAGAAAAGCCCGGCAAAAGACTTTCATAACACGGGGGTGCGGCATATGGTTTTCTGCCAATTCAGGAAAGGCGATCCCTAATCGACGAAAACCTTCTGCGCCAGCGTCCGGTCGATCCCGACGCGGGTCTCTTTCACATTCACGATGAGATTTCCGGCGAGCTCGGAGACAATCATGACGTCCCCGCCCGCGACGAACCCGAGGTTTTCAAGGTGTTTCTTGATCTCAGGCGTTCCGCTGATGCGCCGGATGGTGTGCGGCTTGTTGTCGTTCGCAAGCAGAAGCGGCATCATGAGTGTTTCCTCCTTGAATATTAGCTGCTGCTAATCATTGCGCAAAAATCAAAGATTAGTCTTAGCTAACCTTCGGTGTCATTATATCCCCCCGAAAGGGATTTGTCAAGAGGATTTCAAAAATTTGTTCAAAAAATCCGCGCGCAGCGCTCACGGGAGGGATTTTCTGTTGACACGGAACGCTTTTTTCAGTATAATGGAGCTAAACCGGGGCGCGCTCTCACGCGCCCAACACACTCGCGGAAGGAGAACAGAATATGGGACCGTTCTCGATCGTCGGCATGTATCAAAAGAACTTCCTCCGGCGCTTTGACAAGGATATCGCCATTCCGTATTACAGCCCGGCGGATTTTCCCGGACTGAGGTGCGAGGAGGGCTCGTTTTCGAATTCGTCGAACGTGCTCATCCGCTCTTACATCTACAGCCCCGCGAAATATGATTCAAGCATCCTTTTGCTGTTCTGCCCGGGCATCGGACCGGGGCACACCGCCTATCTCGCGGAGATCGAAACCCTCTGCCGGGCGGGATACCGGGTCCTGACGCTCGATTACACCGGTTGCGGCGCGTCCGGCGGCGAGCGGCTGCCGTCTGTCAACACGCCCACGCGGGACATCGTCGAACTGCTCGAGCGGCTGCACCCGCGGGAGGAGATTATCCCCATCGGGCACTCGCTCGGCGGCTACACCGCGCTGAATCTCGCGAATCGGCTGCCCGCCGTAACACGCGCGGTCATTCTTTCCGGATTTGTCAGCATCTCGGACGAAATCATGGGCATGGTCCGTCTGCGGCTGCTCGCCAACCGCGTCAAGCGGTACGAAAAAAAGCTCGATCCGGTCTACGGCGCGCTTGACAACCGCAAATATCTCGCCGAAACGAAGGACAAGATCCTATGGATCCATTCGACGGACGACCCCACGGTGAGTTACCGGTACAACGCCAAGCAGGTATTGAAGCTCGGCAACCCGAACGTCCGCGTCGTCACGGTGGAAAACAAAAAGCACAACCCGGAGTTCACCGAAGCGGCCGTCGCGAACATGAACTTGTGGATCGGCGAGTACCTCCGTCTGGTCGGGGAGAAAAAGCTCGTCTCGCCCGAGGAGCGGAAAGCGTATTTCCGGGACAAACCCATTGAACGCATGACCGAGCAGGACCCCGCCGTGTACGACGAGATCTTCAGCTTCATCGGCGCGTAAGCGGCAGGGAGCACCGAAAAACCGCCCCGCAGCGGCGGAGCGAAACGAAAAGGAGGAACGCCATGATCGTCAAAGCGTTTGAATTTGAACTGAAGGACGGAAGACGGGCGCTGGTCCGCAGTCCGGAATACGCGGATATTCCGGGCGTGCTGGACTATCTCTATAAGACCTCTGGGGAAACCGAGTTTCTGCTCCGTTATCCCGAGGAATGCGTCAAATACACCCCGGAGAGCGAAAAAGAGCTGTTCGACCAAATCAACGCCGCTCCGAACGACGCGATGCTGCTCTGCCTGGTCGACGGAAAGGTCGCCGGGAACTGCCGGATCACCTGGAGCAGCAAGATCAAAACGCGGCACCGGGCAAGCATCGGCATCGCGCTCCTCAGGGATTATTGGAATCAGGGGATCGGGACCAGGCTTCTTACGGAGCTGATCCGCATCGCCGAGGAAAACGAGGGGATCCTGCAGATGGAACTGGATTTCATCGAAGGAAACAGCCGTGCCCGGGCCTTGTACGAAAAGATGGGCTTTCGGATCACGGGTATGATCCCGAACGCGATCCGGCTGAAAAACGGGACCCTCTTAAACGAGTACCACATGATCCGGGAGATCAAGCGCTGATTCCGGGGAGCCGGCGGGACTGCGGGACACCGGGCCGGAGGGGGGTACGACTCCTTCCACCGCCTTCGGCGGTCCCCCTCCCTCAGGGAGGGAGGCAAAGGACGCGCCCCTGTCGGTGACAGCGGGCGATCGGCGGGGGTTCCTTCCGCCGAACCTGACGAAAAGAGGAATGATATGAACGGACCCATTCGGACATTTTACGACCTCCGCTACGGAGATCACGAGCGGCAGATCTACGACCTCGCGCTCCCCGAAGACTGCGGCGGCGGGCTGATTTTCTTTCTGCACGGCGGCGCGTGGATCCACGGCGACAAGGGCGCTTACCGGGACGAGCTCGGCGTGTGGTGCGAAAAGGGATATGCCGCGGCGGCGATCAACTATCACTACCTCGCGCCGGACGCGCATATGGACACCCTGCTCGACGACATCACGGCCTCTCTCGCCGCGATCCGGAAGAAGGCCGCGCAGCACGGCGTGACGCTCTGCCGCGCGCTTTTCACCGGGGCGTCCGCGGGCGGGCATCTTTCCCTGCTCTACGCCTATTCCAGGGCGGAAAACGCGCCGATCCGGCCCGCGTGCGTCGTGGATTACTGCGGCCCGACCCTGCTCACGGACGAGGAGCTTCTGACGGGCACGCCCGCGCGCTATCCCCCTGCGGAACAGTGGATCGAGCTGTTTTCAAACCTCACGGGCATTCCGTACACCGGGGACAACCGGGAAGAGATCCTGCCCCATCTCCTGCGGTATTCGCCCGTCACGTACGTCGGCAGGCACACCGTCCCGACCGTCATCTGCCACGGACTGCTGGACGACGTCGTCCCCTTCTCGAACGCTGTGGCGCTGCGCGGCGCGCTGGAGGCAAACGGGGTGGAATACGCCTTTCTCCCGATGCCGAAGGCGGGTCACGGACTGGAGCAGGAGGGGATCTTGTGCGAATCCCGCGCGCTGTTTGAAATCTACGCGGAGCGCTTCCTCGGGGAGCCTCAGAGGGAAGAAGCGTAAGCCCCCTGCCCCGCCTCACAGACGCGGTGCGGCGCAGCGGCGAAGCGGCGAAGCGGCGAAGCGTGCGGAGCGGACGGAGCGGACGGAACATGCGAAGCGGCGCAGCGGCCAGACACCGCCGAAACAACGACAAAGGAGCATTTCATCATGGAATATCTCGAACCGATCCTGCTTAAAGACGGCCGTCTCTGCATCCTGCGCAGCGGCACGGACGCGGACGGAGAGGCGGCGCTGGAGAACTTCATCCGGACGCACGAACAGACGGATTACCTCCTGTCCTATCCGGATGAGATCCGTTTCACCGCCGCGGAGGAAGGCGAATTCCTCCGAAAGAAAACCGAAAGCGCGGACGAGGTCGAGATCCTTGCCGAAGTTGACGGAAAAATCATCGGGCTCGCCGGGATCGGGCGCGTCGGCGGTTACGAAAAGGTCGCGCGGCGCGCGGAATTCGGCGTCAGCGTCGACCGGGAATACTGGGGCCTCGGCGTGGGACGGGCGCTGACCCGTGCTTGCATCGCCTGCGCGAAGCGGGCGGGCTACGCCCAGCTGGAGCTGGACGTCGTCGCGGACAACGAACGGGCCGCCGCGCTGTACCGGAGCGAAGGCTTCGTCGTCTACGGCACAAATCCCCGCGGCTTCTATTCCCGTCTGACCGGCTGGCAGCCGCTGACGCTCATGCGTCTGGAGCTCGATGACGTGAGCATTCCCGAAAGCCGGAGCACAGAGACGGTCTGAGAACGCGCCGCCGGGGACTCGGAACAATAAAAAGTGATTCAGAAACGGAGGGAAAAACGATGGCGGAAGAATTTTTGACGCTGATGGCGGATCTCGACGATGAATCGCAGTCCCGCATGTCCGCCTGGCATGACATACTGAAAAATGCCGGTCACGTCGGCACGCAGACGCCCGGGCTTCCTTATCACATCAGCCTCGTGACCTATCCGCTCGAACTGGAGCAAGATGCCGCGGAACGGATGAAGAGAGCCTGCGCCGCGTTCGCCCCGTTTCCGGTCCACATCAGCCACATCGGTCTGTTCGCCGGGGGCAGGGTCCTGTTCGGCGCGCCCGAACGGAACCGCGCGCTCGACGCGCTCCGCGACGCGTGCGTGCCCGCGTGCGGACCCGCGCCCGATCCCGCCCATCCGTGGACGCCCCACGTGACGATCCTGATCGACGAGCCTGCCGCCGTCCATGCGGCGCTTCCCCTGCTCGTTGGGTCGTTTCAGCCGTTCGTCGGACTCGTCACACGGCTGCATCTGTGCGCCTTCTGGTCGACGCGGGAGATCGCGTCCGCCCCGCTCGCGGGCGATTCGATCGCGGGCGATCTGATCGCGGGCGATCCGATCACTGGTAATCCGCAAACCTCCGCCCGCTGAAAATGCCGCCGACAATGGATCCCCATTCCCCCGCAGACAAAGGATTCTCGCCCCCGGCGGGAATGTGCACGGATTCGGAAACCTGAAAATCTTCCCCTCTTTGCCGATCCGGCTTGACGCGCGCGCGGCAATGTGCTATAATAAGTACAATCAAGTAAAATCCTCCGCGCGGCATCGACGGCGATGCGTCCTGCGCGGATCAGACTGAACAGGCAGGTTTCTCCGCCGCGGAGAAATACGGAGCCGGGCTGTAAAACGGCAGCAGAAGCGGCATAAACGCATCTGCGGGACAGTAATTTGTTCCGGGGTGCGTTGTTCTTTCTTATTTCGGATGGAACGGCCCGGATCTTGTTCGGAGGGTTCGTTATGGCAATGAACGAAAAAAAGATCATAGACCGTCTCTCGCACGTCGGGATTTTCGGCAACGTCCTGCTCGCGGCGTTCAAGCTGTTCGCCGGAATTTTCGGAAAATCCGGCGCCATGGTCTCGGACGCGGTCCACTCGCTCTCGGACGTCTTCGCGACGCTCATCGCGTGGATCGGCGTCCGGCTGTCCCGTCGGAAGGAGGACGCGGAGCATCCCTACGGTCACGAACGGCTGGAGTGCGTCGCTTCCCTCGTCCTCGGGCTGATCCTCGCCGGAACGGGGATCGGGATCGGCTGGAGCGGGATCGAAAAGCTTCTCGGGGATCACAGCGCCCTCGAGGTCCCCACGCTGCTCCCCCTGATCGCGGCCGTGGTCTCCATCGCCGTGAAAGAAGGCATGTTCCACTACACCATGTACTACGCGAAGAAGCTTGACTCCGCGGCGTTCAAGGCGGACGCCTGGCATCACCGCTCGGACGCCATCTCGTCCGTCGGCTCCTTCATCGGCATCGGCATGGCGAAGCTCGGATTCCCGATCATGGACCCCATCGCGAGCCTCCTCATCTGCGTGCTGATTTTGAAGGTCGCCTTTGACATCGTCCGGGACGCGCTGAACAAAATGCTCGACACCTCCTGCAGCGGCGCTTTCGAGCAGAAGCTGCGCGCCTTCGTCGAAGCGCAGGACGGCGTTGAGCGGGTCGATCTGCTGCGCACGCGGCAGTTCGGCAGCAAGATCTATATGGATCTTGAGATCGCGGTCGACTCCGGCATTTCCCTGCTCGACGCCCACGGGATCGCCGAGCGGGTGCACCGCGCCGTCGAGGGAGCCTTCCCCGGCGTCAAGCACGTGATGATCCACGTCAATCCCTACAGCGAACCGCCGTCCGACCCGGAATAACCGCGCGGACGACATACCGCAGAACGTCATACCGCAAGACGTCATACCGCGCAGACGGCAACCCGCGCGGACGCGTCGGGGGAACGCGGGCTTCCGGAAAGGATTGCGGCGCTTCCCTTCCCATAACGGACCAAAACGAAAAGGGGCACAAGCCCCTTTTATCTATTCTCTACGCTTCCGGCGGCTCCCCGCCCACGTCCCGCGCCGCGTGCCGTCCGCCGAACTTTTCCATCGCGACCACGCCGCGGCTGTCGGGAGACGTCACGCCGTCTTTGAATCCGTACCCGAGCTTTTCATAAAACCCGACCGCCGTCAGGGACGCGCCGAGCTCGGTCCGCCGGGCGCGGGTGAAGAACTCGTCCCGCTCGAGCACTTCCATGATCCTTCTGCCGATCCCTTTGCCCTGATATTCGGGCAGGACGAAGACGGAGATCAGATAGCTCTCCCGCTCGCTGCCCTGATATCCGGTGATCCCGCCGCAACCTATGATCCGTCCCCCGTCGAGGACGACATAGAAATGGGAATCCTGCGCGCGTTCGCGGAAATACGCGGGCGAATGGCTTTTGGCGATCCCTTCGAGGTAGTCGGGCGGATAATCCCCCCGGTTGCTCACCCGCAGCGTGCGCGCGATCATCTCCGCCATCCCTTCTTCGTCGCCCTGCTCATACGAGCTCAGCGAAAGCTCACCGCGGGTGCGGTTTTCCGCGGCATCGAGCGCGTCCCTTTCCGTCATGTTTCCCTTGCCCCTTTTTCGAACGTATCCGATCGTTCTCCCATTATACCGGACGGCCGCCGCCGTGTCAAGGGGGACCCCGGAAAGATTTTCACCGTTCCGGCGAGGGAGGACGCGCCGGATCAGCCGGTCAGAAGACAGACGACTTCCGATCCCCGGCGGTTCACGGTTATCCGCGGACCGTGCGGAGAACGCAGCGACCGGATTATTTCGGCAGATTAACGGATCGTGCTTGACAGGCACCGTCCGTGCATGGTAAAATAGAACAGAATCCGACGCACGGCATCCGAGGACCGCAGACAGTTTGACTGTATGACCGTTTGATCGTTTCGCCGCGTGGACATATGACCGGCGAGTCCCGGCGCGGCGAATCGACGCCGAAGCCCCGCCCGCCTCCGTTCCGTCCGCTCCCGGAAGACGCGCCCGCAAAAGAACGCTCAGGAGGATCCCATCATGAAACACGGATTTCTGCGCGCACTTACCCTGACCCTCGCGGCCCTTCTGCTCCTTTCCCTCTCCGTGCCTCTCGCGTCGTGCAGCAGCAAAAATCCCGCGGACGCCGACGAGACGTCCTCGGCGAACGACGCCGCCTCGCCACAACCGCAGGCAGACGCCTCGGGGGTGCCCGGCGCCGGAGCGGAGGAAGAAGATGACACCGCGGAGCCCCCGCTTGACGACGGACTTGGCAATCCGGATCTCGGCGGCTATGACTTCCGCATCCTCTCGTGCTATTTCAACGACCTCGACACATGGCGGTATCTGCTGTTCGACGAGATCACGGGCACGCCCCTGAACGATCAGCTGTACCAGACAAAGGACAACCTCGAAAACCGGTTCAACATCAAGTTCTCAATGATCGAGCCCGGCGACGACGGCGCCGCGCAGGGCGCCTTCATACAGAGCGTCACGGGCGGGGACGACGCCTTCGACATGCACATCGGCAAGGACTGGCGCACCTGCGAGCTCGGGATCAAGGGGTACTGCTACAACCTCTTCGACATCGATCCGTTCGATTTTGAGAAGCCGTGGTGGCCGGACGAAACCGTCCGCCAGCTTTCGGTCGGCAAGAAAATGTTCGCCGCGTCGAATTACGCCTCCTACTGCGGGATCCATTGGACGCGCGTCATGGTCATGAACAAGGATCTGCTCGCCAATCTTCAGATCGATCTGCCGTACGAAACGGTTCGCGAGGGCCGCTGGACGCTCGACGAGCTCTACCGCGTGACAAACGGGATCTCCGTGGACGAGAACGGCAACGGTCAATGCGACAGGGACGACACGCTCGCTCTGGTCGGCTACGATCACACCTACTATTGTATCCAGGAAGCCGCCGCCGTAAGCGCCTACGCGCGGGACGAGAACAACGTCCCCTTTCTGAACCTCGACGTGGAGCGCATCGACGGGTTTGTCGGGAAAATGCGGGCTCTGCTCACGGGGAACGACTATCTGGAAGCCGACACCGCCCTCTTCGCGGACGGAAAGACGGTCTTCTCGTTCTGCGAGATCCGGGACGCGTACAATATCTACCGAAACAGCGACGTCCGCTACGGCTTCCTCCCCCAGCCGAAATACGACGAGCTTCAGGAAAAGTACATCGCCTGCTGTACCGACACTCCGTGGGCGCTGCCGAAGACGCTTGCCCCCGCTCAGGAAGAAATCGTGGGAACCGTGCTCGAGGCGATGAGCTGCTACAACTATGTGAACATGCTGCCCGTCTATCTCGAAAGCACGCTGAAATCCCGCCTCGCGGACGAGCCGGACGACGCCGAAATGCTCTCGATCATCGCGGACAACCGCACGATCTCCTTTGCCTACTCGTTCGGCAAGCTGACCTACAACAACCTCATTTCCGACTGCGTATTCGCAAGCTTCGAAACGGCGTCCTATCTGAAGAGATCGGAACGGATGGCAGCGAAAACCTTAGAAAAAACGCTCTCGAAATTCCTTGACTGAGTCCTCGCGCTCGCCCGCGCCGAGCTCCCCTTCCCCGCCGTCCGTCTCCGCCTGATCCGAACGATTCGCCGGTCCGCCTGACCGGGTCTTTCAGCCGGAAGGGGGAACGAAACGAGGCCCGATAACCGTAAAGCACCGCGCCTTTCTCCCGCTGACATCTGATCGCTGATCGCTGATCGCTGATTGCTGATTGCTGATTGCTGATCGGAGAGGCGCGGTTATTTTGTGAGATTTATAAATTCAGACCCGCTTGACAAAAGAAATCCTGCATGGTATAATGAATCGTCGGCACGAAGCCGACCCCGGCGCGCCGGGCCGGCAAAAACCGGAACAATCATTCAATACAATTCGGAATCATGCGCACGAAGGCATGCGGCTCCCCAAGGGAGGCGTGTGCCTTTTCGATTTCCGAAAAAGGAGGATTCTTATGGCATGTTTTCTCGTTCCCGCAGCTGAGGCGATCGTCACCACCGTCGCATCCAAATCGATGAATAAGAAGGCCGATCCCGAAAAGGAAACGAAGGTTTCGTTCGTCTCCAAGCTGAACTGGCTGAACAATCTTCTCTGGGGCGGCTCCGCTCTGCTCGCCTTCGAGCACGTATGGCACGGCGAAGTCACGCCCTTCTTCCCCTTCCTCACCGCCGCCTCCGATCCCGCATCGACTGCCGAAATGCTGAGGGAAATGAGCACCGTCGGCGTCGGCATGGCCGTCCTTGTGACCGGCGTGTGGGCGGGGATGGTCTTGATCGCGCGCGCCATCGAAAAGAGACCGGCTGAAAACGCGGAAGAAGCCGCGCCCGCGGAGGAACAGGCATGACGCTGCTGATCACTCTGTTCGCCGCCGTCATCGCGACGGCGCTGTGGTACAGAAGCACCCCCGGGCGCGATATGAAGCTCGGCGTCCTGTGCTGGCTGTATTGGGGAGCGTCCATCATGTGGCTGGTGGACGCCATTACCGAGTACATCGAACTCCGCGATGAGTTTTTCACCCCCCCGCTCAAGGATCTGATCAACGACGTCTATCTCGGCCTCTCCGTCGTCGCCCTCGGACTCGTCATCTGGATCATCGTCCTGCTCGTCAAGGACCCCTCCGGCCGGGTGAAAAAGGCGCTCAAAAAGAAATGAGATCCGCGCGCCGCTCGGCTTTGCACGCCCGCGCGCAAAAAGCTGCCGACGCTTGAAGTCCCCCGCACAAGAGAACGGGGCTGACGCGTTTTCTCCGTTTTCGGGGCGGACGCGGCGGCCCCGCCGTTTTTTGGACAGAATCTCGCTCCGCCCGTTCATTTCGGAAAAAAACGATTGACGGCGGGCTTCGGATATGGTATACTGTATACAGCAACCTGCCGGACACAGCAAGGAATAATCATTCCCTTCGGGGATTATCAAAGGAGGTTCACCCATGATCAGAACAGAACTTGTCACCCTTACGTCGATCCCTGCGACAGCGTACAGACAAAAGCTCCCCGCGGGAGGTTCCGGAATCGTGATCCTTCGGGACGATTCGGCCCAGCCGGGCATCGCCTCCATCAGCAAGACCTCCGGTGAGCCGATCCCCACCCGCAACACGCCTGCGAAGCTCTTTCCGAAAAAAGCATTTCAGGAAGCGATGGAGTTGACCGTGGGTCTTCCCTACCGCAAGCGCGGCATGCCGACCTCTCCCGCCGCTCCCGAGACGCCCGCTGCCGAGCCCGAGGTCGAAGCCGTTCTCGAAGAGGTTGTCGACGGCAAGGATTACGCGAAAATCGTCGATACCTACCTCGACAAGACCGGAAAACTGTCCTACGCGCTCCTGAACAAGGATCTGATCGCGTTTGCCCACCGCAGCAGCCGGGTGCGCGCCATGATCGACGGCGGAGCGTCCGAGGACGAGCTCCGTCTCTACATCGTCGGAACAAAATTCAGAAACATCACCGGGAACCGCAATCTGACGGACGGGCAGGTCTTAAGAACGGCGGAGCTTCTCGATGAAGTCAGCCCGAAGGGCGTGTTCCGGGAACTGAACGACGAACTCAGAAAAAAGCTGAAAAAATAAACGGCAGAGCGAGACGTTTTTTTGTCAAAATTCTCCCGCTCAGGTGATTGCGTTCCGCATCGGAAAGTGGTATAATAACTTATCTTAACAGAGAAAGGAATCCTCTCCATGAAGACTTTATACGACGGAAAAACCAAGACGGTCCTGCTCGACGAAGAAACGGGCATCGTAAACCTGCTCTTCAAGGACACCGCCACCGGTGAAAACGGAATGTTCGACCCCGGCTACAACACCGTCGGCGGAAGCGTGGAAGGCAAGGGCAAGATCGGGCTGCGCATCTCGAAGTATTTCTTTGAGATCATGGAAAAGAACGGCATTCCCACGCACTACCTCGGCGCAGATATCGACAAATGCCTCATGCAGGTGAAAAAGCTCACGGTTCCCAAGCTGGAGTTCGTGCTGCGCTACTTCACCGCGGGCAGCATGTGCCGCCGCTTCACCCTGCCGGAGGGCATCCCCTTCGATCCGCCGTACAAGGAAGTCACCCTGAAGGACGACGAACAGGGCGATCCCCTCATCTCCGAACGCCTCTGCCTGATGAAGAACATGCTGCTGCCCGGCATGTACGACGAAGGTCTGCGCATTGTGGAGCAGGTGGGCGAAGTGCTGAAGCGGGAGCTCGCCGCCATGGATCTCCAGCTGATCGATTTCAAGATCGAGATCGGCTACGACGAGGACGGCAAGGTCTACGTCGTCGACGAGATCACGCCCGACATCTGGCGGGTCAAGGACAAAAACGGTGTCATCCCCAACCAGATCGACTGCGCCAAGCTCATTCTCGAAAAGATCTGATCATTTTCCTGATCGGCGAACGGAATCTTTTCCGAAGCCGCGTCCCCGGCCGTACCCACACGACCGTTCCGGACTTCTTTCAGTTCCCCGTCTCCTCCGGGAGGCCGGGAACTGTTTTTTTCTCGCCCTCCCGCCCGCCGCGCCCGCCGTACAGCGGCACGGTTCAAAACAATCAAATCGAGCGATTGATTTCCCCGCCGTTTTCTGATATAATGGAAGAAAGAGTCCAAAGCCGCGGGTCGCTGCGACGCCGGGACGATGTGCCGCGTGCCGCGTGCTGCCGCGCAGCGTGCTGTGCACAGCGAGTGATCCCGCCGGAGGTGTGTATGGGTCAAATCAAAGTTACCGGTCTGAGCTTCCGCTACGACGGCAGCTTCGAGAATCTGTTTGAAAACGTATCGTTCACCGTCGACACCGACTGGAGACTGGGCTTCATCGGACGCAACGGGAAGGGCAAAACGACCTTTCTGAAGCTCCTGCTCGGTCTGTACCCGTATTCCGGCACGATCTCGGCAAACACGGGCTTTTCGTATTTCCCACTCACCTTTGGCGAGGACGAGCTCGATCTGACGGGCTGGGAGCTGCTCGCCGCCCGCTTCCCCGACCGCGAACCGTGGCGCGTGATCCGGGAGCTCGCCTGTCTGGGCGAAGGGGAGGAGCTGCTGCAGAAGAAGCTCGGTCTGAACAGCCTCGGCCAGCGCGCGAAATTCGAGCTCGCCGTGCTGTTCTCAAAGGAGAACGAATTCCTTCTGATCGACGAGCCGACGAATCACCTTGACGCCGCGGCGCGGGAAAAGGTGAAGGACTACCTCGCGTCAAGGAGCGGCTTCATCCTTGTCTCGCACGACCGTGATTTTCTCGATTCCTGCGTCGACCACATTCTCTCGCTCAACAAAAAGAACATCGACGTGCAGAAGGGCAATTATTCCGTCTGGTGGGAAAACAAGCAGAGGCGGGACGCGTTCGCAGAGGCGGAGAACGAGAAGCACGAGAAACAGATCCGCAGCCTGCGCGATTCGGCGCGGCGCATGGCGGACTGGGCGGACAAGAGCGAAAGCGCGAAGATCGGCGTGTCGAGATCGGAGAACAGGGACCGCCCCGCCAACGCCCGGACCTACATCGGCTCGAAAACGAAGAAGATGCAGAAACGCGCCGCCGCGGCGGAAAACAGGATCGAGCGCGAGATCGAACAAAAGGAAGCCCTGCTGGACGACGTCGAATTCGTCATGGACTTGAAGCTCTCCCCCCTCGAATACCGAAAAGAGGTCCTTTTCGAATGCGCGGATTATACGTTCCGGTACGCGGGAGCGGAGCAACCGGCGCTCAGGCATCTTTCGTTTGATCTGCGCCGCGGGGACCGCGTCCTTCTCTCCGGCGCGAACGGATGCGGGAAATCGACGCTCCTCAAACGCATCCTCCTCGGCACGGGCGCCGCACCGAGTGAGCCTTTCGCGTTTGAGGAAAGCGGCGTTTTCCGCGTCGGCTCCGGGCTCACCGTCTCCTACGTCTCCCAGGACACCTCTTCGCTGCGCGGTTCCGTTCCGGACTTCTGCGCCGCGGCAGGGATCGACCGCAGCCGGTTCTGCACCATTCTCTATCAGATGGGCCTCCGCCGCGCGCAGTTTGAAAAGGATCTTTCCGAGTTCTCCGACGGACAAAAGAAAAAGGCTCTCACCGCCGCGAGCCTGTGCGCATCCGCGCATCTCTATATCTGGGACGAACCGCTGAATTTCATCGACATCTTCTCCCGCGAGCAGATCGAGAACCTGATCCTGAAATACCGCCCGACGATGATCTTCGCGGAGCACGACAAGCGCTTCGAGGACCGCATCGCGACGAAGATCGTGGAAATGTGAATCCGTCCGCCGCGCGGCGGATGACGGCCGCAGCCAAAAACAAAAAAGCTCACCGATCGGCTCAGTGAGCGTGACGCCGCGGGCGAGGCAGATCCTGCCGCTCCCCGGCACACCATGCCCGCGCGGAAAAATCTCCGCGGTCACAACCGGGGCGCGTTTCGAGGCTGCGATCATTCATAGAAGCGTTCATATTCCGGAAAGGCTTCCCACTCCGGAAGAGAAGTGATGAGATCGATCGTTTGTGTGACCGCCTGCCAAAGGGCTTCGGCTTCTTCGCTGAAGCAGTCCCGGACGGAGCCGATCGCGACGTTTTGGCAGGAGACGGACTCCGTCTCCCCATTCACGGTTACGGAAACCGTGATCGTCTGACTCGGCTCGGACATGAGCTTTGTTTTCGCGCCCGGAGCGTTGAAGGGATCGTATGCCGCCGGATAATTCTTCAGATCGATATCGGAGCAAAGATACCGGCGGACAAGGCTCAGTTCCTCGTCCGACAGTTTCACGTAACACGTGTATTTTTCGACGTCGGCCGCGTCGGTTGTTTTGATGAGCTTTCCGGTCTCGCTGTCATAGGAGCTGACGCCATAACACCCCCATGTGATCGAAAACGAAAAATCCGAAGCCGCCGGATCGGAGCCCGGGCTGACCGGCGGTTGAGCCGTTTGCTTGCAGGAAGCGCAGAGCGCAAGCAGGACGGCGGGCAGAATGAGGGCTGCAAGAATTCTGAATAGTGTTTTGAGGTTCA
This sequence comes from Clostridia bacterium, assembly GCA_017540175.1. Lineage (GTDB taxonomy): Bacteria > Bacillota > Clostridia > Oscillospirales > CAG-272 > UMGS1696. The sequence continues at coordinate 4,422 of JAFYBN010000056.1, read as the reverse complement.
TTTTTGTTTTCATTTTTGGGAGGTATTTCAATACCGTATCTTTTTTCAGGTGTTTCCGGGTGAGAGGCATGAAAGGGGGAGGAGGTGGAGAAGAAAGACGGACGCCTTGATGAAGACGGCAGCTTTGCTGCCTATTCGCTTTTGTTCAGATTATCTTTTGTCGTGTTGATCGAGGCGATCAGCATACGGCGGATCGTGCCGCACTGATTGTAAATTTCTTTCGCCGATTCTCTGCCAATCATGTCGGACTTAACAAACGCTTCGAGCCGGTTTCCTCTCATAACACTCTTTCAAACTGATCTGCAATTTCGCAACGAAATCAGCTTTGCCGTGGGCATATTTTGCTTCACGAATATTTGCTCCTATGCTTGTCCCGCTTCGTTCAAGCTGATTTGTAAGGGAATAATGACCATTTATTCCCTCGCATAGTTTTATGACCTTTACGGAAAAATCAACCGATATATCGCGGAGCTTGGATTCAGGCATAGAGCAATCCTTTCTTTATCAGTGAAATATTCTGCCTGACGGCAGAATGTGAAATAACGGCTCCGCCGTTGTGAAATATTCGGCTTGCACCGAATGTGAAATGAAATAAATCCACTGCTCACGCCCGCAGGCATTTCACACGCCGAAGGCGTATTTCACGCGCGAAGCGCATTTCACAAATCCACGCAGTGGATTTATTTCGTTGAAAAAACCTCGCTATCGCGAGGTTTTTTCAAAGGCGACACCCAGAATCGAACTGGGGAATAAAGGTTTTGCAGACCTCTGCCTTACCGCTTGGCTATGTCGCCCTATTCACTTGGTAGATAGTATTATACACGATCCCATGCCGTTTGTCAAGGGGGTCCGAGAATGTTTTTCAAAAAACCGTCATCACCGCCGTTAGTACCGGGATCGTGAGAAAACATAAGAGCGTGCTCACGAAGATGCAGTTCGCCGCCGTCCCCGGTTCCGACTCATACAGCTCGGACAAGCTGAGCAGAATCGACGCGCAAGGCATCCCGGACAGAATGAGCACCGACCAGCGCAGGGAATCCGGAAGAGCGAGCAGGGTCACGGCCGCATAGGAAACGAGCGGGAACACAAGCAGCTTCAAAGCGACCGTAACGTATACGGAGGGTTTCGTCCAGATCTCCAGAAACCGCGCCGACGCGAGCCGGATGCCGAGAATGAACATGCACAGCGGTGTCGTGATGCCGCTGACGGAATCCACGGCGGCGCGCAGCTCGGCGGGCATGGTTTGCCCAAGTCCCAAAAAGAAGAGCGGAAGCCCGATCACAAACCCCAGCACCGTCGGATTGAATACGGCGGCGCGCGCGGACATGAATTTCTTCTCCCCCGTGATGAAGAACGCTCCGACCGTGAACGCGAGGATGTTCATGGACAGCGAATACATCGCGGCGTAGCAAGCGACCTCCGGATACGCCGGAAGGACCGCTTTGATAACGGGAATGCCGAAAAAGCCCACGTTCCCCATGACCGCCCCGATCGTGACAATGCGGTCCTTGCCCGCCTCGAAGCGCTTCTTTCCGCTCACAAGCCGCACCGCGAGCATGAACAGCGCCTGAAGCACGAGGGTCACGGCAAAAAAGATCGCCATGTTCTTCACCATTTCCCAGGAAAACTCCAGGGAAAGAAACGAGGAGACAACAAGGAACGGCGTCCCGATGTAAACGAGAATGGCGGAAAGCGTCGGCAGATGCTCGGACTTCACCTTGCCCATTTTGCGCAGGATATAGCCGGGTATCATATAAAAGAGAATAATGAGGACTTTGACCAGGGTGGTTTGAAACATTCGGTCCCTCTTTCTTTGGGGGCTTCAGCTTCCGCGCTCGAACGCGAGAAGCTGTTTTTCGATCCAGTAAGCGAAGCGCGCGCGGGGGAATTTCTTTTCATAAGGCTTCAGGCGGCGGTACAGGGGGAGTCCGTCCGCGGCGCCCTCCCAGATATCCGCGTAGCAGAAATCAAACGAATCCGGCTCCGCCGCATCCAGCGCGTCAAAGGCGTCGGCGAGCACGACTTTGATCTTGTCACGGCGCGGAAACTGCGGGAGAAGATGCTTTTCGAAAATCCCCTTGATCTCGGGCGAACGCTCGATCACCGTGATCTCGCTCACCCCGTCCCGCAGCGACGCCATGAACGGGTAGTAACCGAGCCCCAGCCCGAGCACGAGCAGTCTTCCGCCCGCCGCGTCGATGTCCTCCCGCATGGACGAGATCTCAGACGGGCACACGCTCATCCACGGGACGCTTTTTTCGTAGACCGCGGGAAAGCGGACCGGGGAGGAGAAAAAGCCGAGACGGGGGACAACGAATTCCTCGTCGAAATCCGGCATTTCATACTGAAAGACCTCGCCCCGTTCATAGCGGTTCTCGGCGATGAGGAAATCCCCTTCCCTCACTCCGTCCTTCGGGATCTTCACGGCGGAAAGATAGGGGTCCGCGCGGAAGGCGCGCTTGTCGAGCTGTTTCGCGGCGCGGCACAAAAGCGGGAGCATCCGGGGCGGCAGAGCGTCCCCTTCCCCGATGGCATCCAGAAAGCGGCAGAGGACGAAATAAGTTTCAAAGGGGCAGAAATAACGCTCTACGTCTTCGAGCTCTTCGCGAGAGAAGCGCCCCCGCGCCTCTTCAAGCTCTTCGGGGGTATAGTCGACGACCGGTGCGCCGGACGCGATGGCGGAGGCGATCCGCACCCCGGCGTCTAGGATTTCCTCCTGTTCGCGGCTCATCCGCTCTCGTTTCATGTCGCGTCCCCCGTTTGCCTGATCTCCGCTTGTATTGTACCGCACGGCGGGGTATTTGTCAATGCGGAGGACGTTTTTTCCGCGCTTTCCGCGTGCAATTCATGTGTTTTAAGCAAAATTTTCCGCCCGACCGTAGAAAAATCCGCCGGAATGTGTTACAATGCCGCAAGAGCCGGAAAGTTCCGCGCCTGCCGGATTCCGCTGTTCAACCGCTCAGCCGCGCATCCGGCCATGTGTTCACCCGCCCATCCATGTACCAGATCACTCGCTCACGCAATCACCCGTTCATCCGAACGTCCATCTCTCAGAGGAGGCACAAGCATGTCGAATCTTCTTGTCGTCGGTCTGATTTTTCTCTACACCTTCCAGTCCGCGTTCTGCAATCTCTACGCGAAAAAATATCCCGGAAAGGCGGAACTCGCCTCCCCGGTTTATTCGGTCTTCTACGGTCTTTTCGTTGCGCTCGGGACCTTCGCCTTCGCCGGGTTCTCCTTCGTCCCGACCGGGACGACCGCGATCCTCGGCGTGATCTGCGGCGTTTGCCTCGTCGCGTACAATCTGCTGCTCATCAAAGCGGCGAATCTTGGCCCCTTTTCGGTGACGATGATCTTCAATCTCTCCGGCGGGATCCTGCTTCCTCTGTTCTGGTCGCTGATCCACGACGGGGAAAAGCTCTCCCTCTGGCAGATCGCCGCGATCTTCGTCATGCTCGTCTCCTTCTTCTTCCTGAATCGTCAGGACAACAAGTCGGAGCAGAAGATTTCGGCGCGCTTCCTCCTCGTCGTCTCCCTGCTCGGCTGCGCGAACGGCGTCTACGGCATCCTGATCAATACGGCGGCGCGGGTTTCCGGCGGCACGCAGAACGCGGATATGATCATCACGACCTACGGGACGGCGGCAGCTCTTGCCCTTCTGCTGCTTGCGATCCTCGCGGGAAAGGAAACGTTCCCTGCCTTCCGACAGACGACGAAATCCTTCCTGTGCGTCCTTGCCGCTTCGGTCAGCGCGTGCGCCGCGATCAATCTTCTCATGTACGCCTTGAAGCTGATCAATGTCGCCGTGCTCTACGCCATGGACAACGGCGGGGTCCTCGTGGTGTCTGTTCTCTGGTCCGCGCTGATCCTGAGGGAGAAGATCAGCAAGTACAAGCTCATCGGCCTGCTTCTCGCGCTCGGCGCGATCGTGGCGCTGAGCGTGCTGTAAAGGGGGAACGCGGCTTCTTTGAAAATGAAGCCCCGCACAGCAAGCTGCGCGGCAAGAAACTATCATATGTCCGGTGCAGCGAACCGCTCAACGTGCACCTCGGGGTAATGTGAAGCGCACGATGAACCATTTTCGAATTCTTGATGACTACATTGTCGTTTTCGCGTGAGAAGAACTCCGCATCGTGAGCAAAGAAGCTATGCGACAAAAACGGCGGCCTCCGTTAGGAGACCGCCTGTTTTTCAGCTATTCGGTTATGACCGTCAAATGCTTAGTGCTTCTTCTTCGCAACGGCGAAGCCGGCGAGGGAGATCACGGAAGCGATGGCGGCGATGACGCCGAAGTCGAAGGTCTGAGGAGCTTCAGCCTTGGTCTCAAGCTCTTCGGAGGTGGTGTCAACCACGTCGGCCTTCGCGCCGGTGAGGACGATTTCGGAGATCTGCATGATCTCGTCCGTGGAGGTCGTGACTTCG
>JAFYBN010000055.1 GCA_017540175.1 Clostridia bacterium | reverse complement strand
CGGCGGCACGGTCAACGCGACCGGCGGCGAAGGCGGCGCGGGTATCGGCGGCGGCTTCGGCGGCGACGGCGGCACGATCGCGATCAGCGGCGGCACGGTTATCGCGACGGGCGGATCTTCCGGGGACTTCGGCGGCGCCGCGGGCATCGGCGGCGGCGCATTTTACGACGGCAGGGGCGGGTACGGCGGCAGCATCACAGTTACCGGCGGCACGGTCAACGCGACCGGCGGCGAAGGCGGCGCGGGTATCGGCGGCAGCATCGGCGGCACGGTCACCCTGACGTATACCGACGGCGATCCCACATTCAGCGTCACCGCCTCTTCCTACGCGGGAACGGTCACGCTCTCCAAACCGATCATGGACGACGACGACGGGTTCTGGCCTGCAGGGGAAGTGACGGACAATGCCGATCTCGCGGGCAAGACTCTGAGGCCTTTCGGCGTACCCCGGTTCAAGTCCGTCTCCCTCGTTCTCTCCGGGCAGATCGGCGTGAACTTCTTCATGGCTCTGCCGGAGGGCGCGGACTTCACGGGCAGCCGGATGACCTTCTCCGTTCCCCACGGCACGGTAACGGAATGGGATGATTTCGACTCCGGCGACATGAACGAAACCGGAACGTATTACCGCTTCACCTGCCGCATCAATGCCATCCAGATGGCGGAGCCCATTACGGCGACCTTCCATTACACCGAGGGCGGCGTGGAAAAAACGGTGGAGAAGATCTATTCGACAGCGGATTACTTCGACGCGTTCGACAGCATGGCGAATCAGTATGACGCGAAGACTCAGGCGCTTGTCAGAGCCGTCGCGGACTACGGTCATTATGTACAGTCGTTCCTTGCTGAGGCACATGGCCTGACGCTGGACGAGGACTACGCGATGATGTTTAAGCACTATACCGAAGCCTTCGATATGGAGACCATCGAAACCGGAGCGGCGGAGCACGCGATCCGGAATGACAACCGGACCGAGGGCGACATCACAGCTGTTTCCTACTCTCTCACGCTGGACAGCGAAACGGCGATCAACGTATACTTCAAGCCATCGAAGACGTACAGCGGCACCGCGACCGCGACCGTTGACGGCATAGACGCAGCGGTTGATGTAACAGACAGCGGAGCATACTGCGTGCGGATCGCCAACATCGCGGCGCATAAGCTGAGCGAGTCCCATGAGATCGTGCTCACGACCGGAGAAGGGCGCACGGTGAAGGTCACGGTTTCGGCACTGTCCTACGTCGATACGGCGCTGAAGTATTATGACGACGACTCAGACGCATTCCACGTGAAAGCGCGGAACGCGGTGGCGGCGATCTGGGCGTACGCTCAGGCCGCCTATGCGTACAAGACTCCCAGTTCCGGTCAATCCGGGCAATGAGCGCGGAGGCCGCTCTCTCGCGTGAACCGAATCACATAAGAAGCCGGACGGTACACGGGATCTCAGCGTGTGCCGCCCGGTTTTGCGCTCCCCCTGATTTTTTCACGGCAAACTCTTCCCCGCCCGTTGACAGAATCCGCGCGTCATAGTATAATAACAATGAAAACTGTCCGAAATCCTTGATGAACCAGGAGGAATGACCATGAAAACTCTGACAAGAACGCTTGCGCTCGTTCTCGCCGCGCTCATAATGCTGCTCACCGCGTGCTCGGAAAAGGCAGCCGAGGAAACCGCGGCGGATACGCCCGCCGAAACCTCCGCGCCCGTCGCCGAGACCCCGCAGGGCGGCAGCGACACGCCTTCCCAGTCCGGGACCGGTGACCTGATCGTCGTGGAGGAAGACTACGTCTGGTCCGACGGCGTGAAGAAAAACGACTACGGCGGCTACAAGTTCGTCATCCTGAACGGATGCACCGCGTCGTGGTTCTCCTACACCCGCGTCACGACGGAGGAAACCACGGGCGAGCCCGTGAACGACGCGATCTTCGAGCGCACGCAGCGCGCGAATGAATATCTCAACGTAGTCGTTGAGGAGAACAACGTCTCCGACTCGCCCGCGCAGCTGAGGCAGGGCGTCAAGGCGGGCACGAACGACTTCGACATCGCGCTCTGCACGCTGATGAACTCCTACGGCATCGCCATGGAGAACAACGTCTTCGATCTCAATACGCTCTCGGACGATCTTGACCTCACGAACGTGTGGTGGGACCGCAACGCCGTGCACGACCTCGACATCGGCGGCAAGCTCTATTTCGTGACGAGCGACTTCGACACGACCCGCTTCGATTCCATCCGCTCCCTGTACTTCAACAAGCAGATCCGCACCGACCTCGGACTCGAAAACCCCTATGATCTCGTGGACGAAAACCACTGGACGATCGACAAGTTCACCTCCATGTGCGAGGCCGCCCAGCTCGATATGGACGGCGACGGCGTCATGACCGACATGGACCGCTACGGGATCGTGTCCTACGGCGAGCTCATCTCCGACATGCTCCTCGCGGGCTCCGGCATCCACTACATCGAAAAGGATCCCGAAACTGGCCGCCTGATCGACGGGACGCAGGGCGAGCGTATGGTCGACGTCTACGGAAAGATCCTGCACATCCTCTGGGACGAGAACCTGGCGTTCGATTGCCACCAGAGCCGCTACGACAGTTACAAGCGCGGGCTGAGCGACCGCATCCAGGAAGCGATCTTCACCGAAAACAAGGCGCTCTTCTATTCCGAGTGCATGGCGTGGACGCGCGTGCTGCGCGAGATGGAAGCGGATTTCGGCGTCATGCCGCCCCCGAAGTTCAACGAGGATCAGGACCGCTACTATTCGATCATGATCAATCCATTCATGCAGATGATCCCCATCACGAATCAGGATATCTCCCGAACCTGCAACATTCTCGACGCCCTCGCCGCCGCTTCGCACGACACCGTCGTCGACGCCTACGTGAACGTCACGCTGAGCGGCAAGGTCGCCCGTGATCCGGACACCGTGCGGATGCTCCACCTCGTGTTCGACGAGCTGTCCTACAGCATCCACTTCAGCAACGTGGCCATCCGTTCCACCATTCAGACCGGTCTGACCGGGAATGTCGAGAACGTCACCTCCCTCGTCAGGAAGATGTCGAAATCCGTCACCAAAACGCTCGACAAGACCAATACATTCTTCTTCGGGGAATGATTCTCCGAATTGCAAAAGGGGCGCCGCAGCGCCCCTTTTTCTGTTCTGTTTTACCCGTCCGGCTCAGAGCTCGATCTCGACCTCGTGGCCGCAGGCGTTCGAGCGGATGATGCCGTCGATGATCGCCTGGTTGTAGATGATCTGGGAGGTCGGGATGGGCGCGGGACCGCCCTTGAGGCAGGCATCCACGAACGCGCGGATCTTCGATTCGAACATGCCCATCTTCACGTTGTTGCCCTCGACCGGGATCTGGGTCGCCGTCTGCTGGCCGTTTTCGTCGTCCTTGTAAAGGATGAGATCGCCAGCCGCGCCGTCCCAGCAGCAGCCGACCGGAGCCTTGACCTTCAGGCCGGCGTCCGTGCCGAAGAAGAGGGAGTCGCCCGTGGTATCCATGTTCATCGCCCACGACGCGCGGTAGTCGATCACGATGTCGCCTTCGCAGCGGATCATGGCGACGGCGAAATCGTCGTCCACGGTGAAGCGCTTCGCCTCGGCGTACTTCTTCGGGTTCTTGCCGAAATAGGCGAACTGTTTCGCGGAAACCGTCAGCGGCTTCGGATAGCCGATGGAGTTGAGCGCGAAGTCAAGCCCGTAGCAGCCGATGTCGCCGACCGCGCCGACCGCCGCCTTGTCCTTCTCGATGAAGGTGCGGCCCGGAATGCCGCGCACGCGCCCGCCGCCGACCACGACATAGTACACCTTGCCGAGCGCACCGGAGGAAATGATCTCGCGAACCTTCTTCACGTTCGCGCCGTAGCGGGGCTGGAAGCCGACGGTGACGAATTTCCCGGTCGCCTTTTCCACCGCGCGGATCGCCTTCGCCTCGTCAAGGGTGACGCACATCGGCTTTTCAAGCATGACGTTCATGCCGGAGGTCAGCGCGCAGATCGTCGGAGCGGCGTGCTGCGCGTTGTAGGTGCAGACTGAAACGGCGTCGATGTCGTCCCGCGCGCAGAGCTCCTCGTGGGTTTCGTAGGCGGCGGCGTTCTTCCAGCCGAATTCATCGAGGAAGTCACGCGCCTTGCCCGGAATGATGTCCGCTCCGGCGACGATCTCCACGTCGTCGAACTCCTTGTACGCTCTGGCGTGCGCGTGCGCGATCCCGCCCGTTCCGATGATGCCGACTCTGAGTTTTTTCGCTTGTGCCATGGCTTTTTCTCCTTTTCGGATTATAGTTTGATTTGTTTTGGTTCGGGTTCTGTTTATCCGTTCTTCTCCGCTTCGCGGACGAGCTCTTCGATGCTCTCCGCCGTCCTGAGGCGGTCGCGGTCGATCCGCGTGGGGTGAAGCTCGATCCCCTCGTCCTCAAGCCGCGAAAACAGCTCGATCAGGGCAAGCGAATCAAGGAGCCCCGATTCGATGAGATCGACGCCGGGCTCACCCGCCGCGTCGTCCCCGCATACCTCGCAGAGCAGCTTCTTGATATCGATCATAACAGCTCCAGCGCCTTTCTGTCCGTTTTTCCGTTTCCTGTAACCGGCATCGCCTCAAGCACCCGCACGACCTTCGGGATCATGTACGCGGGCAGGTTTTCCGCGAGCCGTTTTTTCAGATCGTCCCCGTCGAGGGAAAATCCCCGCGCCGCCGTGACGAACGCACGCATCGCTACGACCTCGCCGTCCGCGGCTCTTTTCGGAATCACCGCGCAGTCCGCGACGCCCTCGAGCGCCGTCAGCCGCGCCTCGATCTCTCCCGGCTCGATGCGGAAGCCCCCCAGCTTGACCTGCTCGTCCAGTCTTCCCGCGCAGTAGAGGAGTCCGTCCCGGATGAAGCCGGCGTCCCCCGTGCGGTAGGCGTTCTGCCCGTTTTCGACAAAGTGCCCGCCCCGCTCGCCGCCGAGGTAGCCGCCGAACACGCCCCCGCCGATGAGGACGATCTCGCCGTCCCGCACTTCGACCGTGCATGCCGCACCGTTCACGCGCCCGACGGGAAGGACGGCTTCCCGCTCCGTCATCTCCTTCGTGACGCGCACGGCACAGACCGCGCAGGTCGCCTCGGTCGGGCCGTAGGCGTTCAGAAGGATCAGATCGGGGAACGCGTCGAGCGCTTTTTTCGCGACGGAGGGCTTCAGCCGCTCGCCGCAGAGGAAGATCCACCGGAGCTCAGGGCAGAATGCCGGAGAAAACCTTTGGTCCAGCGCGAGCCAGCGCAGAAACGTCGGCGTCATGACCGCGCCGCGGCAGGAAGCGAGCGTTTTCCACGGCGCGTCCGGACCGTCTCGGTCGGAATCGAACGCCGCGAGCGTATGCCCGCCGCAGAGGGAATAATAAACGTCGGCGACGCTGAGATCGAAGCCGAAGCGCGCCTGATTCATCACGCGGAAATCCGCGCCGTCCGCGCCGCTCAGCCCTTCAAGCCCATCGAGCCAGCCGACAAAGTTTTCGAGACTCGCGCGCGCGATGGGAACGCCCTTCGGCTCGCCGGTGCTGCCGGAGGTAAAAATGATGTATGCCGTGCGCGATCCGTCGATCCCGACGGGGCGGAAATCGCCGCGCGCGTGTTCATCGAGCGCCTCGGGCGTCAGCACCGAAAGCCCGTCGGGGAGCGAAAGGCATTCGGGGTCGGACGCCTGAAACGGCTCGGCACCCTCCCGCTCCGAAAAGCGCGCGGGCCCGTCCGTCACAAGCAGACGCGCGCCCGCCTTGCGCGCGCTGAGCAGTGTGCGCGCCGCGGGCGTATCCGGGGACAGAGGGACGTACGGGACGCCCGCGATCAGACAGGCGAGCATGGAAATCAGCGTTTCGCGCTTGCCAGCGCAGAGCGCGGCGGGCGCGTCGGCGGACGCCGTCAGGCTCCGGATCGCGTCGGCGCGGCGGAGGGCGCTTTGCCACAGCTCCCCGTAGGAGAGCGGTTTTCCGTCGTCAAACGCCGTCCGCGAAGGAAACAGCCGGGCGGCGGTTTCTATTCTTTCAAGAATCATACGGTTTTACGGTTCGTTCCGGATCTGCTCCGGGGGAATCAGCGCGTAGTCGTACATGACCTCGGAGTGGTTGTCGAGGATGAGTTCTTTTTTCACTTCCTCTCCCGTCTCCCGGTCGATCACGGTCCGATACACCTGCGAAATGCGGAACATCTTCTCCCCTTCCCGCCGGAAATGGTGGTTTTCCTCCGTCAGCTTCCAGCGGTACGGCAGCGTCCTGTCACAGCGGAGCTCGCCGCAGAGAGTGCCGTCCTCCAGCCACAGCAGGAACTGGAAGCGGTCGCCGGTGTCGTTCCGAACGCGGTAATCCACATAGTTGTAAAAGACCGAGGTGCCCGTTCCGAAGGGCACGCGGCGGCGGTCGTCCGGGAAGAGCGCGTCGGTGTGGTGGTGCAGTTCCGTCACGGTCAGCGGGCTGTTCAATACGAGCCAGTGGATCATGTTCGCCATCTGGCAGAGACCGCCGCCCCAGTCCGAGCGGAGCCCGTCCTTCGAGATCACAAGCCCTTCGAGGTAGCCGTGCTTTTTGTCCGCGATCCCCACCGTGCGCCAGAAGGAAAAGGTCTCGCCGGGCGACAAGATCAGTCCGTTCAGCTTTTCCGCCGCGAGCTCAAGGTTTTTCGCCTTGTTCTCCTGCAGCTTCATGTCGACGCCGTGGAGCTTGCGCAAAACGGGGGAGGTATGGCTCTTTACGATCACGGGGAGGGGCTCGGTCTCCCGCCGACGGGCGAAGCGCGTGCGCCCGAAGAGCGACGAGACAAAATCCCTGCTCCGGCGAAGAAAAATCCCCTTCTTCACCGACAGGGAATACGCCCAAGGCGACAGCTCGCAAAACAGCCTTCTTGCCATCGTCAGCCTCCCGAAAAACACCTGTTATCGTGATTATAGCACAAATCCCGACGGACTGCAAGACGCGCGGCGTATTTTTTCGCGGCTGACAGCACCCGGCACACGGCGCGGAAGTTCCCGCGCCGCCGGGCATATCCGAAACCCGCTTTGGGAAACGGATTTTCCCTTCCCTCTTGCGCACGCGCGGTTTTTGTGGTAAAATATGAAAAATACGCGCAAATCTCGGAAGGAGGCGGACAATTTGCTTTCAACGGCCTATACGGCGGCGACTTACGGCGCGGACGGTTACGAGGTGACCGTGGAATGCGCGGCGAAAAGGGGGCTTGCTTCCTTTGAGATCGTCGGTCTGCCGGACGCCGCCATCCGGGAATCGGAAAAGCGCATTTTCACCGGTTCGGAATCCAGCGGCTTCCCCATTCCCTCCGCGGAGATCTCGGTCAATCTCGCGCCTGCGGACAAGCGCAAGGAAGGCACCGCCATCGAGCTGGCGGTCGTCGTCGCGATCTACCGCTGTCTGAATTTCATCCGGGAGGACACGGAGACGATGTCCTTCATCGGGGAAATCTCCTTTTCCGGCGAGGTCCGCACGGTGCGCGGCGCGCTCGGCATGACGATCGCAGCCATCAACAGCGGACGGCGGGAGATCTTCGTCCCGAAGGACAATCTGAAAGAGGCGTCGGTGGCTTGCCGGGACGGCGTGCGCATTTACGGCGTGGACTGCATCCGCTCCCTCGTGGAGCACCTCGCCGGACGGACGCCGCTTCAGCCCGTGACGGAGAACCCGTTCGGCTCGGTCGGCGACCGGATCGGCGCGGAGGATTTTTCGCAGGTCAAGGGGCAGTACCGCGCGAAGCGCGCGATGATCACCGCGGCGGCGGGCGGGCACAACATCCTGCTCATCGGACCGCCCGGCTCGGGCAAGTCGATGCTTTCGAAGCGCCTCCCGTCGATCCTGCCGAAGATGAGCTACGAGGAGGCGCTTGACGCGACGAAGATCTGGTCCTGCGCCGGGATGCTGAACGAGGAAGTGCCCTTCATGCTGGAGCGGCCCTTCCGCTCGCCCCATCACTCGCTGAGCACGGCGGCGCTGGTGGGCGGGGGCAAGGTCCCCCTGCCCGGAGAGATCTCGCTCGCGCACAACGGCGTGCTCTTTCTTGACGAATTCCCGGAATTCAAAAAGGACGCGCTCGAAGCCCTGCGCCAGCCCATCGAGGACAAGGAAGTGACGATCACAAGGGCGGCGGGGCGCGTGACCTACCCGTCGGCGTTCATGATGGTCTGCGCGATGAATCCCTGCCGGTGCGGCTATTACGGCAGCCGGTCGGGGAAATGCACCTGCAAGCCCGCGGACATCAAGCTCTATCTCTCCCGCATCAGCGGACCGATGCTCGACCGGATCGACATCCAGGTGGAAATGCCGGAGCTGAACTTCAACGAGCTCTCCGACGAGATGCCCGCGGAGACCTCCGCCGAGATCCGCGTCCGGGTCGAAGGCGCGCGGGAACTCTCGCGCGAGCGCTTCAAGGCCGCCGGGATCGAAAACTGGTCCCGCCGCTCGAACGCCCTCATGGGCACGGACGAGCTCAGGGAATTCTGCTCCCTCGACGACGAGGGACGCCGCGTCATGGAAAACGTCTTTTCACGCACGAATCTTTCGGCGCGCGCCTACGACCGCATCCTCCGCGTGGCGCGGACCCTTGCCGATCTCGAAGCGGTGGAGCAGGACAAGCACGTCTCGGAAGACATGATCGGCGGCAGGATCAAAAAACGCCACCTCACCGAAGCCGCGCAGATGCGCGCGCTGGATCGGAAATACTGGTAAAGCGCAGAGCGGAGACCGCGTCGGCGCAACGGATTTCCTGCCGATACGGAAACGATCGGTCGGAAACGGCGTTTATTCCAAAGGAAAAACCCGGCAGATTCTGCTCTGCCGGGCTTTTTGCTTTGGATGAAGATTAAGGTCTGTGCGCTTCCACGAACGCGATGAGATCGTCCGGGTAAGCCGTGAGAGTGCCGTTCGTCTCGGCGATATACGCGCTCACCGCGTCCCACGTCTCCCCGTATTCCCCGCTCTCGAGGATGGGTTTCACGCGCTCGTCGTCCCGCAGTTCATAGAGGTCGTACACCGTATAGAGCGCGCCGTCCGAATAGAAGGAATACGGATCCTTCAGAATCTGCATGGACTCCTCCGCGCTCTCGGTGAGAAGGCCTTTGATGAGCGTATCCGGGACGTCCGTCACGCCCGCCGCCTCGTAGTATGCTCTGAGGTCGGCTTCCGTCAGCCCCATCGCGTGGGTGAGGTAGTACATCAGGCAGGGAGCTGTGTACGGGTCATCCCGCCTCAGCGCCTCGTATTCGGTGCAGTATTCCCCGCTGTTCTCTGCGAAGGTGCCCGGCAGGTAAACGATGCTTCCCGTGCGTCCGTCGTAGGGAGAATACAGCTCGTCGCCCTCATGTTCTCCGCCGGCGGGGTTGCTCTGCAGCATCCGCTTTTCATCCCCCGGCGCCGCTCCGGGAGGGGCGGCGGGCGCTTCCGCGGGCGCTTCCGCGGGCGCTTCTGTGGGCTCCGCGGCGGGAATCGCCGCCTCCGCCGTCACGGAGTATGATTCCGACAGCGCTTCATCGAAGGCTTCTTCCTCTTCCGCGGAATCCGTCAGGACCGCCTCGTTTTCTTCGGCAGCGGGCGCCTCGGGTTCCGCTGCGCCGCCGGAAAAACCGTATGTGAGCAGTTCGCCGGTGTCATTCGCTGCGTTTGCGGCGTTGTCCTGCGGTTTCTCCGCCGCAGGCTCCGCGGCGATCTCCGTCAGGGGTATCTCGGGCAATTCCACGGTCACGCCGTCCCCAAACCCGAAGAAGGCGGCAATGTCCTCTTCGGGGGAAGCGGCTTCGCCGTTCTCCTGCGCCGTGCCGCCTGCCGCGCTTTTCTGCTCCGTGAGCAGCGCGCCGTCTGCCTCGGATGCGGCTGCGGCCGGTGCGTCGGCTTCAAAGCTCGCGTCGATCGTTTCCTGCCCGACATACGCCTCTTCCGCCGCGGCGTCGCTCGCGGGATACGACTCCGCGTTGTCCGCCGCGATCATGTTCTTCGAGCCCAGTCTGGGAATCAGTTTCCACCCGATCAGGCTGACGAGCACGAGGCACGCGGCGAGCGCGCCCCATTTCGCGGCGCGGCTCAGGATGGCGGCCCGTTTTCCTGCCCGCTCTGCCGTGCGGTCCGCCGGGCGATCCGCGGCCGGAATGGCGGGGAGGACCTTTCCTTCCGCGGCGATGCGCTCCATCACCGCCGCCCGGATATCCGTCTTCGGTGACGGATATGCCGAGCGAAGGAGATCAAGAAGCGCGTCGTCTCCGGAAGCACTCTTTTTCTGCTGCGTCATGTTCGAGATCACCCCGCACAAGGGGCGTCCTTTCCTTTATAAAATCATCGTTCGTCAAAAAAGAATCAGCGGACCGGTTTTTTCCGATCCGCTCATTAGACGCCGCGCGTTCATAAAAAGTTCCCGTTTTCGAGAAGAATTTTCAAATTTGTTCTTCCACGGTTCAGTCTTGATTTGACCGTGCCGAGCTCCACGCCCAGCGTATCGCTGATTTCCTGATACGAAAGCCCATGCAGGTCGCGCATGACGACGACCTGACGCTGTTCCTCGGGCAGAGCCTCTACGGCGCGGCGGACGCCGAGGATCAGTTCCTTCTTTTCCAGGACTTCCTCCGGGATCTCGTCCCCGGACGTGACCGGCACGTCCCATTCGGCATAGCCGTCCTCGTCGTCGCCGTCCGGATAGGAAAGCGAAACGGTCGGGCGGCGCGCGGCGGAACGGATGGCGTCCTTCGCGGTGTTCACGGTCACGCGGAAGAGCCACGTGGAAAACGTGCATTCGCCGCGGAACTGCGTGAGATTGCGCCACGCTTTGATGAAGGAATCCTGCGCGATGTCGTCCGCGAGATCGGAGGACTGCCCGGACGCGGACAGCACGCGCACGGCGGTGTTGTAAACAAATCGCTCATAGTGAACGACAAGATCGGAAAACGCGTCGCCGTCGCCTTCCTTCGCGCGTCGGAGCAGCTCGTCAAGCTCGGGAAAATCGTTCTCGGGATCGGCGATCTCACGCGCGGGGGGAGCTTTCGGCGAGTTCGCCGCATGCTCGTCCGACAGTGAGCTGAGAAAGAGAAAAATCATATCGAAAGGTTCCTCTGAAAGACAAAAGACCCAAAAAACTTGATTCTTATACGCATATATCATAGCACAAACCGCGGCTTGTGTCAACTACAAACCCGGATTTTCATTCGTTTCCGCGCGGTTTTGACAAGAGGGCGGGCGCAGTCCGTGCCGTGCCCGCGGGCACAAATCGCTTCTGCGGCGTGAAATCGCTTGCAAAACGCGCCGTTCTGTGCTATAATGCGGTAAAAAGGAAAGGGGGGATCGACGGTCATGGATCGGATCCGAAGCAACGCGAACGTGAACCGGCTTCTGCATGTGCTCGTGCCGTTTCTCATCATGATCGCCCTGGAAAAAGGCGTATATTTCGAAGCGATCCGTTTCTTCCCGGACGCGGGGGACACCGTGGATCTCGTCTCGTTCCTGCTCGGCGCCGCGGCTGCCGTTCTGTTCTTCCGTCTTTACGACGGCGGAGAGGTCGCAGAGAGCGACGACGGCGCGGAGCCGGTCGGCCCGATCAAGACGGAACCCGTCGTGTTCTGCGCGCTCCGTCTCGTGATCGCCCTCGCGGCCCTCGCGGGCTGGATGTACGCGGTAAACCTGCTCGCGGACGGGGCAGGTTTCTCCGAAGAGCTGCGCGCCGGAGGATGGGCGTTCGGAGCTCTGAGAATCTTTTCCCTGATCCTGCTGCACCCCGTCGCGGAGGAATGGATCTTCCGCCGCATGTTCTACGGGGAGCTGAGGCTGATGAACCCGATCTTCGGCGTCCTCGCGCAGGCGGTGATGTTCGCCATTGCCCACCGCTCGACCGAGACCATGATTTACGCGCTCGGCGCGGGTCTGATCCTCGGCATCCTCCGGGAGCGCACGGGGCGGCTCTGGTGCGTGATCGCCGCGCACAGCCTCACGAATCTGCGTTCCCTGCTCTGCCTGACTCTCCTGACCGAAAAATCGCAGCGTCTGGCCGCGGACGCCGTTCTGCTCACCCTCGCGCTGCTTGCCTGCGCCGCGCTCATCGTCGTGCGGGTGAGATCGCGGCGGACCGCGAAGGCGTCCGAACCTGCGCGGGAAGAGGGGACGACATCATGAAATACGAGCGTGAGATCGCCGCGCGGGAGGAAAAGATCGCCCGTCTGCTGAGCTCAGTCCCCCTGCCGGTCGAAGGCCTTACCCCCGAGGAGCGGGACGAGCGCTTCATGCGCGCCGCCCTCGTTCTCGCCCGCGCCGCGGCGGAAGAGGGAGAGGTCCCGGTGGGATGCGTCATCACGCGCGGGTGCGAGATCGTCTCGGCGGACTACAACGGGCGGGAGGCCCTGAGATCCGCCCTCTGGCACGCGGAAGCCGCCGCCGTCGCGAAGGCTTGCGAGCGGCTGGGCGGCTGGCGTCTGCCGGACACGACCCTCTACGTCACCCTCGAGCCATGCCCGATGTGCGCGGGCGCGATCTGGAACGCGCGGATCCCCCGCGTCGTCGTCGGCACGAAGGACGCGCGCGCGGGCGCGTTCGGGAGCGTGCTGAATCTCAATTCCTATCCGCTGAATTACCGTTCCGAGGTGACGTTCGGCGTGTGCGCGGACGAATCGCGCGCCCTGCTCGGCGCGTTTTTCCGCGCGCGCCGGAATCGGACGGAAAACTGATTCTTTTAATCCGGGAGGCGGCTTTGAAACCGACCGTTCTTTATCTGTCCGATCTCGACGGGACCCTGCTCTCGCGGGACGCGACGCTGCCCTCCGAGGACGCCGCCCGCATCAACCGGCTTACGGCGCGGGGCGTCCTCATCACCTATTCGACGGCGAGGACCGTGCGCTCGGTTTCCCGGATCCTTTCGGAAATCGACTTCACCAACCCGGGTTCCGCGCCCGTCTCCCTCATGAACGGGACGATGATCCGCTCGATGGCGGAGGGGGAGTATGTGTTTTACCGCGCCATTCCGGCGGACTCCGCGCAGAAGATCCTCGAAATCACGGAGCGGCTCGGCACGGACGCCTTTGTTTATCTCCGTGATCCGGAGCACCCCGTGGCGGGGGACACCCTTATCACCGGGTACCGCAGGATCACGAACGACTTCATGCGCGGCTTCCTCGCGGAGCGGACCGGGCGGTATTCGAAGCCCTTTTTCACCTATTCCGATCCCGGTGAGCTGACGGGCGAGGCGGTATATTTCTGCGCCATGGACACCGAGGAGAGGATGCGTCGGCTCGAGGGTGCGCTCGGGGGTGTGCCCGGCATCCGCATCACGGTCTATCCGGGCAAATACACGCCGGGGCTGTGGTATCTCGAAATTTCCCCGCGTGAGGTTTCAAAGGCCCACGCCGCGCGTTTTCTCCGTGACTTTACGGGAGCTGACCTTATCGTCGCGTTCGGCGACAACTTAAACGATCTGCCGATGTTCGAGGCGGCGGACATTGCCGTGGCCGCCGCGGGTGCGTCCGACGAGGTCAAAGCGGCCGCGGACGATGTGACGGAGGATGTGGTGGGGTGGATTGAGGGGCATGAATGACGGCAGAGCCGTGCGCGGGGGCGGATGAAACCGCGCGGTCCTTGATGGAGTCTGCGGAAACCGCACCAAAGGGAATGCTGACCCCTTGCCTCGCCGGCGCGACTGCCGTGCCGACGCTGTCGCACTTGGCGCGTGGGAGAGGTGGCACCGTCGTGAGACGGTGACGGAGAGGGCATTTTTGAACAAACGCTTCGCGTTTGAGAATTACGGATTTGTATTGCCCTGCGCGGGCGGCGGCACGGGGCGCCATCTCATGGCCGACTACTTTCGCAAGCGAAAGTGGCGCCCCGTGCGGGTCACCTTGGCCATCCAATCTATTGTTCTTGATCCTCAAAAGCGGCTCCGACAGCGAAGCGCACGGCATCAGCCGAAACTTTCAGCGACTGCGGCTCTCGAATCGTCAGCTGAAACGTTGCAATTCGCGCCTCGCGCGAATTGCCGCGATCCAAATTCGCGAATTACACATCGCGTTTGGCAGTCAGCGGAAGTCGAAGTGCAGTGTCGCGGATGTATGTCGGCGGAAATCTGCTGAACCTGTCCGCGTTTCAGCGCGGCGCGAGGTGCTGTTATCTTTGTTCGTTTAGCGAACGCGGGCGAGGAATCCTGCGGAGCCGCGGTAAAGCGCTCATTATTTTTGCTGATGCTGTCGCGAGAATGGGATGCGGTGCGGAGAATTAACGCGCTTCAGCGCGGAGTGATTACTTGAAGCTGATGCCGTTCGTGAAGACGAACGCGTTTGATTACAGGTCGCGTTTGGTTGTCAGTGGAAGTCGACGTGCGTCTTCGCGAATTTGAGTTTGCGGTAGTCTGCTGAACTTGTTCGCGTTTCAGCAGATTATAGCTGCCCCCATGTGCGCGAGGCTGTTGAGCGATGACGCTGAAGCTGAACGCGCCTGTGTAATGCGCGTTTATGAGCGCATGAGGAAATTCGCGCGGGCGCGAATTTCCAAGTTTCGGCTGCAGAGTATTTAGTTCGCGCTGAATCTGTTCAAGTCCAGTCCCCTTGACAATTGCTGTTCGCCGACAAGTATCGCTGAATAGGGGAGAGGAGTGAAGCTGCACCGGCGGAGCCGCTTCGGTGATGATAGGAGCACAGATTGGATGGCCAAGGGGACCCTCGGGGAGGGCACCGCTTTCGCTTCGCGAAAGCAGTCGGCCATGAGATGTGTGCCCCGCGCCGACGCAGTCGCGCAGGTCGCCGCCCGCGTAGGGCAATTTGAATCCGTCTCCCAAACACGGAAGTTCGCGCTGCGCGCGAATTCCACGAGTTCGCGAAGCGAACTCGGGCGCAGCGTTTGTTCCAAAAGGTCCTCTCCGTCACGCGTGCCGACGCAGTCATGTCAGTCATGCCGCGGCAGCGCGGGGCTTGAAACCGGACGACTTCAAAACCGCCGCGTTCCCTGCTTTCACGCAGGAAACCGCGGCGGTTTGCTGATTCTTTGCTTACCCGAGCCCGAGGCTGACCGAGATCGCGTCGTTCACCGCGCTCATGGTCTCGTCGTCGAGGTGCCCCATTTTTTCGCCGAGCCGCTTCTTGTCGATCGTCCGCATCTGCTCGAGCAGGATGATCGAATCCTTCGCGAGCCCGACCCGGTCCGCGCTCACGTCGATGTGCGTTGGCATCCGGTTCTTTCCGAGGCGGCTCGTGATGGCGGCGGCGATCACGGTCGGGCTGTATCGGTTTCCCACGTCGTTCTGCACGATCAGCACCGGGCGGACGCCGCCCTGCTCGCTCCCGACGACGGGACTGAGATCCGCGTAATAAATATCTCCTCTCCTGACGGTCATTTTATGTCTTCCTTTCTGACGTCTGACGCTGTGTTCACCGATAGTATGTTCCCGCGCGGGACGGCTTATGCGGTCAGAAAGGAAAAAACGCCGGGGCCGCTCTCCGAATCGGGGAGCCTGCTCCGGCGGGATTCACGGCATGGGAGGAAAAACCGGGCCGTCTTCGCGGGCGAGGCGGTTGATCCGTTTCACGGCGATGAGCGTGACCGCGATCTCGAAGACAAAGAACGCGAGAAGGAACAGCGGCGAATCCATCTCCAGGCAGAAATCGTAGAAGCCATGCAGCAGGACCGGGACGAGCAGGGCGCGCCGGATCGATTTCGAATACTCGGCGGTGCTGCCGCGCATGGCGTACAGCTTTGCCATGCCGTAATGGCATCCCATGAAAACGCCGTCGATGGCGTGTCCCGGAACGGCCAGGACCCCGCGCAGAATCGCCGTCGAGAAATCGCCCGGCAGGACATAGCAGATGTTTTCAAGCGTCGCGAAGCCGAGAGAGACGGCGACGGCATACACCACGGCGTCGAACGTGAAATTGAAATGGGGGGACTTCCACGTCCTGAGCCGCAGAACAAGGAATTTCCCGCCCTCTTCCACGAGAGCCGTCGCGACGAAATTGTCGAGGAGGACGAACAGCAGCCCTTCCCCGCCCGTAAATTCCAAAAGGATCCATTCAAAGATCAGACCGACGGCAACCGCGGAAATCACCGTCAGCGCGCCGAGCACGAAGAGGGACGCGAGCATTCCCTTCGGTTCTTTTTCGATCCGATCCTTCTTATAAATATACGACATCAGGACAGCCGCGGGGAGGACCGCCGCGGCAAGGAGCGGCACGAGAAGCCACGGTTCCATCTTCATTCCCCCCTTTTCTCATTCCGTCATGGTCATCATAGCACAACGGGCTTCTTTTGTCAAGACATGCCGCGCGTTCGCCGAAGCACACCGGATGCCCGGGCGCGCGCTTCCTCGTTCGATCTCTGCAAAATGCGATTTATTTGTAAATATATTGAAAACTGTCACTGTTTTCCGGAAGCAAACCGAAAAAATATCTTGACTTTACTGACTAAAGAAAGTATAATATTAAGAGCGGGCTGTTTGCCTTTTGAGAATAACGGCTTGTTCGGTCCGCTCCGCATTGCTTTTTGAAATTCTCCGCCGGGGTCGGGATGCCATGGCTTACCGCGCCCGCGGAACCGTGCAGATACCGCACAGACCAAAATTCGAACAAAGGAGGTTTGGAATGCCACCCATTGTGATTTACATTCTCGTCGGTGTCGCGGCGCTCGTCGTCGGATTCTTCGCCGGCGTCATGTACCGCAAAAAAGTCGCCGAGGCGGAAATCAATTCCGCTGAAGAACAGGCGAGAAAGATCCTCGAAGACGGGATCAAATCCGCCGACACCAAGAAAAAAGAAGCCCTTCTCGAAGCCAAGGAGGAAATCCTCCAGACCAAAAACGAATTCGAGCAGGAACTGAAGGAACGCCGCAGCGAGCTGACCCGTCAGGAACGCCGCGTGCAGACCAAGGAAGAAACCCTCGACCGCAAAACCGAGGCGGTCGAAAAGAAGGACGAATCGCTCACGAAAAAGCTGAAGGAAATCACCGAGCAGCGCGAAGCGATCGAAAAAATCAAGGATGAACAGTACGAAACCCTGCAGAAGATCGCCGGCATGACGGCGGAGGAGGCGACCGCGAAGCTGATCGCCCGTCTCGAAACCGAGCTTCGTCACGAGCAGGCACAGAAGATCATCGAACTGGAAGCCGAATTCAAGGATGAGGCGGACGAAAAGGCGCGCGAGATCATCGCGCTCGCCATCCAGCGCTGCGCCGCCGATCACGTATCCGAAATCACGGTCAGCGCCGTCCCGCTCCCGAGCGAGGAAATGAAGGGACGCATCATCGGGCGCGAAGGCCGGAACATCCGCACCATCGAAACGCTCACGGGCGTCGACCTCATCATCGACGACACGCCGGAAGCGATCACGGTGTCCTGCTTCGATCCCGTCCGCCGCGAAATCGCCCGTCTGGCGCTTGAAAAGCTCGTGTCCGACGGACGCATCCACCCGACGAGGATCGAGGAGACCGTCGAAAAGGCGCGCAAGGAAGTCGAGCTCGCCATCAAGCAGGCAGGCGAACGCGCGACGTTCGACACCGGCATCCACGGCATCAATCCGGAGCTCGTCAAGCTGCTCGGACGGCTCAAGTACCGCACGAGCTACGGTCAGAACGTGCTCGGTCATTCCGTTGAGGTTTCCCTGCTCTCCGGCATCATCGCGGACGAGCTCGGCGTGGACAGCATGCTCGCGAAGCGCGCGGGTCTGCTCCACGACATCGGCAAGGCGCTGACGCAGGAGGTCGAGGGCTCGCACGTCCAGCTCGGCGTCGAGGTCGCGAAGAAGTACCGCGAATCGAAGGAAGTCATTCACGCCATCGAGGCGCACCACGGCGACGTGGAGGCGCAGACCATCACCGCTCTGATCGTTCAGGCGGCGGACGCTATTTCCGCGGCGAGACCCGGCGCGAGACGCGAGAATCTCGAAAACTATATCAAGCGTCTGACGAAGCTCGAGGAAATCGCGAACGAGTTCGACGGCGTCGAGAAGTCCTACGCGATCCAGGCGGGCCGCGAGATCCGCATCATGGTGAAGCCGGACATGGTCAACGACGACCAGATGACCCTCATCGCCCGCGAGATCGTGAAGAAGATCGAAAACGAGCTCGAGTACCCCGGCCAGATCAAGGTCCACATGATCCGCGAGAGCCGCGCCATCGATTACGCGAAATAAGCTGAGCGGGGCAAAGGATCCGAAAAGAATACACCGACTTCGTCATCCCGGCGGAGTCGGTTTTGTTTTGGGAAAAATCCGCGAACGCGGATCGGGAGCTGAAATGCCCCCGCCCGACAGCTGGAATGCGCCGAGGGGCGGGGCATGTTTTGTTGATCCGGTTATCGTTTATTCCTCTTCCATCTTCACGACGGCGATGCCGAGCTCTTCGAGCGCCTTGGGATCGGCGGGAGCGGGGCACTTCGAGAGAAGCTCCGAGGCGTTCTGCACCTTCGGGAAGGCGATGACGTCGCGGATGTCGTCGAGCCCGAGCAGCAGGCAGACCACGCGGTCAAGCCCGAACGCAAGTCCGCCGTGCGGGGGAACGCCGTAGCGGAACGCTTCGAGCAGGAAGCCGAATTTCTCCTTTGCTTCCTCTTCCCCGATGCCGAGTGCGTCGAACATCTTCGTCTGCATTTCGGTGGTGTGGATGCGGATCGAGCCGCCGCCGAGCTCCGTGCCGTTGAGCACGCAGTCGTACGCTCTCGCGCGGACCGCGCCGGGATCGGTGTCGAGCAGGGGCAGGTCCTCCTCCATCGGCATGGTGAAGGGGTGGTGCATCGCGTAGAAGCGGCCGTCCTCCTCCGAATACTCAAGCAGCGGGAATTCCGTGACCCAGAGGAAGTTGAACTTCGATTTGTCGATCAGACCGAGGCGCTTCGCGACCTCGCACCGCAGCGCGCCGAGGGAATCGAAAACGATCTTGTTCTTCGCCGCGACGATGAGGATGAGGTCCCCTTCCTCCGCGCTCATGCGCTCAAGGATCGAGAACACTTCGTCCTGCGTCAGGAATTTCGCAAAGGAGGAGGTGGGCTGGGGAGCGGTGTCCTTGTACCACGCGAGTCCCTTCGCGCCGTAGGTCTTGACGAAATCGGTCAGGGAGTCGATTTCCTTGCGGGTCATCGACGCGCCGCCGGGGACGCGGATGCCGCGCACGGAGCCGCCGTCCGCGACCGCGCCGGAGAAGACGCCGAAGCCGCAGTCCTTCACGAGGTCGGAGAGGTCGCAGAGCTCGAGTCCGAAGCGCGTATCCGGCTTGTCCGAGCCGAAGCGGTTCATGGCTTCCTTCCACGTCATGCGCGGGAAGGGCGTCTCGAGCGGCTTGTGCATGAAGTCGGTGAAGAGGGTCTTGAGGAAGCCCTCGTTAACCGCCATGATGTCTTCTTCGTCGGCGAAGGACATTTCCTCGTCGATCTGGGTGAATTCGGGCTGACGGTCCGCGCGCAGGTCCTCGTCGCGGAAGCAACGGGCGATCTGGAAATAGCGGTCGAAGCCGGAATACATGAGAAGCTGCTTATACAGCTGGGGGGACTGGGGCAGCGCGTAGAACTTGCCCTGATGCACACGGCTCGGGACGAGGTAGTCGCGCGCGCCTTCCGGCGTGGGCTTGATGAGGCAGGGGGTCTCGATGTCGATAAAGCCCTGTTCGGCGAAATAGTTGCGGGCGATGCGCACGATCTCGGACCGCGCGAGGATGTTGCGCATGAGGTCCGGGCGGCGCAGGTCGAGATAGCGGTGCTTCAGTCTCAGCTCCGCCTTGACGTCGCTCTTTTCGACGATGGCGAACGGCGGGGTCTCCGCGGACGCGAGGACTTTCAGAGAGGTGACGTAGATCTCGATTTCCCCGGTCGGCAGGTTCGGGTTGATCGCCGCCTCGCCGCGGGAACGGACGACGCCGCGGGCGCTGAGGACGTATTCGGCGCGGATGCCGAACGCGAGGTCGAAAATCTCGCGGTCGGTGCTCTCGTCGAAGGCGAGCTGCACGATGCCGGTGCGGTCGCGCAGATCGATGAAGATGAGGGAGCCAAGGTCTCTCTGGCGCTGGCACCAGCCGTCGACGACAACCTCTTTGCCGATGTCCGCCGCGGTCAGGGTGCCGCAGTAAACGGTTCTTTTATCGTTTTTCGCAAAGGATTCCATTTTGATTCAGTCCTTTCGGTGATGTTTGATTTTGAATGGTAGGACGCTTTCAGCCGCGTCCGCTCCGGCATGATCTGTATGCCGCACGGGACCACTTCCTCTCGCTGAATTTCGAAACGCAGAATTATTCTTCCTCCCCGAACGCCTCTTTCAGCGCGGCGAGGGATTTTTCGTCCGTGACGCGCAGGGCGTCTGATCCCGGATCATCCGGCTCGGATTCCGTGACCGTCACCTTTTCGGGGTCGCTGACAAGGCTTTCGAGCAGGATTTTCACCCGGGCGGGGTCCTTGGTCACAACCGTGACTTTTACGCCCGCGCGGAGCAGCAGTTCCCACAGCCTCTCGTCGGGGAGCGCGCTGTCCGAGAGAACGACACGGCGGACGGGTGCGTTTTCGTACATCATTTCGTTTTCCGTCCAGCTGCGCCCGAGGTTGCGCTCGAATTTCTTCACGTAGACCTCGGTGAACTCCTCCGCCGTGATGCCGAAGCATTCCATCATGTCGAAGACGTACATGAGGTGGTCGGCGATCTCTTCGACGAAGCGCTCGCGGACGGCGGGGTTGTGCATGATCCCGTCCGCGCCCTTTTTCTTGATGATGGAAATCGCCTCGCCGAGCTCGTCGATGCTCCAGAGCAGGGAGAACGCGCCGTGCTCGGGATCGCGGTCCTTCATCCAGCCCTTTTCCACGGCGAGCGTGTGCTGCATCTTCAGAAATTCGCCGAGCTCCATGTCAACTCCTCTTTTCCGCGAGATACGCGGCGACCGCGTCAAGGGCGATCTCCGTCTGCTCGCTGCTCGCCATTTCACGGATGACGGCGCGTCCGCTTTCGAGCTCCGCGTCGCCGAGGATCAGCACGAAGCGCGCCGCGATCTTGTCCGCGTATTTCATCTGCGCCTTGAGGGAGCGGCTCATGATGTCGCACTCCGCGTTCACGCCGGACGCGCGCAGGTCGGTGACGATCCTTGCGGCTTCGACGGCGGCCTTCGGTCCCATCGAGGCGATATAGAGCTCCGGCACGGCAAGCGCGGGGATCTCGACGCCGTCCTGCTTCATCGCGAGGATGAGACGGGTGATGCCCATGCCGAAGCCGATGCCCGCCATTTTCGGTCCGCCGAGCTGTTCCATGAGTCCGTCGTAGCGTCCGCCGCCGCAGACCGTGCTCTGCGAGCCGATGCCCTCGGCGATGAACTCGAAGACGGTGCGGGTATAGTAATCCAGCCCGCGGACAATGTGGGGGTCGATCACGTATTCGATCCCGCAGGCGTCAAGATAGGATTTCAGTTCGGAAAAATGCGCTTCGCATTCCGGGCAGAGGTGGTCGACGGTGCGGGGAGCGCCCTCGGCGACCTTTTTGCAGGAATCGTTCTTGCAGTCGAGCACGCGGAGGGGATTTGATTCCATGCGGTCGAGGCAGGTATCGCAGAGCTCGTCCCGATGCCCGCGGAGATACTCCACGAGCGCTTCGCGGTACTTCGGGCGGCACGCGGGGCAGCCGATGGAATTGATGTGCAGCCGGATGTTCTTGAGTCCGAGCTTTGTGATGACGGCGTTCGCGAGGGAGATGACGGTGAAATCCGCTCCCGGGGACGGCGCGCCGAACATTTCCGTGCCGAACTGCACGAATTCGCGGCTTCTGCCCGCCTCGGGCTTCTCGTAGCGGAAGCAGTTGATGAGATAGAAATACTTGAGCGGAAGGGTATCGGTCGCCTTGCCGTTTTCGATGATGGCGCGCGCCACGGACGCTGTTCCCTCGGGGCGGAGCGCGAAGACCGTGCCGTCCTTATCGGTGAAGGTGTACATTTCCTTCTGCACCACGTCCGTCGTCTCGCCCACGCCGCGGCGGAACAAACCGATCTCTTCGAACATCGGGGTCTTCACCTCGGTGAAGCCGTATTTCTCCGCGGTCTCGCGCACGGTTTTTTCGATGTAATTCCACGCGAAGATATCCGGCGCGAACACGTCCATGGTGCCGCGGGGCTTCGTGATTTTTTCCATGCTTTCCTCTCCCTGTAAATCTGCTTTGAAATTATATTATACCAAATTCCGGGCGGTTTTGCAAGAGGGATTTTTCGAAAAACGCGGAGCGGGGAGGAAAAATGCCCCGCGGGGCAGGCTGTATGGCGGAGTTTTGCGGAAACCGCGTGTTCTATAATGGAATTTGCTGAAACCGCGAGTCGTCTTTGGAACAAACGCTACGCGTTTGGGAACGATTTATTGCCCTGCGCGGGCGGCGGCACGGAGGGGCAGCTCAGGCCGCAGCCCCTCTGTGCGGGTCCCCTTGGCCACTCAATCTGTCGTTCTTGATCCTCTGAAGCGGCTCCGATTGCAAAGCGCACGGAGTTAGCTGTAGAATATAGCATTTCATCGCGGCCTGATTACTTGAAGCCATAGTTTTTCGTGAAGACGAGCGCGTTTGATTACACGGCGCGTTTGGTTGTCAGCTTACGTTTAAAGTGCATCCTCGCGAGTGTATGTCTGCTGAAATCTGCTAAACCTGTTTCCGTTTCAGCGCATGTGAAGTAATGTCGTTTCTGTTCGCGCAGCTAACGCGGGTAGAAAATCCTGCGGAGCCGCGTGACAGTTCAGCGAACCTTTAAGTTAGCTGTCACGAGAATGGGATGCAGTGCTGTAGAGTGACGTATTCTGCGCCGCATTTCATTCTCGCGATACGCAATAACTGAAGCAAAAACAGGTACTCGATTTAACGCGGCTTCGCAGGATTCTCTACCCGCGTTCGCAATACGAGTGGCGAAGGCTGAACAAATCGTCGCGCTGAAACGGTAACAGGTTTAGCAGATTATAGCTGACGCCATGTTCGCGAAGACGCACTTCAACCACCGCTGACAGCCAACCGCGCCATGTAATTCGCGAATTTGGATCGCAGCAATTCGCGCGAGCGCGAATTGCAAAGTTTCAGCTGACGATTCGAGAGCCGCAGTCGCTTTGAGTTTCGGCTGATATGTGCCGCAAACGAATCGGAGCCGCTTCTGAGTATCAAGAACAACAGATTGGATGGCCAAGGGGACCCCACCGGGGGGCACCTGCGGCCTGAGCTGGTGCCCCCCGGTCGCCGCCCGCGCAGGGCAATTTGAATCCGTCTCCCAAACGCGAAGCGTTTGTTTCCAAAAAGCCCTCTCCGGCACCGTCTAACGACGGTGCCACCTCTCCCGCGCGCTGAGTGCGACAGCGTCGCCACGGCAGTCGCGCCGGCGAGGCAAGGGACAGCATTCCCTTTGTTGCGGGTTCAGCAGACTCCACTCAAGCACGGCGCAGTCCGATCAGACAATCCCAAACAAAAAACCGCTGCCGCGGTTCCCGTATCCGGGGATTTCCGCAAGCAGCGCGTTTTTCGTTTCATGGGATCGTGATCGTAAGGCTCGGCTCAGCGCTTCTCTTCCCTCCGCGCTTGTTCAAGCCCGCGGCGGACCTCGGCGAGGCTTTTGCCCTCCTCCTTCGCGATCCGGGCGAGGTCGTCATACTCGAGCTTTTCCCGTCTCGCGCCGTATCCTTCGGAGATCTTTACACGCGCGCCGGAAGGCAGGGTCTCGGTCCTGCGGGTCAGGGTGCAGCGCGCCGTGACGGTTTCCCGTACTCCGAGCGTCGTCGTGTGCCGGAACAGAAGACGGACGAATTCCTCCTTCTCCGCGGGGCGGCAGAGCACGGACAGCAGCACGCCGGGCCGGCTCTTCTTCATCCCGATCGGAGCGGTCCACACGTCGAACGCGCCGGCGTCGAAGAGGGACTCCATGGCGAAGCCGATCTCCTCCCCGGTCATGTCGTCCAGGTTGCAGGCGAGCAGGACGGCCTCGTCCCTTCCCTCGCCCGCGCCGCCCTCACCGAGCATGGCGCGGACACAGTTTGCCGCCTCGAAATCCTTCTTCCCCATGCCGTACCCGATCTTCTCCGTCCGCATGAGGGGCATGGGGCCGAAGCGGGTCGCGAAATGCCGCAGAAGCGCCGCGCCCGTGGGGGTGCAGAGCTCGCCCTTTACGCCGCCCCCGTAGGTCGGCGCGTCCCGCAGGATGTACGCCGTGGCGGGCGCGGGAACGGGCAGGATGCCGTGGGCGCATCGCACGCTCCCCGAACCGACATGGATCGGGGATACCACCACCTCGTCGGGCGAGAGCTCTTCCATCGCGAGGCAGACCGCCGTGATGTCCATGACCGCGTCGAGCGTCCCGACTTCATGGAAGTGAATGTCGGTCACGGGGGTGCCGTGGGCATGGCTTTCCGCCTCGGCGATCAGGGAGTAGACCGCCATGACGTCGTCCTTCACGCGGTCCGAAACGAGCGGTCCGAAATGCCCGCGGACCAGATGCTCGATGTCGCCGAGCCCGCTGTGGGAATGGGTGTGAGTATGCGGGTGGTCGTGATCGCGGTGATGCTCGTGGTCATGCTCATGATCATGGTGATGCTCGTGCTCATGCGGGTGGTCGTGGTCATGATCGTGTTCATGCTCATGCGGGTGGTCGTGGTCATGATCGTGCTCATGATCATGGGGATTCTCGTGATCATGAGCGTGCTCATGGGGGTGCTCGTGATCATGATCGTGATCATGGGGGTGGTCGTGATCGTGATGATGGTGGGAGAACATCTCCTCCCCCTCTTCCGTCCCGTCGACCGTCACGGAGATATGGGTCCCCGTGATGCCGCATTTGACGGAGCTTTCCTTCGCCACGCGCACGCCGGGCAGAGCTTCGGCGATTTGATTCAGCTTTTCGATAAAGGCGTCCTGATCGGGCAGCAGCTCGCTGAGGGCGGCGGTGAGCATGTCGCCCGCCGCGCCCATGCCGCATTCGAGATATAGGATTTTCATATCGGCATCCTCGTGTGATAGGCGTAGGCACACTCGGAGTCCGCGAACAGGTGGGACATATCGGAGAGGCAGAGACATTTCGGGACTGTGTACCCCGTTTTGGTATTCCGGAACTCGAGCACGCTCACGCCCGTATGCGTGACGTCGAAGCTCGTCCAGAAGATATTCGGCGGGATCCGCAAAAGATGGGACAGCCACGAGAGCCCGAAGCCCTGATGGCAGAAGACCGCGGGGCGGCCGTCGTTCGGATTCTCGATCCGGTATTCGTTCCCCTCGCGCACATAGCCGAGGCGGGCGAGGAAGGCGTCGGACTCCTTTTGCAGCTCCGCGTAGCCCTCCTTCGCGCCGGGCGTGTCGGAGAAGACGGGCAGATCGGGCCACGCGTCCCCGGCGTCGTGGTTTTCGCCGCGCACCAGCGCTCCCGCGTCCTCGCGGTTCCACGTCCAGGTGCGGTGCCCGTTTTCGCGGATGCGCGTGAAGCGCTGCCAGGCGAGATTCTCGCTGCACCACGGCTCGATCTCGATGGGCAGACCGAGCAGCTCGGCGGTGGGGGCGGCGGTTTCGCGGGCGCGGCGAAGGGGCGAGGAGAAGATCCGCGTGATCCCGCTCTGCGCCATGCGGGGAGCGAGGGCGCGCGCCTGCTTCAATCCCGTCTCCGTCAGCCGCTCCACGGGACCGTAGATCGGATCGCCGTGCCGGACAATGTAGAGAAGCATCTTATTTCCCCTTTTCTTCCTGTTTCAGTTCGGAAATCTCGCGCATAAAGGTATCGATGTCCTTGAATTCACGGTACACCGACGCGAAGCGCACATAGGCGACCGGGTCGAGCTGGCGGAGCTTTTCCATCGCCATTTCCCCGATTTTCGCCGAGGTGATTTCGGACTGCATCCGCGCCTGGATCGTCGCCTCGATCTCGTCCGCGACGGCGAGGGCGTCCACCGGGCGCTTTTCACATGCCTTGTACAGTCCGGCAAGGAGCTTGTTCTTGTCGAAGATTTCCCGGCTGCCGTCCTTCTTGATCACGACCGGGTACGCCTGGTCGATGATCTCGTAGGTCGTGAAGCGCGCGTGACAGGAAAGGCATTCGCGCCGTCTCTTGATGCTGTTGTTTTCCTCGATCGGCCGGCTGTCGACGACCTTGCTGTCTTCATATCCGCAGGAGGGGCATTTCATGTGTATGTTCCTTTCCCGGACGACCCGCTCTCATGCCGCGCGGCGTCCGCTTTCGGAGAGTGTTTTCCCCAGGATCCCCCGGGTCAGTCGCTTTCCCGGCTCAGCACGAGCGTCGCACCGACCGGATAGTGGTCGGAGAGGTAAATGCCGTCCCCGCCGTCCTTCGCGGCGAACGCGGAGCCCTCGCAGACGGGCAGGGTCGTGAAGACGAAGTCGATCTTCGAGCCGCGGCCGCTCTCCGGATGATAGCCGTGGAACGACACCGGGATATCCGCCGTCGCGTCCGTGAATTTCTGATCCATGCCCTCAAAGCCCATGACGGATTTGTAGACCTCGCTGTCCGGGCTGACGTTGAAGTCGCCGGTGAGGATCACGGGCAGGGGGTTCACCTCAAAGTCGTTCGCGATGCGGTTCAGAATGAGGGAGACGCCCTGCGCCTGTGCGAACGCGCCGACATGGTCGAGGTGGGTGTTGTAGTGCCGGAAGAGCACGCCGGACACCCGGTCTCTGAGCGTCACCGTCGTACAGATGCGCGGGCAGTCGCTCTGGTCGGTGGAGAAGCGGGAGCCGGGCTTGTGCGGCGTGTCGGACAGCCAGAAGGTCTCGAGGAAGACGAGGTCGAAGCGGTCCTTGCGGTACGCGATGACGTTCGACTCGTTGTCGAGGTTCCTGCCGCGTCCGATGCCGACGACCTCGAATTCGTCGAGGTTGTCCATCAGCCACTGGCGCTGGTAGGGCATGGTCTCCTGAAAGCCGATGAGGTCCGGCTTATACGCGAGGAATTTGTCGCGGAAGAGCGGGATGCGCGACGCGAATGCGCCCTTGCCCTCCCTCTTGCCGTTGTCCGTCCAGATGTTGTAGGAGAATACGTTGATCGTGTTGAACTTTTCCATAGCAGCGGTTTCCTTTCTTTTTCCGAGCGGGAAACTCCCGCGGATTTGTTTGGGGCATTTTTTTGTTCGTTAGCGAACGGCTTCGCTTCTGTACGCGCGCCCGGCGCATGAGCTCCGGTTCTGCTGATAACCGGCCGCGGGTTCGGACCCGCACTTCTATACGTGCGCCCAGCGCTGCAGCTCCGAGAGGAACTGTTTGCCGCGGAAAATGACCTGCGCCGCGAGCAGAAGCCCGCACACGCTCATGGAGATCACCGCGAAATACGAGTACAGCCCAGGCATGTTTCCCGTGAAGTACAGCACGGCGACCGCCGCCGCGCCGATCAGGGTGATGAGGAAATAGCCCGTGTAGGTGGTGAGCCTCCTCGAATCCGCGATGCCCATGACATAGTAGAATACGGCGAGCGACGCGGAGAGGACGGGGAGCACATAGCCCCAGCTCCAGCCGTGCCAGCCCGTGAGCGCGTCCCACGGCAGGCAGAGCAGCAGGATGATGACGCCCTCCCAGAGGATGCCCTTCGCGATGTTGCCGAGCTTGCGCATGCCCACGTTGACGATGATCCACGCGCAGACCACGGCGAAGGTCAGGATCAGATAGATATGAAGCGGCATTTCCTTGAGCCAGAGCCCGCGGAGGATGTTCAGCACGACGAGGATGAGGATCGCCGCGAAGGTTGAGATTTTGAACGCGAGATCATAGATGCGGCGCGGCTTCACGACCGGGAACACGCCGGTCGATTCTTCCTCCGCCGGGGCGTTCGCGAGATTGCGTCCGCAGAGGGGACAGCGGGCGCGCTGTCCGTCGATCCGCACGCCGCACGCGGGGCAGTTCTGCATAACGCTTCTCCTTTCCGTTATTCCTCCGGCGCTCCGCCGAGATAGCTTGCCGCGACGACGATGTCCGGATCGACCTTCGCCATGCAGCGGAAAAACGCGCGTTCCACGTCGCGCTCCACAAAGACGGTCGAAAACGTGAGCGTCATCCGATCGCCGAAGGTGCACAGGCAGAGCTGACGTCCGGCGGTCGAATTGAAGACGTCGAACCGCTCGATTTCATGGGAAAACAGCACGTTCATTCCGATGCGCCCCACGTTCGAGAGCGTGACCGTGCGCCGCTTCGCCGAGGAATGTGAGAGCGAGCGCATGATGAAGTCCTTCAAAACGAGCGGACAGAAGCGCACGACGGGGTGCCGCTCCATCTTGACCTGCGAGGCGATCTTCTGCTCGAGATTTTCCTGCGTGAGCTCCCGCTTGAAGGACTCCCGCACGTCCGCCGCGACCGCTTCCATATCGTGCTCTCCCTCCGCGGCAAAATCATGCGTCACCTGAATGATGCCGAAGAAATTGCGCATGGTCGAGCTCGGAAAATACCGGCGCAGGTTCACCGGGACGGCGACCGCCACGGACCGGCGCTTTTCGCGCGGGGACATGGTATCATGCACCGCGAGGATCAAAACGGCAGTGACGTATTCCGTCACCGTCACGCCGATCGCTTTCGCCGCCGCGTGGACCTTGTCCGCGCTGACCCAGCCCTCGGTGACGGACTGGCGCAGATCGGCGGCTTTTCGCTCGCTGAAGTGATAAACCTGCCGCACGCCGCCCTTGTTCCCGAGGAACTCAAAGCGCAGGGGGCTGCCCACACTCTTCTTGAAATGCTCGGTAAAGCCGTCGGACTCCTGCTCGCGCCCGGAGACGTCCGGCACCTCCACCATGCTTTTGTCGTAAAGCTCCGGGTGCGCCTCGGCAAGATAGTATTCGATGAGGCTGCGGAAAAAGACGAAGGCTCCGGTTCCGTCCGCCAGCGCGTGGAACATTTCGAGATTGATCCGCCGCTTATAATAACTCACGCGGAACAGGGGTCCGCCGCCGTCGATCTCGATCGGGCCGAGCGGGGCGGTCTTTTCCTCTTCGACCTTGGCGGACACGCGCGTCCGTTCGAGATAGTACCAGAACACGCCGCGGCGGATGGTGTCCGAAAACTGCGGATAATCGGCGAGCGCGCTCGAAAGCGCCGCCTCGAGCGCTGCGGGGGCGATCTCCTCGCGCAGCTCGCACGCAAGACGGAAGACCTCCGGGTCCTCCGCGCTCGCGATCGACGGAAAAATCTTCGCCGCGTTATCCAGCCGCTTCCAGCGCACCCTGCCCGTCTTCCACATGCGTCCTCCGATCCGACCGCCGTTTTTGTGCGGTCCGGCGTCTCTGTGCTCCCAGTTGATTTGTTATCTGCTTCCAAATATCATTATACCGCGGATCGCGGCGAATTACAAGGGGGCGCGCGATTTTTTCGCTCCTCTCAGACCCGCTTCTCCGACCCGCGCCTCTTCGCTCAGCGAACGCAGAGCGCCGCCGTGCCGTGCTTCGGGACGAAAACCGTGCCGTCCGGGACGCGCGCGCCCGTCCACATGTCGAACACGTCGTGCCCGCCTTCGAGCTCGGCGTCCTCGGCAAGCGAGAAGGCAAGCGTTCTGTCCTCCTCGCCGAGGTTGAAGAGCGCGAGATAGGAGCCGCCCTCCGCGCTCTGCGCGGTCCAGACGACGTACTCCCCTTCCCCGTCCTTCACGCGGCGGACGGGATGCGCGCCGCGTGCGTTTTTGTGCATGCCGAGGATCTCCCGGTTGGTGAGGAGCCCGAGGGTGAAATCGTCAAACCCGGGCATGTCCCCGCCGATCATCAGGGGGGAGCGCATGACGCTCCAGAGGGTCAGCATGGTCCTCTGCTCGTCCTCGGTGAATTTCGTGCGGTTTTCCCTGCCGTACACCTGACGCACGGGGCCGACGGGCAGCATATCCGCGTCGGGCCAGTGGCCGGGACCCGCGTGGGGGCACCAGCGCTCCGCCCGCTCGAACATGGCGTAAAGCAGCTTCCAGTCGTCCCAGAAATCGTCGGTGATGCGCCACATATTCGAGGTCGCCTTGTAGAGCTCCGCCTTCTCCGGCAGCGCGGGTCCGGGGGAGAGGCTGAGCACCATATCCCGCCCGCACGAGCGCAGAGCGGAGGAGAGGAGCTTCAGTTCCTCCTCGCACCGGGGCATTTCCCGCGCGATGTCGTCGCATTTGATGAAGTCCACGCCCCACGAAGCGTAAAGGGCGAAGATGCTTTCGTAATACGCGCGCGCACCCTCTCTGCGCGGGTTCACGCCGTACATGTCGGAGTTCCAGAAGCAGACGGACGACGGGTCGGCGATATCCCGCGCCGTTTTGTCCGTCCCGAGGATCTTCGTGTTGCGGTGCGCCGCCTGCCGCGGGATGCCGCGCATGATGTGGATGCCGAATTTCAGCCCGAGGGAGTGGACGTAATCGGCGAGGGGGCCGAAGCCCTTGCCGCCCGCGGACGACGGGAACCGTCCCGGCGCGGGGAGAAGGCGGGAGTATTCGTCCATTTCGAGATCGGCGAACGGGCGGTATGCGTGGGACAGCGCCCCCGGCTCATACCACTGGATGTCGACGACGACGTATTCCCAGCCGAATTCTTTGAGGTGCTCCGCCATATATGCCGCATTCGCGCGCACAGTCGCCTCATCGACCGCCGCGCCCCAGCAGTCCCATGAATTCCATCCCATCGGAGAAGTTTTTGCAATCATCGTAATGCCTCCGGAATCATCAATTTCGCCGCTGTGCGGCGTTTGTTTCATTATACCGGAAAAAGCGGAAAATTGCAAGAGAAAATTCGGGATAAGACGAAAAGGCTTTTTCGAAAAGCGGTCTTCTCGCCGCGGCTGCGGAACGCGCCCGGGATCGATTTTCGCCCTCCGCGCGGTGAGCGCCGCTGCTGCGAGCACACCGGGTCTGTCCGGCTCTTTATCCCTCTGCGCGCGGCGTTCGCTTCTCCCGAAAAGCGGCGCCCGCCCGCGGCTGAATCGTATTATTCGGATAATGTTCACAAAACAGACTTGACAACGCCCGATGCATCGGGTAAAATGATGATAGGAATTACTCCGAAAATACCGGGAAAAACGGGAAAGGCAGGTCATCATTATGAAGTTTTCGGCATCAGGCGGCTGGTGGGGCAAGGACTGGTACGATAAGGTCAGACTCGGCGCGCGCTACGGGTTCCCCGGCGTGGAACAGCTCGGCTGGCTCGGTCTCGATTTCGACCTTGCGAAAAAGACCCTCGAAGAAAACGAAGTCACCTCCACCGCGATCGTCATCCAGTCGGTCAACAAGGACAACATGGCGCTGACCGCGTGGTCCCACGGCATGGTCTGGGAGGATTCCCGCCCGGCGTTCATCGAATCCTTCAGGGAGTCCGTCGCCGCGGCGAAGGCCATGGGCGTGCCGAACATCATCGCCACCACGGGCAACGAGCGCTCCGACGTCTCCCGCGAGGCGCAGTTTGAGATCTGCGTCGAAACGCTGAAAGAGATGTCGAAGATCGCGGAGGACAACGATCTCATGATCGTCGTCGAACCCCTCAACATCCTCGTGAACCACATGGGCTACTACCTCGTCACCACCGAGGAAGCCGTCCGCATGGTCAAGGCGGTCGGCAGCCCGAAGTGCAAGATCCTCTTCGACATCTACCATCAGCAGATCTCCGAGGGCAACGTCATCCGCAACATCAAAAACAACATTGATCTCATCGGACATTTCCACATCGCGGACAACCCCGGACGCTGCCAGCCCGGCACCGGCGAGCTCAACTATACGAATATCTTCAAGGCCATTCAGGAAACCGGGTACGACCGCTGGCTCGCGTTCGAGTGCGGACGCACCGTCGACGTTGGCGATCTCGTGCGCGACATGCACGTTCTGATCGACCCGTTCTCGAAGTAATCGCACGTCGATACCATCCGAAATCAGCTGAGCACGCAGCCGGACATGGGAAAGTGTCCGGCTGTTTCGAATCAATCGAATCCCCCGGCTTGAACCGGATCGACCGGAGGTTAGGAGGTTGTATGAAATCCGTCCGAATCCTTCTTCTCACGCTCCTCGCTGCCTTCCTTCTCGGAGGGGCGGCGTCCGCGGCGGGAGAGATCCTGAATCCTTCGCCGTATCGGGCGCAGATCGACCGGTATGACGAAATCTACGAACGGATCTATGACGCCGCGGCGTCCGGCAGGGAGTCGGTGTCCCTCGATCAGTTCCGCGTCGCCGAGGAAGACATCGTGACCATCTATTCCGACCTCGTTTTGTCCGCGCCGGAGCTTTTCTATCTGTCCCCGCGTCTCGCCGTCGACTACTATTTCGGGATCTTCGGCCATCGGTACGCCACAAGGGTTTTCTTCACATATTCGGAGGACGCGCAGTCGCGCGAGGCAGAGTCCATTCTCTTTGACAACGAGATCGCCCGCATCGTCTCCCTGGTCGACCCCTCCCTTTCCGAGCTTGAAAAAGCGCTGTTCGTTCACGATTATCTCATTTCGATCTACAGCTACGACGAAACCGGGGAGATCCACGACGCGGCGACCCTGCTCCGCACCCGCGAGGGCGTCTGTCAGGCGTATTCCCTCGCCTACGCCGCCATTCTGCGGGAGCTTGGCATGGAAGCGGTCGTCGTTCCCTGCCCGGATATGAACCACGCATGGAATCAGGTCAGGATCGACGGGGTCTGGTACCACGTGGATCTTGTGTACGACGATCCCCGCTTCGACCGGATCGGCAGAGTCCTGCACGATTTCTTCCTCCTTTCCGACGAGGAAATGCGCGCCGCGGGACGCAGCGGATGGCGCAGCATTCTCGAATGCCCTTCCTCCTGCACGGACGGGCTTTCGAAGACCGCGCGCAAAACCTCGGCGCGCATGATCCCGGTCGGGGGCAGATGGTACTTCATCGACTCCTCCTCGCCGATCCTTTCGTCCTGTCTCCCGGACGGCTCCGACCTCCGCGCGCATTTTACCTCCTCCCAGCGCTGGAACAAGGCCAATACCAACGGCCATTACTGGGTGGGGGTGTTCACCGGTCTCTCGGACTATAACGGTCTGCTCTTTTTCAA
The DNA here is from genome assembly GCA_017540175.1 of Clostridia bacterium. Lineage (GTDB taxonomy): Bacteria > Bacillota > Clostridia > Oscillospirales > CAG-272 > UMGS1696. The sequence goes on along the minus strand of JAFYBN010000055.1, from coordinate 20,659 downwards.
CGACCCCGACGAGCTGCTCGCCTTCGACCCCGGGACCGAGGCGGTTTCGGTCCTTCTGCGCACGGAGGAGGAAGGGCTTTCCGTCTTCGGCTCGGCGATCGTGAAGGACGCCGTCGAATACCTGCTCGCGGACACGCCGAACGCCGGCGGCTTTTCGCGGATCCACTCGCTCGATTTAAGCGGCGTTTCCACGCCCGCGGCCCTTCCCTTTACCGACGTGTATCCGGTCGATCCCTGGTACGACGCGGTGGCCTTCGTCTATCGGCAGGGACTGTTCAAGGGCGTCTCCGACACCCTGTTCGCCCCGCACGACGAGCTGACCCGCGCCATGTTCGTCACCACGCTCGGGCGGCTCTGCGGCGTCAACCCCGCGGACTATCCCTCGACCTCGTTCCGCGATGTGGAGATGGGACAATGGTACGCGCCCTATGTAGAATGGGCGGCGGCGCGCGGGATCGTCAACGGCGTGGGGGACGGTCTGTTCGATCCCGCGGCAAGTCTCACCTGCGAGCAGATGTATAAGATCGTCGCCTCCTGCGGCAGAATGCTCGGACTGGATCCGACCGTTTATCCGCCCCTCGACGCGGCGCAGTACCCGGACGCCGTTCTTCTCGACGACTGGGCGAACGACGGGGCGTCCTGGTGCGCGGCGCACCGGCTCCTCCCAGACGACACCGCCCTCAGACCTCTCTACACGGCGACCCGCGCGGAATCGGCCGTCATCATCGCCCGTTTTGCCAAGCTCGCGGGGCTGTAAAATACAGAAAGCCCGCAAAGAGCTTTCGGGAACCACACACCGACCATTCCGAGGTCCGCGCGGCATGGGCTCCTCCCGGGGAGCACCTGCGACGCCCGCGCCGGCCCCCATCGATACGATCCGCAGAACCGTCTCTGCAGAACAGTCTCTACAGAACAGGAGTTATGATTTGAAACCGAAACACTCTCGCATCCGCTTTTTGACCGCGCTGCTCGCTCTGCTTTTCCTGCTCCTGCCGCTCGCGGGATGCGGGACGGAAACGCCAACGGAAACGGAGGAGACACAGCCCTCCACGCCGTCGACCGAACCCGCCGCGACGGAACCCGTCGAACCCGCCGAGCCCGAAGAGCCCGAAGAGCCCGCGGAGCCGGTCATCGGACAAAGCAGCCGGGAATTTCTGACGGACTATCTCGGCATAACACCCTCCGGGGAGCATGAGGCGCGCGTTCTCTTTCTGAACGTCGGAAAGGGGGACGCGATCCTTGTCTCCATCGACGGCAAGGTCTGGATGATCGACACGGGACTCGCCCTCTCCCCGCCCCTTCTGTGCGCGGGCATGCGGGCGCTCGGCGCGGACCGGCTGGAGGGCGTTTTCATCACGCACACGGACGGCGACCACATCGGCGGCCTGAAAACCCTGCTGTCCTGCGCCGAGGTCGGCGCGGTCTACACGAGCACGATCTCCGCGGACTGGAAGGCCGTGGATAAGGCGCTCGACGGCGCGGACGCGCCGCGTGTCACCCTCGATCCCGGCGCGGTCGTCCCCGCGGGAGAAGGCGTTTGGTTCGAGGTGCTCGGGCCCTACCGCTACAACACCCGCGACGACAACAATTCCCTGGTGCTCCGGCTGCGCGTGAACGGCACGACGACCCTCTTCACGGGCGACATGATGAAGGCGGAGGAAAAGACCCTCCTGAGCGAGGGGATCGACCTCGACTGCGATCTGCTCAAGGTCGGGCACCACGGCAAAAAGGACGCGACCTCGGACGAGTTCGCCGAAGCGGCGACCCCGATCTACGCGATCATTTCGGCGAGCACCGAGGAGGAGAGCGACGCGGCGCACAGCAGCGTGATCAAATCGTTGAAGCGGGTGGGCGCGACCGTCGTCGTCACCGAAGAGGTCTCGCTCGGCGTGCTTGCAGAGATCACAACGGAGGGCAGGATCATCATCCGGGAACAAAAGCCCCTCGACGCGGCCGCTCCGGTTTCGATCCGATCGATTTCGAAAAGCGATCAACTTGTGATCCTCGAGAATTCCGGGACCTCCCCGGTCGACCTTTCCGGCTGGTGGCTCGCGTCCGGCACGGGCAAGGAGCTTCTCCGCTTCCCCGAGGGCACGGTCATCGCGGCGGGCGGCACGTTCTCGATCGGATGCCGCGACTCTTCGGCGGAGCCCGATCTGCGCTGGAACGAGGCGAAGGTCTGGCATAAATCGAAAACCGACATCGCCTATCTGTACGACGCCGGCGGCAGACTTCTCTGCGAGCTCGACAGCGAGTGAGCAAATTGTGAAGAAACGGTAAACAACGCGCCGGAGGCGCATAAGCTCGCGCCCGGCAGCCGAGACTATCCCCGTAATCCCGCGCAAAGCGGGTGAAGAAAGGGGAATACCATGCAGCTCACAGCAAAGGAATGCTCACTCATCAAGGACCTCAAGGGACAGGAACAGCTCTGCGTCGAAAAATACACGAAATACGCCGCCGAGGCGTCCGACGCGCAGCTGCAGACTCTGTTCACCGACATCGCGAACACCGAGCGCGAACACCTCTCCACCCTGAATTCCATCGAAAACGGCTCCACCCCCTCCGTGGGCAGCACGTCCGGAAACACATCCGGCGGCCGGTCCGGAAACGCTTCGACAGGCTCCGCGGGCGGTTCTTCGAACGGCTCTGCGAGCGGCTCTTCGGGCGGCGCGAGCGGCTCCGCGGGGAGGACCTTCACGAAAGCGCCCGCGGGCACGGACTGCAAGACCGATTCCTATCTCTGCGGGGACCTGCTCTCCACGGAAAAGCACGCGTCCCATCTCTATGACACCTGCATCTTCGAGTTCCGCGACGAAGCGGTGCGCGGAACGCTCGCGCACATCCAGCAGGAAGAACAGAACCACGGTAAAATGCTGTACGACTATATGAAGGTCAACGGCATGGTCAGCGCGCAGTAAACGTTTTTCGCGTCAATCACGGGTCTGCCGCATTCGCCCCGAAGCCCGGGGGATGCGGCAGACGTTTTTTCGCGGGGACAAGGAATCGCATCATACGAACCGGCGTTTTTGGATCGGCGGAGCTTCGCGCGCGGGCTCTTTTTGTTTTTTCCGGCCGCGGCAGAATTTACATTTTTGGTCTGTAAAAAGCGCGCTTGCTCCTGTATAATGGAAAACCGAACGACAAATTGGAATCCGAGGCATCCATTCGTCATTGACCGGCGCGCGCGTGAGCGTTATAATAACGGCGAGAAAGTCTGTACACCGATCGGAGCGCGCCATGAACGAAAACAGGATCAGAAGATTTTTCCCGGCTTTGACACGGGCGGTGATGCTCCCGCTCGCGGGCGTCAGCCTGTACATATACCGCGAGGTGCTCCGCATGACGGCGGACGCGCGGCTCGCCATGACGCTTTGGCACACCGTGCCCCGGCAGATGGAGCATGTGCTCGCCGGGGTTGCGGTTTATCTCGGCTTTTCGGTTCTGGTATCGAAGCTCTGCGCGGCACAGCGGCGTCAGGGATGACCGTCCGCGCGGCTCTGCGCGCGCGTCACGAAGTCGGGTTATCTTCGCGGCGGAAGAGGCACAAGCCTGTTTCTCACGCGGGAAAGCCGACGGAGTTCCCCGCAGGAAAGGCAAAAGGCAAAAGGCGATAAGGCAATCAGGAAGGAGAAAGCATGCTCGAGGCATTCGGACGCTTTCACATCGACGAAAGGATCCGGCAGGCGGGACGCGTTCTCGTCGGTTTTTCCGGCGGCGCGGATTCTTCCTGTCTTCTTCTGCTGCTTCTCCCGTGGTGCCGAGAAAACGGCGTCGTTCTCGAAGCGGTGCACGTCAACCACGGCATCCGCGGCGAGGAGGCGGACGCGGACGAGCGCTTCTGCCGGGAGCGCTGCGAAAGCCTCAGCATCCCCTTTCACGCGCGCCGCGTCGACGTCCCCGCCCTCGCGCGGGAACGCGGGCTCGGACTCGAAGAGGCGGCTCGGGAGGCACGATACGCGGTTTTTGAGGAAATCGCGGAGGCGGCGGGGGACTGCCCCGTCGCGACCGCCCACAACGCGACCGACAACCTCGAAACCGTACTCTTTCACATGATGCGCGGAACGGGACTGCCCGGGCTCTGCGGCATCCCCCCGATCCGCGGGCGGTACGTCCGCCCCCTGCTCTTCGATTCCTCGGGCGCCGTCCGCTCGTGGTGCGCGGAAAACGGCGTCCCCTACGTCACCGACCGGACCAATCTCACACCGGACCGGACGCGGACCGATCTGCGTCTGAACGTCCTCCCCGCCCTCTACCGCCTGTTCCCCGATCCCGAAAGCGCCGTCACCCGCATGACCGCGCTGCTCCGCGCGGACGAGGACTGCCTCTGTGCCCTCGCGGAAGAGCACGGCGGGAGCCGCTCCGTCAGCCGCTCTGAGCTTTCCGCCCTTCCCACTGCCCTTTCGTCCCGCGTCCTGCGGAGGCTTGCCGCCGATATGGGGGACGAGACGCCGTCGGAAAAGCAGATCGCCGAAATCCTCCGGCTCGCGGAAAACGCGCGGGGAGAAGCGTCCGTCAGCCTGCCCGGCGGCGTGCGCTGCGAGATCGGACGGCAGGACGTTCGATTTGTGCGCGAAGAAGCTCTTTCCACGGAAAAGAAGGAGCTCCCTCCCTTCCGCTGGCCCGAGGACGGGGACCGCTTCTCGAACGAGCTGTGCGAGCTGATTTTCCTCCCCGGCGCGGGTATTCGGGGGGTAAACGCGCCCGGGGACGCGAACGCTGAAAAGCCGGAAAATATTTACAAATTATCTATATCCGTGTCGCTGAATTTTGATAAAATAAAAGGAAGCCTAAAGGTCAGAGTCCGCGAGCCCGGAGACGCGTACCGCTTCGGCGGGATGACGCACCGGGTCAAAACCCTTTTCTCCGACAGAAAGCTCCCCCTGCGGGAACGTGCCCTGCTTCCCGTCCTCGAGGATAAGGACGGGATCGTCTGGATCCCCGGCTTCCCCCCGAGGGACGGCATGCGGGCGGATCAGGATTCCCGCGCGCTCTGCGTGATCTGTCGTTTCGGGAAGGACTCTGCGACATAATCCACATTCTGCGGAGGTATCATCATGGCGCTTTCATCCGTTTGGGACCGTGACATCGAACGCGTTCTGCTCTCCCGGGTGGAGATCGATCATCTGACGACAAGGATCGCCGCGCTGCTTGACCGCGACTACGCGAAAGCCGAGCGGGTCCTTCTGCTCGGCATTCTGAAGGGTTCGGTCGTCTTCATGGGCGACCTCATGAAGAAAATGACGATCCCGGTCGAAATCGACTTCATGAAGGTCTCGTCCTACACCTCCGGCACCGAATCGTCCGGGCGCATCAACATCCTGCTTGACCTCAACCGGCGCGACCTCTCCATGTGCGACGTGATCGTCATCGAGGACATCATCGACAGCGGGCGCACGCTTTCCTACCTGGTCGATTATCTGAAGCTGAACGGGGCGCATTCCGTCCGCACCTGCACCCTGCTCGACAAGCCCAGCCGCCGCGTCGTGGACTTCACGCCCGACTATGTCGGCACCCTGATCCCGGACGAATTCGTCGTGGGCTACGGGCTCGATTACGCCGAGCAGTACCGCACGCTGCCCTACATCGGCATCCTGAAGCCGGAAATCTATACCAAAAAGAAGTAATCCCATCCCCGTTCCCGGAGGAGAACATGAAACACGGATTCAAAATCGCACTTTTCTATATCATCCTGATCGCCGTCATTCTCGTCGCGACGGCGTCGCTGTGGAAGTCCGTCCCGCAGGAAAAGCTCGTCTATTCCCGCGTGATCGAGCTCTTCCGCGACGAAAAGGTCGAGCAGTTCGAGGTGGACGAGGACAACAACCTCACCCTGATCCTGCGCGACGTCCGGGACGACGGCACCCCGGTGCAGACGAGCGCCTCCTACAAGCTGCGCTCCGTCGAGCTCTTTGTGAACGACCTCGGCGAGCTCATTGAGGAGCAGCATCAAAAGGGCATCATCACCTATTACGATTACCCCGCCCCGGTCAGCATTCCGTGGTGGGTGTCGCTCATCCCCTATGTGATCGTCATCGTTCTGCTCGTCGCGATGTGGTTCTTCGTGATGAATCAGGCGACGGGCGGCAAGGGCTCGAAAATCAATTCCGTCGGGCGCGCGAAAGCCAAGCTCGTCACCGCGGACAAGGCGAAGGTCACCTTTAAGGACGTCGCCGGAGCGGACGAGGAGAAGGCGGAGCTCGAGGAGATCGTCGAGTTTCTGCGCACCCCGGATTACTTTACCAAGCTCGGCGCGAAGATCCCACACGGCGTTCTTCTCGTCGGCCCTCCCGGAACGGGCAAGACCCTGATCGCCAAGGCGGTCGCGGGCGAGGCGGGCGTTCCCTTCTATTCGATCTCCGGTTCGGACTTCGTTGAGATGTACGTCGGCGTCGGCGCGTCCCGCGTGCGCGACCTCTTCGACACCGCGAAAAAGAATCCCTCCGCGATCATCTTCATCGACGAGATCGACGCGGTCGGACGTCACAGAGGCGCCGGGCTCGGCGGCGGTCACGACGAACGCGAGCAGACGCTGAACCAGATCCTCGTCGAAATGGACGGCTTCGGGACCTCTGACGGCGTCATCGTCATGGCGGCGACCAACCGTCCCGACATCCTCGACCCCGCTCTGCTGAGGCCGGGGCGCTTCGACCGCCAGATCACCATGAACGCCCCGGACGTGAAGGGGCGGCTTGAGATCCTCAAAGTTCATTCCCGCAACAAGCCCTTCGAAGAAGACGTGGACCTTTCCGTCATCGCGAAAACGACGGTCGGCTTCACCGGCGCGGAGCTCGCGAACCTTCTCAACGAGGCCGCTCTGCTCGCCGTCCGCAAGGGCAAGCACCTCATCGGCATGAACGACCTCGAAGAGGCCATGATCCGCGTGATCGTCGGTCCCGCGAAGAAATCCCGCGTGATCACGGAAGCGGAAAAGAAGCTCACCGCGTACCACGAAACCGGGCACGCCATCGCCACCTGGGTGCGTCAGCCGGAAAGCCCGGTGCACCAGATCTCGATCATCCCCTCCGGACGGGCGGGCGGCTACACGCTTTCCTTCCCGAAGGAGGATCAGTCCTACATGTCCCGCAGCATGATGGAAAACGAGATCGTTACCCTTCTCGGCGGACGCGTCGCCGAAGCGATCGTTCTCGGCGACATCTCGACGGGCGCGTCGAACGACATCCAGCGCGCGTCGTCCATCGCGCGGCACATGGTGATGAAATACGGTATGTCCGAGAAGCTCGGCCCGATCCTCTACGGCAGCGAATCGTCGTCCGACGAGATCTTCCTCGGGCGCGACTTCAACCAGACGCAGAACTACTCCGAAGAGACCGCCTCCGTCATCGACGCGGAGGTGAAGGAAATCGTTCTCAAGGCGTACCGCGACTGCGAACAGGTGCTGAGGGACAATATGGACCGTCTGCACTTCATCGCCTCCTACCTCATCAAGAACGAGATCATGGAGGAGGAGCAGTTCGTCCGCGCCATGAGCGAACCGGACGTCACGATCGAGCAGCTTGAGGAAATGGTCGCCGAAAAGCGCCGCAAGAGTCAGGAAGAAAACGAAGCGCACGCGCGCCACATGGCGGAAATGGAAAAACAGCGCGAGCGCGAGGCGGCGGAAAGAGAACGCTCTCACAAACCCGGCTTCCCGCTCCGCCCCGATCAGCGTCAGCAGGAAGAGGACAGAATGTCCGAGCCGGACGATGACGACACTCTTGACGACGATGAGTCCGATACGCCCGAGGATCCTGACCGTGACGACCGCGAGGACCGCGGGGACGACGGAGACGGCGCGGACGGCGAGTAAGCCCCGCATCGGAACCATCCTCCGAAAACAAGGATACGAAGAGACAAAGAAGGACTGCTGCGGAGTTTCGCTCCGCGCAGTCCTCTTTTCTGTCAGATGATTTCCCGCCGTGTCGGATCGATTCATACCCGGACTCACGGCGTTCGCGTCCGCACGCAGCCGCCGCGGACGTCGGGCGGCTCATGCCGGACTCACGCCGGGCTCACGCCGGAGCTTCGGTTCGGCGGCGGAACCCGTCCATCCGCCGCGCGGCTTTCTTTCACCCCGGTCACACGTCACAGGTCGAACGATACCGCGAAAAAGTCTTTTGCCGGGCATCTCTTCGGGGAAAAGCCGCAGTCCCTTTTCAGCCCGGCTTCAATCGCCGACGGAATGTGTCAGCCCGTTCTCCTCGCAGAAGGTCTGAGCGTATGATCCCTCTTTCACCTTGATTGTCAGGGAACAGTCATCAAACGCGCTTTTGTCGATCATGCTCACGCTCTCGGGAACGCGGAGTTTTTTGATGCTGCTGTACGCGAAAGCCTTCGCTTCGATGGAAACCAGACCGTCCGGAAGGAAGATCTCTTCCAGAGACTGACCCCAGTTTACACTCCAGAAGGCTTTTTCTCCGATCACTTCGGTCCCCTCCGGTACCCGGTACTGTCTCGCAAAACCGTCGTCCATCGGATAGGAGATCAGCACATGCTCCTCTTTGTTGAACAGAACTCCGTCGACGCTCTCGAATACGGGGTTGTTCCCGTCGACCTCGATCTCACACAGGTTCTGGCAGTAGTAAAACGGATTTTTGCCGATCGTACGCACGGTGCTCGGAAGGGAGACCCACGTCATGGCGAGGGAGTTGACAAACGCCCAGTTGCCGATGGTTTCGACTCCTTCCGGGAGAGCAAGGCTTTCAAGCTTCTGACAGACGCCGAACGCGCTTTCGCCGATATATGCCGTGCTGCCGGTCAGATGGATCGTCCTGAGATTGCCGGAATGCGCGAAAGCCCTGTCACCGATGGAGGTCACGGTTTCGGGGAAGGTCACAGCGCGCATGCCGCATCGGTAACAGGCGTCCGCTCCGATCGCCGTCACGCCCTCGGGGACGGCGTATTCCTCCGTCTCCTTTGCCTTCGGGTAGCTGATCAGCGTTTTTTCCTCGCCGCCCTTGCTGAAGAGGACGCCGTCGATCGATTCAAACGCGCTGTTTTCCTCGGCTACGCTGATGCTTTCAAGCGCAGAGCATTCCAAAAACGGGTTCAGCCCGATTTCGGTCACCGTCTCGGGGATCGACGCGGTCCTCAGCTTCTCATTGCTGTGAAACGCGTAATCCACAATCCGCACGACGGGGTACCCGTTCAGCGTCGTCGGAATTGCGATATCGGCATCGCTGCCGTTGTATCCCATGATCTCGACGGTCCCTGTGCCCGTGATCACATCATAGGAAAAATCGCTGTGTTCCCATCTCGGCAGTTCGTTTTTCGGCGCCTTTTCGCTTTCGGTCTCCCGGGGCTGCCCGGCGAGGCTGCAGCCGGCAAACGCAGCGATCAGCAGCAGCGAGCACACAGCGCCAAGGAATATTGCCTTTTTCATCCGACACATCTCCTTATTCGCTTTTTACGGATATGAGCTTGAGGAATTTCCTGTCGTTCATCTGCTCGTTCGTGAGGTATTCCCCGTCCCGGAACAGGGCGTAGGTCGTGACGGGCGTCGGGGCGCTTTGCGCCTCTTCCCTGCTCTCAAGGAGGATCGGGCGGAACTTCACCCCCGCCTCCCGCGCCGTCTGCTCGACGATCGGGACGTACTTCGCGTTGAAGGGGCACTGATGCGTATAGTAGAGCACGAAGCCGTCTTCCTCGATGTGGGGATGCTTCGCGCAGGCGCGGAAACGGGGCGGCTCGCCGTCCCGGTCCGGCCCGAAGGGCAGATACCACAGCTGAATGCCGTTATCCGCCTCGTCGGAGACCGAAAAACCCATGTGATACAGGAATTTCGGGTCGGCAAGGAAGGGCTTTTTCTTTGCGGAGGAGAGGATGCACAGACCACGCTTCCCCTTCGCGCGGCTGTCCTCGATGCACGCCGCGAGCAGCTCGCCCGCGTACCCGTGGCCTTTCAGGGACCCGGAAACCCACAGGCAGTCGATGTACATGGTCCCGTCCGCTTCGATGGGATTCCACGCCGCCTCGGCGGGGATGTATTCGATGAAGCACTTCCCTCTTTCGGCGCTTTTCAGAAAGACGAGCCCGTCCCGAAAGCGGTCCGCGAGCCACGCCTTCTTTGATTTGACCTGAATATCGTCGCTGCCCGAGATCGCGCAGCAGATGTGCTCCGACGCAAGATTTTCCGGGGTAAGTTTTATGTATTCCATGTGATGTCCTCTCCCGTGATGTGATTTATGTTTGTGATCGGTGATCGGCGATCGGCGATCGGCGATCGTTGATCGGCGATCGGCGATCGCGTTCAGACGCTGATTTCTTCGCCGCCTGTCGCCGCCCCTTCGAGTAGGGGCGCGATTTCGGCAACGTAGCGTTCGACCTGAAGGGCGCACCGGCCCGTGTAAAGCGCGGGATCGAGCAGGGCGTTCATCTCCTCCTCCGTCATCGGGAACGCGCCGGTCGCGGCGAGCTTCGCGAGCAGCTCGCACTTCTCGCCCCGCTTCATTGCCGCCGTCGCCTCCATCGACGCCTTGCGGATGATCTCATGCAGCTCTTGCCGGTCCCCGCCCCGCTTCACGCCCTCCATGAGCAGGTTTTCGGTGGCGATGAACGGCAGATATTCCTTGGTCGTCGTTTCGATGATCTTTTCGTTCACGCGGATGCCGCTTGTGACGTTCTTTGCGAGGCGCAGGATCGCGTCGGCGCAGAGGAAGCCCTCCGGCATGGAAATACGCCGGTTCGCGGAATCGTCCAGCGTGCGCTCGAGCCACTGCACGGACGCCGTCATGGGCGCGTTCATCGCGTCTGCCATGAGGTAGCGGGCGAGGGAGCAGATGCGTTCGGACCGCATGGGATTGCGCTTGTACGCCATCGCGGACGAGCCGATCTGGGAGGACTCGAACGGCTCCTCGATCTGCCGGTCGTGCTGGAGCAGGCGGATATCGTTCGCCATGCGGTACGCGCTCTGCGCGACAGAGGAAAGCACGTTCAGGATCCGGGAATCGAGCTTGCGCGGATAGGTCTGGCCCGAGACCGGGTAAATCGCGTCGAAGCCGAATTCCTCCGCGATCATGCGGTTCACTTCGTCGATCTTTTCCCCGTCGCCGTCGAAGAGCTCCACAAAGCTCGCTTCGGTTCCGGTCGTGCCCCGGCATCCGAGCAGCTTCATCGTGGAAAGGACCCAGTCAAGCTCCTCGAGGTCGGTCATGAAGTCCTGCATCCAGAGCGACGCGCGCTTGCCGACCGTCACGAGCTGGGCGGGCTGATAATGCGTATAGCCGAGCGTGGGCAGGGAGCGGTACTCCGTCGCGAATTCCGAAAGGGACTTTACGACGGCGAGCAGCTTGCCCCGGAGGTTTCGTAGGGCGTCGCGGTAAAGAATGATATCCGCGTTGTCGGTCACGTAGCAGCTCGTCGCGCCGAGGTGGATGATCCCGGCGGCGGACGGCGCGGCGAGCCCGTAGGCGTAGACGTGCGCCATCACGTCGTGGCGCACCTCTTTTTCGCGCGCCTCGGCGGCGGCAAAGTCGATGTTTTCGATATTCGCCTCCAGCTCTGCGACTTGCTCCGCCGTGACGGGCAGTCCGAGCTTATGCTCCGCGCGGGCCAGCGCGACCCAGAGGCGTCTCCACGTCCGGATCCTTGTTTCGGCGGAAAAGAGGCGCAGCATTTCGTCGGACGCGTAGCGCGAGGAGAGAGGGGATTCATATCGGTCCGTCATCGCTCTGTTCTCCTTTTCGATTTTCTTGATCGTTTATCGGATGATGATGCTCTCACGCTCCGGTCCGACCGAAACCTGGCGGATGGGGCATCCGACGCCTTTTTCGACAAATTCGACGTAGCGGCGGGCGTTCTCGGGGAGATCCTCCCAGCTCCGCGCGCCGGAAACGTCCGTTTCCCAGCCCGGCAGGGTCTCGTAGACCGGCTCCGCGTCGTCGAGCAGCGCGGGGAACGGGAACTCGTCCGTGAGCTCCCCGCCGATTTTGTAGTGGGTGCAGACGGGGATCTCGTCCATATAGGAAAGCACGTCGAGCTTCGTGAGAGCGATTTCCGTCGCCGCCTGCATCTCGGCTCCGTAGCGGGTCGCCACGAGATCGAGCGGACCGACGCGGCGCGGTCTTCCGGTCTTCGCGCCGTATTCGCCGCCCGCCTCGCGCAGCTTTTCCGCCTTCTCCCCGAACCATTCGGAGACGAAGGGGCCCTCGCCGACGCAGGTGGAATACGCTTTCGCGACGCCGATGATGCGCTCGAGCTTCAGCCCCGGCATCCCCGCCCCGATGGGGGCGTACGCCGCGGTCGTATTGGAAGAGGTGGTGTAGGGAACGATGCCCCAGTCGAGGTCTCTGAGCGAGCCGAGCTGCGCCTCGAAGAGGAGGTTCTTCCCCGCCCTTTCCGCGTCTTTTAAGAATTTTGTCGTGTCTGCGAGATAGGGCTTGATCTTCTCCCCGTAATCGGCAAGCCACTCTTCAAGCTCGCCCGCGCTCACGGGCTCTGCCCCGTAGACCTCGGTGAGGGTCAGGTTTTTGTATTCGCACAGATCCTTGAGCTGTGCGCGGAGCTTGTCAGGATAGAGCAGGTCCCCGGCCAGCACGGTCTTTTTCGCCGCCTTGTCCGCGTAAAACGGGGCGATCCCCTGTTTGGTTGAGCCGTATTTCTTGTCAGCGAGCCGCGCCTCCTCCAGCTCGTCGAGCCGGCGGTGCCAGGGCAGGAGCAGGGACGCGCGGAGGGAAATTCTGAGATTGTCCGGCGTGACCGCCACACCCTCGGCGCGGACCGTCTGGATCTCCTTCCAGAGGTTCTCGGGATCGAGAGCGACGCCGCCGCCGAGCACGTTCACCACGCCGGGGCGGAAGATCCCCGACGGGAGCAGATGCAGCGCGAATTTGCCGAATTCGTTGATGACGGTATGCCCCGCGTTGCCCCCGCCCTGATAGCGGACGACCACGTCGTAATGCTCCGTCAGAAGATCGACCATTCTTCCCTTGCCTTCGTCGCCCCAGTTGACGCCCACGATCGCGCAGTTTGCCATAAGTTCCTCCGTTGATCCGCCCGAAAGAGCGGAAATTCAGTCACACGAAAAGATTATAAGCGAATATTGTGAATATTTCAACAGTTTCGCGATTTTTTATTCGATACAGCCCTGAAAAAATCGGAGAATGGAAAAAGGAGCTCCGCCGCGGGTCCGGGGAGTTCCCTTTGGTTTTCGGTTCAGTCCTCCTCCGCGTAAGCGTTCTCCTTCGCCCGCGCGCCGAGCAGCGCGGCTTCGATCCCTTCGCTCCTCGCCTTCCGGATGAACGCGGCGTAGACGAAGACCGCCGTAACGCACACCGCGACGTCCGCGATCGGGGTCGCCGCCACGATGCCGGTGAGCGGCATGAAGAGGCGCAGAACGAACATCAGGGGGATGTCGAGGATCCCCTTGCGCATCAGGGCGAGGATCAGGGAGCGGCGGTTCTCGCCCACGCCCTGGAAGATCGAAATGCACGCGTACGCCCACGCTGAAAACGGTCCGCCCACGCAGAGGATCCTCAGAAACAGCGCGCCGAGCAGAACGGACTCCTCCCCGTTCTGGTTGAACAGACGCACGAGGGGCTCCGCGAAGACGAGGGACACCGCCATGCAGAGAAGCGCCAGCGTCACCGACGCGCCCGCCGACAGCCGGACGACGCGCCGCATCCTCTCGCGCATCCGCGCCGCCCACGTGTACCCGATCAGCGGGAGCACGCCCTGCGACATGCCGCGGACAATGCAGTGGGCGAGCATGTTGACCTTCTTCGCGACGCCGATCCCCGCCTGCGCCGGAATCCCGTTCTGCGCCATGAGGTTGTCGAGCACGACGTAGGACAGGTTTTCGCACAGGGTCATGAGGCAGGCAGGCGTACCCGTCGCGAGGACGGATTTCGCCGTCGCGCCGTCCGGCCGGACCGGCTTCAGGGTGAGATGGGATTTTTTACGGACGACTGCGTAATAAATGAGAAAATACGCGCACGCGCAGATATTCGAGACGAGGGTCGCGAGCCCCGCTGCCCAGACCTCCCTGCCGCGCGGGAACACGACAAACATGAAGAGCGGGTCGAGCAGGATATTGAGGATCCCGCCGAGTCCGATCCCGAAGCTCGCGGCGAAGGAACGACCCTCCGCGCGCATGAGATGCCCGAGCAGGGTGTTTTCCGCCGTGAAGACGCCGCCGATCACCACCGTCAGCGTCAGATACTCGGAGGCGAGCGGTCTCACCGCCGCCGCGCTCCCGCCGAGCAGACCGACGTAGGGCTTCATGAACGCGAGGCAGCACAGCGAATAGAAGAGCGCCGCCGCCGCGCAGCCCCAAAAGGCGAAGGACGACGCCTTTTTCGCCCGCTCCGGCCGACCGGCCCCGATCGCGCGGGAGATCACCCCGACCGCACCGATGCCGAAGAGGTTCGAGATGGCGGAGAGGAACATGAACGCGGGCATGGAGATCGCCGCCGCGGTGATCATCGCGTCCGTGCCGTTCCGTCCGATAAAGAAGGTGTCCGCCATGTTGTAGATCACGAGGATGATCTGGCTCACGATCGTCGGCAGGGCGAGCCGCATCACGGCGCGCCCGACCGGCACCTCGGAAAACAGCGCTTCCCGGTCCCTCATGACGTCCCCTCCTTCCGTATAATCGAATAAAATTCACCGTCCGCTCCTTGCGTCCGGCGAAAAACTATGCTATACTATAGCATCAAAAGTCCATAAAGTCAAATTATGATTTGAAAGCGGTCGATTCCGGATCGTTATGGATCGGCCGCCGCGAAGGAGGACGCGCCGTGTTTTCACCCAGACTCGAGACCCTGCTCACCGTCGCCGAGAAGCTGAACTTCACGCAGGCGGCGCAGTCGCTGTCCCTGACCCAGCCCGCCGTGAGCCATCACATCGCCTCGCTCGAGGACGAATTCGGCGTAAAGCTCTTTGTGCGCGGAAAAAACAGCCTCAAAATCACGCCGGAGGGCGAGATCGTGCTGAAATACGCCCGTCGCATCGCCGCGCTGTACGACAAAATGCAGTCCGAGCTGAAGGATGAGGCGCGGGAGATGGCGCGCGTGCGCATCGGCGTCACGCACACCGCGGAATCGAACATCATCACGGAGGTGCTCGCCAAGTACGCGAGCGCCGGAGGACGCCGCAGAAGCATTACGATTCTTTCTGACACGATGAATAATCTTTATGATATGCTGTCGGATTACCGCATCGATCTCGCCTTTGTGGAGGGGAGACCGCGGGAGGAGGGCATCAGCGCGCTGCTGCTCGACACGGATTATCTCGTGTGCGTCATGTCGAACAACCACCCCCTCGCGAAAAAAAGCATGGTCACGCTGAACGATCTGCGGCGGGAGAACATGATCCTGCGTCTGCCGGATTCCGGCACACGGAATCTCTTCGTCTCCGGGCTCGAGAAGAACAACCTCTCGATCGACGATTTTCAGGTCATTTTAGAGGTCGATAACATCGCCACGATCAAGGACCTCGTGCGCAAGGACATGGGGATCTCCATCCTCGCGAAGAGCGCGTGCCAGGACGAAATCAAAAAGGGGAAGATCACGACCCTCCCCATTGAAAACCTGAGCATGATCCGCGAGATCAATCTGCTCTATCACACCGATTTCGCCCACCGGGACATGCTCGACGACCTGATGCGCCTGTACCGGGAAACGGCGCGGCTGTCGGTGTGATCCCGCCCCCCGCCCGCCGATCCCGTCCGGCTGCCGGTGACGCTGCCGGATCCCTTCCGGGGCGTTACGGCAGCTTCACGTTCATGCCGTTCAGCTCGACGCCGCATTCCGCGGGAATGAGAATGTACTTTCGCCCGTCGATCACGCGGACCTCGATCTGCCCTGCCGCGTCCGGGCTGACTGTGATCTTCGCGTCCGTCGTCTCGAGCCGGAATTTTCCCGTATCCATGAGATTCACGGCAGGGAGGATGTCCCCGCCGAATTTCTCCGCGCACTCCTTGCGGAACGCCTGAATCTTTTCCGGCGCGACGCCGCTGTCCGTGAGCACGTCGCCGACCTCCTCCGGCGTCAGCTCGAGCGGCTCGGGGTCGCGGCTCTCCTTGTGGATCGCGAGCTTTTCCCGCAGACTGCCGTGGACCGCCTGCACCACCTCGAAGCTGCAGTCGTCCCCGAGCGTCCCGGCGAGCGTTTCGCTGAAGGCGTCCTTCTGCTCCTTCGCGCTCATGGGCGCGGTCACGCCGAACGCGGCGTCGATGAATTCGGGATGGATCTCGCCCGCGTCGCGCGAATAATACAGGGCGGCGTAGAGATTCGCGGCGCGTCCGTCGAAGGAGGGGAAGAGAAAGCCGAGCGCGGGGGCTCCGACGACATGGCTGATCGCGGTCGTGTGGAAGCTCTGATCCTTGTGATCGTACCCGAGCCCGCGCTTCATTTCCTTCACCGGACAGACGGCGCAGAGAATGTAGTGGAACACGGTGTCCGAGCCGTCCGCGTCCCCGTTCTTCCCCCGCCGCGGCACGTCGTAGACGTCGTCCGCGAGGAGGATGACGTAGTTCGTATCCTCGATCTCGAAATTCGCGATGATGTTTTTATAAGACCGTTCCCTCGTCTCCTCGTCCGTGAGGCCCGTGCGCCTGAGATCGGAAAGCAGCCGGTGCTTGCCCTCCGCCGCCGTGACGTCCTGCGCGGAAAACGGGACGGCGAGCAGATTCTTTCCGAGCGTGCCCGCCAGCGCGCCGCGGAGGGTGAGGAGCCAGCGCTCCCGCTCATCCTCGTCCATCAGCGAGACGGGCGCGGAAAAGCGTGCGACCACGTTCTTCGCCGTGTTGACGTAACAGCCGTAAATATGGGAGATCGCCGCCCGCTGGGGCGTGAAACGTCTTCTGATCTCGCCGAGTTCCTTTTGATTCATCTGTGAAGTCTCCTTGCTTTTAAGTCGCGTGTTTCCCATTATACACGATTTCCCGGCGTTTCGCAAGCCCTTTTTTCCGCGGGAGCGGACGCGGGCGCATTCTTCGCTCCGGAGTCGTTCCCGTCAGGCCGGAAAAAGCGGGGCGCCGTCGTGCCGCCGCAAATCCGAGGGAAAATTCGCCGGGGGAATCAGCGCAATCCGTGCGCTTTCGGCGCGCGAATTTTTGTGAGGAATGCCGAGAACATTTTTCGGCAAATCGGTTGTTTTGCGAAATCGGTTATGCTATACTGTAATGTGGATTTAAGTGGGGTTTTTCGCGCGGTCCCGACCCCGTAAACAGCATAAAACTGACAAAACAGGACGGACAATCATGGTCTACGACGTACTCATCATCGGGGCGGGCTGCACCGGCGTCATGACGGCGCGTCTGCTCTCGGCAAAGAACGTGAAGGTCGCGGTCGTCGAAGCCTCCGCCGACGTGGCGACGGGCGCGACAGCCGCAAACTCCGCCATCGTGCACGCGGGCTACGACGCCCTGCCCGGCACGCTCAAGGCAAAGCTCAACGTGCGCGGCAACCGGCTCATGAAGGAGATCGCCGCCGCCCTCGACGTGGAGCTGAAGGAAGTCGGCTCCCACGTCGTCGGGTTCGGTGACGGGGATCTTGTGAAGCTCGAAGAGCTGAAAGCACGCGGCGAGGCAAACGGCGTTCCGGGGCTCGAAATCATCGGTCAGGATGAACTCCGCCGGATGGAGCCGAACATCTCCCCCGAGGCGACGCATTCCCTCTGGGCGCCCTCAGCGGCCATCACCTGCCCCTACGGCATCACCATCGCCGCCGCCGAGAACGCGGCGACGAACGGCGTCGATTTCTACTTCAATTTCGCCGTGAGCGACTGCTCGTCCGCGGGCGGGATCCACTACGTCACGAACGGGACCTCCACCGTCGCGGCCCGCTATGTTCTGAACTGCGCGGGCGTGAGCTCCGCCGCGGTTGCCTCGATCCTCGGGGAAAACGATTTCCCCGTGACGATCACGCCCCGGCGCGGCGAATACTATATCCTCGACAAATCGGTCGGCAGCCTCGCGAACTCCACCCTGTTCGTCTGCCCGTCCGACCGCGGCAAGGGCATTCTCGTCTCCCCCACGGTGCACGGCAACACCATCGTCGGCCCGAACGCCTATCCCATCGAGGACGCGGCGGACAAGAGCACCACGGCGGCGGGACTTGCCGAGATTTCCGCGGGCGCGCGGCGCATCATGCCGTCGATTCCGCTGAACGCGGCGATCACCTCCTTTGCGGGGGTGCGCTCGACGCCGAATCAGTACGATTTCTATATCCGCCCGTCGGAACAGATCCCGGGCGTCATCCACGCGGTCGGCGTGGAATCCCCCGGCTTCGCCTCCTCTCCCGCGACGGCGGAATACCTCGTCGGGCTGCTGGAAGAGGCGGGTCTGAAGCTCGAGGACAAGCCGGATTATATCCCCACCCGTCGGAAGGACGGCAACCACCGGCAGTGGAACCGGCTCTCCGATGAAGAAAAGAACGAAAAATGCAGGGAGAACCCGGCTTACGGCAAAATCGTGTGCCGCTGTGAAACGGTCACGGAGGGGGATCTGCTCGACATGCTCGACTCCCCCATCCCCGCCGTCACCATCGACATGATGAAGCGCAGACTCCGCGCCGGTATGGGGCGGTGTCAGGGCGGCTTCTGCTCGCCGCGCGTCGCCGCGCTGATCGCGGAAAAGACGGGCGTCACCCTCGACGCCGTCACCAAGAACGGGGGCGGCTCCTGGCTCGTCACGAAGAGAACGGAGGACTGACATGGACATGACCACGAGAAAACTCATCGTCATCGGCGGCGGTCCCGCGGGTCTCTCGGCGGCAGTTGCCGCGGTGGACGCGGGACTCGACCCGCAGGACATCCTCGTGCTCGAGCGGGACAGCGAGCCCGGCGGCATTCTGAATCAGTGCATCCACGCGGGCTTCGGGCTCCACCGCTTCGGCGAGGAGCTGACCGGCCCCGAATACAGCGGCCGCTACGTCGCGATGGCGCGGGAGCGGAACATCCCGATTTTGTGCAACGCCATGGTGCTTTCCCTGACGGATGACCGCCGCGTGACCTTCGTCTCCCCGGAGACGGGCTACACGACGATCTCCGCCGAGGCGGTCATCCTCGCGATGGGGTGCCGCGAACGCACCCGCGGCGCGCTGAGCATTCCCGGCTCGCGCCCGTCCGGCGTTTACACGGCGGGCTGCGCCCAGCGGTACGTGAACATCGAGGGCTACATGCCCGGACACCGCGTCGTCATCCTCGGCTCGGGCGACATCGGGCTGATCATGGCGCGGCGCATGACGCTCGAAGGTGCGAAGGTGCTCGCGGTGTGCGAGATCATGCCCTATTCCGGCGGGCTGGCGCGCAACATCGAACAGTGTCTGAACGATTTCGGCATTCCGCTGAAGCTATCCCACACGGTCGTGAACATCCACGGCAAGGAGCGCGTGGAGGGCGTGACGATCGCCGCGGTCGACGAGCAGAACGGCAGAAAGCCCATCCCCGGCACGGAAGAATTCATCCCCTGCGACACGCTGCTGCTTTCCGTCGGGCTCATTCCCGAAAACGAGCTGACGCGCGGCGCGGGCATCGGCATCGACCGTATGACGAACGGCGCGTCCGTGAACCAGTACCGCGAGACCTCCGCGCCCGGGATCTACGCCTGCGGAAACGTGCTCCACGTGCACGACCTCGTGGACTACGTCTCCGAGGAAGCGGACATCGCGGGCAGGGCCGCCGCCGACCGGATTCTCGAGAGAAGCGCGCCGGTGAAGAGCTCCGTCGCGCTGAAGACCGGCTTCGGGGTGCGCTACACCGTTCCGGAGCGGATCGATCTGGCGGAGGAGCTCGTGGACGTGCGGATCTTCTTCCGCGTCACGGACGTCTATAAGAAGGTGCAGTTCGTCATCGAATCGGGAAACGGGGACGTTCTCGTGAAGAAGGCGAAATCCGCCGCCGCGCCGGGAGAGATGGAATCGCTGACGATCCCGGCGGACAAGCTGAAAGGCGTTCTCGAATCCGGAGCGGCTGAAATCAAGGTTTATCTGAAGGAACTGGGAGGGCAGGCAAAATGACAACGAGAGAGCTGACCTGCGTCGTATGCCCCGCCGGGTGCCGCATCACCGTCACGCTGGAGGACGGCGCGGTCGTGAAGGTGGAGGGCAACACCTGCCTGCGCGGGAAGACCTACGCCGAGAGCGAGGTGACCCACCCCGTCCGCACGCTGACCTCCACGGTCAAAATCGAAACTCCGAAGGGCGTCTTCATGCTCCCCGTCCGCACCGACCGCGCGATCCCGCGCGAAAGCCTGTTTGACGCGATGAAGCAGGTCCGCGCGGTCAAGGCGAAGGCTCCGGTACACACCGGGGACCGGCTGATCGAGGACTTCATCGAGCCGGGAACAAATCTCGTCGCGTGCAAGGATTTCGCGTGAGGGGATGCGCTTCTTTGAAAAGAAGCCCTGCATAGCAAGCAAGAAATTTGATAAAGGGGAATGTCATGCGGCACTCCCCTTTTTGGGGCTTTATACTCTTCTCATATTATAGCAATTCGAAAATGCTTCACCGGTGCGCCGCACATTACCCCGAGCTGCACTTTGAGCGTTACGCCGCACCAGTCGTATAAGAATTCTTTGCCAGGGACTGTCGCATTAACTCCCAAACCATGGAGAAATGCGACAGCCCGCTTGCTTTTCAGATCTGACAGCCGTACTTTTTCTCCTTTATCGAGGAGAAAAAGTACCAAAAAGAGGAACTCTTTCAAAGTCTTGGGTGTTCCG
>JAFYBN010000054.1 GCA_017540175.1 Clostridia bacterium | reverse complement strand
TCATCATCATGACCTCCAACCTCGGCTCCTCCGTTCTGCTTGACGGACTGGACGCGGAGGGGAACATCACCGAAGGCGCGAAGGACGAAGTGAACGCCCTGCTGCGGCGCACCTTCCGTCCGGAATTCCTCAACCGTCTCGACGAGATCGTCTTCTATAAGCCGCTCACAAAGGAAAACGTGCGCGCCATCATCGACCTGCTCGTCTCGTCCCTCGCGAAGAGACTTGCGGAGAAGAACCTCGGACTGAACCTGACCGACGCGGCGAAGGACGTCATTATTGAACAAAGCTACGATCCCGTCTTCGGCGCGCGCCCGATGAAACGCTTCCTGCAGTCGAAGGTCGAGACCCTCATTGCCCGCACCATCCTCGAGGGCAAACTCGGAGAAGGCGACACCGTCACGGTCGACGCCGAAAACGGGGAGCTGATCTGCAAATGACGGGTGAGGGGAGGACGCGGCTTTTTCGGGAAAAAGCCTGGCAAAAAGCTTTATGAAATGAGGTGCGTGCAGTTCAGGGCTGCGTGCAATGGAAAGGGGGCTGTCGCAAATAATTCCAAAAGTTTTCGTCCACCTTTTTCAAAAGGTGGTGGGGTGTCGGGGCAAAGCCCTGACCCGAGGTCCGCAGACCTCGGAACACCCAAGACTTTGAAAGAGTTCCTCTTTTTGGTCCTTTTGGGTTCAGCTTGCTGAACCGGCTCCTCCGATAAAGGAGAAAAAGGACGGTTGCCGACCCTGAAAAGCAAGCGGGCTGTCGCATTTCTCCATTTTCTGGAGTTAATGCGACAACCCCTTTTCGTTATTCGCCGATAAAGCTGCTGTCCGCTGTCACCTGCCTGTCGCGGACGGCGTACCACATATGATCGGACGCGAGAAGCTCCGCCGCGTGAAACACGGACAATGCGCCGAGGCAGCCGGGACTGCGGAGGAAGTACCTTGTGCCCTCGCCGGGCATGGATTCTTTCTCGTTGATCTCAAATTGAAGGAGGATCCCGATCGTGTCCTCGGTTTCTTCCTCACAAAGCCCGCACTCCGTCATGATTTCCGTCATGGTAAACGGGCGGCTCGAAAAGTTGTCCCCCTTCATGGCGGCCGCATACTCGTAAGCCAGTACCTTTCGCACGTTTTTGTCCGCCAATTTCCTCAGAGCCGAGGCACAGCGGTCGCTTGAGAAAATCGCCTCGCTGCCCTCTTTTTTGTACGCCCGGTCGATGTAGGCAAACGCGCCCGCCGCCTCGACTGCGCCGCAGGTGTCGGATACGCAGGTGAATCGCCAGCCTTCTTCCAGTTTTTGGTAAAGATCGATGTTTCTTTTCTTCCAGCTGCCGTACCACGCAGGATTCCAGAGCCGCCGGAAAGCCTCGTGAAGCGCGTCATACGCCCTTTCGGGAAACTCGTCCGGGGGGATCCTCTCCGGGGTCGGCTCGTCCATGCCGTACAGAGCTTCAAACGAGATTCCGAGTGCGCGCGTCAGGGAGGGGAGGAGGGAAATATCCGGCATCGAGGTCTGGGATTCCCATTTCGACACCGCCTGATTCGTCACGCCGAGCCGCTGTCCAAGCTCCTCCTGCGTCCACCCCTTCGCCCTGCGGTATTTCGCGATGTTTTTTCCGATTTCCATGTCGTTCTCCTGTTCTCTGTGATATCGATCCGGATCTGACTTCATTGTACCGGATTTCAGCGCGGTTGTAAAGAGAGCGTTTGGAGATTCGGAATCAAAAAAATCGCCGGATGGTTGGAAAATGCCGGCGCGGAGAAGGTCCCGGAGCGGAGCGGATCATTGACAAATCGCGTTCGATGTGGTATAGTGGAAAAAAGGCGGTGTGACGATATGGCAAAAAAAGACCGGATGATTCAGACAGAACCGGGGAGCATGGAAGCGCTCTCCCTCCCCTCAGCCCTCGTCCCGCTCGTCACGGACTGGTTTTCCCGAGCCGGACGCCCGCTTCCGTGGCGGGATTCCCCGACGCCGTACCATGTCTGGCTCTCCGAGATCATGCTCCAGCAGACCCGGATCGAGGCGGTGATCCCCTATTATTTCCGCTTTCTCGAAGCGTTCCCGGACATCCCCGCCCTTGCGGAGGCGGATGAGGGAAGGCTCCTCAAGCTCTGGGAAGGGCTCGGGTATTATTCCCGCGCGCGGAATCTGAAAAAGGCCGCCGGGCTCGTGGCGGAGAAATACGGCGGGGCGCTGCCCGCGGATCACACGGCGCTGCGTGCCCTCCCCGGCGTGGGAGACTACACCGCGGGGGCGATCGCGTCGATCGCGTTCGGGCTCCCCGAGCCCGCGGTCGACGGCAACGTGCTGCGCCTGCTCGCCCGCGTCTCGGCGTGGGGGGAGGATGTCGCCGATCCGCGGACGCGGAAAACGGCTGCGGACGCGCTGAGGGCCGTTTATCCGAGCGGCCCCGACGCAGGGCTCTTGACCGAAGGACTTATGGAGCTCGGCGAGGTCGTCTGTCTGCCAAGCGGCGCTCCGAAATGCGGACTCTGCCCCCTCGCCGCGTTCTGCGAGGCGCGGAAAAGAGGGGAAGCCCACCGCCTGCCCGTTCGCTCGCCGAAAAAAGAGCGCCGGATCGAAGAGCTCACGGTCGTCCTCGTGCGCTGCGGGGACAGGGTGCTTGTGCGGCGCAGACCGGACGGGGGACTGCTCGGAGGGATGTGGGAATTTCCGAATTTCACGGGAAAACTTTCCGCCCCGGACGCCGCGGGGGAACTGACCGCGCTCCTCGGCGGCGCAGAGGTTCGGTCCACGCAGGAGCTCGGCGGCGCGAAGCATCTCTTCACGCATGTGGAGTGGCGCATGACGGGCGCGGAGATCACGCTGTCCGACGTGCCGCGGCTGCCCGAGGGCTGGGCGGCGGCGACGGCGGAGGAGATGCGCGGGCAGTACGCCGTCCCGACCGCGTTCCGGAAGTGGCAGCAGATTTTCGAACGAACGGGCGGGAGATGAAAAACAAAGCGCGCCGTATTGACAAAGTCCGCGGCGCATGATATAATCGGATCAATCGGTCGGCACGAAGCGGACAGAAGGACGTCTCACGGACGCCCCGTTGTCCGCTTTTCCGTATCCGTGCATCCATGAAACGAGGTATTTCCATGAGCAAAAAGAACAAGAACAGGGAAATGGCGGAGAAGGCGAAAAAGGCCTCCGCGATCGACGCGAAGAAAAACAGGTTCAAATCCCGCGAGGAGCTGCGCACGATGGTTTACGCGGCGCTCTTTCTCGCGCTGGCGTTCCTTCTTCCGTTCCTGACGGCGAACAACCAGCAGATCGCCACGGCGCTCTCGCCCATGCACATCCCCGCCTTCCTCTGCGGCTTCATCTGCGGACCGGGCTGGGGAGCCGCGATGGGCTTCTGCGCTCCGCTTCTCCGCTCGGTGATCGTGGGGATGCCCCCTCCGCCGATGGCGGTGTGCATGGCGTTCGAGCTTGCGGTCTACGGCTTCGCGGCGGGGCTGATGCACAGGCTTCTGCCGAAGAAGATCCCGTTTGTTTACGTCTCCCTCGTCGTCTCGATGCTGCTTGGGCGGATCGCGTTCTGCCTCGTCGGCGCAAAGATGCTGGACAATATGGCGGGCAAGGGCTTCTTCGTTCTGCTCGGCCAGCAGTTCGTGAACACCTGGATCGGCATTCTCATCCACCTTGCCATCGTTCCGCCGATCGTGCTCGCGGTGGAGAATTACAGGAAAAAGAACCGCTGACAAACGATCCCATCCTGCCCGGAAACGCTCGTTTCCGGGTTTTTTCTGCCGAAACGGGGAGAAATCCGGGGGGCGGGCGCAACCGAAGCGGATCAGAGGACACTATTATAGCGGAACCGTCCGCGGCGGCCGACGCGGCTCTGTTCTTCGAAAGGAGGCGGCGATATGAATCAGGAATCACGCGAGTCTCTCGCGCGGCGCGAGTCTCTCGCGCGGCTTTACGCCGAGGAATATCTCGAGAAGGTCTTTTATTTCTGCCTGCGCAAAACGGGCGACCCGACCGAGGCGGAGGATCTCTCGTCGGACGTGACGGTGAACATCCTCGCCGCGCTTTCGTCCGGGATCGTCCCGCGGAATTTCCCGGCGTGGGTCTGGGCGGTTGCGCAGAACCGGTGGAATCGCTGGGCGCGCGAGCGCGAAAAGCGGCGCGAACGATTCGGTGCGGGCCCGTGCGAGAGCGTGCCGGAGGGGATTTCCGACGAGGACACGCCCGAGGAGGCTCTTCTGAGGCATGAGGAGGAGTCCCTGCTCAGGCGGGAGCTTGCGTTCATCGCGTCCGATTACCGGAAGATCGTCGTCGCGTTCTATCTCGAGGACCGGAAGGTGAAGGATATCGCCGCCATGCTCGGCATGCCGGAAGGCACGGTCAAGGCGAAGCTCTTCCGCGCCCGCAATATTTTGAAAGAAGGAATGACTATGGCAAGAGAATTCGGAATTCTGAGCTATAAGCCGGAGAACGTCGCGTTCGAAACCTACGGATGGGATCACACGCTGTTCTCCCTCGACCACCTGCTCACGCGCAACATCCTGCTTGCGGCGTACCGCACGCCCTCCACCGCGCAGGAGCTGTCCGTGGAGCTCGGGGTCGCCCTGCCCTATATGGAGGAGGAGCTCGCCCGGCTCACGGACGCCTCCCTCATGCGGTTCTGTGACAGCAAGTACGAGACGAATGTCTTCATCGTGAGCCGGAACGCGCAGCGGGCGATCTATGAGGACCTTGCCCGCATCACGCCCGCCCTGTTCGAGGCGGTCTCGGGCGCTGTGGAATATGAGATCGGCTGCTGGCGCGAAAACGGCGGACACTGGCATACGGGGACCCAGACGGAGGAAGAGATCCGCTGGACGCTCCTCATGATGAAGATGTTCTGGCTGAAATACTCCGCCATGAACAACGGGGATGATCTCCACAGGCAGACGAGGCGTCCGGACGGCGGCGCGTGGGACGTGATCGGATGGGAGGAGGGAGGCGTGGAAAAGCCCTCCTATGTTTCGCACTGGCGGGTGGGACTCAACCGTCATAAGGGCATGCTCGGCGAATTCGAGCGGTATGTCTTCGACGTCCCCGGGATCGGGTACGGGGGCTCCGTGCTCGAGGATTTCTGGCTGGACGACGGGGAGGCGGCAGTCGTGCATGCCGTGATCGACGGAAAAACGCCCGACGCGCCCCCCGCCCTGCTCGAAAAACTTGCCCGCGCCGGGTACCTCGAGCTGACGCCCGACGGTCCGCGCCCCGCCCTGCTCGTGCTGCTCGGCGACGGCATGGCCCTGACGCCCGAGCAGGAGGAGGTCGTGAAGGAAAAGGCGGAGGTCGTCCGCGCCATGGTGCGGCGGCACGGAGAATTCATCCGGGAGAGCATCATCGGCGAGGCCCGCGAAGCCCTCAAAAACGACGAGCATCAGATCGGGCTTTGCTGCTTCGAGCTGTCCCGCTTCAACGGCGCCCTGCTCGGCGAAGCGCTCGCGCGCGGCTGGCTGGACGCCTCCCGGGTGCGGGCGGACCGGCTCGGGCTCTTTACGATCCGCTGACGGGCTTTTTGAGGGACCTTTGGGGATTCTCTGCGAAGGGGCGCGAAACTTCCCGTGCTTTTCAGCAAGTTTTCATGTTTTCCCTCTTGCAATTTCGGATTTTTCTGCTATACTATAAGTGCGGGATGACCCGCGATCTCTCAGAATGACGGAGGTATGGTTATGAAAGACGGAAGACGCGCGGGAGAATTCTTAAAGATTGTGTTCGTTATCATCGGCGCGGCGGTCAGCGTTGCCGCGATCGCGGCGGTCGCTTACACCCTCTTCAAGAAATACTTCCAGGTCACGTTCGACTGCGACAGCGCGGAGGACAACGGCGAGGACGATTACTTCGCCGATGAAGAGGACAAGGATTTCGAGCCGATCTGCTGCTGTGAGGAAGACGAAGAGGAAGACCCCGTCTGCTGCTGCGAGGAAGCTCCCGTCGCAGAGGAGTGATTCCCCTCGCCGGGCAAAGCCCGAGACAAAAAGACAAAACAGGCTGAAAATCGGCCTGTTTTTCTTTTCGGCGCGCTTTGAGCGGTTCGCCTGTTCCGGTTGTATGAAAGTTCTTTGCCCACGATGCGGAGCATCGCGAGCTTTCATTTCGGGGAAAGCCGCGTTTCCCTCATTATATCCGCGCCCCCAGCACCCCGTCCGCGGCCGCCATGACGGCGAGGCGGGCG
Source organism: Clostridia bacterium (assembly GCA_017540175.1). Lineage (GTDB taxonomy): Bacteria > Bacillota > Clostridia > Oscillospirales > CAG-272 > UMGS1696. The sequence continues at coordinate 102,214 of JAFYBN010000054.1, read as the reverse complement.
CTTTCGAAGGTCAATCCGCCCTGCATGAACGCGGTATAGGGGGGGCGCATCGGACCGTCCGCGGAAAGCTCGATGGACGAGCCGCCCGTGAACGCGCCCGCCGCCATGATGACGGGGTCGGCGTAGCCCGGCATGTCCCACGCCTCCGGCACGACGTGCGCGTCGATGGGGGAGGCGGACTGGATGCCGCGGCAGAAGGCGGAAAGCCCCTCCGGGGTCGCGCATTCGACGGTCTGCACGATGTCGGACCGGCGTTCGTCCCACGCGGGCTTGACTCTCAGCCCGATGAGCGGGGAGGAGAAGAGATACGCGGCGAAGTGCGCGGTCTTCATCGCCTCGGCGACGGTGTGCGGGGCGTAGAACAGCCCCTTGATGAGATTGCGGTTCTGCCCGAGCGACGCACCGACGTCCAGTCCCACGCCGGGAGAGGTCAGACGGCTGCCGCAGAGGCGCACGCATTCCGCGTCCCCGACGATGTAGCCGCCCACGTCCGCCATGCCGCCGCCCGGATTCTTGATGAGGGACCCCGCGATGAGGTCGGCGGGGGCTTCCTCCGACGCGTCGGGGGGCAAAAAGCACGGCTCCGTCGTCTCGGTGAACTCGCCGTAGCAGTTGTCCGCCAGGAAGACGGGCTTTTTCAGCCCGAGCTGTGCGGCATATTTCGCCGTGAAATACGCGGCGCGGCGAATCTCGGCACAGGTCAGGGTCTTCCGGTCCGCGTAGCCCTTCGAGCGCTGGATATAGATCATTTTGAGCCGGGGTCCGATCTCCTCCATCGCGCGGCGCACGGCGGGGTAATCGATGGGATCTCCGCTTTCCGTCTCCGAAAGCAGGGGAACGGAGCGGAATTCGATCCCGAAATCGGCGAGAGAACCCTCCGTGGCGACTGCCCGTGAAGAGGAGGGGGATTTGAGCGGCATGCCTTCGGCGTCGATGCCGATCACCGGGAGGATGGTGTCGTAGGGGACGCCGCTTACGGAAAGCATGACGTCGCCGGGGCGCAGGATGCCGAACAGGGCGACGGTCAGCGTGTGCGTGCCGGAGAGCAGGGAGGGCCGCATGAAGCCCGCGGGCGCGCGGAAAACCTCGGCGGCGAGCGCGTCGATGCGGTCGCGCCCGACGTCCCCGTAGCCGTACCCCGTCGAGGGCGCGAACAGGGACTCGGATACCTGCAGCTCCCGGAACGCGTCGAGGGTGTGCTCGGTGTTTTCCCGCGAAATGCGGGTGATGTCGTCGAATATGGGAGAAAGGGCGCGCTCGGCTTCGGCCGCCAGCGCCCGGATTTTTTCGGAAATCTGCATGGGAACTCCTTCGAAATGAGCGGATGGGATACGGAAAAGCCCGGTGTGGTCCGGACAGAAGAGAGCTGTCAAACCGGTCTTAGCCCAACAAGCGGGAAGAATAAGCGCTGCACGTTACCCCGAGCTGCACATCGAGAGGACAAGACACCCTTTTATAAAGTTTCTTGCTGCGCAGTTTACTGCGCGGGGCTTCATTTACAAAGAAGCCGCGTTCCCCCTTCGTACTCTCAGTCCCCCTTCTTCGTCTCCAGCCAGATCAAGAGCACGGAGATATCGGCGGGGTTGACGCCGGAGATGCGCGCGGCCTGACCGACGGTGAGGGGCTTCACGCGGTCGAGCTTCTGCGCCGCCTCGAGCCGCAGTCCGCGGATCGCGGAATAATCGAGGTCGGGCGGGAGCTTTTTCGCCTCCGCCTTCGCCTGCCGCGCGACCGCTTCCTCCTCGTGCCGGATATAGCCCTCGTACTTGATCTCCGTGCGGACGCGCTCGCGCAGGGCGCGGGGCAGAGCGGGGCGGCCGGGGTCGTAGGGCGCGGTGCAGTCGTAATCCAGCTCCGGGCGGCGGATGAGCTCGGCAAGGGTGCTCCCGCTCGAGAGGGGAGCGGTCCCCCGCGCCTCGAGCATGGTGTTGATCCCCGAGGACGCGCCGACGTTCACGCGGGAGAGCCGTTCGATCTCTTCCCGCACGAGGCGGGTGTTTTCCAGCGTCCGCTCGTATCGCTCCGCGGAGAGAAGCCCCGCGTCGAACGCGTATTTCGAAAGGCGCTCTTCCGCATTGTCCTGCCGCAGCAGGATGCGGTATTCGCTCCGCCCGGTCATGATGCGGTAGGGCTCGTTCGTCCCCTTCGTGACAAGGTCGTCCACGAGGGTCCCGAGATAGGAGGAATGCCGGGGCAGGCTGATCTCTGGCATGCCGCGCACGTACAGCGAGGCGTTCAGCCCGGCGAGCAGTCCCTGCGCCGCCGCCTCCTCGTAGCCGGAGGTGCCGTTGAACTGACCAGCGCCGTAGAGCCCCCGGATCTTCTTGAAGCCGAGCGTGGAGCGCAGCTCGAGCGGATCGACGCAGTCGTATTCGATGGCGTAGGCGGGGCGCATGATCTGTGCGGCCTCAAATCCCGGCAGGGTGCGGAGCATCGCCTGCTGCACGTCGGCGGGGAGGGAGGAGGAAAATCCCCCGAGGTACATTTCCTCGCAGTCCTTTCCCATCGGCTCCACGAAGAGCTGGTGCCTCTCCTTGTCGGCAAAGCGCACGACCTTGTCCTCGATGGACGGGCAGTAGCGCGGACCGGTGCCGTGGATCTTGCCGGAATAGAGCGGGGAGCGGTGGATATTTTCCCGGATGACGCGGTGGGTCTCGGCATTGGTGTAAACCACATGGCAGGGGATCTGCTCGATGGCGTTCAGCTTGTCCGGATCGGTGCGGGCGGAAAACGGGGTGATGTATTCCTCGCCCTTCTGCTCCTCCAGCCGAGAAAAATCGATGGATCGCCGGTGCACTCGCGGGGGCGTGCCGGTTTTGAAACGCATTAGGCAAACGCCGAGCGAGCTGAGGCATCCGGTCAGCCCCTCGGCGGGGAGGGAATTGTCCGGACCGGAGCGCCGGCTGACGTCCCCGACGTGGGTGAGCCCGCCGAGATAGGTCCCGGTCGACAGCACGGCGGCGCGGCAGGGGAAATCTCCCAGCGGGGAGGTCCGCACGCCGACGAGCCGGGGGTCTCCCTTTTCGTCGTTTTCCGTGATGATCTCCGTCACTTCCGCCTGAATGAGGGAGAGGCGGGGCGTGTTTTCGATGATATGCTTCATCAGCGCGGAATACGCGCGGCGGTCCGCCTGAACGCGTTTCGAGCGCACGGCCGCGCCCTTGCTTTCGTTCAGGGTGCGGCTCTGCAGGGTGACGCGGTCGGCGGCATATCCCATTTCTCCGCCCAGCGCGTCGATTTCAAAGACAAGGTGCCCCTTGCCCGTCCCGCCGATCGAGGGATTGCACGGCATATTCGCCACGGCGTCGAGGTTCAGGGTGAAGAGGGCGGTCTCGAGCCCCGTGCGGGCGCAGGCGAGCGCGGCTTCGATGCCCGCATGCCCGGCTCCGACGACAACGACGTCAAACATATCGATTCTTTCCTCCGTGCGTGATCCGGTCACGCGGCCCGGACTGAAAACCCGCTTCGACGGCCGTGACGTCAAACATCGTCATCTTCGTCGTCATCCTCGTCCTCCCACAGCGGCTTTCTCCGCTTTTTCTTCTTCTCCCGCTTCGGCGCAAATCCGATCCCCCGCGCGCCGTGGATGATGAGCACAACGATGACGATGAGCTGGATCAGGATGACGGCGATGATGACGATCGCCGCGGGGCTGAGATTCGAGAGGGAGCGCAGAACGCCCGGCTTTTCCTGCGTGACCTCGTCACCGCAGATCGTGCAGACCCTGACGACGCGCGTTTCGTTTTCTTCCTTTATTATATAGTGATGGCCCGCGGGGGGCGTGCGCTCGGTCAGAACATTTCCGCACACGGAGCATTTCCCGCGGTAAAAACCCTCCTCCGTGCAGGTCGGATCGACCTCCATCATGACCTCGTACTGATGGCCCGGAGAGGGCAGGACTTCCGTCTTGACGTAGCCGCAGAGGAGGCAGGTCGAGGTGACCGAGCCGTCCTTTTCGCAGGTCGGCTCCACGCGCTCGACCTCGAACTCGTGGGGGCAGGTCGAAAGGATCTCCTTCTGCTCCGCGCCGCAGCGCGTGCAGCGGGAGAGGACGTACCCGTCCGCCTCTGCCGTGGGCTCCGCGCGCTCGGCTTCGACGTAGTCGTGGCCCGGGGCGGGGATGGTTTCGGTCCTGATTTCCCCGCAGACGGTGCAGCGCTCGGTGCGCAGTCCGTTTTCCGTGCAGGTCGCGGCTTTTTCCTCCGTGACCGTAAAAGTGTGCGGATCGGCGGCCGTGACTTCGGTCACCTCTTCGCCGCAGTTTTCGCACCGCTTTACGACGCGCCCCTGCTGTCCGTGGGCGGCGGGGGTCTCTTCGATGAGGGTCCAGCTGTGCCCGGTCGCGGGAAGTACTTCCTCCTTCAGGTGCACGTCGATGGGATAATCCTTGGCGTTCAGGTTGTAGGAGATCTGGCAGACCGCCTTCAGGTACCCGTCCTCGGTGCAGGTCGCGGGCACGGATTCGAGCGTGCGCCACCAGTGGTTGTCCGGCGCTTCGGGCAGGGTCGTGACGCCTTTTCTCGCGCCGCAGATCTTGCAGTGCGCCGACGCCGTGCCGCGCATGGCGCAGTTTGAGGGAGCGTCGGTTTCGACCTCGCCGAAGACGTGCTCGTGCCCGGTGAAATAATTGACGATGGCGCGCGCCTCCGCTGAAGCGATCGCCCAGAGGTTCGCGTTGTCGTCAAGGACCGCCCGGTCGCTCTCATTCGAGAGATAGCCGTGCTCGATGATGATGGAGCGGATGCCGAATTTCGACGCCCAGGTGTTCGCGGAATAGTAATCGCTCGTTTTCCCGAGGGAGTAGGCGGCGGGCATGTCCCACTGCCGCTCGTCGCTCCAGTAATAGACGCCGAGGGTGTCCCCGGTGTCCTCGCGGGTCTCCACCCGACCGCGTTTCAGGGAAACGCTCGCGGAGATCGCGTCGAGGATCTTGCCCGCCAGATCGGAGGCGTTGAAACGGTCCACGACCGACACATACGCCGTCAGCCCGTTCGGGGAAGCGGACGGGTTCGAGTTGCAGTGCATCGAAACGTATAAATCGGCGCGCGCGTCGCGGGCGACCATGGCGCGCTCGAGATGGGTGAGAAAAATATCCTCGGTTCGCGTTAGGCGGGCGTCGAATCTGCCGTCCTCGTTCAGGACCGCGGCGAGATACGTCGCGAGCTTCAGATTGTATTCTTTTTCGGTGTGCGTGCCGACGGATGTCCCTCCGTCGATACCGCCGTGCCCCGCGTCGATGACGATGACGATTTTTCCGCCGCCCGCCTCCGAAAGATCGGCATGGACCGCACAGGGCAGCGCAGCGGCAAGCAGATATATAACAAGGAAGAAAAACAAAATCCGGCGCGATGTCTGCATAGAAACCTCTGAAATGGCTTGATAGCCCTATTATACGACAGAAAAAAGGAAAATTCAAGGAAAATCTTGAAATCCGAATTACTAAACAGGGATTAATATTTCACTTTTATTACAGGTGCGAAAAATCCCTTGCAAAAAGAAAAACGGTGTGATAAGATGTACGGGCAGGGAAAACAGGGCGAACTGGCGCTTTGTTTTCTCTAAACAAACATCATTCTTTTAAGGAGCACAGAAAAGATGAAGAAAATTCTCTCATTTGTTCTGGCCCTGCTGATGACCATCGGCTGCGCTTCCATCGCTATGGCGACGGACGAAGCTGAGGCTATCACGGAAGATGCTGCGCTTGTTGCGACCGCTCCCGGCCCGTATGACGAGGCTGTGGCGTTCCTGGAAGCGAACGGCATTCTGAAGGGCAGAGACAACTACGATCTCGCTCTCGAATCGCCCATTAAGCGTTACGAGATGGCGATCTTCGTGTCTCGTCTGCTGACCGGATGGATCGATGACTCCGTCTGGAAAGAAGACTACAACAAGGATTATTCCGCGTTTGACGATCTCGACGGCTCGGGCGCTGTGAACTACTACGGCGCGATCCGCTATGCCGAAGAGAAGGGCGTCATTCAGGGCTACGGCGACAAGAAGTTCGGTCCTGAAGACGGCATCATTTACAAGGACGCTCTGACCATGATGTGCCGCGCGCTCGGCTACGGCGGTCAGTCCTATCCTTGGGGCTACATTGAATGCGCGATCAACCTCGGCCTGACTGCCGGCATCGAAAACGTTGCCTGGACTCAGGAACTGGTCCGCGGCGAAGTTGCCCAGATCATCTACAACGCCCTGTTCATCCCGACGGCCGCCGGCGACACTCTCGCTTCCAGAATCTGGGGCGTTGACATTGCTTGGCAGATCGTTGTGATCACCGCGACCCCGAACGCCACTCTTGATGAAGTCAACACCAAGACCGGCGCCGGCAAGATCGCTTTCCAGGTCGTTGACACCAAGACCGGCAAGCTCACTGGCAAGGAATATGTTGTTTCCATCGCGAAGGCTATGGAAGACGGCCGCTATGCGTTCGACCTTGACTCTGACAAGGCCGCTGACATCGCGATCGGCACTCCTTACCGCACGCTCCTCACCTCCAAGGACGACTACGTCCAGCTGGTTGACTGGCAGAAGCTGCCCAGCGAAACCATTTGGAACGAAGGCTGCCTGAAGGAATATGCGATCCAGGCTTACCTGTCCAACTACACTCTCAAGACCGCTTACGGCACGGATACTTACCTCCACACCGTTGGCGAAGACCTTGACATCATCGTGAGAGAAGGTCTCCCGAGCGACGTGACCTACACGACGAAGGAAGTCAAGCTTTATGCGATCGACTGGACGAATGGCGACATTCTCAAGATCGTTGGCGTGAAGAAGGACGACACTCCGGACGACAAGACCTACACGCTCGGCTCCGCCGCTACGACGACCAACGTCGAAATCGGCAAGGATACTCCTTACTCCGGCCTCATCTACGAAGTTGAGTGGATCTACAATGCCGCCAACAACCTCTACTTCCGTTACGAAGTGGACACGAAGACCGGCAAGATCCTCGGCATCGAGACCCTGAAGCCGTCCGACATCGAGACTCTGATCAACGCGAAGTTCGCGCTTGAGACGAAGACCGAAACCAAGAAGCTCGCGATTCTGACCAAGAAGCCGGGCAAGACTGCGTACGCTTCCCTTGAGCTCTATGACATCACCCAGGACGGTATCAATGACTGGGGCCTCTACGAAGAGTACGGCATCGGTAAGGTCACCACGGTTGACGGCGACAAGCTCGCTGTTACCCAGCCCTACTCCGTGAACAAGGGTATGTACAAGCTCATCACCGGCGAAGACTTCAAGGCCGTTGAGTCCGAAAAGACCAACAACATCACCCTCGTGGACGACATCCAGCCCGGCATCGCGATGCCTGTGAAGGGCGACTATGTCATCTACAACTTCAACAAGCAGACCAAGGAACTCAAGATCGTAAAGGTCATCAACCAGATCAACGACGAGTACAACTACATCGGCCGCGGCGTTGTCCGTGCCTATGACGTTGCTAAGGGCAAGGTCGTTCTCAGCTCCGCGCACACCGCTTACGTTGCTGAAAACACCGACACCACTCTGACGTTCGACTATGCTGACCTCAAGTGGAACGCGCTCGTGCAGCCCTCCAAGAAGGATTCTGCCGCTGCTTACGTTCTCTACGATTACTTCGGAGACATCTACAACCAGTACGTTGAGTACGTCGTCTGCGACGGCAAGCTCGTTGACATTTACCCGGTCAACGAAAGCGGCGTGAAGCTGATTGCTGTTGACGCGTACGCCGGCATTTCCGACGACGGCACCGTGGTTGTCCTCGGTTACAACGCCTTCACCGGCAAGTACGGATTCTACAGAATCGGTTCTTACGATGGTTGGCACACCGGCGACTACTTCTTCTACGGCACCGGCGCTGGCTCCTTCTTCGGCGCGGGCTTCGGTCCCTTCAGAACCGGCGCTCCTCTCCTCAAGGTTATCTCCTATGACAAGAACACCGACACCTACTATGTCGAAGGTTATGAATGGGATGTCGATGACGTTGACAACAAGATCTACCTCGCTTATGAAGGTCCGAACGTTAAGCACTACGCTAAGGGCGAGGACTACATGGGCAAGGACGAAAGCCTGTACACGCTCGATGACTGGACCGCTCACAACGTCAGAATGAAGAGCGACGATAAGTATATCATCGTCAACATGAATCCTGAAATCGACGAGCCCGTCGTCCTTCTGTACGAAGGCAAGCTGAAGACCTACACCGATGAACTCGGCAACACCAAGGGCTGGTTCATCGACGGTTGGGATCTCGGCAACAATGTTTACCTCGTCTGGGATTCCGATGACTTCGAAGGCTTCGGCAAGGAAAAGGTCAACGTCGAATACGTTCTCTTCGAATCCTGGGACAACAAGGCTGCTGCGTACGACACTTGGCAGAAGGGCACCACGGTTGATACCAGCTGGTATCTCCTCGGCGCTTCCACCAAGCTCGCGATCTGCAGAAACGCCCTGAACCCGAACACGATCGGCGAGTACATGGTTGTCAACGACAAGCTCGAACCCAACACCATCTACGTTGCTCGTGACGGCTTCATCGTTGGTAAATCCGATCTCACGCTTGAAGAGCTCATCGCGTACGTTGCTTCTCTCAACAAGAGCTTCGGTTACGATGTGATCACCGGCGAAGGCGACGACTTCGTGAAGGATTACCTCACCACGAAGGATGCTGCCGGCCGTAAGCTCTTCTCCAAGAAGGTTATCTCCTACAACGAGGACATCGCGTGGAAGTACAGACACACCAAGGACACCCTTGATCCGGCTGACATCCACGAGTATTCCGACCTTATTACCGGCGATGCTCCGACCGTCTGGTTCGTTGACGGCTTCAAGATGACTTCTGTCAACGCCGACAACTACGACAAGCTCACCAAGGGCGCTACCGCTGTTCCGTTCTACTACATCTTCAAGGAAGGCGACGTTGCTTACGTCTACATCTTCAAGTCCGAACTCGTGACTGAGGGTGAAGAAGATGTGGACGTTGCCCTCGTTGACGACAACGACGTCACCGTTGGCACTCTCACCGTTACCGTGAAGACCACGAAGAACGCTGACGGCACGGCTTACGAAATCACCGCGGCTTGCTTCGGCGACGAGGCTGCTACGGTTACCGACAACGGCGACGAAACCTGGACCATCACCGGCGACGACGGCAGCGAAGCTACCGTTTGGATGTGCTCGATTCATGGTCCCGCGGAAGTCAAAATCTCCAGCGGCACCACTTGGAAGCTCGTGAAGGCGCTTGACACTCTCACCTTCACCGATGGCGACGAAACCATCGCTGATCTTGATGTGACTGCTACCTTCAACAGCGACGGCACTGTGACCGATCCTAAGGGCAAGATCGTTGTTTACAACAAGGAAGTCATCAACGGCACCACCACGGAGCACGAAGATGAAACCACCGACTTCAGCTACGACGACACCAGAGTTCTGGACGTTGCCGCTGATCCGGCCGATGTCACCTTCACTGCGAACGGTGCTAACTACGATGTCAAGTTCGACCGCACTGTTGCCGAAAAGGGCAAGACTCCCGAAACGAAGTCCTACACCAAGACCGTCTCCATCGCTGCTGACGGTGTGAAGGAAGTCGTTTCCTAATCTCCTCATCTTTCAAGTCTACTTAAAAGAAACTTAAAAGATAACCAAAAAGACCCGCGGGCCAGTTACCGCGGGTCTTTTACTGTCTGTTCACGGAAATTCCTTGACACCGCGCGCCGGCGTGTGGTAAAATAGAGCAGGATTTCTCACGAGGTGATTGACGATGAAACGAATCAAAGCGGCTGCCTTGCTGCTTGCTCTCCTGCTTCTCGCGTCGTGCGGGCTCGAACTGCGTCCCGCCGACGCCTCGCCAATAGGCGCGCCGACTGGCACGCCCGCCGGCACGTCGGAAGGCTCGCCGACTGGCACGCCCGCCGGCACGTCGGAAGGCTCGCCGACTGGCACGCCCGCCGGCACATCGGAAGGCTCGCCGACTGGCACGTCCGCCGACACATCGGAAGGCACGCCTGCCGGCACGCCGGAAGGCTCGCCGACTGGCACGCAGCCGGGCGAAGGCGCAAGCAAGGAAATGGAACCGACCGCGCCGGAAGGCGAAGCGCAGCCCGCGCAGCAGCCTCAAGGGGAGCAAACCCCTGCACAGCAGCCCCAAGCGGAACAGACCCCGGCGCAGCAGCCTCAAGGGGAACAGACCCCGGCACAGCAGGGGGAAGAACAAACACAGACGCCTGAGCCGGAGCAGACTCCCGAGAAGGAGCCCTCCGTCCCCGTTTCCACGGTCAGCGACGGAAGCGTGCCGCTCAAACCGTTCGGCTCCTACGCGTACTGGATCGAGGACGGCGTGTACAAATACGCGTCTCCCCCGCGCAACGACAGCGGACGCGCGACGATGGACGAGATGTACACCTTCTCCCGCGATCTTTTCCCGGATCACTCCGAGGACAACGGCTGGTATTTCGGCAATGTGACCTACAACCGTGAGACGGGGGAAGTGACCTATCACTGGGCGGCTCCCGGCTCGACCGCTGACCGCAACAAGGCGACGCTGGACGCGTTCAAGGCGTACGGCGCGATCTACCGCGGCGACGAGACGAAAAAATGCGTTTATCTCACTTTTGACGCGGGGTACGAGGGTGGATACACGGCCTCCATACTCGACACCCTCCGCGACAAGCAGGCGCCCGCGACCTTCTTCATCACCGGAGCGTATATCCGCGGCGAGGGCGGCGGCTCCTATTCGGAGCAGCAGATCCCCCTGGTCGGGCGGATGCTGAGCGAGGGACACATTGTCGGCAGCCACACGAACACCCACCCGAACATGACGACCAAGACGGTGGACGAGGTGATCGACGAAATGACTCAGGTCGAAAAAGCCCTCAAGGCCGCCTATCCGGATTCGCCCGATATGATTTATTTCCGGCCTCCGGAAGGCGCGTGCAACGAGTGGCTGCTCCGCATCGAGGCGAAGCTCGGCTACCGCACCGTGCTCTGGTCCTGCGCGCACCGCGACTGGGTGGTGAACGATCAGCCCGATCCCGCGACAGCGCTCGAGAACATCAAGAACAAGCTGCATCCCGGCTGCGTGTATCTGCTGCACGTTCAGTCCTCGACCAACGCCGCGATTTTAGGGGACCTCATCGACTACATCCGCGGCGAAGGATACGAGATCCTGCCCCTGTGCTCGATCGAATAAGGGAGCGCGGTGCAGTCGCAAATAGGAAAAAGTTTTCGTCCACCTTTTTCAAAAGGTGGTAGGGTGAGCGAAGCCCTGACCCGAGGTCCCGAGATTCGCGCGGAGCGCGAACTCTCCGACCTCGGAACACCCAAGACTTTGAAAGAGTTCCTCTTTTTGGTCCTTTTGGGTTCAGCTTGCTGAACCGGCTCCTCGGATAAAGGAGAAAAAGGACGGCTATTGTCTCTGAAATGCAAGCGGACTGTTGCAATTCCTCCATTTTCCAGAGTTAATGCAACAACCCCACGATGCTTCGCGTCGCAGGCAAAGAAACTCTATGAACGGATAAGCGCTGACATTTTGGACGGCGGAAGAGCGGTCCTGAGAGCGCTTTTCAAGAAACCATGCCCCAAATCTTAAAAATCCTTCTCCCCATCGCGCTCGGCGCGCTGATCGGGTATCTGACCAACGATCTCGCCATCCGCATGCTGTTCCGACCGCGGCGGGCGGTGATGATCGGAAAATTCCGGCTGCCTTTTACGCCGGGCATCATTCCGAAAAATCAAAAACGCATCGCGAAGGCGGTCGGCGACGCCGTCGGTTCGCAGCTCGTTACCTCGGGAGACCTCGTCGACCGGCTGAAGCGCGGCGCGGCGAAATCCGAAATCGCGAAAACGGTCACGGACGCGGTGTTCGACGGGTCGTTTACGCTGAGAAGCCTCGCGCAGTCCGCGGACCTCGGCTCCCTCCTGCGCCTCCCCGCGCCAAAGGAAGACCCGGCGGCGGAAAATCAGCCCGCGGCGCTACCGATTCTCTGTGAAACCGACGTGCCTGATTTCCCCGAAGCGTCTGAGGAGCCCGATTTCCCCGAAGCGCCCGACGCGGAAGACGCGGCTGAACAGGACGGCGAGAGCGCGCCCGAGGACGCGGAGGAGACCGCGGAGGAAGCGACGGGATTTTCCGTGCGCGTGGGAGACTATGTCGCAGAGCGCGTGATCGCCCAGCTCGACGGGATGGACCTCAGAACGCCCCTTGACGATCTCATCTGGGAAGCGGTCAAGGATTACCGCAAGAATCCCCTGATCGCCCTCTTTTTGAACGAAAGCACGCTGGACGCCGTGGTGGACAAGGCCGAGGCAGCGCTGAGAAAAACCATCGACGAACAGGGGCGGGACGCCGTCCGCGCGGTCGTGACGGAGCAGGCGCACGAGCTCGCCTCAAAACCCCTTTCGGCTCTGGCGGGCGAATTCGGCTTCGGGCGGGAACAGATCGAAGACGCCGTTTCCCGGGCGCTCGACCGCTGTGTGGAGGAATTCGGCGCGGTCGTTTCGGAAAAGACCGATATCAGCGGCATCGTGCGGCAGAAAATCGAGGAAATGGACACGGAGGAGCTTGAAAAGCTCATCATGTCCGTCATGAAGCGCGAGCTGCGGGCAATCGTCAATCTGGGCGCGCTGCTGGGCGCCCTCATCGGCGCGCTGAATCTCTTGATCAACGCGCTGTGAATTCAATCCGACATTATTATCACCGTCATGCGGAATAAGGAGGAACTATGATCCGGTACACGTTTGGCACCCCCGAGGAGCACGTACCCTCGCGGTACTGTCCCCGCTTTGATTACCGCGGGACGCCGTCCGATTTCCCGAAGGAACGCTTCACGTTCCGGGAGACGGACGCGGGCTGCGTGCTCGAATTTCCCATCGAGGACGACTGCCGCATTTTCGGCTTCGGTCTCCAGCTCAAGCAGTTCGATCACCGCGGCAGGACCTTAAAGCTGGCGGTGAACGCGGACCCCGTGTCCGCGAACGGAGAGTCCCACGCGCCCGTTCCGTTCTTCGCGACGAACAAGGGCTACGCCATGTTTTTTGACACTGCGCGCTACGCGGAATTCTCCTGCGGCAGGCAGAAGAATCCGGCAAGCGGCGGCGAGGCGGGCGTGTCCGAGGGCGGCGCGGCCGATACCGAAGAGGCGCTTTACGCAGTCCGCGCGGAGACCTCCGCCTATATGACCGTCCGCATTCCGGCGGCGAAGGGGGTCGACGTGTACGTCTTCACCGGCGAGACGATTTCCGAAATGGTCTCGGAATACAACCGGCTCGCGGGCGGCGGTCCGGACGTGCCGGAGTGGGGCCTCGGAATGCTCTACCGCTGCTATTCCGGCTGGGACAGTGAGAAAATCAAGGCGACGGCGGACTATTTCCGGGAGAACGACATCCCCTGCTCCATCATCGGACTGGAGCCGGGCTGGCACTCCCACGCCTATTCCTGCACCTATAAATGGAGCGACCGCTATCCCGATCCCGACGGCTTCCTCGCCTATATGAAGGAGAAGGGCTACCACGTCAATTTGTGGGAGCACGCCTTCACGCATCCGGACGCGCCGTTCCACGACGATATCGCCCCGTATTCCGGGGACTGGCTCGTGTGGGGCGGGCTCGTGCCCGACTTCGCGACGCCGGAGGCAAGACGGATCTTCTCCGACTATATGAAGACAAATCTCGTCGCAAAGGGCGTGGACGGCTTCAAGCTCGACGAATGCGACTCGAGTGACAACACGGGCGGATGGAGCTTCCCGCTCGCGTCCCGCTTCCCGTCCGGGATGGACGGCGAGCTGTACCACTCCCTGTTCGGCACGCTTTACGCGCAGACGATCATGCGCGCGCTGGGCGGCACGCCGACGCTCTCCGAGATCCGCTCCCTGGGCTCGCTCGCGGCTCCCTATCCCTTCGTTCTGTACAGCGATCTGTACGATCACAGGGATTTCATCCGCGGCGTCGTGAACGCGGGCTTTTCCGGGCTTCTCTGGTCGCCGGAGTTCCGTTCCGCGCACTCGAAGGAGGAGTGCATCCGCCGCATGCAGGCGGTGGTCTTCTCCGTGCAGTGCCTTGTGAACGCGTGGAACTACGACGGCATTCCGTGGGTCATCCACGAATGCGAGAATGAGGTGCGCGCGCTGCTCAGAGAGCGCGAAAAGCTGATCCCCATGCTCAAGGCCGCGTTCGACCGCTACCGCGACACGGGCATGCCGCCCGTCCGCGCGCTGGTCATGGATTACACCTCCGACCCTGAAACCTATCGGATCGACGACGAGTACCTGTTCTGCGACGAGCTGCTGGTCGCGCCCATCGCGGCGGGCAGGGGGGACGAGAGAGACGTCTATCTCCCCGTCGAAGATCAGTGGGAGGACTATTTCACCGGCGAGCGCGTCGGAAACGGAAAGATCCACGTCAAGACCGACGGCATCCCCGTGTACCGCAAGATCAAAGAATAAAAGGGGCTGAAAATCCCAAAAGTTTTCGTCCATCTTTTTCAAAAGGTGGTGGGGTGAGCAACGCCCTGACCCGAGGTCCCGAGATTCGCGCGGAGCGCGAACTCTCCGACCTCGAAACACCCAAGACTTCATAAGAGTTCCTCTTTTTGGTACTTTTGGGTTCAGCTTGCTGAACCGGCTCCTCTGATAAAGGAGAAAAAGTACGACAATTAAATTTGAAACACTGCAAAGTCGCCGCGTGATTCCGGTGTCCGGACTTCACGCAGCAATCCCGGAGATCGGGCCACCCCTGAGCGCTTCACATTTCGGATAGGATAGAGGCATATATGGCAAAGAAAACGAAGGTCGGGTTCATTTCGCTCGGCTGCTCAAAGAATCTGTGCGACACGGAGATCATGCTGAGGCATCTCGTGGACGAGGGGTATGAGATCACCCCGGACGAGACCGAGGCGGACGTCGTGATCGTGAACACCTGCGCGTTCATCGAAAGCGCGAAAAAGGAATCCATCGACAACATCCTCGACCTCGGCTGGCTGAAAAAGCACCGGGGCTTAAAAGGGATCATCGTCGCGGGCTGTCTTGCGGAGCGCTACCGGGAAGAGGTTTTGAAGGAGCTCCCCGAGGCGGACGCGGTCCTCGGCGTGGGGGGCGTGCACCGCATCGGCGAAGCGGTGAAGGTCGTGCTCGAACAGGCGGCGAAAAAAGGCGGCAAAAAGAAGAAATTCGCCTGCTTCGACGACAAGGAGACCTCCGAGCTCGGCGGGGAGCGCGTGATCACGACGGGCGACGCCATGGCGTATCTCAAGATCGCCGAGGGCTGCTCGAACCGCTGTACCTACTGCGCCATCCCGTCGATCCGCGGCAAGATGCGCAGCCGCACCATGAAGGATATCGTGGAGGAAGCGACCGCGCTTGACGCGATGGGGATCAAGGAGCTGAACGTCATCGCGCAGGACACCTCCGCGTACGGGATCGATCTGTACGGCAAATACGCCCTGCCGGAGCTGATCCGCGGGATCACCGACGCGACGAACATCCCGTGGATCCGCCTGCTCTACTGCTACCCGGACAAGATCACGGACGAGCTGGTCGAGGAGCTCAAAAACAACCCGCGTCTCGTGAAGTATATCGACATCCCGATCCAGCACATTTCCGATCCCGTGCTGAAACGGATGAACCGCCACGGGGACTCCGCCATGATCCGGGACGCCATAGCCCGCCTGCGCGCCGTGCCGGGCATCGTGCTCCGCACGACGGCGATCGTGGGCTTCCCGGGCGAGACGGAAGAGGATTTCCGCGAACTGTGCGAATTCGTCAAGGAAGCGAAATTCGAGCGCTTCGGCGCGTTCCCGTACTCCCGCGAGGAGGGCACCCCGGCGTACGATTTCGAAGATCAGATCGACGAGCAGACAAAGCAGGACCGCTACGACATCCTCATGCAGACACAGCTGCCTGTGAGCGAGGCGTATAACCGTTCCCGCGTGGGCAAGACCGTGCGCGTGCTGTGTGAAGGTTACGACCCCGTCGCGGATTCCCACGTCGGGCGCAGCTACGCCGAGGCCGCCGACATCGACGGCAAGATCTGGTTCACGACCAAAAGAAAAGACCTCCGCATCGCGGAGGGTGAAATGATCGACGTCCGCATCACCGAGGCGATGGATTACGACCTCGTCGGCGAAGCGGTGCTGAATGTATAAAGGGAAGAACTTCACTCGGCGAGAATCTGCTTGCAGATTCTCGGGTGTCGGGTCTGTTCGCTTTCAAGCTCGACTGAGCTTTATGCCCGACACGGGGGAACGCGGCTTTCTTGAAATGAAAGCTGACGATGCTTCGCATCGTGGGCAAAGAACTTAAAAACGCGCAGTCGTCATGACTGCGCGTTTTTTGAAGTTTCTTGCCGCACAGCTCGCTGTGCAGGGCTTCATTTTCAAAGAAGCCGCGTTCTCTTACTTATTTTTTATCCTCTGGAACGCCTTCACAAGCTGTTCGAGCTTCTTGGTTGCGAGCTTCGAGCTCTTCTGAAAATAGGAGCCCACGCCCTCGGAGCTTTTGCCGAGGTCGCCGAGGATGTTACTGAACTCCAGATCATAGGCGAAGCTGAACGAGGTCGTGCGGGTATCGGCGATGATCTGGAGCATTTCCGCGTCGTCCGGGGCGTCCGCGAGGCGGGATTTCATGGTCGATTCGAAGTAGACGGGGAGGACGGTGCGGTAATTGCGGCAGGACAGCGCTTCGCAGACCGTGCCGATGAGGTCCAGCTGCTCGTCGCCGACCGTGATGGGGATCGCCCACGGACGGTCCGTGCAGCAGCTGATGTAGGTCTTCTGCGTTTCGTCGAACTTCGGCGCAGGCAGGAAACCGTAAGCGAAATCGGCGTTCCGGTAGGAGGCGAAGGCGTCGGCGAGCTGACCGTAGCACAGCAGCGCGCGGCCGGGGAGGAAGAGGCTCACGCCGAAGAAGTCGCCCGCGTCGCGGAAATCGTCCGACGCGATGAGTCCCCGCATTTTCGAGACATAGGTGTCGATCCGTTCGGAGTCGAAGTCGAGGTAGGGCACGTTGTCCGCGTCCCTGCGGTAAACCGGGATGTCGACGGATTCCTGCAGGCAGTACCAGGTCTGACTTCCGGTCACGAAGCCGAAGCTGTCGCCGGCGTCGATCCCGCTTGTGCCGTTGAGGTCCATGGACGCGCCTTCCACATAGGAGATCATCGCGTCAAGGGTCCACGCGCCCTCCCGGACCGTATCGTAGGGCAGGGGGAGATTCAGCTGCGCGGCGTAGTCCTTGTTGATGAACAGCGCGCGGGTCCAGTCCAGCCCCATATAGGAGATATAATTCGAGGAACAGTACATCGATCCGCAGACGGAAAGGTTGTCGAGCATGATCTGCGGCCACCACGGCTTCGAGAAATCGAACTGCTCCACCGTGAACATATCGATGAACAGGCCTTCCTTTGCCATCGGATAGGCCGCCCAGTCGGCGGCGAACTGGATGTCGAACGCGTCGTCCCCCGCGAGAATGGAGGAGGTGTAGGGCGTTCGGCTGTTTTCATACAGGATCGGCTTGACCGTGATGTTGAAGCGATCCTCGATGTAGAGGGTCGATTCGCGGACCGCGTCGACGACCGGGGTCCCCGTGTAGTCCTCCGCGATGCTGTAATTCACGTCGTCGCTCCCGTATGCCGCTCGGAAGGCGTAACCCTGAAAATCGGTGTCCGGCAGACCGTCGACAAGCAGGTCTTCTTCCGTTTCAGGTTCCTCTGCGCCCGCGGCGGAGCCGGGATCGGCGGGTGAGGCGGGGGCGTTTCCGCCGGACGGGGCTGCGGGATCCGCGTTTTCGGCGCTCTCGCCGCAGGAAACTAAAACCGAAGCTGTCAGAATCAAGGCGAGCACCAGGGCAAGAATTCGTTTGGCGCGTTCGGTCATAAAGCCCCCTCCTTATGTCACTGCGCGTACGCAGACGTGATCCCGAGGTATTCTTCCAAGCACTGACCGCTTTCCTTCATCTTCTGGGAAATGGTCTTGCCGATGAAGCGCACATGCCACGGCTCGTACATGAAGCCGGTGATCTCCTCCTTGTCGGCGGGATAGCGGAGGATGAAGCCGAATTCCCAGCAGTGCTCCGCGATCCACTTGCCCTCCGGCGTCGAGCCGAAGGTCTGCTCGAAGGAGTTCAGATCGAACGCGAGCCCCGCCTGGTGCTCGGAGTGCCCGGGGCGCGCGGAATAGCGGTCCGCCTCGGTCTGTCCGTCCCGTCCGACGTAATTGTTGTACAGCGTCGTCTGGAGATCGTAGGAGCGGAAGCCGGATTTCACGATGAGCTCGATCCCGTCTTCCGCGGCGGCGGCGGTCATGGCGTCCAGCGCCGCCTGCGCGGTGGGATCCACGCCCGGATTATAGGTCGAGGGCAGAGCGTAGGTCTTGTTCACAACGAGGATGCCTTCGATATAGGTCGGTTCCATGACGCGCGGCTTTTCCACGACCTTGACGTTCACGGTCGCGGTCAGAAGGGGATTGTCGTGGGACTGCACCGTTACCGTGCACACGCCCACGTTGAGTCCCTTGATGCGGCCGTACTTGTCCACCGACGCGATGGAGGGGTTGGAGCTTTCCCAAATCTCAGATTTGTCGTCCGCGTTTGCCGGCGTCATCGTCACCCACGGCATGTCGGAGAGGCCCACCTGAACGGTCACTTCGTATTTATCGAGCGTCAGCCCCGTCACGTGGATGAGCTCCTTCGGAACCACCTCCACGTCCACGACGGCCTTCGCGTCCGGATTGTCCTTCGAGCGCACCGTGACCTTGCACTTGCCTTCGGTGACGCCGGTGATCTTGCCCCAGGAATTCACGGTCGCGATCTCGGTGTTGTCCGAGGTCCAGATCTCGCCCTTTTCCGGCGCGGTCGTCGGGAGCATGGTCACCCACGGCATGTCGCTTTCACCCACCGCGACGGTGACGGTGTATTTGTCGAGCGTCACCTGAACCACGCGCGTGCCGTCGCCGAAATCGACGGGCTCGGTCACGGGCTCCTCTGCGGGTTCGTCCGCGGGCTCCGTCGGCGGATCGGTGACGGGCTCCGTTCCGGGACCGGGATCGGGTTCGGTGATTTCTGTCTGTCCGCCGGGCTGCGGATCGGTCACGACGCCCGGCTGGGGATCGACATCTCCGCCCGGCTGCGGATCGGCAGTTGTGCCGGGCTCGTCCGATGAACCCTGCGCGGGGTCAGCCGTCTGCCCGACGTCGGTGATCTCCGAATCGGATTCGCCGGAACCGACGGGGTCGGCCGGTCCTTTCTCGGCGCACGCGGTAAACAGCAGCGCGGCGGCAAGCAGAAGCGCAAGCCAGGCGGATGCGTGCAAATTGCATTTCATGTCGGAACCTCCCTCGTTCCCCGGTGAAATCACGGGATTTTTGTCGAAATGAATCTATTCATAATTATACACGACAAACCCGCCGAATACAAGTGGGAAAAGGTGAGAATTCACAAATATTTGATGCTTGGGACATATAAAAGAACGCCTCCCGGGCGGTTTCGCGCGGGAAAACAACGCGTCCTGCCGCATAGCGGGCAGGACGCGTAAATATTTCGGACCGCGGCTCACGCCACCTCGAACGTAATCCGCCTCGTTCCGACGTCGGCTTCGACGAGCCGGACCTCGATGGGCGTGCCGGGGCGGTAAACCGCCTTCCCGACCGCGAGCGTCATGCTTTCCTCGTCGATGCGGCAGCCGGGGAACGCCGAAGCGGGCACGAAGCCCTCGACGAGATTTTCGCATTCGACGAAGAGACCGCTCTTCACGACGGATGAGACGAGCGCGGAAAAGCTCTCGCCGATGTGCGACGCCATGTACAGCGTCATGTAGAGGTCTTCAATGTCCCGCTCCGCCTCGAGCGCGCGCACCTCGCAGTCCGACGCCTGCACACCCCTGTCGTACGCGGCGGCGGCAAAATCGGCTGCGGGGCCTTTCTTTCCGTCCGGCAAAGGCAAAACCGTCTCAGCGGTGAGGCAGGGCAGATTCTCCCGCTCGAGCACCGCCGTGATGACGGAGTGGACGAAGAGGTCGGGATAGCGCCGGATGGGGGAGGTGAAATGACAGGTCAGATCCGTACCGAGCCCGAAATGCGGGGCGGCGGCGCTCTGGTATTTCGCCTTCATCATGGAGCGGAGCATGGCGTGGGAAACAGGCGCCGCAAGCCCGCGCTCTTCGGCGTCGTCCAGGATCATGCCGAGCTTTTCGAGAATGACGCGCGGGGTGAGGTCCTTCTTTTCCCCTCCTTCGCCGCTGCCGAGTCCGTAGGCCTTCAGACCGAAGGAGTTGACGAAGTGCGCGAAGGCGGCGAGCTTGTCCTTGTCCGGCTTTTCGTGTACGCGGTACAGGCAGGGCAGGGAAAGGGAGGAGAGCACCTCCGCCACCGCCATGTTCGCCTCGAGCATGAACTGTTCGATCAGCTTTTCCGCGTCCCCCCGCTCGGCGCGCACGATTTCGACCGGATTTCCGCCGTCGTCGAGCAGGATCACAGGCTCCGCGTCCTCCAGCGCGAGCATGCCGCGGTCCTCGCTGCGCTTTTTCAGGATCAGATAGAGGGCCTTCATCTCCGAGAGCATGGGCAGCACGTCCCGGTAACGCCCGGCGAAGGGGCTTGCCTCCCCGTTTTCAAAGAGATCGTTGACTTCGGTATAGACCCCGCGCACGCGGCTTCGCACGAGGGATTTGTAAATCCGCGTGCCGATCCGCTTTCCCTCCGCATCGAGGGTGATTTCTGCGGTGAGGGCGTATTTGTCCGTTCCCGCGTTCAGGGAGCACGCTCCGTTCGAGAGGGACTCGGGCAGCATGGGCACGACCTTGTCCGTGAAATAGACGCTCGTGCCGCGCAGCCTCGCCTCCTGTTCGGTCGGCGAATCGGGACGGACATAGTGGGACACGTCCGCGATGTGTACGCCGAGCAGCCAATGCCCTTCGGAGGTGCGCTCGAGGGAGATCGCGTCGTCGAGGTCCTTCGCGCCCGCGCCGTCGATCGTGAGAAGGAGCCGGTACCGCAGATCGACGCGACTGCCTGAAATCACGACGGGCTGCGCGGCCTCCCGGTCGGCGCAGGCGAGCGCGTCCTCCGGGAAGGTCGTGCGGATGCCGTGGGAAAAGAGGACGGCCGCATAGTTCGCGTCCTTTGAGATCCCGTCGCCGAAGACGGTGCGGATCTTCGCGCGCGCCTCGCATTCCGCGTCCCCGGCGTAGAAGGGCGCCGCGCGGCGGAAGAATTCGCCGTCCTCCGGCATGATCTCCACTTTATACCCGTCCCGCGCGCCGCACAGGCCCCGCTCGTCCGACGGAACGGAAAAATTCATGGCGAACCGCTTCGCGTCCGGCGTGATGTACGCGCCGCCGGCGCTGACGTGCAGGACTCCGATGACGGAGCGGCACGCGGGCTCGACGGAAACCACCTCGCCCTCCGGGCGTTTTCCAGCGGGGGAGAGGCCGACGGATACGCGCACCCGGTCCCCGGTCATTGCTCCGGCGGTTTTGCGCGGCGGGATGAAGACGTCCTCGCCCCCGCCGTCGGGTCCCCGATTGACATCGGGCCCCCGACCGGCATCGGGGACGCAGAAACCGAATCCCCTGCCCCCGTACTGGAACGTGCCCTCGATCTCTCCGATTTGAACAAGGGCGCGTTTTCTGACCGAAGCCGCGGCGCGGGCAGAGCTCTCCGCAGAGCGGCCTCCCGCGCGTTTTCTCCTCGCCGGGGCGGTTTTTTTCGTCCCGCGGTGTGTTCTCATAGCCTTCGAGATCGCCTTCTCGCGGCTCTTTTTACTCATTTTGCTTTTTTTCTGTGCCACGGATAACTCCTTTACAGCTCTGAAATCCGTCTTTCGGCGGAATTTTTTTCTGCGCGTGAAATCCGCGCGTTCCCGGGATAGGGGGCAAACGCTGCGCGTTTGAAGTATCGCGAAAACCGCGCGCGGATCTTTTGGAGGGGCTTTTGCCTTCCCGCCTCCCGCCCCCTGACGAAGAAAAAAGCGGAACCGCTCAAGCTCCGCTTTTGTTCGTGTCGTTTCAATCAGCCGTTGGCCTCTTCGGCTGCCGCTTCTTCGACCGCCTCGACGGCTTCGTCGACTGCCGCTTCCGCCGCTTCCGCCGCTTCGTCAGCCGTGTCGGCGGTGTCGGTGACCGGTACGGTGGGCGTCGTGGCCGCGGTGCCCTTCGTCAGATCGACCGTGTCCTGCATGAGGTAGGAGACGAGAACGAGAATGACGAAAACGATGGCGACGATGGTGGTCACCTTGGAAAGCTTCTTGTCGATGGTGTTCGCCTTGGACTTGCCGAAGAAGGTCTCGGCGCCGCCCGCGATGGTTCCGGAGAGATTATGGCTTTTGCCGGACTGCATGAGCACAGCCACGACGAGAAATACCGCCACGACAATGAGAATGATTCCGATTACGATTTCCATGGATTGCCTCCGATAGTGATGATGGATTCGAATTCCGGGCGTCTCGGCCGTTCGGCGCGCCCGTTCGGTGTCCTGCCCGAAAGGGGCAGAAACAAGACCCGAGAAGTAACTCAGCCTGTCTATTGTATCACATCCGAAAACAAAAAGCAATACCCGAAACGAAATTTTTTTGCCGTGGGAACGGTTTTTTACAGATTTTTCCCTGTTTTCCGCGCTTTTGAGGCGGTTTTCGGGAGGGGAGCGCGCTCCCCCGGGCACATTTTTCGCGGACGGTTCAAAAATTCACATTCCGTCGTTGCAATCCGGGCGGATTTATAGTACAATAACGTGAATGAAAAAACGGAGGAGCAACCGATGAATTTCAGAATCAAGACTCTTCTCAGCGCCGTCCTTTGCGTCGTTCTGTGCGCTCTGTGCGTCTTTTCATGCTCGAGAGAGGCGCCGCATACCCCTGCGCCGAGCGAGAGCGCCGCGCCAGCCCCCGCGGCGGAAGGAAGCGCGGCGGACCACGCCGGAGAGGGCAGCCCGGCGAATGAGGCGGGAGGAACGGATGAGGCGGTCAATCCGGAAGAGCCCTCCGAGGTCCTGCCCGAGCGTGAACCCCTGCCGCCGCTCGGCTCGGTGGTCGACGCGGACGCCGATTCCGTCGAAGGCATCGCCATCCGCTCGGCGGAGGAGCTGAGAAAGATCGGGAAGGATCCCGCCTATCCCCTTGACGCCGACTACGTCCTCGCCGCGGACATCGATCTCACGAACACGATGTTCGATACGATCGGGGAGATCAAGACCGAAAGCGGCATCGTCACGGGCAAGGGCGTTTTTTCCGGCACCTTTGACGGGCGGGGCCATATGATCGTCGGCATGAACATCGCCGCGTCGTCCTCCTCCCGCATCCACGTCGGCATGTTCGGCACGGTTGCCTCGGACGACAAAAACGATCCCGCCGTGATCCGCAACCTCATCATCAAGGACGCGACCGTCACCGGACAGGCGAAGGGCGTGGCGTGCTTCGCCATCCTCTGCGGACAGGCGGCGGGTTATGTGGACATCGACAACATCGCTATCGTCGGCGGCTCGGTCGAGGCGACTTACGCCGGGGGCGACATGCTCGGCGCGGCCGCCCTCATCGGGGAATGCCGCACGGGATCGAATACCAAGCTCACGAACAAGCCCATTCATATTTCGAATATTTTCACGAGCGCTTCCGTGACCGGGACGAACAACGGAAAATCCTATTATACGAGCGGCATCATCGGGCGCATCCGGGCGAGCGACGTCGGTTCCCTCAAAAACATCGTTCAGGTCGGCAAGATCACGCATGAGGGCGCAGTCGGCGGCGGCAACGCCATCGCGTTCGGAGACGCGGGCGCAAAAGCGTCTTCGAACGTCTACTATCTCGCCGGGTGCGGCGTGGACTGGCTCGGGCTCGGCGCGGCGGTGTCGGGAGCGGAACTGGCTTCCGGCTCGCTGAAGCTCGACGGGGATCTCTGGCACACCGACGAGGGGCTTTACCCCATGCCGGATATCCTTTATAACTGCCCCTATATCTCCGCGCTCGACTTCATCACCCTGAGTCTCGCGGACGGGGAAAGCGCCGATCTCGTCCAGAGCGATTTCGGCCTGCCCTCCGAGGTCATGGGGCAGAAGGTCGTCTGGACGAGCAGCAATCCTTCGTTCATCCGGATCGCTTCGGGCGAAGCAAAGGTCACGAAGCCCGCGCTCGGCTCGGAAAAGGTCACCCTGACCGCTTCGACCGCGGACGGCTCGAAGAACTTCACCCTCTACGTCTTCTCCGGCGTGTACGGCTCCCTGAAGCGCGAGAACAACACGCTCATTCCCGTGAATTACGCCGACGGCTCGACCTATCGCTGGTCGTCGCTGAACCTTTCGACCGGCAGGACCAAGACCTCCACGGGCGCGACCTTTACGCTGACCCCGAACACCGTCACCCTCGTGACGCTCTCCGTGGACGGCTCCCCGGACGTGTACTATTTCGACAGCAATCTCCCGACCGTCTATATCACGAGCTCCACCGCGTATTACGACGTTTCGAAGGGCGGGTATTCGCGGGCGGACATGAGCATTCAGACAACGGAGAAATTCGCCGCGACGTCGTATAACGGCAGCATTCAGATCAAGCTGCGCGGCAATTCCACCGCCTACGCCTCAAAGCGCCCCTTCAAGATCAAGCTGGACGACAAGGCGGATATCTTCGGCATGGGGGCGAACAAGCACTGGTGCCTGCTCGCGAATTCCTACGACCGCACCAATCTGCGCAACAAGGTTTCCTATGATTTCTCCATGGACCTCGGGCTGGTCGGATGCGCGTCCGAAATGGTGAACCTCTTCTACAACGGCGAGTATTACGGACTGTACGAGTTCACCGAGGCCATCCGGGTCGGCGAGACCCGCGTGGATATTTTCGACTGGGAGGAAGAGGCGGAAGACGTCGCAAAGGCCATCGCCAAGAAGGAAGGGCTCACGAAACAGGAGCGGGACGTGCTCTCGGACGCCATGGAGCGCGATCTCTCGTGGGTCACGAGCGGCGTTTTCGGGGAATATACGCTTTCCGATTACGTCGATACCTCCGCGTGGGACATCACGGGCGGCTACCTCATCGAGGACGACGCTTATTACGACGAGATCTCGCAGTTCAAAACGACGAACGACATGAAGCTCATGCTTCACAAGCCGGAATACCTCGCGACCAACGAGGAGATGATGAATTATATCCGGACCTACACGCAGAACTGCGAGGATGCGATCTACGCCCCGAACCGGCTGAGCGGGGAGGGCCTGCACTACTCCGAATACATGGACGTCCCCTCGTTCGTGGATTTCTGGGTGGTGAACACGCTCTACAAGAACGTGGAGCTTCTCTTCAAGAGCTGTTATTTCTACAAGCCCGTCGGTGGCAAGATCACATGGGGTCCCGTTTGGGACATGGACTGGACGAGCGCGAACCATGTCAACCTCGACCCGACCTCCTCGGAGTACGATTCGTGGAAGCAGGGACAGAGTCAGGACCGCGAATACTGGTACAAGGCGCTCTATAACGATCCGTGGTTCATCCTGCAGCTGTACGAACGCTGGGGCGAGATCGGCGACAAGATCGACGCCATGTTCGCGCATTACGACGAGCTTGCCGCGGAAATCAAGGACGCGGCGGAAATGGACAACGCGCGCTGGGGGTACAGCTGGCCCTACACCCGCGAGATCAACACCCTGAGAGAATGGCTCGTCAACCGCCGGAAGTGGATGGACGAGCAGATGAAGGATCCGGCGACCCTGCTCGAATCGCTCGGGTTCTACAAGAAATCGCAGAAGCTCGAGATCGCGAGCGTGAAGGAGGACGGGGACGGCTTCGAGGTCAAGCTCAAGGTGACGGGCGGCGCTTCCATCGCCTCCGCCGACGTCCTGCTCAACGGCAAAATCGTGCTCTCGGACATTGCGGTATCGAACGGCGCGACCTTCCGCATCGCGAAGAGCGATTTGCGCGGCAGCGGACTGTACAACTCCGTTGAGGTGCTGGCGAAGGACGGGAGCGGGAAATATCTCGCGATCACGAAGCGGTCGGGACTGCAGGGTTCCAACGCGAACGAAGGCGCGTGGACGTATCTCGTGACGCCGTGAGGATCCTTTCCGAAAACGAATGAAGAAAAGACGGGTCTGCCGCATTCACTCCGGAAAACGGAGAAATGCGGCAGACCGCTTTGTTTTTTGCTTTTGTCCTGCTTTTTCATAAACAGCTGCCGCCGCAGCCGGGACCGAGCCCGGGCGGACGGGAGGGTTTGCTTCGGGGAGGGGGCGCTGTCCGACGCGCCGCCCGGAGAATACCGGCGGTTTTGAGCTTCGGTTTTGCCGCCTGCCGCGAGCCCTTTTACATCGGCATGATCATGTTGATGAGGAAGAACGCCGCCGAGAAGCAAAGGATCCAGAAGACGTGCTCCTTCCATTTGACAGACAGCAGACCGATGAACTCCCGGATAAAGGCGTTCGGCCAGAAACACCACTTGGTGCGGCAGCCGAGCCCCTCTGCGTCGAGCCCTTCTTCCCGCGAAATCATCCCGCTCCGCAAAACGTGATAGCCGGAGGTGGAGAAGGCGATCTTCGCGTCCGGACAATCCTCCCGGATCTTTCGGAGGGAGAAGCGCATGTTTTCCTTCGTGTTCGTTGACGCCGCTTCCGGGAGGATGTCCTCCGCGCCGGCTCCGCGGGACAGAAGATAGTTTTCCATTGCCGCGGCTTCCGCGACGACCTCGCCCGGACCCTGTCCGCCGGACGGGACGAATTTGATCCCGCACCCGCCCGCTTCCCGCTGTTCCTTCGCGAAGGAAAGCGCTTTCTCGATCCGCGCCCGGAGAAGGGGCAGGGGCGTTCCGTCGGGGGCGATCGCGCAGCCGAGGATGATCATATGCGTCCGGTCGTACCCCGGCTTTTTGTGCGCCGCGATCAGACCGCACAGCATCGCCGACATGAGCATGGCTTCGAGATAGACGAATATCGTCGAATACACGCTGATGACGGTTCCGTAGATTCTCATTTGCCGCTCGCTTCCCATGGTAAAGGTATTGTCGAGAAGAAAGAAGCCGAAATACCCGGCGGCGATCAGCCCGCTCATGGCAACCGCGAGGAGATTCGTGAATTTCTTCCCCTCATGCCGGACAAGCGAGAGATTGCTCACCACCAGGGCGACGGCGACGATCAGCATGAAGGGCAGGGTGAGCAGCATGAAGGTTTGACCCGCCCCCTTCAGGGAGGAATAGACGTTCAGCATGAAATACGTCTCGGGACTCAGCCACTGCCGAGCTGCCGCCGGAAGCAGATTGGCGGCAAAAACGGATAAAAACAGCATCGTTCCGCCCATATACAGCGTTCCGTAGGAAAACAGATCCGTTCTGCACCGGATGACGAAGGACAACACGGCAAGCAGCGCCGTGACCGCCGTGTACGCCGCGGCGAGGGAGGTCACCTCACGGCAGCCGGAGAAATTCCCGTTCGATACGTTGTAAATCACGCTGCCGGGGAGGACCCTTACATAGACGAACCTGCCGTCCGGATCGGTTATGAAAGCCTTTCCGGTCCGATGTCCGCTCGCCGTGACGGTCAGGAACCGTTCGCCCTTCGGAGAGGGCCGGGCCTCTACAAGATCGCTGTCCGGAAGGTAACCCTCCGCCTTCGCTCCGGCGCCGTCGGTGAGGAAGACTTCAAGCTCTCCCGACCGGATGATCATGCAGATGAGAAGGGCGAGCAGAAAGCATACCGTCACAATCAGGAACAGACGCCGCAGCGTTTTTTGAGTCGGGTTTTGCTTATGTTCGGTCGCGTTGCCTTTCATGCGCTTTTCAGTTCCTTTCACAGAATTTCAAGCCCCCGCCCGCTGGGAGACGGTTCGCTGCATCGGTTGTTTGAGAGTTCTTTGCCCACGATGCGGAGCATCGTCAGCTTTCTTACCAAGAAAGCCGCGTTTCCCCTCGTTCCCGTCTCACGCCTTCCCCGGGAAAAACACCGGCAGA
Organism: Clostridia bacterium; assembly: GCA_017540175.1. Lineage (GTDB taxonomy): Bacteria > Bacillota > Clostridia > Oscillospirales > CAG-272 > UMGS1696. The sequence continues at coordinate 74,329 of JAFYBN010000054.1, read as the reverse complement.
GCCTGAGCGATGTAGTCCCGGCACCAGTCGTAGGCGTGCCATCCGTCCGAGACGCACCAGATCAGATTTTCGGGTGTGAACCACGGGGCGCGCCTCAAAAGTTCTTCCACCATCGGGCGCATGGCTGGGTACGCGATGTCGTGCGTGCCCGTGGCGGCGAAGACGGTGAAGCTGCCCGGCTCGAGCCCCGCTTTTTCCATCGCTTCGATCAGCACGCAGCAGGTTTCGTCGGTGTGATCCTCACCGCCCTTGACGGCGACCGCCCAGAAATCCCCGCTCATCGGGAGATAGTACCGCGCCGCCCGTCCGCCATAGGCAAGCGTGCTCCACGTCGCCTCCGCGCCCATCGAAAAGCCGCCGACCACGCGGTGGTCCCGGTCGGGGATCGCGGGGAACGCCGCCTCCACGGCGGGAATGACAGCCGCTTCGAACTCGCGGTAAAACGTTTCGGTGAGCGTCATTGCCGCTCCGGCGTGAACCAGGGCGTTTTCCGTACCCCGGTGATAATAGGTCGGGGTCACAACGAGCACGGGCGAGAGCTTTCCTTCGTTGATAAGATTGTCAAGCACATGGGTCAGCCCGGATTTTCCTTCGGCACCGCCGAAGAAATCGTCCTCGCTGCCCCCGCCTCCGTGGCAGAGGTAAACCGTCGGGAAGCGCTTTTCGGGCGAAGCCTTCGCGGCGGCGGGCAGATAGACGAGGGCGCGCTTGCGCTCTCCCTCAAATTCATAAAACAGCTCCCGGATCTCCCCGGCGGGGGAGGTCGGCGCGAGCATCTCGGCAGGGACTCTCTCGGATTCGATCATGGGGACTCCTCCTTGTGTTTTTTTCATTATAGCATATTTCCGCCGCAGATTCAACGGGGGTTCTTCCTCTTTACAAGCGTTCCGGCAGGGGTTCTTCCTCTTTGGGACGCTTCGGCAGGGGTTCTTCCTCTTTACAAGCGCTTCGGCAGGGGTTCTTCCTCTTTCAAGCGTTTCGGGCGGGGGTTCTTCCTCTTTCCGCCTCCCCGCCGATTCGTCCGGGACCCGGCTTTTCGGACGGACGATAAAATTTTATCCGCGCTCCCTTGATTTTTACCCGTCCGTTCTGTATAATGATTTCGGAATCGGCGCTGCTTGCGCGGGAGGATTTCGGAAAAGGAGCACGATATGAAAAAGCTGTTTGTCTATTATTCCCTGTCGGGAAACGGGGAGGCTGTCGCACAGGCCATGGCGGAGAAGGGATACGAGCTGCGCCGGGCCGTGCCCGTCAAGCCCATGCCGAAGTCGTTTGCCGGGCAGATTTTGAAGGGCGGTTTCCGCGCGGGCATCGGCGCGAAGGAAAAACTCGCGGATTTTGATTTCTCCGCGGAAGGTTACGACGAGATCGTCTTCGGCTCCCCGATCTGGAACGGGCGGATCGTCCCGGCGATCAATACGGCGCTCTGCGGCATGAAGACCGAGGGCAAAACGGTCTCGTTCGCGCTCTGGTCCGCAAGCGGGGAGGCGAAGCCGGCGCTGAAACGGATCGCGAAGGAATACCCCGGCAGAAAAACCGCGGTGCTCAAAAACCCGAAGGATAACCCGGACGAGCTTGGAAAGCTCGGAAAGCTCGGGGACCTCTGAGCGCCCCGGAGAAAAGATCAATTTCGGAAAGAGGGACACAAAGATGGAAAACAAGAAAACGGTACGCCTCGGCTTTCTCGGCTTCGGGGCGATGGGATCGGTGCTCGCGGAAGGGCTCGCGCGCTTTTGCCCGGCGGTCAAGAAGGGCGAGCTGCTCCTCTCCGCCTACGCGCCGCACGCCGATAAACTGAAAAAGCGCGCCGAACCCCTGGGCGTCGAAGTCCGCGCTTCGGCGGAGGAGCTCGCACAGTCCGCCGATATGCTCCTGCTCGCCGTGAAGCCGGATCAGACGGAGAGCGCGTTGAAAGGGATTTCCGCCTCGCTCGACGGCAAGGCGGTGATCTCCGTCGTGAACGCGTGGGACCTCTCCATGTTCCGGGAGCTTCTCGGGGACGGCGTGCGCGTGCAGTGCGCCATGCCGAACACCCCCGTCGCGGTCGGAAGCGGCACGGTGATCCTCGCCGACGAGCATTCGCTGCGCGCGGATGAGCGGGAAGAAATCGAGGAATGGTTCTCCTGCCTCGGCGCGGTCGTGAGCCTGCCGGGGGCGAAAATGCGCGCGGCGTCCGCGATCTCCGGCTGCGGCCCCGCCTTCCTCTATATGGTGATCGAGGCACTCGGGGACGCGGGCGTGAAAAACGGCCTCAAGCGGCAGGACGCCTACCGGCTCGCGGCGGCGACCCTCGTCGGCGCGGGACGCATGGTCCTCGAAGGCCGCGGGCATCCGGGCGAGCTGAAGGACGCGGTGTGCTCCCCGGGCGGGACGACCATCCGCGGCGTCGCCGCCCTTGAAGAGGCGGGTATGCGCGCCGCCTTCATCCGCGCGGTCGATGCGGCGGGGAAATAAAGCGGTGATTTTCGAATGAAGCTGATCGAAAAACGGCTGATTTTCAGCGAAGAAAACGCGCCGACGCGGAGCTGTCACGCGTCTACGGTCTGCCTGCTCCCGGACGGGAGGCGCATAGCGGCGTGGTTCGGCGGCTCGCGCGAGGGCGCGGACGACGTGGAGATTTACGCGGCGGTCTGCGAGAACGGACGCTGGAGCGACCCCGTCATGATGTCCTCTCCGTCGGACGAGGCGTGCTGGAATCCCGTTCTGTTCGCCGATCCCCAAAGCGGAGTCGTGACGCTCTGGTTCAAGCGCGGCAGGAAAATCGCGGGCTGGCGGACCTTTGTGCGCCGCTCGGCGAACGGGGGCAGGACGTGGGACAAGGAGCGGGAGCTCGTGCCCGGGGACCTCTCCGGCGGCAGGGGGCCTGTTCGCGCAAAGCCCATCCTGCTCGAAAACGGCGTCCTGCTCGCCGGGGCGTCGCATGAAAGCCCGGACGGGGCGGTGTGGCGCGCTTTCGTCGAAATCTCCCGCGACGGCGGGCGGACTTTTGCGCGCACGCCTTATTTTGAAACGGAATACCCCGTAAAGCTCATCCAGCCGACCCTGTTCTTCGATCCCGAAGAAGCTCGGACGGCAGGCACGGGGATCCACGCCCTCCTGCGCTCGGCAGAGGGGCATATCTGGCGCGCGGACTGTTTGGAACTTCTGCCCGAGGCGGGAGACGACGGTGTCGGGATGCGGTGGAGCCGGGCGTATCCGACCCCTTTGCCGAACAACAACAGCGGGATCGACTGCGTGATGATCCCCGAGCCGACGGACACCGGGCTGCCGAACAGCGGGCTGCCGAACAGCGGGCTGCCGAACAGCGGGCTGCCGGATCGTAGGGGAAGGCTCGCGCTGCTCATGAATCCGGTGGGGTCAAACTGGGGCGCGCGGACGCCGCTGTCCCTGCTCGTCTCCTCCGACGGGGGCGGGCACTTCAAGCGTGAACTCGATCTCGCGCGCGGTGAGGGCGAGTATTCCTATCCGGCGGCGGTGTACGGGAACGGAATGCTGTACGCGACCTGCACGGCAAACCGCCGGTCGGTGTACAGTTTTGTGATCGAGGTGTAAGGCATACCCCGACCGGAGCCGGTCGGTGTACAGTTTTGTGATCGAGGCATGAAACGTCCCCCGACCGGGGCCGGTCGATATATAGTTTTGTGATTGAGATATAGAACATACCCCGACCGGGGCAGGTTGGTCTATGATTTTGTGATCGGGGTCCGAGACCCCGCGGGAGAAAGGAAGAGTTATGGAACTGACGGAAAAAACGGTTTCGTCCGAGTTGATCTTTGACGGAAAGGTCGTTCATCTGTACCGCGACGTGGTGGAGCTGCCGGACGGGGGGACCTCGGTCCGGGAGATTGTGAAGCATCTCGGCGCGGTCTGCGTTGTGCCGGTGACGGACGACGGGGAGATCATTCTCGAGCGGCAGTACCGCTATGCGGTCGGGCAGGTTTTGACGGAGATCCCCGCCGGGAAGCTCGACTACGCGGGGGAGGATTTCGCCTCAGCGGCGTTGCGCGAGCTGCGGGAAGAGACCGGAGCGGTCCCAAGGGAGCTGATCGATCTGGGCGATTTCTACGGCTCCCCCGCCATCATGGGCGAGCGCATCCGGATGTTCCTCGCGCGGGGACTGAGCTTCACCGAGCGGCACCTCGACGAGGACGAATTCCTCGACGTGTTCCGCATGCCCCTTTCCGACGCGGTGCGGGCGGTGATGAACGGGGAGATCCCGGACGGGAAGACCCAGTGCGCCATCCTCCGCGCGGCAAAGATGCTCGGCATATAAACGGCCCTTTTCAAACCGCGCCGCCCGGCTGCTGCCCGGCTGCTGCCCGGCTGCCGCGCGTCGGCTTTCCTGCCGAAAGATCTGCGTACCCATTTTGCCGAAAAAAAGACACGTCCGGCGGATCGTCGAGATCCATGCGGCGTGTCTTCTTTCTGTTGTAAGCGCTGCTCCTCATCGGGCTGCGCGTCACGGGGCTGAACCCCCATGTCCTGCGCTTTTCGAGATCGAGCGCTCTCTTCGCCTTTTTTGAGAGCTTCTCATAGGGAACAAAGGCTTTCATGATGCGTGCACCTCCTTGTATCGGCTGCCTTGTGCGCTTAACGCACGACGGACGGGCGATCGCTTCACTTCCGTGCCGAGGCCCTTCTGCCCGGCTTCGGTCGGTTGTCCGTCGTTACCCTCCGATGCGTACAGGATACCACACGTGAAACGAATTATCACGGAAAAAAAGTTGCGAAGAGAAGGATTTCGAAATATCGTTTCACGCGCGTTTTTTTCGGGGAAATTCCCTCCCTCCCCTTGACAACGCGCGGGGAACGCGCTATAATACAGACAAATGAGCAAGGGCGTTCATTCCGGTTTTTTTGCGCCGGAATGAACGCATTATTCGTTTCGGGACGAGTTTCCGGAGCGCGGAAGGAGCAGTCATGAAATATACGAAAGACGAGGTTCTCGAATACGTGCGCGAGGAGGACGTGAAGTTCATCCGTCTCGCGTTCTGCGATGTCCGCGGGAGGCAGAAGAACATTTCCGTCATGCCGGACGAGCTGGGGCGCGCGTTCGACGGGGGGATCCCGTTCTATCCCGACGCCGTGCCGGGTTATGAAGGGGAGGGCAGTCTGACGCTCTGTCCCGATCCATCGACGCTTTCCGTTCTTCCGTGGCGGCCGGAGCACGGGCGGGTCGTGCGCATGTATTCGACCGTCGCGCTGCAGAGCGGGAAGCCCCATCCCGCCGACACCCGATCCCTCCTCAGAGAGGCGGCGCAGGACGCGGAGAAAAAGGGTTTCCGCTTTCATTTCGGCGCGCAGCAGACCTTTTACCTGTTCCGGCTCGACGGGGACGGCCAGCCCACGAAGATCCCCTACGACCACGCGGGCTACATGGACCTCGCGCCTGAGGACCGGGGCGAGAACATCCGGCGGGAAATCTGCCTGACGCTGGAGCAGATGGGCATTCGTCCCGCGAGCTCCCACCACGAGGAGGGTCCCGGTCAGAACAAGATCGACTTCCGCTTCTCGGACGCGCTCGAGGCCGCCGACCACGCCATGACCTTTCAGACCGTTGTCCGGACCGCGGCATACCGGAACGGGCTTTGGGCGGACTTTTCCCCCAAGCCCCTCCCCGACTGCCCCGGCAACGGGTGTCACATCAATCTCTCCCTCGAGTCCCTCGGAGGATACACGGCGCGGGGGGAGGCGCTCGGAGCCGCGGCGGCCGGGATCCTCGACGGGATCGCGGCGATGACGGCGTTCCTCAACCCGACGGAGGATTCCTACAAAAGGCTCGGCGGGCGCCGGGCAGGGATCGCATGGTCGGGGACGGACCGCTCGCGGCTGCTCTATATGCCCGCGGGAGCGCACCGCGCGGAGCTGCGTTCGCCCGATCCGGGAACCAATCCCTACCTCGCCTTCGCGCTCCTCGTGCGGGCGGGGCTGAAGGGAATCGAAAAAGGACTCGCGCTCCCTGAGGAAAACGAGGAAACAGGCAAACTGCCCCGGACTCTGAGCGAAGCGCGGACGGCTGCCGCACAGAGCGCATTCATCGCGGAGTCCCTGCCGCAGGTCGTACGGGAGGCGTACGGCGTCCGGCAGGGGACGGAAGCGGCGGGGAATCAGAGCGAAGGATGACGGAGAGGGAAAAGTAAAAGTTTACAGCCTGCGCATCCCACGGAAAGGAGGGACGAGAGCATGGACGACACGGAAAGCATGTATGCCGCCTTGATCGTGTCCGCCGCGAAACAAATGAACGAAACCCTGCTCGCCCTTCTGCGCGAGTCCGGCGTCACGGAGACAAGGCTTGTCTCGGACGTCGCGGCGGCCAAGCGCGCGGCCGCGGAGCGGGAATACGATTTTGTTTTCGTCAATTCCCCCCTGCCGGACGACACGGGCGTGCGCTTCGCCATCGATCTGTGCGCGTCGGCGGGAACGGTCGTTTTGTTCTTCGCCCGCGCGGAGCTGTATGAGGACGCGGATCTCAAGCTCGGGCGGCACGGTGTCTTCACCGTATCGAAGCCCGCGCCGCGCTCGACGATGACCGCCGCGCTTTCGTGGATGCGGAGCGCGCGGGAACGGCTGCGGGGCTCCGCGACGAAGACCTTCACCCTCGAAGAAAAAATGGAAGAGATCCGGCTCGTGAACCGCGCGAAATGGGTGCTGATCGGCGAGCGCGGCATGGACGAGGCGGAGGCGCACCGGTATATCGAGAAACAGGCAATGGACCGCTGCGTGCCGAAAAAGACGGTCGCGGCGGAGATCGTCCGCGGAGCGCGGAAATAAAAAACCCCCGCGGCATCTCCGTAAGAGGGGACATCAATAAACCCGCCCGCGGCGGGCGAAAGAGACGGGAAAGGAAGACGGGATGGAGAAAATTCTTGTGCTTGATTTCGGCGGACAGTACGCGCAGCTCATCGCCCGGCGCGTCCGGGAACAGCATGTGTACGCGGAGATCCGCTCTTATAAAACGCCCCTCGGCGAGATCCGGGCGGGGGGATACCGGGGCATCATCTTCACGGGGGGACCGAATTCCGTTTACGATCCCGCCGCGCCGAAATGCGATCCCGCCGTGCTGCGCCTCGGCGTGCCCGTGCTCGGCATCTGCTACGGATGCCAGCTCATGGCACATCTCGAGGGGGGAGAGGTCGGGTCCGCGGGCTCGATTTCGGAGTACGGCAAGGTGGAGCTTTCCGTCCGCCCGTCCCCGCTCTTTGAGGGCGTCCCCGAGAACAGCGTCTGCTGGATGAGCCACACGGATTACGTGAAAGCCGTGCCCGAGGGCTTTTCAGTGATCGGAACGAGCGCGCAGTGCCCCGCGGCGGCGATCGCGTGCGCGGCGCGCGGACTGTACGGTGTGCAGTTCCACCCGGAGGTGACCCACACGGAATACGGGCGGGACATGCTCGCGAACTTCCTCAAAAAGATCTGCGGCTGCGCCGGCGACTGGACGATGGAGGATTTCGTCCGCGCCTCGGTTGAGAAATATCGGAAGGAGCTAGGGGGCAAAAAGGTGCTCTGCGCCCTGTCCGGGGGCGTGGACTCCTCGGTCGCGGCGGTGCTGATGCACCGCGCCGTGGGGGACGGGCTCACCTGCGTCTTCGTCGATCACGGCCTTTTGCGCAAGGGCGAGGGCGACGCGGTGGAGCGGGTTTTCCGCGAGAAGTTTTCGATGAACCTCATCCGCGTCAACGCCGGGGAGCGCTTTCTCGGCAAGCTCGCCGGAGCGGAGGAGCCGGAGAAAAAGCGCATGATCATCGGGGAAGAATTCATCCGGGTGTTCGAGGACGAGGCGAAGAAGATCGGACATGTCCACGTCCTCGTGCAGGGGACGATCTATCCGGACGTGGTGGAAAGCGGCGTGGGCGAGGCGGCGACGATCAAGAGCCACCACAACGTGGGCGGACTGCCGTCCGTGGTGGATTTCGACGAGATCGTAGAGCCGCTGAGACTGCTGTTCAAGGACGAGGTGCGCGCCGCCGGGCTGGAGCTCGGCATCCCGCGCGAGCTCGTCATGCGCCAGCCCTTCCCGGGGCCGGGGCTCGCCATCCGCGTGCTCGGCGAGGTCACGCGGGAAAAGCTCGCCGTGCTGCGGGAATGCGACGCGATCTTCCGGGAGGAGATCGACCGGGCGGGGCTCGATAAGAATCCCGACCAGTATTTCGCGGTGCTGACCGGCTCCCGCGCCGTGGGCGTGATGGGGGACGCGCGGACCTACGGGCATACGGTCGCCCTGCGCGCCGTCTCCACCGACGATTTCATGACCGCGGACTGGTCCCGCCTGCCGTTCGACGTGCTCGCGAAGGCCTCCGCGCGGATCACGAACGAGGTGCGGTCCGTCAGCAGAGTGGTGTACGACATCACCTCCAAGCCCCCGGCAACCGTCGAATGGGAATAAAACTGTTTTGGCAAGGTTTCGCCCGCCTTCCGGGGAAGGCGGCAGGGTCCGGGACGGGGTCCCGGAAGTCAGAGTGAGAGAGGGAATTCTATGACGAAGTTTATTTTTGTGACCGGGGGCGTGGTCTCCGGCCTCGGCAAGGGCATCACGGCGGCGTCGCTCGGACGCCTGCTCAAGGCGCGGGGGCTGAAGGTGGCGGCGCAGAAGCTCGACCCCTACATCAACGTCGACCCCGGCACCATGAGCCCCTATCAGCACGGGGAGGTCTACGTCACCGAGGACGGCGCGGAGACCGACCTCGACCTCGGGCATTACGAGCGCTTCATCGACGAGGATCTGAACCGCTATTCCAACCTCACGACCGGCAAGGTGTACTGGAACGTCCTCAACAAAGAGAGGAGAGGGGAATACCTCGGCTCCACGGTTCAGGTCATTCCCCATGTGACGAACGAAATCAAGGAATTTGTCTATAACGTCGGGCGGCATTCGGACGCGGACGTTGTCATCACCGAGATCGGCGGCACCATCGGCGACATCGAGGGTCAACCCTTCATCGAGGCGGCAAGGCAGATCTCGCTCGAGGTCGGACGGGAGAGGAGCCTCTTTATCCACGTCACCCTCGTGCCCTATCTCTCCGGCTCGGACGAGCACAAATCCAAGCCCACCCAGCACTCCGTGAAGGAGTTGCAGGGCATGGGCATCCATCCGAACATCATCGTTCTGCGATGCGACCGGCACCTCGAAGAGTCGATCTTTCAGAAGATCTCCCTCTTCTGCAACGTGCCGAAGGACTGCGTGATCGAGAACATCACTGTGCCCTGCCTCTACGAAGCGCCGCTCATGCTCGAGAAATCCGGCTTCTCCCGCGTGGTCTGCCGGGAGCTCGGCATCGACGCGCCCGAGCCGCAGCTCGGCGAATGGCGCGCCATGGTCGACAAGATCGGGCAGGCGGGACAAACGGTGAAGATCGCCCTCGTCGGAAAATACGTCGGCTTACACGACGCGTACCTCTCCGTCGCCGAGGCACTGCGGCACGCGGGCTACGCGGTCGGCGCGCAGATCGCGATCGACTGGGTGGATTCCGAGAGCGTGACGGACGAAAACGCGGCACAGATCCTCGGCGGAGCGGACGGCATCCTCGTGCCCGGCGGCTTCGGCGCGCGCGGCATTGACGGCATGATCGCCGCGGCGAAATACGCGCGGGAAAAGAAGGTCCCCTATTTCGGCATCTGCCTCGGCATGCAGATCATGGTGATCGAGGCGGCGCGGAACCTCGCGGGCATCCCGGACGCGCATTCGGGCGAGTTCGACGCGGATACGCCGCATAAGGTCATCGATTTCATGCCCGGGCAGAGCGACGAGATCGCGAAGGGCGGAACCCTGCGACTCGGGGCGTATCCCTGTGAGATCGTCCCCGGCACGACGATGGAGAAGTGCTACGGGACGCGGCAGATCTCCGAGCGCCACCGCCACCGCTATGAGGTGAACAACGATTACCGCGCCGCGCTGACCGCGGCGGGGCTGACGATTTCCGGGCTCTCCCCGGACAAGCTGCTCGTCGAGACGGCGGAATACTCAGAGAGGGCGTTCCACGTCGGCGTGCAGTATCATCCCGAATTCAAGAGCCGCCCCAACCGCCCGCATCCGCTGTTTTACGGCTTCGTGAAGGCGGCGAAGGACCGCACAGAGGGGAAATAGAACACGCGGCCCCGGCGCGCTTTGCCCGGCAGGGGCATTCGGCGGTTTGTCAGTCCGGCGCTCGGGCAGTCCGGCAGTCCGGCGGTCAGGCGATCCGGTCAGGGAAGAAAACAACCGTAATACCCGACCTGATCATCGAAAAAGAAAAACGGAAACAAGACGGCGAACGGCGAAAACAGAAAACGTCCCCGGACCACTGAATGAACTCAGCGCCCGGGGGCGTTTTTTCGCGGGGCGAAAGCCGTCACGGCGTGAATACCGCCGTCTTGCAGAAGCTGAAGGTTTCATCCTCCCACCCGGACTTGTCCGCGAGGTGATAGACGATGAATTCCGTACCGTACGCATACAGGCGCAGGGACCGGGCATCAAACACGAAAATGTCTCCTCCGATTTCCGGCCTGTCGCCGTAAAAATATGCGGCGAAAAGTCTGTAGCACCCTTTGAACGCACTCTCTCCGATGAACGTCACGCTCGAGGGGACCGTGAGACTTTCGAAACCGGAGCAGCCGTAAAACGCTCTCTCTCCGATCGTCGTCACGCTGTCCGGGATCGTCAGGCTGCCGGTGAAACCGTCGCATTCATAAAACGCATCCTCTCCGATCGACGCGAGCCCTTCGGGCAGCGTCAGGCTGCCGGTGAAATGGGAGCAGCCGTAAAATGCGCCCTCTTCGATCGACGCGAGCCCTTCGGGGAGTGTCAGACTTCCGGTGAAACCGGAGCAGTCGGAAAACGCGTAGCTTCCGATCGTCGTGAGGCTGTCGGGGAGCGTCAGACTTCCGGTGAAACCGGAGCAGCCGTAAAATGCGCTTCTTCCGATCGACGTGAGGTTCCCGGGAAGCGTTAGGCTGCCGGTGAAACCGGAGCAGCCGGAAAACGCGCCCTTTTCGATCGACGCCAGCCCTTCGGGGAGCGTCAGACTGCCGGTGAAACCGGAGCAGTCGGAAAACGCGTACTCTCCGATCGACACAAGCCCTTCGGGGAGCGTCAGGCTGCCGGTGAAGCCGCTGCAGTCCTCAAACGCACTATTCCCGATCGTCGTCACGCCGGGCGGAATCGTCAGTCTGCCCGTGAGACCGTTGCAGCCGGCAAACGCGGAATCTCCGATGATTTCGCACGTGGCGGGGATCCCGGGAAATTCCTTCATGCCGGCCGGGAAAAGGACGAGGGTCTTTCCGTCCTTCGAATACAGCACGCCTTCCCGGGCGGAAAAAGTCCGGCTGTCCGCCGCGGCGTCAAAGGAGGTAAGTCCCGTGCAGCCGCAGAACGCGGAGTTTCCGATTTTTGTGAGACTCGCCGGAAACGTCAGGCTTCCGGAGAAGCCGGAGCAGCCGCCAAACGCGTCCTCTCCGATTTCCGCAAGCCCTTCGGGCAGTGTCAGGCTGCCGGAGAAGCCGGAACAGCCGCCAAACGCGGCCTCTCCGATTTCGGCAAGCCCTTCGGGCAGGGTCAGGCTGCCGGTGAAGCCGGAGCAGCGGTAAAACGCGGCCTCTCCGATTTCCGCAAGCCCTTCGGGCAGCGCCAGGCTGCCGGTGAAGCCGCAGCGTTGAAACGCGCTCCAACCGATCCGCGTCACGCTGTTCGGAATCGTCAGGCTGCCGGTAAAGCCTACGCAGTCGGCGAACGCCAAGTTCTCCACAGCCGTGACCCCCTCCGGGATCGTCAGGCTGCCCGTGAAGCCGCATCCCGCGAATGCCGCGGTTCCGATCTTCGTCACGCCTTTGCAGATCTCGAGGCTTTCGAGATGCCCGTCCTTCCACGGAGCCTCGTTCCGTACTCCGCCGCCGACGAGAAATTTGATATCGTAATCCCACATATCCCCCGCGCCGTAGATCGCGAGATGCCCGTCCTCGTACAGGCGCCAGTACAGGGTGTCCCCGCACTGCCCCTCCCCGACCGGCTCGGCGTCGTACGTATAATCGAAGGAGTCGGCGGCCGTTTCTTCGGGCGGAGCTTCTTCGGCCGTTTCTTCGCCCCGCTCTTCGCCCATCGCACCGGCGTTCTCCGAATGCGCGGCGGGATCGACGGGCGCGCCTTCCCCGCCGCCGTCCGCGGTCCGTCCCCGGCGCGCGCAGCCGATGAGCGCGACGACCGTGAAAACCGTCAAAACAAGGCACAAAACTGTCTTCAGCACCCGCCGCTTTTGTGTTCCGTTCATGTCTTCCTCCGTTTTTGATGGATTTGCCGCTTTTGATGGATTTGCCGCGCGCGGGACCCGCCGCGGCGCGGACTGCCGGGAGGGGGGTGTTTGTCGCCCGGGCCGCCCCCGACGCGTTGCTTACGGCTCAAACTCCTCTGTTTCGAACCCGTTCCACGGATCCGTCCAGCCGAACCCGCCCGCGGGATAATGGATCACGATCCGCTGGCGGCTGCCGAGAAAAGCGTCGTGATGCATCTCGGGCGCGCTGCCGTAGAAATACATGTCCTCCAGCGCGGTGCAGTTCTGAAACGCGCAGGATTCCAGCTTTTCCACATGTTCCCCGACCGTCACGCGCGTCACGCCGCGGCAGCCGGAAAACGCGTGGTCTTTGATCGTCTTCACGCCGCTGCCGATCGTCAGATTGCCGCTCAGACCGACGCATTCCTCGAACGCGCCGTGTCCGATGTCGGTCACGCTGTCCGGGATCGTCAACTCTCCCGCAAATCCCCGGCATTCCATAAACGCCCACATCCCGATCTCCTCCGTGCCGTCCGGGATCGTCAGGCTGCCGGTGAAGCCGGTGCAGCGGTTGAACGCCATCATTCCGATTTTCTTCAGGGACGAGGGGAGCGTCAGCGAACCCTCGATGCCGGTGCACTTGTTGAATGCGGACGCCTGAATCTCCTCCACGCCGTCCGGGATCGTCAGGCTGCCCGTAAAGCCGGAGCAATAGCTGAAGGCTTCGTTCCCGATCGATTTCAGGGTGGAGGGAAGCGTCAGACTGCCCGTGAAGCCGCCGCACGCGGCGAACGCGTAGTTCCCGACAGACGTGACGCCCTCGCAGAGCTCGAGACTTGCGAGCCCGTCCTTATAAACCTCCCACGGGGCGGTGACTTCCTTCCCGCGTCCGGTGGGCTTGTAATCCCACATCGGGCCTTCGCCGAAGACCGCGAGACGGCCGTCCTCGTAGAATTGCCAATATACGGAGTCCCCGCACTGTCCTTCGTCGATCAGAAGGGCGTTGTGCTCATATCCGAAGCGGACGGCGGCGGGTTCGGCTTCCTCCGCTGCCGCCGCTGTCTCTTCCGGAATCATTACATTCGCTTCCTCCGCTTCGGAGGGGTCTTCCGGGACCGTTTCCGTTCCTTCCGGGGTGGGAGCGGTCTCTCTCGGGGCCGCGCATCCAATGAGTCCGGTGAGGGTGAATGCGAGAAAAAGGAACGTCAATACCGCGCACAGCGTTCGGGTCGTGTTCATGGGATCTTCCTCCGTGGAGTCACAGCTTTGTCGTGATCCGCCGCGTCGACGCCCCAAAAAAGGAGAAGGGCGGCGGATTTGTCTTTGGACTTCATCGGTATTGTATCATATCCGGCGCGTTTCCTTCGAAAACCGTTTCCGACCGTTCCCGCTTTTTTCGAGAAGAAGATGTACGAAAGCCGATCCCGCCCCGCTTTCCGTCCGTTCTGCGGCGGGGAAATGCGGCGCGGCACCGGCTCGCGGTCTGCATGAAAGCTTTTCGGCTGCGTGCGCGAGGGGGGACTCAGGGAAGCTCACCGCCCGCGGTCATTGATATTCCGTCGAGACGAACGTGACGCCGTCGCCGCTCACAAAGAGCAGGTCGTCGGCGATATAAGCGAAGGTCGCGCGGTGCGATTCCATGCGCTGCGCGTTCTCGCGGATCAGTTCCGTCGTCTTTCCGTCCGTGCGGTAAAGCGCGCCGCCGTCCGTAAGTACGTACGCCTGATTTTCGAACACCTCAAGCCGTCCGAGCTGCCCGACGCCTTCCATCAGCTTTTTCGCCTTGCCGCCCTTTACGGCGACCTTATACAGCTCGCCTGCGCCGCTCAGGTAGAAAACGGTTTTGCCGTCCTCCGTCAGCCGGAAGTCCGCCGCGTTTTCCGCCAGCTTCGTCCCGGCGGCCCCGGCTTCGCCGCCGAGCTTTATGCGGAGCAGATTGCCGTCCTTGACGCAGAGCAGCTGGTCCGCACCCCCGCTCAGCCGGACTTCGGAAACGGCCTCCTCCAGCGGCACATATACGTATTCCGCGTTCAGATAACCGATGTCGTCCGTTTCCGAGCTTTGATCGACAGCCCGGACCGCGATGTTCCGGAAGGTGACGACGTTCAAATACCCCGCGGAGGAGGCGGTTTCGCCCTCCGGTTCCGGATAGATCACGGCAAGGCCTCCGCCGGCGATGCGGATCGGCTCTCCGCCGTTTGCGGATAGAAACGTCTCCCCGTTCCGCAGCCGGAACAGGCATTCCGTTCCGGAGGCGTTGACGAGAATGTGATCCGGGTCCACGTCGTTCATGACGCTTCTGCGTTCCGTTCCCGGTTCGACGTCCGCCGTCAGGAGCGCTTTTTGCTTGTCGTCGATGACATAGAGCGTTTTCCCGTCGTCCGTGGCGGAAATCGGGATCACGTCCACGCCGATCTGCTTGTCCTTTTCGGCGTTCTCGCTCCATGCCATCAGCGTTCTGTTCGTTGCGTAAAGAACGACTGTTCCGGACGGAGACAGGCGCACCTCGGAATCATCCGCTTCTGCGGCGATCTGCTCCGTGACCGTTTTCGAACCTTCGGACTTGATCAGGTACAGACCGTGATCCCCGGCGATGTACCAGATTCTCGAGCCGTCCGCACAAATGCCGGAGCGCAGGACGCCGTCGGCGATTTTGTTCGCGCTCCGGTTCTCGATCAGATACAGGTCTCCGCTGTCCGAAAGCAGCACGGTGCGGCTTCCGTCCATGGAGGTCGAGCTCCGGTAATACGAATCCGCTTTCACCCGGGTCTCCAGGAACTCTCCGTCCTGAACCACGGCGAGATTGCCGTCCCTTTCGATATAGGTGATCAGGATCGTGTCCGAAATCGGGAGATAGCTGCCGCGGTCGTCGCCGCCGCCGCGCGGGAGGCAGAGGATCACGATCAAAAGGATCAGCACGACCGCCCCGCAGGCTCCCCCGAGCACGAGTTTTCTCAGCCTCTCGTCCGCCGCGGATCCGCCGGCCCCGCCCGGCACACCCGATACGCCTGCGTCACCCGCCGCGCCCGATCGATCCGACGGATCCTGCGCGTCCGGGTCGTCCCGGCTCAAAAGAGCGGAAAGAAGACTTTTCAGAACGCCCGGACGGCTCGAGTCGTCCGAACGCTTCGAGCGGGCGCGCGGCTCATCCGCGGGGGTTTCCTGCACCGTGGTCCACGATGAGGCTCGGGACGCGGGCGGAGGAGGGGTCTCCCGCGCGCCCCGCATGTCCGGCTGCGTCTCAGCCGCATGTCTGGCCTGTTTCGCGGGGGAGGTCTGCGTCCGCACAGCACCAGCGCTCCGATCCGCGCTCTGCCGCGCGCTGTGCTCCGGCTTTTGAGGCTCGGTGAGCGAAATGTCCGTGCGCGTGTTCCGTTCCGCCCGCGTCGATTCGGGGCGCGAGATGTCCGCGCGCGGATTCTGTTCCGCTTTCTGCGGTTCCGTGCGCGGGTTCTGTTCCGCCCTTTGCGGCTCGGAGCGGGGGACGCTCTGCCGCGGGCTCTGTTCCGCCTTCGGCGGCTCGGAGCGCGGGACGTTCTGCTCCGCACCGTTCTGCTCCGCGCCCTGCGGGACGCGGCGAACGGTTACGGACGTGGAGGGGGGCGCTATTCTCGTTCCGCAGATATGACAGAACTTGACGTTGTCCGCGTTTTCGGCGCCGCATTTTGTACACTTTAACATGTTGGGTCTCCCGGGAAGATGAGTTTGTCCCGCGGTGTTCCGCGGCGGAGATTCAAAACATAATATACAAAATCATTATACATGGGATGGGGAAAACTGTCAAGTATTTTCGGGGAAAAACGACGAGGGCGGCGCGGTTTCGCGACAGGTGAAAACAGACCGCTCGGCGGCGCGCAGGGAAAAAGCCCCAGCGGAGCGCTCCCGTCCCGTGCGGCTGAGAGGCCGGAGCCGCGCCGGTTTTACGCCAGACCCCATTCACAACTCGGTCGGTCGTCCGTCTCGAGCACGAGCTCCCCTCCGGCAGCGATATCCGAGTGCCCGAGGAAGCAGCGGTCCCATGCCTTTCCGTTCAGCTTCGCGGAGCGGATGTACCGACGTCCATCCCCCGCGCCCGGCGCGCGGATGACGAATTTCCCGCTGGGCACCGCGATCTCGGCCTCGTCGAACATCGGCGCGGCGAGCGCGTATTCCGGCTTGCCCGGGCATACCGGATAGATTCCGAGCGCCGAGAACGCCAGCCACGACGACATCGCGCCGCTGTCCTCGTCCCCGCAGATGCCGAGCGGGGTATCGTTGAACCACAGCTCGATGATCGTGCGCAGCCGCCTCTGCGTCATCCAGGGCCTGCCGCAGTAGTTGTAAAGATACGGAATGTGGAAGGACGGCTCGTTCCCCATGCAGAACATGCCCATGAGCCCCGTGGAATCCGGGAACTGGTCGAGAAAGGGATACTTCCCCGGCGCGGGCGTCGTGAACAGCTCGTCGAGCCTGCCGCAGAGCGCCTCTTTGCCGCCCATCAGCTCCGCCAGTCCCTCAACGTCGTGCCAGACGGAGAAATTGAAGGTGTAGGCGTTGCATTCGGCGAAATACGCCCGGCCGCCCTGTCCGCCGCCGCGCATGGGATCGTACCCCCGGACCCATTCCCCGGCGGCGTTTTTCGGCGCCATGAAGCCGATCTCCCGGTTGTAAACGTTGCGGTAGTTCTTCGAGCGGCGCAGGAAGAGCCGGTAATCCTCTTCTTTGCCGAGCGCCCGCGCGAGCTGCGCGGCGCACCAGTCGTCGTAGGCGTGCTCCAGCGTCACCGCGACTGCCTGGCGGCGCTCGAAGGAGTGCGCGTCGGCGACCCACTCGACCTCTCCCTCGTCCAGCGCGGGGAAGAAGCCCTTTTCGTAATAGCACCGGTCGAGCTCGTTCGCGGGACGGTCGGCGACCCACGGCAGCATGGTGATCTCCGTCGCGTTGCGGTAAATGCCCCGGTACGCCGTCTCGTAGTCCGCTTCGATCCCCTTCGCGAGGGCGTCGGCAAACAGCGCGGCCGCGTGGAAACCGAGCATGACCGGCCGGTCCCCGTCCGAGGAGGGGAAGGACGGCATCGCGCCGGACTGGCGATACATGTCCACATAGCTTTGGAGCATCGTTCTGTGCCGCTGAGGCTCGAGGAGCAGCTGCAGGGGATGCATCGAGCGGAAGCTGTCCCAGAGCTGATCCGCGGTATAGAAATCCTCCCCGTCGTGCACCCGTCCGTCGTAGGCGGAATAATACTTCCCGTACTCCCCGAACTGGAACATCTTGCCAAAGGAGCGGTAGAGCGCGGTGTAATAGGTCGTCTTGAAGGCTTCCGACCCGCCGCTCACCCGGACCCGCCCGAGCAGGTCCTCCCATACCGCCTTTGACGCCGCGGCGATCTCGTCGAAGGATTTTCCGCCGAGTTCGCGCTCAAAGATTTTCTCCGCGTTTTCATGGGAAACATACGAGACGGAGGCGTACAGCGTGACCGCTCCGCCGGATGCGTCGGGCGCGGGCGTGAGCAGAAGCTCCTCTCCCCGCCGCTCGGCGGAGAAGGGCCGCCCGAGCCGCACGAGGATGTGCGAGACGCGCTTTCCCGTCCGCTTTTCGATCCGGACGGCGCCGTCCGACTCAAAACAGCGGACCTCGGCATCCCCGACCCGGAGAAAGACCTTTTCCGCCCCCGCCGCGCGGTAAACATAGGAGTGCATCGCGGTCGTGCCCGAGACCTCGATGCCCGGGTCCTCGAGGAAGACGGTATAGCAATAGGGGTGCGAACGCGCCGCGCTCACGTCGAACCGGGAGACGGCGGCATCCATGCCCTGAGCGCCGCCGCGGGCAAACGCCGCGAGAACGGCGCACTCGTCCGCGCGCGCGTCCGTTCCGATGGGGAAGCCCGCGATCTTGTCCGCGAGATAATAATCCGTCAGCGCGGGCTCGACGATGGGATAGCTCTGCGCGAAGCTGTGGGGCAGGGCGGTCACGGGTCTGGTCGCCCGGAGCAGGTGCCCGATGGTGCCGATGTAGGGATTCACATATTCGGCCGGTGTTTTCGTCATACGAATTCCTCCCGCTTGATTTTCTGTCCGACTCTATTATAACGCATCCGGGCGAAAAACACAAGGGGAAGGGAATCAAAACGAGGCGCGTCGGAAAAGATCGGATCGTAAAACTGTGAATTCGGAATGTAAAAATTATGTAAAACAACCGGACGCACATTGCTTTCTCCGCCCGAAAATGGTATAATTACTCAATAATCTATCGCGATTCAAACGTGCGAACCGCGCAGAAAGGAGGCGACGACGTGCCTGAGTTCCTTTCCCATTCCCTCTTCGGAGCTTTTCTTGCCGCTTCGCTCGGCGCTCTGATCGCCTTTTTCAATTATACCCTCGTGAAAAAAGCCGCCCTGCCGAAGGACGGCGGCGCGGGGTCCGGCTCCGCGCCCGGCTCCTCATCAGGCCCCTCATCCGGCTCCGGTCCTCTTGTCGGCGCGGTGCCGGTGCTCCGCATGACGCTGAACGTGGGGTTCCTCGTCCTCGTCTATTTCGCCGCGCCGCACACGCCGTGGAACAGGACCTGGCTGCTCGCGGGAGCCGTCGCCGGGCTGACCCTGCCCCTCCTCGTCTTTACCCCCCTCCTCGTGCGGGAGGTGAACCGCAGGTCGCAAAAGAGGCCGGCCGGAGGTGAAAACAGTCCCGCCAAAAGCGAAAACGCCCCCGGCGCGTCCGAAGGCGAACCCATAAAACCTGAAAACGAAACCGACGAAAAACCGCCCGAAACCGAAACCGCGGACGGGCAGACGCAGAAAGGAGGCGAACGGTAATGGGAGAAGAATCCGAAGTTCTCATCCGGATCGGAGGCGTGCTCGACATCACGGGCGAGGTGATCGCCATGTGGGTCCTCGTTGCCCTGATCGCCGTGCTTTCCTTCCTCGCGACCCGCCGGATGAAGGAGAGACCGGGCGTGCTGCAGAACATGGTCGAGACGGGCGTCGAATACCTCGACGGCTTTTTCTCCGGCATCATCGGGAAGCACCTTGCCCGGAAATACTTCTTCTTCCTCGGTTCCCTCTTCATCTTCATCATTTTCGCCAATTATTCCGGCATCATCCCCGGCGTGGGGCTCACGAAATACTTCCGCGCGCCGACCTCCTCCCTGTCCGTCACGCTCGGACTGGGCGTCTTCACCTTTCTGTTCCTGCAGATCGCGGGACTGAAAGCGGGGGCGAAGCATTACTTCAAGCGCTTTGTCAGCCCCATCGCGTTCATGCTTCCCCTCATGGTGCTGGACGAATTCATCAAGCCCGCCTCCCTCGCGCTCCGTCTGTTCGGCAACGTCTTCGGGGAGGAAACCGTGACCCACAACCTCTACGAGCTGCTCCCCATCGGCTTCCCCGTCATCATGATGGGCCTCTCCCTCCTCTTCTGCGCCATCCAGGCAGTCGTCTTCACCATGTTGACCTCCATCTATCTGGAAGAAGCGGTGGAGGCGGAATAAGCAGCACAGCGGCTGCTGAACCGGATCGGGAAAATCCATCGACCGAAAAAACTGAGCGGCTGCCACCACCCCATTTTCTCTATAAGAGGATAGATTAAAGATGCCTAAAGAATGTGCTGCCTGTAAGAAACCTGCGGATGTAGCTGCGCGTATTTCCCGTGGGGATCGAACTGTGAATGTTTGTCTGTGCAATGACTGTCTGAACCGCATTTCCCAGAAACACAGAATAGAAACCATAGAACCCATTAGAAATGAGGCACAACCCATAAACCCGGAACGAACCGGAAACGATAGCAGTACGCCCGTAGCCAAAAGAAATCCTTGGAAAATCGCGTTCTTCGTTCTGCTTGCCGTTTTTCTCCTTGTTGTAATCGTTTCATATGCCCCAACCTATATAGGAAAACTTGGAGCTTTGACGGAAGCAAAAGTGGGAGATACGGTCAAAACTGAAAATTGGGAACTTACATTAGACGGGATTGAATTCTCTCGGGGCGCATCTTATTGGTATTCAGATAATGATGATAGGGAAGTTCTTCCAACCAATGACGACACAACTGCAATCAACGTTTCAGCAGCCGGTGAAGACAGATGTTATTTGTGGGTGAAATTCACTTTGAACTACATCGGAAAAACAAAAACACTATTTAGCACCGACTTATTACAGGTACAAGCTGATTATGACGATGGATATATGTATAAATTGGGATTGTCCGGGAGTTCTTATGAATATCGATACCACTATTTCGAGCCCAAAGGATCATCTATCGAAATAGTAATATTTGGGGATGTTCCGTTAGAAATCGAAAAAAACACTAACATCCCACTTAGAATCACTTTTAGCGGTAACAAATCTGGAATTAGTCTTTTTGACGGTGAAACCATAGTATTTCGCATTCGATAATGATCATTACTACTTTTGAAGAGAAAACAGGCCGAAGGGAGTATCCCATTCTCGCGACAGCGACAGCATAAAACAGCATTCTCTTTATCGCGGCTCCGCAGGATTCCTAACTCGCGTTCGCTATTCGAACAACGGAAGCTGACTGTATCGTCGCGCTGAAACGGTAAAATGCTTAGCAGATAAACGCAAACTTCAGGCCGCGAAGATGCACTCCAAACTTCCGCTGACAGCCACCCGCGCCGTGTTATTCGCGAATTTGGATCGCGGCAATTCGCGCGAGCGCGAATTGCAATGTTTCGGCTGACGATTCGAGAGCCGCAGTCGCTGAAAGCTTCGGCTGATACGTGCCGCAAACGAATCGGAGCCGCTTCTGAGTATCAAGAACAACAGATTGCATGGCCAATGGGACCCTCAGGGAGGGGACCTGCGGCCTGAGCTGGTCCCCTCCCTGCGCCGTCCGCGTAGGACAAAAATTCGTTCCCAAACGCGCAGCGTTTGTACCTTAGATACCGCCATACCAAAAAACTCAAACCCGAAATTCAATTCCGAAAAGGAGTTTGTATTATGGATTCCTCCGCCATCATCGCACTCGCCGCCGCGCTCTCCATCTCGGTGAGC
This sequence comes from Clostridia bacterium, assembly GCA_017540175.1. Taxonomy (GTDB): domain Bacteria; phylum Bacillota; class Clostridia; order Oscillospirales; family CAG-272; genus UMGS1696. Next base: position 53,110 of record JAFYBN010000054.1, on the reverse strand, counting down.
ACCATCTTCCCCGCCCTCGGGCAGGGCCTTGCCGCGAAAGCCGCCATGGAAAGCATTGCCCGTCAGCCCGACGCGGCAAAGGACATCCGCTCCACCCTCATCATCGCCCTGTCTCTGATGGAGGCTCTCACCATCTACGGCCTGCTCATCGGATTCATGCTGGCGGCGAAGGTCTGAGGAGGTCCGGGATGACCGTTCAACTGCCCGTGCTTCTCTGGACCGTCATCTGCTTCGGGGCGCTCGTCCTCATTTTGAACAATCTGCTCTTCAAACCGATGCTCGCGTTCATGGACAAACGCGGGGAGCGCGTCCGCGCGGCGGCGGAAAAGAAAGCCGCCGCGGAGCGCGCCGCCGCCGAGGCGCAGGAGGCGCTTGAGCGCTTTCACGCGGAGCAGGAGGCGCATACCGCCTCCCTCGCGGGACAGGCGCTTGCCGCCGCCCGCGCCGACGCCGACCGGCTTGTGTCGGACGCCGTCCGCCGCGGCGAGGAAGAAACCGCCGCCTGCCGCGCGGCGCTTGCGCGTGAAAAGGAAGAACTCTCCCGCATCCTCGAATCGAACGCGGACCGCTTTGCCGAGGACTGGCTTTCCGCGCTGACCGGCGGGAGAGAGCGTCCGACGGATCAACGGGCCGAAGGACCGAGGGACTGAAGCCATGATGATTTTTGTCTATTCTCTCATCAATTTTTTGATTCTCGCGGCCGTCATCCTGCTGTTCGGCAGAAAGACGATCGTCTCCATCTTCCGGTCGCGCCGCGAGCGCATCGGCCGGGAGCTGGACGAGGCACAGCGCATCGAAAACAGCGAGCCGAGCCTCCCCGGGATCCCGGCTTCTTTTTCCGACGCCCTGCCGGAGTCCGTCGAAGCGCAGCTTCGCGCGATCCGGGAGAACGCGGAGAAGAACGCCGCCCTGTGTGACGAAAAGACCGCGGAAACCAAAAACAGCCTGCGCCGCGACATGCTCGCGGACACAAGGGAGAGCATGATCTCCGCCGTCGTAAAGCGCGCCGCAGAGCTCATGGCGCAGGAGCCCTTTCAGAAGGCGTTCCGCGTCCGGGAAGAGGAGGTCGCCGACGAGATCGTCTCCCGCATGGAGATCACCCCCGGCGACATCGCCTACCTGACAAGGCATGACGTCCTCTACGTGACGCTCACCTCCGCCCATCCCCTCCCGCAGAATATCGTGGACCGCATCGGACGCCGCGCGGAGGAAATGCTCGCCGAGGTCGGCGGAAAACCGTCCTACTGGGTCCGGGAGGATCCCGAGCTCATCGCCGGATTCCGCTTCCGCGTCGGCGACACGGTGTACGACTTCACCGGCGCGGACCTGCTCTACCGCCTCCGCCTTGACATGGAGACGCAGAACCTCAGAGGGGACGAGAGCGCACAGCAGCTCCTCGAGGGGCTCCACGACTCGCTCTTCGTAAGGAAATACGGCGTCAGTGAATTCCAGCTCGGGCGCGTGCTCAGCGTCTCCGACGGCATCTGCTGGATGGACGGTCTTGCCGATATCATGTACGGCGAGGTCGTGGAATTCGAGAGCGGCGAGCGCGGCATGGTCCTCGACATCGAAGCGGACCGCATCGGCTGCGTGATCTACGGCCAGTATGAGCGCGTGGAAAGCGGGACGAAGGTTCGCCGCGTGGGCCGCATCGCGTCCGTCCCCGTGGGTGACGCCCTGCTCGGACGGGTGGTGGATCCGCTCGGTCACGCCCTCGACGGCAGGGGCCGCATTTTCACCGCGGAGCGCATGCCCATTGAGCGCCCCTCCCCGTCCATTCCGGACCGCGCGGCGGTTTCCCGCCCCCTGCATACCGGCATCCGCGCCGTGGACGCGCTCGTCCCCATCGGGCGCGGTCAGCGCGAGCTCATCATCGGCGACCGGCAGACGGGCAAGACCTCCCTCGCCGTGGACGCCATTCTGAGCCAGAAGGGCACGGGCACCGTCTGCGTCTACGTCGCGATCGGCCAGAAGGATTCCACTGTCACCGAGATCCGCGACCGGCTCGAAAAGCTCGGCGCGATGGATTACACCGTCATCGTGTGCGCGCCCGCGTCTTCTTCCGCTTCCTTCCAGTATATCGCGCCCTTCGCGGGCTGCGCCATGGCGGAATACTTCATGTACGGGGGCAGGGACGCGCTCGTCGTCTACGACGATCTCTCAAAGCACGCCGTGGCGTACCGCGAGCTCTCCCTCCTGCTCGGCAGACCCTCCGGCCGCGAGGCGTACCCCGGCGACATCTTCTATCTGCACGCGCGTCTTCTGGAACGCGCCGCCCAGCTTTCCCCGGAAATGGGGGGCGGCTCCATGACCGCGCTTCCCATCATCGAAACACAGGCGGGCGACATTTCCGCCTATATCCCGACCAATGTGATCTCCATTACGGACGGACAGATCTTCCTCGATTCCGATCTGTTCAACGAGGGTCAGCGGCCTGCCGTGAACGTGGGGCTTTCCGTGTCCCGCGTGGGCGGCGCGGCGCAGACGAAATTCATGAAGCAGGTGTCCGGGCGTCTGCGCATGGACCTTGCCCAATACCGGGAGCTTGAGGGCTTTACGCAGTTCGGCGCGGATGTGGACGCCTCCACCCGGCGCGTGCTCGAGGCGGGCAGCCGCATGATGGCGGCGCTTCGCCAGCGCCGGTACGCGCCCGTTCCGGACTGGCAGGAGACCTTGCTCATCTTTGCCGTGTCCGAGGGCTTCGCCGTTGGGACGGACCCGGAGGACATGGAGAATTTCGCCCTCCGTCTGAGCGAGCGGATGGAAAAGGAACATCCCGAAATCGTCCGCCTCCTTTCCGCGGGCAAAAAGCTGACGGATGACGAGCGCGGACAGCTGCGCGACGCGGTCGCCGCGTGCGTGGAGCGCGCGTCAACGGAGGCCGCATAATGGCGAGCCTCAGAGAACTGAAAAAAAAGCTCGAAAGCGTCCGCATGACCGGGCAGCTCGCGGGGGCTCTCAAAACGGCGTCCGCGGTGAAATTCGCCCGGATCAGCGGCAGCCTGAACGGATACGAGGCGTACGCCTCCGCCGCCCGTGAGCTGAAAACGAAATTCGGCGCGGCGCTTGCCGAGGCGTACCCGGTGAAATCGCCGGACGCGCCCCGCTGCTTCGTGCTGCTCGGCGCGAACCGCGGTCTGTCCGGCGGCGCGAACGTGCGGCTTTACGATTTCGCGGACCGGCTGATAGAAGAGGCGGAGGGGGAAGCCCGCCCGCGGTCTTTTCGCGGGGGGGTCCCCCTGCCCCTTTTGATCGTCGCGGGACGGCACGCCGTGAACCGGTTTCGCGAGCAGTGCCCGCCGGGGGCGAAAAACCGGATCCGCCGGGAGTTCGATCTCCCCGACGTTCCCGCGGCAGAGGACGCCGCCGCGATCCTCGCGGAAGCGCTTGCGCTGTTCGGCGCGGGCGAGGTCTCCTCGGTCGAGGTGATTTCGCTTTCCTTTGTCAATATGCTCACGCAGACGCCGTCGACCCGCGTCCTGCTGCCCCTCGTTCAGGAGACGGAGACACCCGCGGACGACGGGACACTCAAAGAAAAAAAGCACACCCTGTTCGGCGCGCCGGGCGGAAAGAAAAAAACCTCCCCGCCGGACGACGTTTTGTTCGTCCCGAACCGGGACGCGGTCCTGCGCGCCGCCGCCGACACATGCGTTTCGGCGGACTTTTACGGGACCGTGCTCGAAAATGCGGCGGCCGCGCAGGCGGCGACCCTCGTCGCCATGCGGACGGCGTCGGACAACGCGGAACAAAACGCCGCGTCGCTCGAATCGGACATCAGCCGCAGACGGCAGAGCGAGGTCACGGCAGGCGTGATCGAAACCGCCGGGGCGCGGAAGAACGATCCCGCCCCCGCCATCAATCCAAGGAAATCGGAGGACTGAGCGGTGAAGCAGAACGAAGGCATCATCACCCGCATCAACGGTCCCGTCGTCGACATCCTGTTCGACGACCTGGATCTTCCCGATATCCATCACGCCGTTGTGATCCCGAAGGACGACGGCGCGTTCACCCTCGAGGTGGAGCAGCATCTGAACCGGAACGAGGTCCGCTGCATTTCCATGCATCCGACGGACGGGCTTTCGCGCGGCATGCGCGCGGTAGACACCCACGCCCCGATCTCCGTGCCCGTCGGCATGGGGACGCTCGGGCGCATGACCAACGTGACGGGCGACCCCATCGACCGGGCCGGTCCCGTCGACGCCGCCGAGCGCTCGCCGATCCACCGCGCCGCGCCGCCTTTCTCTGACATTGTGACCGCGGGAGAGATCCTCGAGACGGGGATCAAGGTCATCGATCTCATGACCCCCTACGCGAAGGGCGGCAAGATCGGCCTTTTCGGAGGTGCGGGCGTCGGAAAGACGGTCCTCATCATGGAGCTCATCCGGAACATCGCCTTCGAGCACGACGGGTATTCCGTCTTTGCGGGCGTGGGCGAGCGTTCGCGCGAGGGCTACGATCTCTGGAACGAAATGAAGCAGTCCGGAGTGCTTGACAAGACCGCGCTCGTTTTCGGGCAGATGAACGAAACGGCGGGCGCGCGTCTCAGAGTACCCCTTGCCGGGCTGACCATGGCGGAATACTTCCGCGATCACTCGAAGAAGGACGTCCTGCTCTTCATCGACAATATTTTCCGTTTTTCCCAGGCGGGCTCGGAGGTCTCCGCCCTGCTCGGCAGGCTTCCCTCCGCCGTGGGCTACCAGCCCACCCTGGCCACCGAAATGGGGCGGCTGCAGGAGCGCATCGTCTCCACGAAAAACGGCTCGATCACGTCCGTTCAGGCGATCTACGTCCCGGCGGACGATCTGACCGACCCCGCTCCCGCGACGACCTTCACCCATCTTGACGCGACGACCGTGCTTTCCCGCTCCATCGCGGAGCTGGGCATCTATCCGGCGGTCTCCCCGCTCGAATCCGCGTCCCGGATGCTGACGCCGGATACGGTGGGCGACCGGCATTACCGCTGCGCGCGCGAGGTGACCCGCATCCTCCAGCGGTACAACGAACTGCAGGACATCATCGCCATTCTCGGCATGGAGGAGCTTTCCGCGGAGGACAAACGAACGGTCCGCGCGGCGCGGCGTCTGCAGCGGTTCATGAGCCAGCCCTTCCACGTCGCCGAAGGCTTTACCGGGATCGAGGGCAGGTACGTGAAGCTCGCGGACACCGTCTCCGGCTTCGAAGCCATCCTCGGCGGCGAATGCGACGCCTATCCCGAACAGGCCTTCCTCATGGCGGGCACGCTGGACGACGTGCGCACGGCGGCAGCGAAGGAGAACGGCTGATATGGACGAGAAAAGACCGATCACGCTCTCCGTACTCACGCCGGACGGGGAGGTCTGCCGGGTCGAATGCGATTCCGTGCGCCTGCCCGTGCCGGATCCCAAAGACGGGGGGGCCCCGGGCGGTACCGTGGGCATCCGCCGCGGGCATACGGACGCCCTGATGGCGGTATTCCCCGGAAAAATCGAAGCGTTCGCGGACGGGAAACCCGTGCTGTCCTGCCAGCTCGAGGGCGGCATAGCCGTCGTTTCGGAGAACACGGTGCGCGTGCTGACGGGAAAGGACCCGCGCGGGGAATGACAAAAACCCCCGAAGGCGTACTTTCTGCGAACACAGCACAGAAAAGGAGTACCTCGTGAAAAATCTGATTTCTCTGCTTCTTGAGGCTCTGCCGTTCCGCAGGGCGGGACGTGCGGGGAAGGACGGCGGAGGGACGTCAAAAGACGAAGGCAGGCAGACAAACGCGTTCGGCGATAAAAGCCGGAAAACCGAATGCAGGCCGCCCCGCGACGAATCCGGCGGTACGCCGCCGATTGTCGCCGAAGGGCAGTGCGGCGACGGCGTTTTTTGGCGTCTTTACAAGGACGGCGTTCTGTCCGTGTACGGAAACGGGGACATGTGGGATTACGCAGAAAAAGGCGCCGCCGCTGCTCCGTGGATGGACTGTAAGAAGTCGATCAAAAGCCTTGTCATGACCGGGAATATTACCGGGATCGGGAGTTTTGCTTTTAAGGACTGCGTCGGCTTCACGGGCGTCTTGACGATTCCGGACAGCGTGACGACGATCGGCGAGGGCGCGTTTGAGTTCTGTACCGGCTTCACGGGGAGCCTGACGATACCTTCCAGCGTTACGACGATCGGGAATAGGACGTTTCAAAACTGCGGCGGCTTCACGGGGAGCCTGACGATCCCGGACAGCGTGACGGAGATCGGGGACCGTGCGTTTAACGGCTGCGGCGGCTTCACGGGCAGCCTGACGATATCTTCCTGTGTGACGAAGATCGGAGATAGTGCATTTTCAGGAGGCGGCGGCTTCACAGGCAGTCTGACGATTCCGGACAGCGTGACGACGATCGGGGACCATGCGTTTGCGGGGTGCAGCGGCTTCACGGGCAGCCTGACGATCCCGAACAGCGTGACGACGATCGGGAAAGACGCGTTTTCCGGCTGCCGCGGCTTCACGGGCAGTCTGACGATTCCGGACAGCGTGACGTCGATCGGAGCCGGGGCGTTTGCCAACTGCAGCGGCTTCACGGGCAGTCTGACGATTCCGGACGGCGTGACAACGATCGGGGATAACGCGTTTACCGGCTGCCGAGGCTTCACGGGAAGTCTGACGATCCCGGACAGCGTGACGACGATCGGGATCAGCGCGTTTTTGGGGTGCGGCGGTTTTACGGGCAGTCTGACGATTCCGGACGGCGTGAGGACGATCGGGACCGGGGCATTTTGTCTCTGCAGCGGCTTCACGGGCAGTCTGACGATTTCGGGCGGTGTGACGGAGATCGGGGAATCCGCGTTCACGCAGTGCGGCTTTACGGGCAGTTTGACGATCCCGGACAGCGTGACGACGATCGGGAACTATGCGTTTGACAGATGCTCCGGCTTTACGGGCAGTCTGACGATCCCGAACGGCGTGACGACGATCGGGGACTACGCGTTTCTCAGCTGCCGCGGCTTCACGGGCAGTCTGACGATCGGGGACAGCGTGACGACGATCGGGGAAAACGCGTTTTTCGGCTGCAGCGGCTTCACGGGCAGTCTGACGATCCCGGACAGCGTGGCGATCATCGCGGCGCATGCGTTTTTCGGCTGCAGCGGTTTCACGGGCAGCCTGACGATCGGGAACGGCGTGTGGAAGATCGGGGAATACGCGTTTTTCAACTGCAGCGGCTTCACGGGCAGCCTGACGATTCCCGACAATGTGAAGATGATCGGCGAAAAAGCTTTCGACGGCTGCAATTTCTCGAATTATCCGTAATTCCGGCAGAACGAAACCCGAAGAACCGCGCTTGACCCGGCACCGGCTTCGGGGAGACCGATGCGCCCGACGCCCGGCGGCATCGGACGGGCAGAACGAAAAAACGAAGACGGCGTGACCCGCGCGGGCGGTGAAACCGTCTTCGGTTTGTTTTGAGGAATTTGAGAATATGAAAAGAAAAAGACTCGACCGCGACACGTGGGGATTTTTCCGCTTTCCCTACTACCAAACGGAACTGAACGGCGCGGATTTCAAAGGCCTCGCGTGCCTCATCGAGCTGGCGGGCGAGGGGGACACGTACTGGAACTTTGAGAAGGCGGGTCCGACCGCGGTTACGGGCAAGGGCATGGTCTGGCTCCAGCTCGCGCCCGCGGGGACGGAGAGGCTGATCACGGTCATGTTCGTGCCCGCCCCCGGCAACCCCGCACCCGGCGGCTCCGCACCGGACGACCCCATGGGCGGGGACTGCGCGGAGCACCCCCCGTTTCGCGTGTCGGCGTGGTACGTCGACGTGATCGAGCGGATCGAATACGACGAAGACGGCGTCGCGGCGTATGTGGACAAATACCTCGACGTGATCGCGACGCCCGCCGGAGACCTCTTCGTCGACGACCGGGACGAGCTCGACGACGCCCTCGCCGCGGGAGACGTCACAAGGGAGCAGTACGACGGCGCGCTGCTCGAGGCGGACCGCATCCTCGCCGAATGGTTTTCGGACGTTGAGGAAACGGAATGCCGCAGCCTCGGACTTCTGAAAGAAGCGCTCGACGCGATCAAAGCGGGAAGCTGCGCGCTTTCCCGGAATACGGAAAACTCTTTTTTGTTCTTCTGAACGCTTTTCTTTGTTATTCTGAGCGACAGCGAAGAATCTCCCTCTTCCCGCGTAAACCGGCACGAAATGTCCTCGCCAAAGGTCCGGGTTGCGCGATGAGCGGGGGATTCCCGGAAGTTCCCGCTTTGCGTGAATTCAGGGAGTTCGCGCCGCGAACTCCGATCAGCGCGTGGAAAGGCCGGTCCCGCGCGGCGGCGGATCGGCATGTCCGCTCTCCGGCGGGCATTTTATTAAATCGGCGTTCAAAATTAAAGAATTTCGTGTTCCCTCTTCCATTCCGTCCAAGTCCGTGATATAATGGGAAAAACGCTGAACAAAACAAAAAACGCCCGGGTACATCCCCTCGGCGCAGAACGAGAAAGGAACAGCCATGAATTACCGCAATTTCGGCAGAACCGGCGAAAAAATCTCCGCGCTCGGCTTCGGCTGCATGCGTTTTCCGGAGGTTGAAAAGGACGGCGCGCGCTTCGTCGATCAGGACAAGGTCGACGAAATGATCTCCTGCGCCTACGAGAACGGCGTGAACTATTTCGACACCGCCCCGGGCTACTGCAATCGGCACAGCGAGGAGGCGCTCGGACGCGCGGTCTCCTCCTTCCGCGACAAGATCCTCATTTCGACGAAGTGCCCCCTCGACGCGGGCATGGGACGCGAGGGCTACCGCCGCCGTCTCGAAAGCTCCATCGAGCAGCTCGGCACCGACCACGTCGATTTCTATCACTTCTGGGGCATCAACCGCGGCTCCTTTGACGACATCATCCTGAAGGAGGATCTGCTCTCCGAGGCCGCGAAGGCGAAGGAGGAAGGGCTCATCCGCCACATTTCCTTCTCCTTCCACGACCATCCGAGCGCGATCAAGTATATCGTCGACACCGCGGAGGAGCGCGGCGTGAAGCTCGAATCCATGCTCTGCCAGTACAACCTGCTCGACCGCTCCAACGAGGAAATGATCCAATACGTCAACGAAGAAAAGGGACTCGGCACCGTCGCGATGGGTCCCGTCGGCGGAGGCCGCCTCGCCGCTCCGACCGATCTGTACGCGAAGCTGACCGGCAAGCCCTCCATCGCCACCTACGAGCTCGCCTTCAAGTTCGTCCTCGGCAACCCGAATCTGAACTGCGCCCTCTCCGGCATGCAGACGCTCGACATGGTGCAGAAGAACGTGAAGGTCGCTTCCGACAGCACGGCGTTCTCCGAGGAGGAATGGGAACAGCTCGGCAAGGCGATGGAGGAGATCAAAAAGTTCTCCGAGCTCTACTGCACCGGCTGCCGCTACTGCCAGCCCTGCACCATGGACATCGACATCCCGCGCATCTTCGAGATGTACACGTATTACAACGTCTACGGTCTGAAGGATCACGCGAAGAACATGTGGCGGGATTACGTCCGCCGCGGCGGCAAGACCTTCGACGACTGCGTCGGCTGCGGCGCGTGCGAGGGCAAATGTCCCCAGCACCTCGAGATCATCAAGAATCTCGAAATGGTCTGCAAAACGCTGGCGGAAGACTGATTGCCGATTACCGATACCCGAAAAACGGCGGCTGCCGCAGTCTCGGAAAGACTTGCGGCAGCCGTTATGTTTCCGTCAGCCGTGTTCACCCGCCGCGCAGAGGCGGGATCTCCTTCATCCTCCCGCCCGATCCCTCGGATCAGCGGATCCCCGTCTCACCCGGTTACTGCTGCGGCATATCGCACAGAAATCCCGCGTACGGGAACCGGTACAGGCACACCTTCCCCCCGAACCGCTCGACCGGCTCGCCCTGCGCGCGTCCGGCGCGGATTTCGAGCGCCCCCTCGATCAGCTTTCCGATCAGCTCCGGCTTCACCGGAAAGCTCCCGTGCATGGGCCAGACCTCGTCGAACAGCCCCGCATATTCGTTGAGATGCCGCATGCTTTCGATGTATTTTTCGAGATCGCGCCGCGCCCCAAACATGAAGATATTGCCGTCCTGCACCGAATCGCCGCCGATCAGCGCGCGGTTCTTTTCGTCGAGGATCGCGATGCTCCCCGGTGTGTGCCCGGGAATGTCGATGATCCGGAGGGGCCGGTCCCCCAGCTCGATCACGTCGCCCTCCCGCACGGGGACGAGCTCGCCCGCGCCGCCGTGGGAGCGGTAATTCTCCTCCTCCGCGGGGCTCATATACGCCCGCTCAAACGCGGCGTTGCCCGAGATGTGGTCGGGGTCGGCGTGGGTGTTGATGAGGATGAGGGGCTCGTCCGTCAGGCTCTCGGCGATTTCGCGCGCGTCCGGCGCTCTCATGCCGGTGTCCACGAGCGCCGCCCGCTCTGCGCCGCAAAGCAGGAAGTACCGCACGCCGCCGTTTTCGATCCTCCACATGCTTTCGTTGATCGGAAATACGTTTTCCATATTCTTCTCCTTCGTTTTTTCATCCCGCCGCCCGAGCTTTGTCCGGCTTCAGTATAGCATACAATGAGAAAGAATGCAAGAGATTTCGCTTTTTTCGTCCTCCGCGCGCGACCGGAGGTCGGTTTTCCGTAATCCGTTCAACCGCAAAAACGCAAAGCGTCCGTGCCGCTCCCCGCGCGGGGATCTCACGTCGCCGAAGGCTTCGCCGGTCAGCGTCACGCCCCGTGCCGCTCCCTGCGCGGGGAGCTCGCCCGTCACCGGACGGAGTTCATCCCGGCGCATGCCGTGATTTCTTTTTCCGTTTCCTCCTCTCCCTTGACAAGGCACGCGCGAACGTGTACAATAGAACCATCAACCAATCACCCGAATGGAGATCACCATGTTTGATTATCAAAATCCCGCCCTCCCCGTCGAGCGGCGCGTCGCCGACCTGCTCGGGCGCATGACCCTGAGAGAGAAGGCCGCCCAGACCTGTATGATGCGCGGCGTCGAATACGCGACGAAGCCCGATCCGCGCCAGTTCTGCTCCGTCGAGCCCGACACCGACTTCGACTGGGACAAGCTCGCGAAGGACTTCGGCGAGGCCGGCATCGGCTTCGTTCACGACATGTACTCCACCCCCGTGCCTTTTAATAAGATCCAGCGGTATTTCGTCGAGCACACCCGCCTCGGCATCCCGGTCATCTTCACCGGAGAGGCGCTGCACGGCATCAGCGGCATCAGAGGAACGGTCTTCCCCTGCCCGCTGAACTTCGGCGCGACCTTCGATCCCGACCTGGTTCACCGCGTCGGCGAAGCCATCGGTCGTGAGACCCGCGCGCTCGGCATGTACGAGATCCTCGCCCCGAACCTCGACGTCGCGCGGGAGCCCCGGTGGGGACGCGTGGAGGAGACCTTCGGCGAGGACACTTATCTTTCGTCCCGTATGGCGGCGGCTATCGTCTCCGGGGAGCAGAAGGGAGACATCTCCCGCCCGGACGCCGTCATCGCCGAGCCCAAGCACTACTGCGTCCACGGCATCGCGGAGGGCGGCACCAACTGCGCTCCCGCGCGCGCCGGCAGACGCGAGGTCGAAAGCTGCTACCTGCCCGTGTTCGAAGCGGGCATCCGGGAGGGCGGCGCGTACAACGTCATGGTCGCCTACAACTGCGTGGACGGCGATCCCCTCATGGCGTCCGAATGGTATCTGAAGGACGTGCTGAAGGAACGCTTCAAATTAAAGGGCTACTCCCGCTCCGACTGGGGCGGCGTGGGACGGCTGAAGCACGCCCATCACCTCGTCGCGACGGATAAGGAGGCGATCGGGCTCGCCATGCGAAACGGACTGGACGTGCAGGGCTGCGACTACGATCCGGACTTCTGGCGGGACAACGTCGTCGCGCTCGTCGAAGAGGGATCGCTTTCCATGGAGCGGCTGGACGACATCGTCTCCCGCGTGCTCCGCGTCAAGTTCGAGCTCGGGCTCTTCGAGCATCCCTATACGGACGAGGAAGCGTGGGAAAGCGTCATCCGCTGCGGGGAACACCGCGAGGTCTCGCACGAGATCGCCCGCGAATCCGTCGTCCTGCTCAAAAACGACGGCGTGCTGCCCTTTAAAAAGGATCTGAAATCCGTCGCCGTGATCGGACCGTCTTCCGCGGCGCAGAAGATCGGCGGCTACTCCTCCACGCCGCAGTTCCACATCCCCTCCGTTTACGAGGAGTTGAAAGCCGCGCTCGGCGAGGGCGTGACGGTGCGCCAGTGCAACGGCTGCGCCATCACCTACGATAAGAAGCAGCCCCGCGTCGTCGACGGTCAGCCCCATCTCTGGTCCGAGGGCGAGGAAGAGATCGTCGACGAGATGGAAGAAGCCCTCGCCATCGCGGCCTCTTGCGACGCGGTCGTCTTCGTGGGCGGCGACAACACCATCACGAGCGGCGAGGGCCGCGACCGGTGCGAGCTGACTCTGAACGGACGTCAGCGCGAGCTGATCGAAAAGCTCTCCGCGCTCGGCAAGCCCCTCGTCCTCGTGCTCGAAAACGGCAAGGCGCTCGAGCTCTCCCGCGAGAGCGAGGTCTGCGGCGCGATCCTCATGACCTTCTTCGGCGGCGAGAGCGGCGCGCGGGCGATCGTCGAAGCCCTGACGGGAGAATTCAGCCCCGCCGGACGCCTGCCCCTCTCCCTCCCGCGCAGCTCCACCCGCATCCCCTGCTACTATTCCATGCTGCCCGGCGGCGCGACGGATTTCCTCGAGGGACCGAAAAACGCCCTCTACTCCTTCGGTCACGGGCTGAGCTACACGAAATTCGAGTATTCGGACCTTGCGATCGAAAAAACCGGTCCGACCGACGCCGCGGTGACGGTGAAGGTCAAAAACGTCGGCACGGTGGACGGCGACGAGGTGGTCCAGCTCTATCTCGACGACTGCGAAGCGTCGGTCGTGACCCCGCCCATGCTACTGAAGGGCTTCAAGCGGATCTCCCTGAAGGCGGGAGAGGAGCAGACCGTCTCCTTCACGCTCGATTATGACAGCTTCAAGGTCATGGGTATCCGCTACAACTGGACGGTGGAGCCCGGCAGGTTCCGCGTCCTCGTCGGCGGCGGCTCGCGCGATATCCGGCTCTGCGGCGAGATCACGATAGAGTAAAAAAACCGCTCTTTTGGCAAACCCTTTTGCGGGACGCTCCCCCGGACCGTTTGCAGACGGCGGGGCGAATGCCCGAAAAAGAGAAACTTCCATCCCGTCTCTTTACAAATAAGACGGACGCGGGAACAGACCGCAGCTTGCCCGGAAACGGGTTTCCACCCCGGCGTACCGGCTGTGATATACTGATGTATGAAGGCGCTCTTTGTTCCGGCGAACTGCCCTGCCGCAAAAGCGGGGCAGTCGCCGTCTGCGGGGCGGATTCCGACAAACAGGAGAATGTGAAAATGAAAAAAGGGCTTTGTGTGCTGCTGGCGGTTTTGATCCTTGCGGCAGGCGGATGCAGGCGGAGGGTCAGACCCTCGCAGAACGCGGGAAAGTACGGGCTGGGGCAGGATCCCTCCGAAACAAAGGAAACGACGGAAGCAGTCGGGGAAGAAGTCCCGGAAGAAGTCCCGGAAGAAGAACCGGAGGCGGACTACGGCGACTCCTTCGACTATGAATACGACGAGGAGATCAAGGAGGAAGGTCAGTGCGGGGAGACCCTGTACTGGCGGCTTTACGAGGACGGACACCTCGCGATCTTCGGCAAGGGGCAGATGTGGGATTACGAGCTCCATATCCTGGTCGGCGGCGGTTATCGGACCGAAGCCCCGTGGGGAATGGACTTTGACCGCCTCGAAATCGCGAGAGGCGTGACCTCGATCGGAAACGGCGCGTTCTCGGGCTGCGAGGGTCTGAGAGGCAAGCTGACGATTCCGGAGGGAGTGACGTCCATTGGCGACGCGGCGTTCGGCTCTTGTATGGGTCTTGACAGCGTGGTGCTTCCCGCGAGTCTCAAAGCGATCGGTATCAGGGCGTTCGATGGCACAAGCTGGCTCACCTCGTTTTCGGTCGCGGAGGGGAGCCGGTACTACTCGGCCCGGGGAGGCGTTCTGTATACGGCGGACGGAAGCACGCTCGTGGCTTGCCCGCAGGGCATGACGCGGTTTCCCGCAATCGATCCCGCCTGCAAAAGGATCGGAGATAACGCGTTTTTCCGATGCGAAAAAATCAGGGGAAATCTGACGCTCCCGGAGGGGGTGGAGACCGTCGGCGATTTCGCGTTCTACGGCTGCGACGGGCTTGTCGGCGTACCGACCCTCCCGGAAAGCCTGACCCAGCTCGGATTGAGGTCGTTCGGTTATTGCGGCGGCATGGAGGGAACCGTGAAGATCCCCTCCGGGCTTTCCGATATCGGATCCGGTACGTTCGACGGATGCCGCGGGGTGTCGTCCTTTGAAGTCTCGGCGGAAAACCCGTATTATTCCTCCTATGGCGGAGCTGTATACACGAAGGATCACTCAACGTTCGTCCTCTGTGCGCCGGGCGTGACGGAGCTTCCCGAAATCCACCCCGCGTGCGTGAAAATCGGGGAGGCCGCGTTTGAAAACCGCAGCGCCGCCGCTGGCGTCCTGACCCTCCCGGACGGCTTGAAGGAGATCGGCGACCGGGCATTCTACCGATGCTCCGGTATCACCGGTCCGCTGAAGCTCGGAGCCGGCGTGACCCGGATCGGAGCGGAGGCTTTCTGCGAATGCACCGGCTTCACGGGCGGCCTGACGCTGCCGGACAGCGTGACGGAGATCGGGGACCGGGCGTTCATGGGGTGCTCAGGCTTCACGGGCGAGTTCCGCATCGGAGCCGGCGTGACCTGGATCGGAGAAGAGACATTTTGCAGCTGTTCGGGCTTCACGGGAAATCTGGCGCTTCCCGCGGATCTCGCGGAGATCGCAAGCGGCGCGTTCTCGGGTTGCTCGGGCTTCACGGGCACCCTCTCGCTTCCGGACGGTCTCGGTAAGATCGGCGAATGGGCATTCTCGGACTGCTCGGGCTTCACGGGCACTCTCTCGCTTCCGGACGGTCTCGTTGAGATCGGAAAATGGGCGTTTTCGGGGTGCTCCGGCTTCACGGGAGGCTTGACGCTCCCGGCGGGTCTGGCGTCGGTCGGCGCCGCGGCTTTTTCGGATTGCGGCGAGCTTTATTTCGCCGGAGCGGCGGAGGGGAACCGGAGCTATACGGTCTATAACGGTATTCTCTACACGGCGGACGGAAAGACGCTCGTTCAGTGCCCGGGCAGCGTGAAGTCGCTTCCCGAATTCCATCCGGCGTGCGAGAGGATCGGGGAATACGCGTTTTACAAAAACAGCGGAACAGAGGGCCCTCTGACGATTCCGCAGGGTGTCACGGAGATCGGAGAGAATGCGTTTTATGAGTGCTCCGGCTTCACGGGCAGCCTGACGATCCCGGAAGGCGTCACAACGATCGGAGAATGGGCGTTTGCGTTCTGCGATCTCCTGTTCGGCGCCGTGACGATCCCTGCGAGCGTGACGTATATCGGAGAAGGCGCTTTCGACAGCGGATTCGCAGCCGCGTACTTCTACGGCGACTTGCCGGAGACGGGCGGATTTATTTTCGAAAGAGGTTCGGATCTTACCGTTTATCACCTCGGGGACAAATCCGGATGGGACGATGATTGGTACTTCGAATGGCATACGGTGAAGACGTTCGAGCCGTGACGGAAGGGGCGGCGGCGCGGCCAAAAAATCAGACACGGGTTCCCCGCCGATAAACTGCCGCGCGTTCGCCGCACAGTCCCCGAGCGGTCCCCGCACGGCCCCCGCGCAGCGGGAGAACCCGGCTGAAGAATCCCTCTCTTCTCCCGTCTCCCCCCTTGACAAGCCGCCCGTGATCGGTTAAAATATGGGCAGTATCCCCGCCGCCGCGTCAATTTCGCGAACACTCGCGCGGTGCGGCGGAAGGTTCTCATTTTTACATCGAAAGGATCATTCCTATGAATCGAAAGCTTCTCAGTCTTCTGCTCGCTGTGCTTCTTGCATGCTCCGCCGTGACCGTATCCTTCACCGGATGCTCCGAGAAGGCGGCCGACGGCTCGTCCGAAAAAACGGACGCCGGGACCGCGACCCCGTCCGCCGAAGCGGGCGCCGCGGCCGAAGAAGAGGAAGACGCCTTCATCACCGACGACCTGCCCGAGAAGAACTTCGACGGCGACTCCTTCGACATCATCACCACCACCTGGTATGAAGCGAAGAACTACATTTTCGCCGAGGAGATGAACGGCGAGGTCGTCAACGACGCGCTCTTCAACCAGCGCTCGAAGGTTTCCGAACGCTTCAACGTGGAGGTCACCTGCACCGCGAACGACATGAACGATGTGGTCGCGGCAAACGTCCACAGCCTTGTGCTCGCCGGCGACGACACCTATGACATCGTGTACAACCACGACAACATGACCATGAACAACGGTCTGAGGGGCGACTTCTGCAACCTCCGCAATTTCGAGCTCATCAACTTCTCGAAGCCGTGGTGGCAGGGCGCGTCCCAGGTCTTCACCATTCAGGGCAAGCTCTTCGCGACCGCGAACCCGATGGCGATGAGCGGCATCTACATGAACTGCACCGTCTCCTTCAACAAGGATCTGATGCGCAACCTCGGCATGGACTTCCCCTATGAAAAGGTGCGCAACGGCGATTGGTACATCGACGACATGATCGTGATGGCGGAGGGCGGCATGCAGGACCTCGACGGCAACGGCAAGCTCGACACGAACGACCAGTGGGGCTTCCTCACCGCCTCCTACGGCTGGCTACAGTTCCAGTCCGACCTCGGCGCGGGCTGCATGGAAAAGGACGCGGACGGCAACGTCGCCTTCACCGCCAACACCGAGAAACTGGTTGCCGTGATGGAGAAATTCGACGCGCTCGACGCGTTCACGCAGGCGGTCACCGGCACGGACTACAACGTGAAGATGTTCTCCGAGGGACGCGGACTCTTCATGTTCTCCGAGAACCGCAACCTATACGAGAGCATGCGCGACTCGAACGTCTCCTACGGCGTGCTTCCCGCTCCGAAATTCGACGAGACGCAGGAAGAATACGCCTCCGCGGGCTATGACATCTACTGGGGCGTGCTCCTTTCCTCCGCCGCCCATGAAGAGCTGATCTCCTACTGCCTCGAGGCCATCAGCTGCGAGAACTACAACAACGTCATCCCCGCCGTGTGGGAGACGGTGCTCGGCAGCAAGCTCGCAGACGCGCCGGAGGACACCGAAATGTTCTACATCATCCGCGACGTGCAGTACGTCGACCTCGGCTACGCGCTCAGCCAATCCGTCGCCGGGCTGAACAATCTCGTGTTCTTGAAGTCCAACACCACTGCGGGCGAGACCGCGTCCTACATCAAGAAATCCATGAAGTCCCTCACGAAGGGCACCGAAAAACTGAACAAGACCTATTCGGAGCTCGAAGGCTGACGCGCCGCCGATCCTTCGACTTCGAGAGGGAGCCGCCGCATTTCTTCTTTCCGGGAACCGATGCGGCGGTTCCCCTTTTATCGGGGCGCGGCACGGAAGCCGCCCTCTGCCCCGCACCCCGCGCCCCGCGTTCCCGCGGGCCTGTTGCAAAAGCCGCGCGGATATGGTATCATGAAAAAGAAAGTCCCGACGGTCGGAACCAATCCGCCGGGCGTGACAATCTGAACCGTTTTTCAAGGGAGGAATTATGGAACTGATTCTGCGTTACAAAAAAGAAGCGCCGGATTCCGAAGAAGGATGGGAGAGGTATTCCATGCCCATAGGGAATTCGTACTTGGGCGGCAACGTCTTCGGCGGCGTCGCGCGGGAACGGATCCAGATCACCGAGAATTCCGCGGAAAACCCGGGGCATCTCGGGGGACTGAACAGCTTCGCGGACATCCGGCTTTGCTTTCCGCATTCCTTTGAGGAGGCAGAGGGGTACGAGCGCGGGCTCGACATTGGGCGCGCGCTGGCATACGTCCGGTATGAGGCGGACGGCGTGCGCGTGGAGAGGGAGTATTTCGCCTCCTATCCGGACCGGGCGGTCGTCGGGCGGATCGCGGCGTCCGCGCCGATCTCGTTTGACGTCGCGCTCGAGATCCCCTTCCTCACCGAGGAGGAGGGCAGAGAAAAGCGCGGGGTTGTGACAGCCGAGGGAGATAAAATCACGATGGCGGGCGTCATGTGCGCGTACAACGTCCGCTTCGAAGGGCAGCTCAAGGTGTTCTCCGACGGACGCGTCACGGCGGCGGACGGCGCGCTGCGGGTGGAGAACGCGCGGGAGACGCATTTCATCTTCTGCGGCGGGACCAATTATGAGCTTCGCCCGGAGGTCTTCCTTGAGCGGGACAACGCGAAAAAGCTCCGCGACTTCGACCCGCATGACAAGGTGACGGCCGTCATGAAAGGCGCGGAGGCGCTCTCATACGGGGAGCTGAAAAAGCGGCACGTCGAGGACTACCGGGGGCTGTTCGGCAGGGTTTCCCTCACGCTCGGCGAATCCGAGGTCCCCGCGCTGCCCACGGACGAGCTGATCGCCGCCTACGGGCAGGGGGAGAGGAGCCGGTATCTCGAGGTCCTGTACTTCCAGTTCGGGCGCTACCTGCTCATTTCGTCGTCCCGTCCCGGGTGCCTGCCCGCCAATCTGCAGGGCGTGTGGAACTGCCACGACCGCTCCCCGTGGGGCAGCGGCTACTGGCACAACATCAACGTGCAGATGAATTACTGGCCCGCGTTCGTCACGAACCTCGCGGAGACCTTTGAGGCTTACCGGGCGTTCAACGAGGCGTTCCGCCCCGCGGCACAGGAATACGCCCGGCAGTTCGTGAAGGCGACCGTGCCCGAGAAATATACGGACGAGCCGGGAGAATGCGGCTGGACCATCGGCACCGGGAGCTACGCCTATACGATCAGCGGACCGGGCGGGCATTCCGGCCCCGGCACGGGCGGGCTGACCTCGAAGCTTTTCTGGGACGCGTATTCCTTCACAGGCTCCCGTGAAACGCTCAAAGAGGTGACTTACCCCGCGCTGCTTTCCATGGCGAAGCATCTTCTCCGTGTAGTGCGGGAATACGACGGGCTGTATCTCTCCGTCTTCTCCGCGTCCCCCGAGCAGATCATCGCGAACAACTGGTCGAATCCTGTTCAGTATTATCAGACGGTCGGATGCGCGTTCGACCAGCAGATGATCCGCGAAAACGGGCTCGATCTGCTGCGCTGCGCCGAGCTGATCGGGGAGGAGAACCTGCCCGAAAAGGACCGCGCGGTGCTCGACGAGCTGCGCCGCCAGATCGACCGGTACGATCCCGTGCAGGTGGGCTGGAGCGGACAGATCAAGGAATACAGAGAAGAGAAATTCTACGGCGAGGTCGGCGAGTTCCGGCACCGCCATATCTCCGAACTCGTGGGGCTTTACCCGGGCACGCAGATCAGCCGGGAAACGCCCGCGTGGCTCGACGCCGCGAAAAAGACCCTCGATTTCCGCTCGGACGAGAGCACCGGCTGGGCACTGGCGCATCGGCTGAACGCGTGGGCGCGGACCGGGGACGGAAACCGCGCGTATAAACTCTACGGCAACCTCCTCGGAAAGCGCACCCTGCCCAATCTCTGGGACACCCACCCGCCGTTCCAGATCGACGGGAATTTCGGCGGGACCTCCGGGGTGGCGGAAATGCTGCTGCAGAGCCATGAGGGCGAGATCGCGCCCCTCGCCTGCATTCCGGACGCGTGGGAAAGCGGCTCCTATGAGGGCCTCGTCGCGCGCGGGGGCTTCGAGATCGGCGCGGAATGGAAGAACGGCTGCGCTCACCGGCTGACGGTGCGCTCCCTCGCTGGGAATGTCTGCCGAATCCGGTACCCGGGCGTCGCGCGGGCGGGCATTCCGTTCCCGCATACGACCCTCGGCGCCGACCGGATCGAATTTGCGACCGAGGCGGGGAAGGAATACGTGATCGACGGCATCCCGGCGTGGGTGAGAGAACCGGCGCCCGAAACGCTCCGCGCGGACCGGTCTCTGCGGCTGACGTGGGACTATGCCGGATCCGTTTCGGTCTGGCGAGCGGTCGACAGCGCGCCCGTTTACGAGAAAATCGCGGACAGCGTCGAGGGCGGCTCGTTCACCGACGGCGGCTTCCGATTTGAGGACTGCGAAACGGTCACCTATAAAATCACCCGCGCGGACGCGGAGGACGGGTCCGCTCCCGGCGCGGTCGTGACCCTGAACCACTCCACCGCGCTCGAGCGGCAGAGATACCGGTATCTCGTGCGCGCGCTCAACGCCGTCTGCGGCGGCGCGGAAGCGCCGGAGATGCCGGAGGAATGAGGCTTCGGCACTGGCTTTGGCCTTAGCCTTGAAACAGGAGCTTTCGGAAAAACAAAGAGGGGTCTGTCGCAAATAGGATAAAAGTTTTCGTCCACCTTTTTCAAAAGGTGGTGTGGGTGTTGCAGTTCGCTCTGCGAACTGCTGCAGCGCCCTGACCCGAGGTCCCGAGATTCGCGCGGAGCGCGAACTCTCCGACCTCGGAACACCCAAGACACAGAAGGAGTTCCTCTTTTTGGTACTTTTTCTCCTCGATAAAGGAGAAAAAGTACGGCTGTCGGCTCTGAAAAGCAAGCGGGCTGTTGCATTTCTCCGTTTTCTGGAGGTTAATGCAACAGCCCCTTTGAGATCCGCGGAAAAGCGCACCCGTCCCCGCACCCGCGCCGGATCCCGCATCGGACCGGCGCGGAATTCGCTCCGCAAGGGGACGGGACGAGAGGCATGCGGCGTGCGGACAGGTTCGGCGGACGGCTCGTGCCGGAGCGCCTTTCCGTCCGATTGACCGACGTATGAAAAAACGACCGAAACGCCTTTCGTTCACAGAATTTTCATAAAGCTGTGATATAATCTAAAATAGAAAAATATAAGCATCGTTTGCCGCGCGGCAGCGCCGCAAGAGTCGTCGGTGCGGCGACGCCGATTTTCCGCCGGGAGAGGTGAATACGGATGTACCTGCATAACAACAAGAAGTCCATACCGCGCTTTCTCGCGGTTTTCGTAAGCACATTGCTGCTCCTCGCCGCCGTTCTTCCCTTCGGGGCGGGGGCGGCGGACGAGGCGGCCGCTGTCCGCGTCGGTTACTATGAAAACGAGGTCTTTCAGGAAGGCGCGAAGGACGGCGCGGTCAAAACCGGATACGCGTATGAGTATTACCGGAAGCTCTCCGAATATACGGGCTGGCGGTACGAATACGTCTACGGCGGGTTCGGCGAGCTCTACCAGATGCTTCTGGACGGAGAGATCGACCTGCTCGC
Organism: Clostridia bacterium; assembly: GCA_017540175.1. Taxonomy (GTDB): domain Bacteria; phylum Bacillota; class Clostridia; order Oscillospirales; family CAG-272; genus UMGS1696. Next base: position 31,879 of record JAFYBN010000054.1, on the reverse strand, counting down.
GGGGCTCGCGTGGCGGGAAGACCGCGCTGAGCTCATCGGGTACCCGGACGCCGTGATGGGACGGGAATCCTATTATCTGATCAAGCACGATTCGGATGCGGAAATCACGACCGACACCGCGTCGCTTCAGGGGAAAAAGATCGGCGTGCTGGACAGCGCGATGGTCGGCGTTCTGAACGGTTTTCTCGAAGAACGCGGGGTCGCGGCGCAGGTCGTTCCGTACGCGGATTATACGGAGCTCTTCGAGGCGTTCGACGCGGGGAAGCTGGACGTGGTCGCGGCGGAGAGCGACGGCGCGCGGGGAAGGGAACACGCCGCCGTGCTGACCTCCTTCGGCTCGTCCGAGTATTATCTGTGCGTCGCCAAAAAACGCCCCGATCTGCTTGCCGAACTCAACGCGGCGCAGACGCAGCTGCTTCAGGAGGAACCGAATTACGTCAGCTCGCTCAGCGCCAAATACTATTCCCTCAGCGTGACGACGCGGGCTTTTTCCGCCGCGGAAAAGGAATGGCTGAGCGAACACAACGCGCTCTCCGTCGGTTATCTTGAAAACTATATGCCCTACAGCGGAACGGACGAAGACGGACAGGTGACCGGGGTCGTCAGGGACGTGGTGCCCGAGATCTTAAAGGCGCTCGGCGTGACGGAGCTCGAGGTCTCGTACCGGGGATACCGCAGCTACGACGATATGATCGCGGACCTGAACGCGGAGCTGATCGATACGGCGTTCCCCGTGGGCGGAGGGCTCTACTATTCCGAGGAAAACGGCATCTACCAGTCCAATCCGGTCGCTTCCGCTTCCACGGAGCTGGTTTTCCGGGGCGAGTTCGGGGAAGACACGCTCCGGCGGTTCGCGGTCAACAAAAACAACCGGATGCAGTATTACTATATCCGCGCCAATTTCCCGGACGCCGAGATCGTTTTTTACCCCTCCATTGACGACTGCCTGGACGCCGTGCTCTCCGGCGATGCGGGCTGCACCACCCTGAACGGTCTGCGCGCCAACGATATCCTGAAAAACCGGCGGTACAGCGGACTGTCCATGCTCCAGTCCTCCCGGACGGACGACCGCTGCTTCGGCGTGGAGATCGGAAACGAAGGACTGCTCAAGCTCTTAAACCGCGGCGTGAACGTCATCGGCGGCGACTACGCCCAGAACATTTCGTACCGCTATACCGGCGCGCTGTACTCCTACGGGCTCGGCGACATGCTCCGGGATCACATGGCGCTGTTTGCTACGATCATTCTCGCGGTGGCGGCGCTGGTGATTTTCCTGCTCGTGCGCGACGCGCGGCTGTCGAAGGTAAAGGTCCGGGAGAAGGAGGCGGCAAGGCAGGAGCTTGAACAGAAAAACGCGGAGCTCGCCGAAAGCAAGGACGCCCTGTCCGTCGCCCTGGTCGCGGCGGAACACGCCAACCGCGCGAAGACCGCGTTTCTGAACAATATGTCCCACGACATCCGCACGCCCATGAACGCGATCGTCGGCTTCACCGCCCTCGCCGCTTCCCACATAGACAACCGGGAACAGGTGCGGGACTACCTCGGCAAGATCTCCGTCTCCGGACAGCATCTTCTTTCGCTGATCAACGACATTCTGGACATGAGCCGCATCGAAAGCGGCAAGGTCACCATCGAAGAGAGCGACGTGCATCTTCCGGACGTGATCCACGATCTAAGGACTATTATCCATTCCAACGTCACCTCGAAGCAGCTGGATCTGTTTATCGACACGCAGGACGTGGTGCACGAGGATATCGTCACGGACAAGCTCAGACTGAATCAGGTGCTGCTCAACATTCTCTCAAACGCCATCAAGTTCACGCCCGCCGGCGGCACGATCAGCTTCCGTGTGATCGAGAAAGCCTCCGCCAGGGCGGGATACGCCGATTTTGAGTTCCGCATCAAGGACAACGGGATCGGCATGAGCAAGGAGTTCCAGAAGACGATCTTCGAGGCCTTCTCCCGCGAAAGGACCAGCACGGTCAGCGGCATTCAGGGCACGGGACTGGGCATGGCCATCACGAAGAACATCGTGGATATGATGAACGGCACGATCTGTGTCCGTTCCGAGGAGCACAAGGGCAGCGAATTCATCGTGGATCTCCCGTGCAGGATCGCCGGGTCGGCGAAGGCCGTCGAGCCGATCCCCGACCTGAAGGGAGCGCGCGCGCTGGTGGCGGACGACGATATCCACACCTGCCTGTCCGTCTGCTCCATGCTGCGGGAAATCGAAATGCGTCCCGACTGGACAAACTACGGCAAGGAGGCCGTGATCCGCGCGAAGGAGGCGTTCGATCAGGCCGATCCGTTCGGGGTGTATATCATCGACTGGATGATGCCGGATCAGAACGGGATCGAAACCGCAAGGCGGATCCGCCGCGTGATCGGGAACGACGCGCCGATCATCATCCTCACCGCCTACGACTGGGCGGACATCGAGGAAGAGGCGCGCGAGGCGGGCGTGACCTCATTCTGCTCGAAGCCTCTCTTCTTGTCCGAGCTCCGGGAAGCTCTGGCTGAGCCCTTCCGGCACGATTCCGGGATCGGGGCACAGGTCGGAACGGATGCGGACGGCCCGGCGGCGCATGATTTCACGGGAAAACGCCTCCTGCTCGCCGAGGACAACGAGATGAACCGGCTGATCGCCACGGAGATCCTGACGGAACACGGCTTCGCGGTCGATCTGGCGGTGGACGGCGTCGAGGCGGTCGACCGGATGAAAAACTCCCCCGCCGGAACCTACGATATCATTTTGATGGACGTTCAGATGCCGCACATGGACGGCTATGAGGCGACGCGGCAGATCCGCGCGCTGGAGGACAGGCGCAAAGCCTCCGTCCCGATCGTCGCGGTCACGGCGAACGCCTTTGAGGAAGACCGGTCCGTCGCCATGGAAGCGGGAATGAACGGCCATCTTGCCAAGCCCTACGATATCCCGAAGATGATGGAGACGATCGGAAACCTGCTTTCGGACGGCCCCGGCTCCGGGAAAGAAGGGGCACAATGACGGCAGAACCCGAAAACGTACCGGCGCCGGATCCGCCGCGCGCCGATACGCGCGCATAAGAAACACGCATAAGAATCATTGCAGGAGAGCGGGCGCGGCCGTGGGAATGCGCCGACCCGCGAAAGAAACGTACACCCATAACAGGAGGATGCGATATGCCTGACAGCAATCTGACTTTCCGTTCCGCCAACGCGAAACGCAGGATCCTCGTGATCGAGGACGAAATGATCAACCGGGAGATCCTCGGGTTCATGCTCAGCGAGACCTACGACGTCAGCTTCGCGGAAACCGGCGCTCAGGCGCTGGAGATCCTTGAGGCGCAGCACGGCGCGCTGAGTCTTCTGCTGCTGGATCTGAACCTGCCCGATATGAAGGGCATGGACATTCTGCGCCGGATCAAGTCGGACGAACGGACCGCCCGCCTGCCCGTCATCGTGATGACGGCGGACCAGAATTCGGAGGTGGAGTGCCTTGGGCTCGGCGCGACGGACTTTATTTCAAAGCCCTATCCCAAGCAGGAGATCGTTTTGGCGCGCATCCGGCGCACGATCGAGCTCTTCGAGGACCGGGACACCATCCTCCGGACCGAGCGCGACCAGCTGACGGGGCTGTACAACCGCGAGTTCTTCTACCGCTACGCGGCGCAGTTCGACGTCTATCACCCCTCCACGCCGACGGACGCGATCATGCTGGACATCAACCATTTCCACATGATCAACGAGCGCTACGGACGGGTATTCGGCGATGAAGTGCTGAAAAAAGTCGCCGAAAAGCTCAGCGAGGTCGTGAGCGAGTCCGACGGCATCCTCTGCCGCAGGGAAAGTGACACCTTCCTGATCTACTGCGCGCACCGCGGCGATTACGGCGAGATCCTCGAGCGCGCGAGCGTGGACATGAACGCGGAGTACCAGGTCCGCGTCCGCATGGGCGTATATGCCGAAACGGACCGCGGCATCGACATCGAACACCGCTTCGACCGCGCCAAGCAGGCGGTGGATACCGTAAAGAACAGCTATTCCCACGCGATCGGGTTTTACGACGCTGCCATGCACGAGAAGGAGCTCTTCGCCGAACAGCTCCTCGAGGATTTCCGCGCCGCCATCCGGGAAAAGCAGTTCACCCTGCATTATCAGCCCAAATTTGACATCCGCGCCGAAAAGCCGGTGCTGAACAGCGCGGAAGCGCTCGTCCGCTGGCGTCACCCGAAGCTCGGCATGATCTCCCCCGGCGTTTTCATCCCGCTCTTCGAGCAGAACGGGCTGATCCGGGAACTGGATTCCTACGTCTGGCGGGAGGCGGCGAACCAGATCCGGATCTGGAAGGAGACGCTCGGGAGAACGATCCCCGTTTCGGTCAATGTTTCGCGCATCGATCTGAACGATCCGGCGCTGCTCAAAAAGCTCGATACGATCGTGGAGGAGGCCGGCATCAGCCACAGGGAGCTCCTTCTCGAGATCACGGAATCGGCGTACACCGACAACGCCGAACAGATCATCCTCGTCGTGAACTCCCTGCGGAATAAAGGCTTCGTGATCGAAATGGACGATTTCGGCTCGGGCTATTCCTCGCTGAATATGATCACCTCCCTGCCGATCGACGCGCTGAAGCTGGACATGCAGTTCATCCGCTCCGCTTTCCGCGAGCGTAAGGACACAAGACTCCTGAAAGCCGTCGTCGGGCTGGCGAAGTCCCTCGAGTTTCCCACCATCGCGGAGGGCGTGGAGACCGCCGAGCAGGCGTTCACCCTCAAGGCGATGGGCTGCGACATCATTCAGGGTTATTATTTCTCAAAGCCCCTGCCCGCCGACGAGTTCGAGGCGTACGTGCGGAATCTGGACGAGGAAGGGGCGGACACGCCCGCGGACGAAAAGGCGGAGCGCGGCGTTCGGCCGGTGGACGAGTTTACATACGAAGCCATGCACGATCCGCTGACGGGGCTGTACAACCACAGCGCCTTCGAGGTTCTGTTCCGTGACTCCGACCACGACCACATCGCCGTGATGCTCGCGGCGGTGGACGGCTACGGGACGCTTCGGAAGGAATACGGGAAAGTCAGGGCGGAGCGCCTCCTCCAAAGGGTGGCCGAGGCGCTGCGCGACAGCTTCCGCTCCGTCGACAGCGTATGCCGCCTGCAGGAGGATGAATTCGCCGTCATCATGTCGCGCATGAACAGCTCCATGCGGAAGCTGGTGCTCGACAAAACGGAACGGATCAACGACGTGCTGAAAAACGCTCCCGAAGGGGAGGACGCCGTCACCCTGAGCTTCGGCGTCGCCTTCTCGGACAGAGCCGACCCGCGCGGTGACGTCTTCGAGGACGCGGACGCAGCGCTGTGCCGGCAGAAGCGGTCGAAAGAGACCGGATGCGCCGTTTATTGAGAAAAGCGACGGTTCCGCATACGGACAAGGAGATACAGCCATGCTCGGAAAACAATTCGATCTCACCCCGGAAACTCTCGCTTTCGTGGAGGATATCGGCAGCCATATGCCGGGGGGCTTCTTCATCTACCGCGCCGAGGCGCCGGAAGAACTGCTCTACGCCAATAAGGCCTGCTGCGGCATTTTCGGCTGCGACGATCTGGAGGATTTCAAGAGGCTGACCGGATTTACCTTCAAGGGAATGCTCCATCCTGAGGACTACGCCGTCGTTTCCTCGTCCATCGACAAGCAGATCGAGGCAAACGCCGACCACATGGACTATGTGGAATACCGCATCGTCCGCAAGGACGGAGCCGTCCGCTGGGTGGACGACTACGGGCACTACTCCGAAACGGAGGCATACGGCGGGGTCTATTACGTCTTTATTTCGGACATCACCGAAAAAAGACAGCGCATGGAAACGGACATGGTGGTGCGCAGCGCCGTGATCGAAGCGCTGAGCGGATCGTACCACACCATGTGGCTGATCAACGACGTGGAGACGGAGAGCTTCTCCCTGTACCGGGGCGACGTCGCCGGAGAAACCGATCACGCCGCGCCGATCCGCGAGGCTCTCGGAAAAATGACCTTCTCCCAGGCGAAGGACGCCTATATCCGCACGATGGTCGCCGAATGCGACAGAGAGCGGCTTCAGCGGGAGCTCGATCTGCCCGCGATCGTGAGCAATCTGAAGGACCGGCCGCAGTACAACATCAACTACCTCCGGAAAACGGACGACGAATCCGAGCGGTATTACCGCATCGAATTCGCGAAGGTCAATATGCCCGGCGGCAGGATGGGCGTCGTCTGCGGATTCAAGGACGTGGACGCCGACGTCCGGCAGGGTCAGGCCGTTCAGCAGGCCCTGCGCGAGGCCGAGGAGAAGGAGAACCGGGCGAAGCAGCGCGAGATGGAGGAACGTCTCGCGCTTCAGGCGCAGCTTCTCGAACAGGAGAGACGCCGCAAGGAGCAGGACGCCATGATCACCGCGATGGCGTCGGACTACCGGAGCGTGTATCACGTGGATCTCGACGCGGACGACGCCGTCTGCTACCGCGCGGATTCCGAGGACGCGCGGGAAACGCCGTTGGGCGTTCACTTTCCCTTTCACAAGCGCTTCGCGGATTACTGCGCCTCCTACGTCGACGACGAATACAAAGCGGACTTCATGCGCTACATCGACCCGGATCATATCCGCCGTGCCTTGGCAGCGGAGAACATCATCGCGTTCCGGTACCTCGTGCACAGAGGCGGCAGGGACCGCTATGAAATGCTGCGGATGGCGGGCGTGCGCCGCCCCGGCGACCGGGACGATCACATCGTGCACGCGGTCGGGGTCGGATTTACGGAAATAGACGCGGAAATGCGGGAATCCCTTGCCCGCGGCCGCGCGCTCAAGGAAGCTCTCACCGCGGCGGAGCAGGCCAACCGCGCGAAAACCTCGTTCCTGTCCAATATGAGCCACGAGATCCGCACGCCGATGAACGCCATCATCGGGCTGAACAACATCGCCCTGAACGAGCCCGGCGTGCCGGACAGGATCCGGGAATACCTTCTCAAAATCGGCGATTCCGCGCAGCACCTTCTCGGCATCATCAACGATATTCTGGACATGTCCCGCATCGAATCCGGGAGGATGATCGTCAAGCACGAGGAATTCTCCTTCTCGAAATGCCTCGAACAGGTCAATACGATCGTCAGCGGACAGTGCGGCGAAAAGGGACTGATTTACGAATGCCGGACCGAGGGCAGGATCGACGACTGCTATATCGGCGACGCCATGAAGCTGAGGCAGGTCATGATCAATATCCTCGGGAACGCCGTCAAGTTCACGCCTTCGGGCGGGAGAGTGACCTGCCTGATCAAGGAAGGACCCCGGCTCGAAAAAATGGCGACGCTTATCCTGAAGATTTCGGACACCGGGATCGGCATGAGCCGGGAGTATCTGCCGCATATTTTCGAGACCTTCTCGCAGGAGGACGCCTCCTCCACCAACAAATACGGAAGCACGGGCCTCGGTCTGCCCATCACGAAGAGCATCGTGGAAATGATGAACGGCAGCATCGAGGTCGAGAGCGAAAAGGGAAAGGGCACGACCTTCACCGTAACGGTCACGCTCGGCGAATCCGAGCGCAAGGACACAAGCGGCGTACAGAAAGAGATCCGGACGCAGGAGATGAGCGTTCTGGTCGTCGACGACGATCCCATCGCCCTCGAACACGCGCAGATCGTTTTGGGTCAGGCGGGCGTGCGCTGCGAGACCGCTTCTTCCGGCAGGGAAGGGTTGGAAATGATCCGGCTGCGCCATGCCCGCCGCGAGGAATATAATCTCGTCCTTTTGGACTGGCGGATGCCGGAGATGGACGGCGTGGAGACCGCGCGGCAGATCCGGGCTGTGGTCGGCGGCGAAACCCCCATCATCATCCTGACCTCGTACAACTGGGACGACATTGCCGAAGAGGCCAGGAGCGCGGGCGTGGACACCTTTGTCCCAAAGCCCCTCTTCGCCGGAAGCGTACTGGAAGAATTCCGCGAGGCTCTCAAGCAGAAGAACAGGACCCCGGACGGCAGCCGAGCGGATCTGAAAGGCCGGCGGGTGCTGCTCGCCGAGGATATGAAAGTCAACGCGGAGATCATGGTCATGGTGCTGAGCATGCGGGAGATCGAAGCGGACGTGGCGGAAAACGGGCGGGTGTGCACGGAGCTGTTCGCCCGGTCCGCCGAGAATTATTACGACGCGATCCTCATGGACATGCGGATGCCGGAAATGGACGGACTCGAGGCGACGCGGACGATCCGCGCCATGAACCGCGCGGACGCGAAGAAGATCCCGATCATCGCGCTGACGGCCAACGCGTTCGACGAGGACGTGCAGCGCAGCATGCAGGCCGGGCTCAACGCCCATCTGTCGAAGCCTGTGGAGCCGGACGCGCTGTTCGAAACACTCACAAATCTGATCGGGGACTGATCGAGGAACGGAGAATCGGAGGAGATTCGCATCATGGAAAGACTGTTGAACGTCTCCCAGACGAGCATCGCGCAGGCTCTGGCGGCGGACTATTTCTGCATCTACTACGTCGATACCGAAAGCGATAAATTTGTCGAATACAGCGCGTCGCCGGAGTTCAAGTCGCTCGGGCTTCCCGACGCGGGGGACGATTTCATCTCCTTCAGCCGCGAGCGGTTTGAGAAACTCGTCCACGAGGAGGACCGGAAGTTTTTCCTTGATACTTTCACCAAGGAGAACATCGTCCGTTCCCTGAACGCGCACGGCTATTTTACGATGACCTTCCGCCTGCTCATGGAAGGTGTCCCGACCTACGTCCACATGAAGGTGACCCGCATGATCGAAAAGGAAGTGCGGCACGCGGTGATCGGCATCAGCAGCGTGGACGAGCAGATGCGCCAGCAGGCGGAGCTGAGGCAGGCGGAGGCGCAGCGCCTCACGTACAGCCGCGTGGCGCAGGCGCTTGCGGGGGACTTTTTCAGCATCTACGTCGTCGATCTGGACACCGACCATTTTCACGTCTACAGCTCGACGCAGGAATTTGACACGCTCAAGGTGGAGAAGTCCGGGGAGGATTTTTTCGGCGTCAGCCAGAAGAACATGAACCGGATCATCTGCCCGGACGACCGCGACCGCTTCATGGGGATCTTCACCCGGGAAAAGGTTCTTTCCATCGTGGAGCGCGACGGCAGCTTCACGATGAAATACCGCCTGATGTTCGGGGAAACGCCGGTCTGGGTCAGCATGAAGGCCACGCTGCTCGACGACAAGGACGGGCGGCATCTCATAGTCGGCACGAACAACATCGACGCGCAGATGCGCCGGGAACAGGAATACAAACAGCGGATGGCGGACGCGAAAACCAGCGCGAAGAACGATTTCCTCGCCAATATGTCCCACGACATCCGCACGCCGATGAACGCCATCGTCGGATACACCAACATCGCGCGGGAGCACATCGGGGACCCCGCCGCCGTCCGGGAATCGCTGGACAAAATTCGCTCCGCCAGCCACTTTCTGCTGTCCCTGATCAACGACGTCCTCGATATCTCCAAAATCGAGAGCGGAAAAATGCAGCTCTCCCCCGCGCCCTGCGATCTTGCCGCGGTGTTCCGGCGCATCGAGGACATCACCTCCCTGCAAGCCAGACAGAAAGCGCTGAACATCCGGTACCACCGGGAGAGCGTGCGGCATTTCAGAGTGCTGGCGGACGAGCTGAGACTCGAGCAGGTGCTGATCAATATCATCAGCAACGCCATCAAATACACGCCCGAGGGAAAGGACGTCACCCTGATCGCAGAAGAGCTTGACGCGGCGGACGGCGGAAAACACCGCTACCGCTTCATTGTCCGCGACACCGGCGTGGGGATCGGCGAGGACTATCTGCCCCATATCTTCGACAGCTTCACCCGCGAACAGCGCACGACGATCAACCGCGTGCAGGGGTCGGGACTCGGACTCGCCATCACCGCGAGCATCGTGGAGCTGATGGGGGGGACGATCTCCGTGAAAAGCAAGCTGGGCGAGGGCTCGGAATTCACGGTGGAGCTCGAGATGCAGTCCGCCGGGGACGAAGAGACCGGGGGCGCGGCGGAGCCGGACGACGGCTGCGCGGAGCTCGCCGGAAAGCGGATCCTCGTCGTGGAGGACAACGACGTCAACGCCGAGATCGCCTGCATGGTACTCGAGCAGTACGGGATGGAGGCGGATCGCGCGGAAAACGGACGGGCCGCCGTCGAGACGCTGCGCGAAAAGCCCGCCGGAGACTTCGACGGGATCCTCATGGATATACAGATGCCGGTCATGAACGGCTTTGAAGCGACGGGAGCGATCCGCGCCTTCGACAAAAGCATCCCGATCATCGCCATGAGCGCGAATGCTTATACGGAGGACGTGAAGGCCTGTCTTGACGCCGGGATGAACGCCCATCTGGCAAAACCGTTCCAGCCCGAGGAGCTGCTCAGGCTGCTTCGGAGGTACCTCGGCGCACAGGGAGGAGAGCGGAACGGATGAGAAACGACGCGGAACAGAGGAATGAAGGAAGGGGCGCGGAATGAAAAACAGTCGGAGCCGCATCATCGCGGTCGCGGGCGTCGTCGCGCTCATGCTGATCCTTGTTCTCGGCACGGTCTGGACGGGAAGACGGGCGAGGATCGACACGGAAAACGCCGCCCGCTCGGTCAGCCTTCTGTATCTGGACGAGCTCGCGGGACGGCGGGAACAGGTCGTCGGAAACAATCTGCGCGATAAGATCGACGTGATCCGCGTCGCCATCGATCTTCTGACCGAAGGGGATCTGAGAGACAAGGCTTCTCTCGAAGCCTACCAGAGCCGGATGAAGCGGCTTTATTCGCTGGACAAATTCGCATTCGTCGACACCGAAGGGCTGATCTACACATCAACGGGGACGCAGGACAACATCGGCGCGTACAGCTTCGATTACCGCACGCTTTCCGAGCCGGACATCTCCATTTTCGACGTGGGCAGCGAAAACCGCCAGGTCATTATCGCCGTTCCGATCAGCGCCCCGTTTCAGGGCAAGACCCTGACGGTCTGCTTCATGGCGATCGACATGTCGGAGATGCTCGCGGGCGTTTCCATGGACTATCAAAGCTCGGACGCCACGTTCAGCAACCTCTACACGAAGGACGGCATCGCGCTGACCAATCAGGTCCTCGGCGGTCAGGCGGCGGAGACCAATCTGCTGGACGCCTTGAGAAACGTCTCCTTCGACCCGGGGTATTCCTACGAGCAGGTCGCAGGGGACTTCGCGAGCGGAAACAGCCGCGAGGTGTCGTTCACCTATAACGGCATCCGGGAAACTCTCAGCTATGTCCCCGTCAGCGGGACGGACTGGTTTCTGACCTACCTGATCCGCGAAAGCGTCATCAGCGAAAAGATCGGCTCGATTTCGGACGGCATTCTCCTGCGCAGCGCGATCCAGTCCCTTTTGACGGTCGCCGTGCTGTTCGCCGTTTTCTCGTACGTCATCGTGCAGAACCGCAAAACCGCGCGGCTGGCGCTGGAGAAAGAGACCGCCGATACGGAGCACCGGGTCAAGCAGGAGGAGATGGAACACCGCATCGCCCTGCAGGAGGAGCTTCTGGAACAGAAGGAACAGGCTGAACAACAGGACAGCATGATCCGGGCCCTGTCCTCCGACTATCGGAGCGTGTATTATCTGGAACTGGACAAGAACGACGGCATCTGCTACCAGGCGCGGAGCGATCTGCCCGGCCTCAGAGCGGGGGAGCGCTTCAAATATCTGGAAACGGTCACCGACTACTGCGAGCGGTACATCCTTGAGCCCTTCCGGGAGGAATTTTTGAAATTCGTCCATCCCGACGCCGTGCGCGAAGGTCTGCGCGGCAGTCCCGTGATTTCGTACCGTTATATGATCCGTATGAACGGCAGGGAGTCGTGGGAGATCGTGAAATTCGCGGGCGTCCGGCGCCCGGACGAGGACGAAGACCGCTTCGTGAATCATGTCGGAGCCTGTTTTGCCGACGTGGATGCGGAAACGAGAGCCGCACTTGAGCAGCAGCAGGCGCTCAGCGACGCCCTGAAAACCGCGGAGCAGGCCAACCGGGCAAAAACCGCTTTCCTTTCCAATATGAGCCACGAGATCCGCACGCCGATGAACGCCATCATCGGGCTGAACGGCATCGCCCTGAACGATCCCGCGACGCCGGAGAAGACGCGGGGGTATCTCGAAAAGATCGGAACGGCCGCCGACCATCTCTTGGGTCTGATCAACGACATCCTCGACATGTCCCGCATCGAATCCGGGCGCATGAGCCTCAGAAACGAGGAGTTTTCCTTCTCCGAGCTGCTCGGGGCGGTCAACACCATCTTCAGCGGTCAGTGCGCGGAAAAGGGGCTGGAGTATTCCTGCCGCATCACGGGAGAGATCGACGACTGCTACATCGGCGACAAGACGAAGCTCAAGCAGGTGCTCATCAACATCATCGGCAACGCCGTCAAGTTTACGCCACAGGGCGGCAGGGTGGAGCTGACCGTGGAGCGGACGGCGCAGTTCGAGAATCAGACGGCGCTTTTGTTTACCGTCGCGGACACCGGCATCGGCATGAGCAAAGAGTTTCTGCCGAAGATTTTCGACGCGTTCGCGCAGGAGGATTCCTCCGCCACGAGCAAATACGACAGCTCCGGGCTCGGGCTCGCGATCACGAAGAACATCGTCGAAATGATGAACGGCTCCATCGAGGTGGAGAGCGAGAAGGGCGTCGGCACGACCTTCCGCATCAAGGTCACGCTGATGAACGCTGAGGAGCGTGACGGCGGTGAGAATCAGGACATCCGCACGGAAGACATGACGGTTTTGGTCGTCGACGACGATCCCATCGCCTGCGAACACGCGAAGCTGGTGCTGGGAAAAGCCGGCATCCCCGTTGAGACGTGCCCGTCCGGCGCGGAGGCGCTCGAAAAGGTGAAGTTCCGCCACGCGCGGCGGGATCCCTACAATCTGATCCTGCTCGACTGGAAAATGCCGGAGATGGACGGCGTGCAGACCGCCCGCCGGATCCGGGAAATCATCGGGACGGAATCCGCCATCATCATTCTGACGGCATACCGCTGGGACGACATTCACGACGAAGCGGTCGAGGCGGGCGTGGACAGCTTTATTCCGAAGCCGCTGTTCGCCGCCGCGGTCAAGGACGAGTTCAAGTCCGCCATGAGGCGCAAGGGGATTTCGGTCGGAAAAAAGAAGGCGAAGGCCGATCTGAAAAACCGCCGCATCCTTTTGGCGGAGGACGTGCCGATCAACGCGGAGATCATCACCATGGTTCTCGAAATGCGCGAGATGAAGGCCGAGCTTGCGGTCAATGGAAAAATCGCCGTGGAGATGTTCACCTCCCGCGAACCCGGGTGGTATGACGCGATCCTCATGGATATGCGCATGCCGGAGATGGACGGACTCGAGGCCACGAGGAGGATCCGCGCGTCGAACAGACCGGACGCGAAAACGATCCCGATCATCGCCCTGACGGCGAACGCTTTCGACGAGGACGTGCAGCGGTCCCTGCAGGCCGGACTGAACGCCCATCTGTCCAAGCCCGTCGATCCGGACAATCTGTATGAAACGCTGGAAAGCCTGATCGGGGACTGACGGCCGCCGGGCGGGCAGCCGGGTGGGCGAAAATCGGAATGGATAACAAAAAGGGAGAAGGAGAGCGCGGAATGAAACGGGAATACGCGGTCGCGGACGAGAGCGGAATACTCTTCGCTACGCCGGGATTTGGCGGAGATGAGATCACGGAAGAAATACCCCTGTCGGGAGGAAAAACGCTTCTTGTCTGCGGACGGGACGCGGAGCGCCGGGAGCTTCTCGAAAAGCTGCGGGAGGCCGAGGAAACCATCAGCGCGAAGGAATTCTTTCTCTCGAACATGTCCCATGACATGCGGACGCCGATGAACGCGATCATGGGGCTGACCGTGCTGGCGAAAAAGCACATCGACGAACAGGCGAGGGTCTCCGACGCGCTGGACAAGATCGAAACGGCGGGCAGCCACCTGCTCAGCCTGATCAACAACGTGCTCGATATGTCCCGGATCAATTCGGGGCAGATGCGCGTCGTGAACGAGAAGTTCTCCGTCGGGGATCTGCTTCACGAGATCCTCGTGATCGTCAAGCCTCTTGCCGAACAGAAGAACCATGTGTTCCGTCTGGACACGGACGGGGTCCGGTGCGAGGCTTATTTCGGCGACGCGCTCCGTCTGCGGCAGATTTACGTGAATATCATCAGCAACGCCGTGAAATACACCCCGCCCGGAGGAGAGATCACCGTCGCCGTCTCGGACCGGGACGCGGGGGACGGTCGCCGCGCCCTGCTGTTCCGATGCACGGACAACGGCATCGGCATGAGCAAGGAGTTTTTGGACCGCATTTACCTTCCCTTTGAGCGCGTGGAGGATTCCACGACGTCGAAGATCGAGGGGACGGGGCTCGGCATGAGCATCGTCAAAAAGATCCTCGACGCGATGGGCGGCACGATCGATATCCGCTCGAAGCAGGGCGAGGGGACGGAGGTCTTCGTCAGCATCCCGCTTTCCGCCGAAGCGGACGGCGCGCGGGAGAACCGGCTGGCCGGGAAGAGACTGCTCGTGCTCGAAGCGGACGAAAAGCTGTGCGGAATGTACGCGCGCACGTTCGGCAGCCTCGGCGCGGACTTTGTGCCGGTGCCCGAGGCAGAAGCCGCTTTTTCCGCGCTGGCGGACGCCGACATGCGCGGGGAGAAGATCGACGCGGTCATTCTTGGTCAGCGGATCGACGGGGACGGGGATCGGATGGGGATCGCCGCCTACCTGAACAAGTCCCGACCCGCTCTGCCCCTCATTCTCATCAGCGAGGACAACTGGCCGGAGATCGAGTACCGGGCGCAGCGGTGCGGCATCGGTCATTTCATACCGCTGCCCGTGTTCCCGCGCACGCTGGAGGACGGGATCGCCGCCGCGCTGGAAAACGTGTCGGATTCCGGCGGCGCGGCTTATCCCGACCTGAGCGGGCGGCGCATCCTGCTGGCGGAAGACAATCTGATCAACCGGGAAATCGCCATGGAGATCCTTTCCATGACCGGCGCGGACGTTTCGGCGGCGGAAAACGGGCAGGAGGCCGTCGAGCTTTTCGCATCGGAGCCCGAAGGGACCTTCGCTCTGATCCTGATGGACGTGCAGATGCCCGTGATGAACGGATACGAAGCCGTCCGCCGCATCCGCGCTTCGGGGAAAGCGGACGCAGAGACCGTCCCGATCTACGCCATGACCGCCAACACCTTTGCCGAGGACATTGCGAAGGCACGCGAGGCAGGCATGAACGGTCACATCGCCAAACCGATCGACATCAACGCCCTGATGCAGGTCCTTCAGCAGGCACGGGGCTGAACGGTACGATTTCGGCGAGAGAAGGAGGGGAAAAAGAATCATGCTGCCGTATCAGGAGCAGTATATCCGAAACGTCGTGGAAATCGCCTCGATCTGGCAGTTCGCCGCGTCGCGCTCGGACGGGTTTCGGGAGTGGTACGCCGAGCGGCTGCGGAGCGGCGGCCGGATGCGCGCCCTTGCGGAGGAAAACGCCGTTCTGCTGTCCGAGCACCTTTATCCGACCCTCGATACCCTTCACGAGGCGGGACCGGAGGTCATCCGCGATCTGGAGGAGTTCGCCGAGAAGCTGATGGACTGGAGAACCAATCTGGACTGCGGCGTTTACGTGACGATCCACGACGCGCTCCTCAGCCTGTGCCGCGTCCGGAAGGACCGCGACGGCGTCATCCGGGAGCTGTACAAGCTCGGTATGGGGTTATACTATCTGAACCGGACCGTGACGGGCGTGGAGTGTGCCCAGACCGACGGCTTCCGGTTTTACAACGAAATGGTGTTCACCGAAGCCGCATCCTATCTCCGTTATTTCGGCGAGCTGGGGGACGAGGCGGCGCGGGGATACGTGATCCGCTGTCTCGCCAACATCACGCTCTGCACGCAGAACCGGAAGAAGCGGGTCGACATCAGCATGCGGACGCTCGAGATCCTGCGGGACGAAGAATACCGCCGGAACGCGCCCGGTTTGCCGTGGGATCTGTTTATCCGCAAAACTCACCAGCAGATGAGCACCAACCGCTCCGCCCTGAAAACCGTCTCCCTGACGAAGGAGGAGATCGCCGCGGTGCTGGACTCCTGCTATGAGGTGTTCCGGGCGGAGGAAGCGGCGGAAAATCCCAGTGTGCGGTGGCTTTGGCCGTATTACGACATGGAATACAGCTGCGGATACGTCACGCTGGAGGAGACGGTGGATCGGCTGCAGCGCCTGATATCCTCCACCCCCGCGGATCAGTACGATATGGCGGGACTCTACGGCAACGTGGAGCTGGCGGTCGAATACGGCAATATCCTCGAAAAGAATCCGTCGCTGGCGGGAGACGACAGCCGGATCCGGTTCCTCGACAAGGCGTACCGGAAAATGATGGAGACTCTGAGAAGCTTCCCGCCCGAGCGGTTCGACGATTCGTTTGTCTACACGCTCATCAAGGTCTGTTCGGATTTTTACGAGGCGGAAGGGCTGATCACCTACCGGGAGGTCACGGAGCTTCTGATGGCCCGATACGCGGGCGATCTGTACGTTCATTCCCGTACGGTCGGAGATCTGATCGCGGCCCTGTGCCTCGCGATCCTTCGGCAGGACCCCGCCTTCTTCGACGATATACCCGTCCTCTCCGCCCTTGACGATCCCGCGGATAAGGAAAAAGAGCTTGTGAAGCTCGCGCGGGACTGCGGGCTCTACCACGATTTCGGCCTCTTCAAGATGAACGTGGAACGCCTGAAGCACACACGCCCCCTTCTCGAAGAAGAAGCGCGGCGCATCCGGCTGCATACGGTTTCCGGCGGAGACGATCTCGCGCGGCGGCGCTCCACGGCAATCTATGCCGATATCGCGCGCGGTCACCACAGCAGCTACGCGGAGTCCGAGGAAGATCCCTCCGGGTACGAACGCCTCCGCTCCCCGTTCCGGAAACTCACGGACGCGGCGGCGGTGGCGG
Organism: Clostridia bacterium; assembly: GCA_017540175.1. Lineage (GTDB taxonomy): Bacteria > Bacillota > Clostridia > Oscillospirales > CAG-272 > UMGS1696. The sequence goes on along the minus strand of JAFYBN010000054.1, from coordinate 14,899 downwards.
AATGGCTGACCGAACGCACGGCCACAGGCCCGGACGGCGAATCCCTCTGCATGTCCGTCGAAGAACGGCTTCAGCGAATGACCGGAAAAGAAAGAGCGCGCTTTTCTCCGCCGGTTTTGTCCTATCTGGAGGACGGAGAACTGCGCGCCGAGCTGAACCGGATCCTTATGGGCGACGGCCGAGCGTATTACGAAGAGATTTTTGCCCGGCTGACGGAGGCATGACCTTTTGTCCACCAGGGCGACCGATCGACCGGGGTTCGCACAGATGCGTGCGATCCGTTCGTATAAAAGTTCTTGCCAGGCTTCTTACAAGAAGCCGCGTTTCCCCTTTAGGCTGAGATTCGTATGGGACGCAAAAAAGGAGCAAGGCGCGATGTCCTGCTCCTATCTTTTATCCCGTTTTCTGCTTTTGATGCGGTACAGCTCTCGGTCCGCTTCCGAGATGACTTCCTTGGGCGTCATCCCCTCCCGCCATTCGGCCTCCCCGATGCTGAGGGAAATGTCGTAGGCTTCGATCGAGCGGTTCGCCTCGTCCATCGTCTTGCGGATCAGCTCGCACAGAGCCGCCGCGTCGTCCGCGGAGCCCTCCATCACGACGATGAATTCGTCGCCCCCGTACCGTGCGATGTACGGACGTTTCCGGAACGGACCGCAAGCCTTTTTCAAAACGCCCGCGAGCGTCACAAGGGCGTTGTCCCCCTCCGGGTGCCCCCACGTGTCATTGATGCGCTTGAACCCGTCCAGGTCGATCATCAGGAAATGAAGGGGCTCTTCATGGTTTTTCAGCTTGTAGTTCATGTAACCGAACAGATTCTGACGGTTGTTCACCTGCGTCAGGCTGTCGATCGAGACCTGGTGATTGAGCGCTCCGATGTAGAGACAGAGCAGCTCCAGCGTGACGCACACGCAGATCACCGGGAACGTCTCGCCTGCGAAGGACAGAGCCAGCGACACGAGCATGCAGATGGGGAAGGAGGCGGTCAGGATCAGGTGGGAGCGCTGAACAGGTTCCGCTTCCGCCCGCGCGTGCTTCAGGAGCGGAATGCTGAACGCCGTCGTTAGGAGGACGAACAGCGCGAGCTCTCCCTGAAACAGAAAATGCCGCCGGTAAACGAGGTCCGCGTCGATCTCAAACAGCCAGTGCGTTTTCAGGTTTACGAGAATCAGAACGGAAGAGAGCGCCGAAAGGATCCACCACAGATACCGGGGCGGACGGGCGCGGGACTGTCTATTCCGGCTGACGGTCGCCGCGTACCCGCACCACACGAACACGCCGCCGTTCAGCGTCAGAAAATACAGAGATTTGAAGAGCCAGGACAGCGGGCGGGCGGCGCCCTCCCATACGAAGATCCGATTGACCAGCGTGAAGCAGAAATTCGCGGTGAAATTGAGGAGGAAAACGGTCAGCGTCCTCTTGAGCCAAAGCTCCTCCGTGGAGAGGGTTTCGTGCCGCCGCGTCCAAAAGAGCAGCACGCCGACCGCAATGATGCAGACTGCGTAAATTTCCGCGTACAGAACCGCTTCCATCGGAACAGAACTCCTTTCCCGGATTTACATGGAAAGACGCTTCACCATGTTTTCGTAGTGGACGGAATAGACGAGCGCGACGTCCTTTGTTATGATCCCGTCCCGGTACAGCTTCAAAAGGCTGCCGTCCATCGTGCACATGCCTTCCGCCGCGCCGGTCTGCATCGCGGATTCGATCTGATGCAGTTTGTCTTCCCGGATCATGTTCTGGATCGCCGTATTTGTCTTCATGATCTCGAACACCGCCGTCTGCCCGCCGCTCTTCGTCGGCACAAGCTGCTGACACACGACGCCCTTCAAAATCTGCGAGAGCTGGATCTTGACCTGCTGCTGCTGATCGCTGGGATACACGTCGACGATCCGGTTGATGGTGTTGGATACGCTCGCCGTGTGCAGGGTCGAGAAGAGCAGGACGCCCGTTTCCGCGGCCGTGATCGCCGCCGAGACGGTGTCATAGTCCCGCATCTCGCCGAGCAGGATCACGTCCGGGGCCTCGCGCAGGGCGGAGCGGAGGGAGTCGAGATAGGACGGCGTGTCGATGGAGATCTCCCGCTGGGTGACGATCGAGCGGCCGTGCCGGTGGATGTATTCGATGGGGTCTTCGATCGTGATGATATGACCGTCCCGGGCGTTGTTGATCCGGTCGATGATGCAGGCCAGCGTGGTGGATTTGCCCGTCCCCGCCGCGCCCGTGATGAGGACGAGCCCCTTCTTTACGTCCGCGAGGGACAGAACGCTTTCCGGAATGCCGAGCTTTACGGGGTCCGGCAGGCCGAAGCGGATGACCCGCACGACCGCCGCGGCCGATCCGCGCTGGCGGAAGACGTTGACGCGGAACCGTCCGAGCTTCGGAACGGAGAAGGAGAAGTCGTCGTCGATCTCGCGCTCGAAGTTCCGGGGATCCCGGCGGCTGATCGTGTAGATCTCGCGGATCAGCTCGTTCAGGCGCTCCGGCATGAGGATCCCGTCCCCGGCGCGGACCTGACGCCCGCTGCATTTGTACGTGACCGGAATGCCCGCCACGAGGAATACGTCGGCGGCGTCCTTGTCAATGGCTATGCTCAGGATTTCTTCGATATTCATGATTTTCTCCCGTCTGTCAGGGGCTTGCCGTCCCACAGTTTTCCGATGGAGGTGTCCTCCGTCCATTCGCGCTCGATGCGCCATTCGACGACGACCGGGCGGCCGTTTTGCCCGATCCTCACGCCCGCGTGCAGGATCATCCCCTCGCCGTCTGCGAAATCACGTCTGTAAACGCCGTCCTCCTCCGTCGCGGAGGCGGACGCAGGGAATCCGCTCACCCATTCCTGAGCGGTTTTTTCGAGCGAACAGCGCGCCCGAACCGTCGCGGCGTATTTGTCCGAGAGATTCTTGTCTGCCCGCGCCGTCACGCAGGTCAGAATGCCGAGCACGGTCATGCAGATGCTGATGACGGCCAGCAAAAGAGCGAGCGGCCCGAGCCTGACGGGTACGTCCTTCATGATCCTTCCTCCTCAGCATAGGTCGCGGCGGTTTCGACGGAGTAGATCTCCCCGCCCGTGTCCGCGCGGAACACGCGGATCGCGCCTTCGGAAAAGAAGGGGCTCACGGCGTTCCTCTCGACGCGGACCCGCAGCACGCCGCCGCGGTCCGGCTTCATGTCCGCGCCGTAAAACGCTTCGACGGCTCCGTCCGCCGAGTTCAGGTTCGCGTTCCCGCCCTCGTCGAGCAGGGCAAGGAGTTTTTCGTCGTTCTCCGAAACCGAAAAGGCCTCCGCCGCGTTCTGCGCGAGCGTGACCGCCGCCGTCAGCAACTTTGCCTCCTCGCTCTGCTTCTTCGCCATTCCGAACACCTGCGTGAGGGTGAGGATCACGGCGACGAAGACCAGCACGAGAACCAGCGTTTCAATGTAGAAGGGGGTGATGTGCTTTTTCACTTTCCCGCCCCTCCTTCGCACAGGGACCGCACGGCGATCAAAGCGCGTCCCGCGTCGGTGCGCACGGATAAAAGACCGTCTGAGGGCACTTCGACCGAAAAGACCTCCGTGTTCCCGATGATTTCAGCGGAATCCGGCATGAGATCCGCATCGGTCCGATCGTAATCCTCCACCAGACTGCCGCCGTATCGGTAGATCCGAAAAGCAAAACCGGAATCCCCGTCCGCCACGGAAAGCACCGTACCGTACGGGGAATCGTAAACCGAAACCGAGTTTTCCGAATCGTTCGCGCGGACCGACGTGGTCAGATAGGCGGTCAGACTGCGCGCGTCATAATTGCGGCTCTGACTGCGGACCGTGTTCCGGTAGGTCAGCGAGCCGAACAGCACGAGAAGGAAAAAGCCCGCCAGAAACAGCGCGGCGATCCCGACAGTATACCAGCCGAGGGGCGAATGCTCCGTCCGCTTCATCGGCATACCCTCCCTTTGTATTTCCTCACGGCAAGATCTCCGACGCCCGCGTGGATCCCTTCGGCGTTATGAGCACGCTCGGCGGAAAGTTCGACGCGAAGGCTTCGTAGTTGACGAAATAGTCCTTTTTGTTGATTTCGATGCCGTAATGATCTTCGAGATAGGCCAGATTCGGAGGATAGACGCCCTCCACGGCGTAGCACTGCCGCGCGGTCCGCTCGATCAGCTCGCGGATGGCGACCGCGCCTTCCTCCCGGATCTCCCTCCGCTGCGGGTCGATCTGCCCGGCGATCAAAAAGACGGCGACGAGCAAGGCCGCGGCGATGGCGAACCATGGCCAAATACGCTTTTTCCGATCCGAATACATGGATGACCCTCCGTCAGCCGACCGAGCTCATCATGCCGATCAGCGGAAGCATGACGCTGAGCAGGGACAGACCCACCGTCGCCATCAGAACGCCGGAAAGGATCGGATCGACCACGCTCACCAGCCGGTCCACCAGCTCCGAGCAGTTCTGCCCGAGATGTTCCGTCAGCCGTCCCAGCACGCCCTCGAGATTGCCGCTCCGTTCGCCCGCAAGAAGCATCCTTCCGTAAAGGGGCTCAAACAGGTCGGCGTCGCAGGAGGCTTGGGAAATGCCGTGACCCTCTTCCATCGAACGGACGACCTTTTTCAGCTTTTCCTCCACGGGCGCGCAGTCCGTCATGGGGATGGAATCGAGAACGGCTTCGTCCTGAAGCCTGCCGGACGCGAGAAAGGTCCCGAGCGCTCCGGTAAAGCGGAACAGACCCATCGATTCAAGAATTCTCGCGGTGATCGGGATCCTCCGGAGAACGGCTTCCACCGGTCCACGGTGTCCGGTTTTCCACAGCACAAGACCGCCGAGGAGCGCGAGCGCAAGTACGATCATCACGCCCAGCGCGATCCAGCAGAGGACGTTCGCCCACCCGATGTACCGGTAGGACGAGGCGGCGAGGCTTCCGCTCATCGCCTCGTACACTTCCTTGAACGACGGCAGGACCGTCGTCAGCATGACCGTCAGAACGACAATGATCAGAATCAGCATGACGGCCGGATAGGTCACGGCGTTTCGCAGCTTGTCCGCGACAGTCTTCTGGTCCGTGTAGTAGCGGGCGAGACGGAAGAGGATGTTCTCGAGATGTCCGGAAAGCTCGCCGACCCGGATCATCTTCACGGCGTAGTCCGGGAAAACGCCGCTCTTTTCCATGGCCGCGGAGAGGCTCTCCCCTTCGTCCACGGACTGCTTCATTTCACGGAGCGCGGTTTCCATCGGACCGGAGGCCGAATCGCGGCTGCCCTGCAGAAGGGAAATCGCTTCGTCGGTCTGGATGCCGGACTGAACCATCATCGCCATGCTCTCGCAGAACGCGCTCACGCCGAGAGGATCAAGTATCTTTTTGCTCATATCGGCTTCCTGTTCTCAGTTTCTCAGTAATAATACACGTCGGAGTAGTGCGTGCCGTTCCCGATGTAGGCCGGGTCGATCCCTCCGGCGCAGAAGGTCAGATCCAGACGGCTCCATTCGTCTTTCGGAGCCTGGAAGGACACCGTCACCCAGCCCGTTTCAGCGGTGTAGAACATGTTCCACGCGTGATACGCGTTGCCGGGATCGACGTACCCGAAGACCATCTTGGTGGGGATTCCCAGGGAGCGGAGCATGGCGGCCGTCAGCGCGGCGTAGTCGAAACAGATGCCCGTTTTGGTCTTCAGGGTGGCATCCGGATCCGACATATAGCCGGACTGCACCGTGTTCGCCTTGACGTAGTCGTAGGTGATGTTTGCGGTCATGTATTCATAGATCTTCGAGACCGCACCGACGGCGTCGGACGTCTGCGCGGCCAGCTCCGCCGCCTTTTTCACGCATTCGGAATCCTTCGAGAAGGGGACGTAGTCGCTGTTGCGCACAAAGGGAGCGAACTGATCGTCCAGCTTTACCTCTTTGGTCGTGGAGTACATCTCCCTGTACTTGGTGCCCGTGGTATTCTCCATCACCCTGAATTTGTAAGTCGCGCTTCCGGACGTGAGGGGGAACACGGAGGGCGTGCCGTCGTTCTTGATGTTGTAGTAGTAATTGTTTTCGTTTACCGCGATGACGAATTTCAGCCGTTTCGACGAGGTCGCCTTCACGGTCACGACGCCTTTGGAAACCATGGAGAGGTCGAGCTTGGCGGTTTCGATCCCGCTCGCTTTATCGGCGTGATATTCCACATGGAGCAGAGCGGGAGCCTGATAGGTTCCCGTAGGGTCCTGCGGGTACTGGGCGAAAAAATCCGCCAGCGGAACCGCTTCCCGCTGGACTTCTTCCGGGAGCGTCTCGTCCTGGAGGACTTCCCCCGAGTCGTCCGAGATGGGTTCCGTGCAGCCCGCGATCATAAGGAGGGCTATGGCTGCGCATAAAAACCGGAGAATTCTGATTTTTGTCATGGAAACAGATTCTTTCCGCATCTTCCCGCGCCGCGCGGTCGGCCGCGCCGAACCGCTGTGCCCGGGTTTGACTGGTCGCTGCTGCTTTCTATACACGCCGGCCGCGGGAAATGTTGCGCCGGGATCGGAATTCAGACGAAACCCGGATAAAAACCGGAGCAAAACCTCCCGTCAATCCGCGGCGATGCTGTTCAGCTTTTGCTTCTGAAGAATGATCTCGTTCATCAGAGCAGAGACGCCCTCGTCCGACCCGGCCCGAAGAATTTCCGTGATCTCGGACAGGGGAGCCGACAGCGGGGTCAGCGAGAGATTGGCGTACATCCCTTTCAGGGCGTGCGCAAGCTCGAAGGCCCCCTTGAGATCTCCCTGCTTCAGAGCCGCGTCGAGCGCTTCGATTTTGTCGTCCCGGACTGCCATTCCCACCATGCGCAGGAAAAAAGCCTCGTTGTTCATGCAGCGGCCGAGTCCTTCTTTTACATCTGCGCCGTATTCCCTGAGCGCATTCAGTGTCAGCATCGCGATCGCTCCGTTCGTTTCAGATTTTTTCTTCATTATACCAGATTCAACGAAACGTGTCAAGAGCGTCGGGGCGAAAAACCGAAAACGCCCGCGAAACGCCGCGGCGGTCACGGAGGAGCGCAGAACGTGGCCCGGAGCTTCTTTTTGCCCCGGTCTTGCGCATTCCCGGACCTTGTTTTGACGGAATGTATTGATTTTCTTTCAGGGATGTGGTAAAATAATTTACGGTTTTTCTCCGCAGGAGAGAGGAAACTGCGCCGAATTATCATCCATGTGATGCAACGTTTCACGTTTCCCATCTGTTATCTGTTACGAAAGGAATTCCGCAGAGAGACGCTCCGGGAAGGAGAGAGTGCGGAAAGACGAAAATGGAAAACCTGAAAAGACCGCCCGCTTGGTTTGCTTTCCCCTTTTTGCGCGGCGGGGAGAAGAGATTTGAGTCCCGTCTCAGCTCCGGTTCCCGCGGCTTTTTTGCCGTTCTGCTTGCCGCCGCGGGGCTTGTGCGGCTGGAAACGGATGACTGTGAGCTGAGGGAGAGAAACGAAAGAGCGGAGCGGCTTCTGAATCGATGCGGCACGAAAATCCTGCGCCTCGCGTATTCCTATCTTCACAATATGGCGGATGCCGAGGAGGTTTTGCAGGATACGTTCGTTCAGCTTCTGAAAACCAATCCGTCCTTTGCCGATGAAACCCACGAAATCGCGTGGCTGATGCGCGTGGCGGGCAATCTGAGCAAAAACAGGATCCGGTACAATCAATACCGGGTGACCGACGAGCTCAACGACGAGCTGATCGCGGAGGAACGCGAGGATCTGTCCTTCGTGTGGGAAGCCGTGAAGTCTCTTCCGGTCCAGTACAGAGAAGTGATACACATGTATTATTACGAGGGGTACAGTACCGCCCAGATCGCCGAAATTCTGCAGAAGAACGAATCTACCGTGCGTTCCTGTCTGGCGCGAGGCAGGGCTCGGCTCAAATCCATCCTGAAGGAGGAGTACGACTTTGAAACGACGGTATGATGAGATCATGGATCGGATCGAAATGACGCCCGCCATGAAAGAACGTCTGCTCGAAAAGCTCTCCTCCGTCTCCCCGGAAGCGCCGGGGGAGCGCGCGCCGGACGGGGAGCTTCCGCTTGAACGCGGGAAACCGACCCGCCCGCTTTGGAAACGCGTTCTTCCGATCGCGGCCATGCTCGCGGTCGTGCTTGCCGGCACGCTGATCTGGAGGATTTTCGGCGGCACCACGATCACGGACCCGCCCGTGCCGACCGACGGGCCCGGCTCCCAGACCGCCGTCGGGGATCCGGCCGGTTTCGAAAAATACAGCTCACTGACCGATCTCGAAAAGGCGGTCGGATTCCCCGTCGAAGAGCTTCGCGCCCTTCCGTTTGAAGCGGACGGCGTCGTTTACGAAGCCTCCGGCACAACGGCGCGGATCAGTGCGGCAGGGGAGGGCAAGAGCGCGGTCCTGCGCAAGGCTCCCGCCGGACGCGCGCTCTCAAACGCCGTTTTCCCCGAAATGCGGGAGACGGAAATCGACGGGATCAGCGTTGTCCTCGGCGGCGCGGACGGGCGGTATTCCACCGCGGTCTGGAACCGGGGTGAATACGCCTACTGCCTCGAGCTGAAAGACGGCGAGCCGGAAGAGATCATCGCCGAAATCATCACGCAAACCCTGAAGGGGGCCGGATCGTGACGACCACAGCCACGACCGGAGCCGCAAAACCCCGGGCGACCGGATCTCCTCCCTCGGAGAGGGGCAAAAATTATAAGTGAAAGGGCTGCCGCATTTGCTCCCGAAAACGGAGAATGCGGCGGCCCTGTGTATGTTCTGCCCGTCGGTGCGCCGCACATTACCCCGAACTGCACTTTGAACGGTAAGCTGCACCAGTCGTATGAAAGTTTCTTGCCAGGCTTCTTTTCAAAGAAGCCGCGTTTCCCCCTTCATAATAAATCAACCGAGATGGCTCGCGCGGACAAAGGCGTTTTGGCACCAGTCGAACACCTGTCGGAAGGCGCGGTCGAAATCGGCGGGGGTGAGCGGGTCCGGCGTCTCCGTCAGCCTGAGCACGGCGCGGTCTTCCTCCGAAACCAGCTCACTGAGTTCCCGCTTCGTCGCGGCGAAGGTCCCGGTTTCGAGGCAACACAGATCCTGCATCAGGAAGAACAGCCCCTTCAGGGTGCGGCATAGCTTCCTCCGGTTCGTCTCCCGGTCCGCGTGCACATAGCGGTGGCAAAGCTCGTGATACAGATTGCCGAGGGAGAGCTTCACGAAATTGATCTCGTCCGCCCGGGACGCGTCCGGGAGGTAATTCTCCAGCGCGCCGAAGAAGTCCTTCGTCGTATGCCGCAGATGGCGGATTTCCAGCGGGTTCCACCGCGCCATCTCGTCCCTGCCGCACAGAAAGCCGCAGGATTTCTCCGCGTTTCCGATCCTATCGAGGATCGTCCGGTATTCATCCAGGTCTTGTGCCGTCAGACGGTCGATCAGCAGCATGATGTCGACGTCGCTATCCTCCGTTGCCTCGCCGCGCAGATAACTGCCCTGAAGCCCGACATAGAGGAGCCGCCCGCCGAAGGCCGCTCTGCATTCGGCGATCAGGCTCTCGAGATATGCGTCAAGATCGATCATGTTTTCCCTCCGTATTCCCCGTTGTTCCCGTTTCCCCGGTATTATACTCCCGAAGCGTGCGGAAAGTCAAGAGGCGGCGCGCGGGATTTCTGCCGCGGCTTGACACCGCCGGAGAGGATGTGCTATAATATCAATAGGACTGCATATATATACATCGGAGGTTCCCATGATCCCCGCGCCTCTTTACAGGGATCCCATATTCGACGGTCCCGCGGACCCCACGGTCATCCGGAAGGAATCGGACGGCCTCTTTTACATGTTCTATACCCAGCGGCGGGCGAATCAGTTCGTGGAGGGAGTGTCCCACTGCTACGGCTCGCCGATCGGCGTCGCCGAATCCCCGAACGGAAGGGACTGGCACTACCGCGGCGCGCTCGATCTCGATTTCGAATTCGGGCAAAACACCTTCTGGGCGCCGGAGGTCGTGTACAGCCGGGATGAAAAGCTCTACCACATGTTCGTTTCCTACATTCAGGGCGTGTACGTCTACTGGGGCGGCGATGCCCGCATCGAGCACTACGTCTCGGAAGACCTGTTTTACTGGAAGCGGGTGGGACCGCTCTCGTTCGGCTCCTCCCGGATCATCGATCCCTGCCTCATCGAGCTGCCCGGCGGCGGCTGGCGGATGTGGTACAAGGACGAGCGGCAGAACTCGGCGACCTGCTCGGCAGCCAGCCGCGATCTCTATGAATGGGAATACGAGGGGATCGCCGCGGGCGATCAGCCGCAGGAGGGACCGAACGTCTTTTTCTTCGACGGCGCGTACTGGATGGTCGCCGACGTGTGGGACGGGCTTGCGGTGTACCGCTCGGACGACTGCGAACACTTCGTCCGCCAGCCGGAGAACATCCTGCGCGAAAGCGGGACCCGGCGGGACGACGGGGGCAGGGGCGCGCACGCGGACGTGTTTGTCTGCGGCGGGCGGGCCTTCGTCGTGTATTTCACGCACCCCGACCCGGGTTTCCCGCAGAAAAGCGTGATCCAGATGGCTGAGCTCAAAACCGAAAACGGGGAGCTCGTCTGCGATCGAAACGCTGAGTTCGACGTTGACTGGAGGTGAGGGGTATTATGCGCTGGTATCTGGTCATATACGCCGCGGTCGGGCTTCTGCTCGGCGGGCTCGTTTATCTCACGTTCGCGGTCAGCCGGTTCGGGCTGATCCGGAAGGCAAAGAAAAAATGGGCGCGGGCGCTGCTGTCGCTCGGCGCCGTCGCGCTCTGCTTCGGCGTATCCACGCTTTTCATGGGGCTCGTCAACACCTTTGTGGTCTTCATCCACGCGGTCGTTTTCTTCCTGCTCTTCGGACTCGGGTTCCGGATCGCCGCGGCGATCCGGAAAAAGAAATTCCGGATCAACTGGCAGGGCTGGCTCGCTCTCGGCGCGACGGTGATCGTCCTCTCGGTCGGATTTGTTCTCTGCCACCACGTCTTTCGGACGGAATACGCGCTGACGACCGAAAAGACCCTCGGGCTCGGGCTCAGGGAGAACGGCACGGTGCGAATCGCGCTGATCGCGGATTCCCACATCGGCGCGACGTTTGACGGCGAAGGCTTCGCGGAGCATCTCGAGACGATCAAAAGCGAACGGCCCGACGTTCTCTTCATCGCGGGGGACTTCGTCGACGATTCCTCCCGGCGCGCGGATGTGGAGCGGGCGTGCGAAGCGCTCGCCGGCGTGGACGCGCCCCTCGGCGTGTGGTACGTGTACGGCAACCACGACAGGGGTTACGGAAGAAGCAGGGATTTTGACGCGCGGGATCTCGAACGGATGCTCGCGGACAGCGGGGTACATGTGCTCGAGGACGAAGCGGTCGAGCTCGGAGATCTCTGCGTCGTCGGCAGGAAGGACGCGTCGTCGCGGCACAGGAAGGAGCTCTCCGAGTTGCTCGAGGGCGTCGATCCCGACAAGTATATCGTCGTGCTCGATCACCAGCCGACCGATTACGAGAAGGAATCCGAAACCGCTGCCGACCTCGTCCTGTCGGGACACACGCACGGCGGACAGCTCTGGCCGCTCGAGTACGTGGGAGAGGGCTTCGGCATCAACGACCGCACCTACGGATATGAGCGGCGGGGAGGAACGGATTTCATCGTCACGTCGGGGATCTCCTGCTGGGAGATCGATTTCAAGACGGGCACGAAATCGGAGTATGTGATCATCGAGGTTCACGGCACGACGCCGTGAGCGGGGAAGGACTTCACCGGACCTATGCCGCGGGGCAAGGAGGTAAAGAATGCCGAACAAGCGGCCGAACATCGTCTTTCTGTTTTCCGATCAGCAGCGCTGGGACACCGTGAGCTGTTACGGCGTCTCTCCCGGAGCCCCCTTCGGGCTCACGCCGAACATCGACCGCCTGGCGGAGGAGGGGGTGCGCTTCGATCTCGCCATGACCTGCCAGCCCGTGTGCGGACCCGCGCGCGCCTGCCTCATGACGGGGCTTTATCCGGAGGGCATCGGCTGCGGCGTGAACGACCGCGCCCTGCCGCCGGGGCTGCCGACGATCGCCGATCATCTGCACGGGGCGGGCTATGAGACCGCCTACGTCGGAAAATGGCACCTCGCGTCGAACCGTTCGTTCGAGTCCCCGCCGCCGCCCGATGCGGCGGATTACAAAACAAAACCCGTCCCGCCACAGAGGCGGGGCGGTTGGCGGGACTATTGGATGGCGGCGGACGTGCTCGAATTCACCTCGCACGGGTACGGCGGGTATGTGTTCGACGGGGAAGGGCGGCGCGTCGATTTCGACGGGTACCGCGCGGATTTTCTCGCAGACCGCGCGATCGACTTCATCCGGCGGGCTCGGGATGCGGAGAAGTCCTCCTCCCGGGAAGAGCGAAAGCCCTTCTGCCTCTTCGTCTCGTGGCTCGAGCCGCATTACCAGAACGACCGCGGGCATTGCGAAGCCCCGGCCGGATGGCGGGAGAGATACGAGGACTATGAAATCCCCGGCGACCTCGTCGGCACGGGCGGGGACTGGCGCGAGGAACTGCCCGACTACCTCGCGTGCTGCCGCAGTCTGGACGAAAACGTCGGACGGATCGCAAGCGCATTGAAGGAGGAGGGCCTCTATGAAAACACCCTCGTCGTTTATACCTCCGACCACGGGTGCCACTTCCGGACGCGCAATTCCGAATACAAGCGCTCCGCGCACGACGCGAGCCTGCACGTCCCGCTCGTGATCCGCGGCCCGGGATTTCAGGGAGGCGCGGCCGTGGATCAGCTGACCTCCCTCGTCGATCTGCCGCCCACGATCCTTGAGGCAGCCGGGGTCCCGATCCCCGCCGCGTTCCCCGGACATCCCCTGCAGACGCTCGCGACGCGTCCGGACGAGCCGATCCGGGACGAGGTCTATGTGCAGATCAGCGAGGCGGGAGAGGGACGCGCCGTCCGTACGAAGACGCATACCTACTGCGCGATGCGGGACGGCGCGGTTCTGCGTGAGGCGTATGTGTACGACAATCTCGCCGATGTGCATCAAAGGCGGAATCTGGCGGGGCTCGGGGCGTACGCGGAGGTGAGAGAAGCGCTGAGGCAGCGGCTCGAGGCGGCGATTTTGCGGGAGGAAGGCTCCCCGCTTTCCGTCCTGCCGCGCGCCGAATCCGAATGCTGAACAACGGCGCCGAAACCGATCCGCGGCGCGCCGCGGATGATCCGCAAACACGCCGGGCGGCGGGCTCGTTCCCGCCGCTTTTTCTGTATTCCCGCGCCATCCGCAGCCGCCGCGCTTTCTGCGAATTGCCCGCCTCCGCGCTGCCCGGGGTGCGGGGCGCGGAGGCGGGGCCGCAGGCGATTCGTTTTTGTTTTTCGGGAAGCTCTCCGCCGCCGGGATTATTTCTTCCGGAAGACATAGACGTTGCCGTCGTCCGTCACAACGGTAAGTTCGCCGCCGCTCAGCGCCGCTTCTCTCGAGGTGTCGCTGATCGTGATGATCACTCGGCTCCCCTGCTGTGTCCATGTGCCGGTTTCGGTGCCTTCTCCGGCTTCGGTGAATATCACAGTCCCGTTCGCTTTGAACTCGAAGGTGATGAGTTCCTCGAAGGAGCTGACGTTGAGTTCGCGGAGGAATTCCACCGCCTCCGCGCCCATCTCGGTCATGAAGAAATACTCGACGGATTGGCCGTTGAACTCTTTGATCACATATCTGCCGGTAACGTCGGCTTCCGCGGGAGCGAAGGAGAAGGAAGAACTCGGGGCGTACCCGGCGGCAGCGGAGCTGAAAGAGCCGAGGATCTGCTCCATTGTCAGCGTTTCGTCAGAGGTGCGCATGACCGCGAGCGAAAGGATGGTGTTTCCGGTGTCGCAAGCCAGGACGGCCGCGTCCATGACCGTGTATCCGTAAGTATCGCAGCGGATGTCTTGGCGGATCCATTTCAGCCCCGCCATTTCCCATTCGTACTTGCCTGTCTGCCGGATCGTCAGAAGCTCGTTTTCCGCAAGAGAGCTCACAAAGCCGTCTGCGAACTGGTCGAAATAGGAGGCGCGGTTCCAGGTGCGGTCCATGCGCTCGAGCATCGCCGCGTCCACGACGACGAGCGTGACGCTCGATCCGCTTGTCGAGACCGCCTCCAAATCGACCGAAGTGATCTGATTCGCCGTGGCGGCGAGCGTGCTGTCATACGCGGATAACGACGAGTCCCAGAGCTCCGTCAGCTCTTCCTCCGGGCAAAGGGCCCAGTCGCTTCCGGGCAGATCAAAGCGCAGACCGACCTGATCGTTGATGTACGCGGCCCCCGGGGTGCGGGTATCGTACGAGCTGTTTTGGCCGCCGTTTTGGCCGCCGTTCCGGCTGACGACGGTGAAGAATTCGTTCGGGTCGCTGTCCGCATACAGGCGGGATGTGTTTCTGCCGCAGCCGGTGAAGATCGCGGAGCAGGCGAGAAGCGCGCAGAGAAGCAGGGAGATCGGACGAGTTGCCTTTTTCATTTTTAATACCTCTCAATCGAGTGAATTTTGTTTTTCGGCAGACCGCCGAGCACCGGAGCCCGGGGTTCGCGCGGTGTCTTCCGTTCGGTACGCCTATATGATAGCACACGCCTCATCGAGGTTATAGAAATCGTTTCCGGACGCTGCCGCGGCGCGGGAGTGGGGACGCGGAGCTGTCGCAAATAGGCGAAAAGTTTTCGCCCGCCTTTTTCAAAAGGCGGCAGGGTGTCGGGACGGAGTCCTGACCCGAGGTCCGCAGACCTCGGAACACCCAAGACTTTGAAAGAGTTCCTCTTTTTGGTACTTTTTCTCCTCGATAAAAGAGAAAAAGTACGGCTGTCAGATCTGAAAAGCAAGCGGGCTGTCGCATTTCTCCATGGTTTGGGAGTTAATGCGACAGACCGACATGATGGTTAAACACCACATGAATGAAAAGCAGATTGCAAAGAAGAAGAAAGAGGTA
>JAFYBN010000053.1 GCA_017540175.1 Clostridia bacterium | reverse complement strand
GAAAAGATAAAACAGAGAAACGTCAAATCCCTTCAAAAACTGGGGTTCTCCGTCTCTCTGTCTTAAGTTTCTTTTATACTCTGTTTCCCGCAAGCCTTCTTTTGAAGACCTGCCCTTTTGTTCTGCCTTTTTTCCTACGCTACTTTGAGGGTTTTCAGAACAGCCCCTTCCATCGAGAGCTCCGTTCGCAGGCGCGGAGACCTTCGTCCTCCACCGTCCTTTGCACGGGCGACGTCCTTTGCACGGGCGACGTCCTTTGCGGCGGTCGACTTCCGGCTTTAGGTTCCCGGGGCTTCGGGATCCGCGGTCCGCCGCCCGCCCGCCGCCAGCCCGCCTGACCGACGGACCGCCCGCCCAACGGACCGATGAAAATGCCCCGCCGCCGCGCCGTCCCATTGGGAGAGGGGGGACGGAGCGCGGAGTCGGGGCTGCGGGAAAGCTTTTTGTTTTTTCGGAAGGCTGATCGGACTTATTTCTTCAGGAAGACGAGAACGATGCCGTCATCCGACGCAAGGGTGAGCTCGCCGCCGCTCAGGACCGCTTCTTGTGAGATGCCGTTGATCGTGATGATCACCCGGCCGGCCTGCTGCGTCCATGTGCCGGTTCCGGCGCATTCCCCGTTCTCGGTGAAGATGACGCTCCCGTTCGCTTCGAGCTCGAAGGTGAAGAGTTCCCCGAAGGAGCTGATCCCGAGCATGCTGAGGTATTCCGCAGCCTCCTCGTCGCCCATATCAGCCCTGCATAAATCCTCAAAGGATTGACCGTTGTACTCTTTCAGGACGTATTTTCCGGTCACGTCCTCCTGTGCGGGAGCGGAGACGCCGGAGCCCGGTTCCTCCACCGCTTCAGCGGAGCGGGAGGAGCTGAAAGAGCCGAGAAGCTGATTCATCGTCAGACCTTCGTGGGAGGTAAGTACGACCGCGAGCGTAAGAATGGTGCTGCCGGTGTCGCAGGACAGGGCGGTTGCGGTCTGGAGCGTGTATCCTTGAACGCTGCAGATGACGTCCTGACGGGTCCATTTCAGTCCCGCCATTTCCCATTCGCACTTGTCCGTCATTTTGACCGTCGTTCGGGTCTGGGTTCCTTCATACGCGCTCGCCAATGTGTCTGTGACCAGATCGAAATAGTCGGAGCGGTTCCAGGTTCTGTCCATGCGTTCGACCTGCGCCGCGTCCAGGACGAGGACCGTGACGCTTGATCCGGTCTCCGAGCTCGCCTGCATCTCGACCATGGTGAGCTGTTCCGCGGCGGGAGCAAACGCGCTGTCAAACTCGATCAGCTGCGTTTCCCATAAGTCTCTCAGATCCTCATCCGGGTAGAAGGCCCATTTGCTGCCGGGCAGATCAAAGCGCAGTCCGAAGCGATCGTTGACATACGCGGTCCCGGCGGTGCGGTGATCCTTCCAGCTGAGGTCGGAGATCAGGGAATCGTCCGTGACCTCGGGCTTCGGTTCGACGACGACCGGCGCGGGATCGACCGGCGCGGGATCGACCGGCGCGGGATCGACCGGCGCGGGGGCGACCGGCGCGGGATCAACCGGTGCGGGGTTGACGGGCGCGGGATCGGCGGCGGAGCTGAAGCAGCCGAGAAGCTCTTCCAGCGTCTGTGCCTCGCCGGGCATGAGCGTGACCGCGATCGCTACATACAGACTGCCGGTATCATGGATCATCATGCACAGGTCCATGCTCATGGTTTCGTAGAAGTTGAAGCGGACATCCTGGCGGTTCCATGACTTCCCCGCCATTTCCCATACACATCTGTTCAGCGGTTCCATGGAGATTGAATCATCCGACGGGAAATCTTCGATCAGCATATCGAAGAGTGCGTTGGGGTAGGTGCTGTGGGTCATCGTGCTGTCCAGACGCTCAAGCAACGCCGCGTCCTGAATCATGATCCGGATGTTCGAGCCGGTCGCTGAGGCCGCTTCCATATCCACCGTGCCGAACTCTTCCGCGTCGGCGGCAGCGTCGTCCAGGAGGACGGTTACCTCGTCGTCCGGGGTGAACGACCAGTTGCTTCCGGGAAGCTCGAAGCGCAGGTCGATCTGATCGTTGATATACGCGGTTTCGGTGAAGCGGTGATCGTACCGGTTGGTGGGGTTGGCGACGGCGATGAATCCCTCCGGGTCGTCTTCCGTATGGATGTGGGTGATCTTTCCGCAGCTGGCGAATATCGAAGAGCACGCGAGCATCGCGCTGAGGAGCAGGGAGATCATACGAGTTGCCTTTTTCATTTTCATATACCTCTCAATCGAGTGAATTTTGTTTTTTCGGGAGACCGCCGAACCCGGGGTTCGCGCGGCGCCTTCCGTTCGGTACGCCCATATGATAACACACGCCTTCTCGGGGTTATAAAAATCGTTTCCGGACGTCTGCGCGGGAGAGGGGGACGCGGAGCGGGTATGGCCGCGCAGCCGGTTTGTCCGGCGAACGGAAGACTTGTGGAAAACGAAAAAAGCCGCCCGCGCGGCCTCCGGGAGCGATGAGCCTCAGGGGCGCGGGGCGGTATTTTGTTTCTTGCGGTTCTTTGCCGGGCTTTCTCAGGCAAGCCGCGGCTTCTCCGGAATGATCCGGAACTCCCACGCGAACGCGCCGAAGGGAAGCTCGTATTCCTTTTCGGGCTGGGGTCCGCAGGAATTCGAGCCGAGACCGCGCTGGCGGTGGTCGACGTACAGGAAGCGGCTGTCGCACTTGTCAAGCTCGTCGGCGTGGCGCGCTTTCGTGAGGTTTTCGAGCGTGAAGTCGTGCAGCGAGAAGGAGAATTTCCCTTCGACCGTCAGAGCGGGCGCGTTTTCCCCGCCCGAGACCGTGACGCGGCGGCAGTCCTCGTGATTCCCCGTCTCCTGCGGCACGTCGTAGAGGAAATTCATGTTTTCGACGTCGTCCTCCCACAGCCCGACCGGGGCGTTCGCCTTGCGGTCCGGATAGGAGTCCCCGGGTCCGCGCCCGAGCCACGACGCGTGGGAGTATTCCTGCCCCAGCTCGAACACAACGCCGACGCGCGGCAGATTCTCGGGCTTCGCGTCGCTGCCCTCCGGTGTGAGGCTGACGCTCACGCCGATCTCCCCGTGCGCCGTGATCCGATAAATCAGGCGGGCGTCGAAGCGCCAGTCGTGGCAGAGGGGCAGGAATTTCCCGACCGCGGTCACGACGACGGCGTCCTCCGCGTCCTCCGCCGTCACGTCGTAACACCCGAAGACCATCGAGTGCAGGTGCCGTTCCCTCCAGTCGCCCGCGAGCCGCTCGGAAAAGCCGATGATCCCGTCGTTGTCCGTCGGCGCGCGCCACATGTTCAGCCGCAGGGGCTTCTCAAGCAGCGTTTTTCCATTCTTTTCGATCCGCGAAAGCAGCCCTTCCCGGATCACGACGGAGAAATCCTCCCCCTCGACGGCGCAGCCGTTTTCAAAGGTCCGGATCGTATGGGGGAACGGGACCGGGGCCGGCTCCGCGGCGGGGCGGTCCGCGAGGATCTTCTGCTTATGCGCGATTTTTTCGTCTCCCCGGTAGAACTCGCAGTCGGCGGTGACGAGCCCCGTCAGACCGAGAAGCCCGTCTTCCGCAATCGGCAGGGGGAAGAATTTCCATTCCCGCGGACCGATCCCGTCGAGCGGGGTCTCGCCGCTTTTCACCGTTTTTCCGTCCGCACGGACCGACCAGCGGAGGTCGATGCCGTCCAGAGGCGTGAAGTCATAGGTGTTCTTGATTTCCGCGCCGTTCTCCGTAAAACGGACGTGGACCGGGGCGGATACCTCGCGCAGCTCGTCCCACGAGGGCTTGGGCGTGCCGTCGCTCGTGTGGTAGCCGTCAAGCGAGAAATTGGACCAGTGATAAATATCCGGGAAGTCCCCGCCGTAGAGATAGCGGGGTCTGCCGTCCCGCCCCGGCACATAGAAGCCGTGGCTCTTGAATTCCCAGACGTACCCGCCGCAGCACTGCTCGTTTTCATAAACCCAGTTCCAGATGTCCTCGAGTCCTCCGGGGCTGTTCCCCATCGCGTGTCCGTATTCCACCATGAGCAGGGGGTGCGCCGCGTCCGCGGGATAGCCCCTCAGCACGCTCATGGGCATGTAGCCCGTGTAGGCGAAGACCTCCTTCACGCCCTGCGGCATCGGGGAGGCGGTGTTGACGGGCTTTTTCACGTCCTGCTTCATCAGCCACTCGACGCATTTCGTGTGGTTTTCCCCCGAGCCGCATTCGTTGCCGGTGGACCAGATGTTGACGCAGGTCTCGTTCTTATTGAGGGCGACCATGCGGGAGAAGCGGTCGAAGAAGGCGTCGAACCATTCGGGATTCTTGTTGAGGGCGCCCTGATCGCCGGTCGTCTCCGCGCCGTGGGATTCGCAGTCCGCCTCGTCCATCACGTAAATGCCGAGCTCCGACGCGAGCTCGTAAAACACCGGCTGATTCGTATAGTGGGAGCAGCGGATGGCGTTCAGATTGCAGGCTTTGATGTCGCGCAGCTCTTTTTCGATCTGCTCCGCGGTGATCGCGCGTCCGCACTTCGCGTTGTTCTCGTGCCGGTTGACGCCCTTCAGGGTGATCGGCTTTCCGTTCATCAGCAGGAAATGCCCCCGGATCTCCGATTTCGCGATCCCCGCCTTTTTCGTGTGCACCTCCGTGACGGCGTCCGCTTCGGCGATCTCAATGGTAAGCGTATAGAGATACGGGTTTTCCGCGTTCCATGTCACGGCGTTCTCGAGCGGCAGAAAGACCTCGCCCGCCTCGGTCAGTTCTTTCTGCGCGGCAGAGACTTCCGTTCCCTCCGCGTCAGTCAGCGTGAAGCGGAGGAAAGCGGGCGGCGCATCCGGCACCGTCAGGCAGGAATACTTCACCCGAAAGCCCGTCGTATCGGGCAGGATCGTATAGTCCCACAGGGCGTTTTTTCCGGTGCGGATCAGCATCACGTCGCGGAAAATGCCGCTCGCCATCAGCATGTCCTGGTTTTCGAGATAGGACGCGTCGCTGTAGGTGTACACCTTGACCGCGAGCAGGTTTTCCCCGTCCCGCACAAGGTCGGTCACGTCAAACTCCGCGGCGATCCGGCTGCCCTTGGAGAAGCCGACGTACGCGCCGTTGAGCCAGACGAAATACGCGTTGTCCACGCCGCCGAAGCGGAGGATCGTCTTTCCTTCGGCTTTTTTTGTCTCGAACGTCCGGCGGTACAGCCCGACGGGGTTCGGTCCGTGGACGTAGGGCGGATCGTAGGGGAAGCAGTAGCGCACGTTGGGATAAAAGCAGGTGCTGTACCCGTGGAACTGCCACATGGACGGCACGGGCAGCTCGTCCCACGCGCGGTCGTCGAATTCCGGTTTCCAGAATTCCTCTTCCGTGTCCTCCTCCAGCCAACGGAATTTCCAGACGCCGTCAAGGAGCGTGATCCGGTCGGATTCGGTGAAGTTTTTGTGTGTGACGCCGCGCTTCTGCGCGGGGATCAGCAGCGAGCGGGCGGGGAGGCGGTTTTCCCCCGTTCTGTGCGGGTCGGCAAGATAGGTGTGATTCGTCATGCGGCATATCTCCGGCAGGTTGTGTTGATGACGCCATTATAGCACATCGCGGAAGAAAAATCAATCAGAGCCGAGCGCAAAAGAACGGCCCGATCTTGATGGAACGAAGACTTGACGGGGGAGGCGGGGCGTAGTATAATAGAAGCCGAACGGAACAGGAACAGAACGGGGAGGACGAAGCCATGCTTGAGAACGTTTCGATGCTCTGCGCGTCGCTGGGGACGCCGAACGCGATCCCGGATATCCGGGGATATGCCGCAGAGAACCCGCCGCCCGCCGCGGTGGACGAGGGGATGACGCCGGAGGAGGGCGCGTGGGTTTATCAGGGAATGGTCCACACCATGCTCCCCTACACCATGCTGGACGGGTACGACCGGCTGCTGAAGCCGTCCTCCCTTCGGATGGCGGTGCTTGAAAACGAATTTCTGCGCGCGGAGTTCGCCGTCGATCTCGGCGGGCGGCTCTGGTCGCTGTACTCGAAGACGGAGGGGCGCGAGCTTCTCTTCCGCAACAACGTCTTTCAGCCCGCGAACCTCGCGCTCCGCAACGCGTGGTTTTCCGGCGGGGTTGAGTGGAACTGCGGCATCATCGGGCATCACGCGCACACCGCGTCGCCCCTCTTTTCCGCGCACTACGCGAACAAGGCGGGCGGAACGACGCTCAAGCTGTGGGAATACGAGCGCAAACGCGGGCTCGTGTTCGTGATCCGCGCCGCGCTCGCCGGGGACGTCCTTCTCGTGCGCGTGACCGTGGAGAATCCGCACGATGAGCCGACCTACGTCTACTGGTGGTCGAACATGGCAATCGAACAGCATGAGGACACCCGCGTCCTCGTCCCGGCACAGGAATACTACACCTACGGCCGCTGCACGGACGAGCCCGCGTACCCGAACGGACGCCCGGCGGCGCACAGAACGCCCGTGCCGGAGCACGGGTATTGGCCCGCGCGGCATTCCTACGCGTACGACTACTTCTTCCGCATCCCGGAGAACCGGCGGAAATTCGAGGGCGCGGTGCGGAGCGACGGGCGGGGGTTTGCGCAGTTTTCGACGGACAACCTGATCGGGCGCAAGCTCTTTGTATGGGGCACCGAATCGCAGGGCGGGCGCACGTGGAACCGCTGGCTCTCCCGTGACGACCGGTACTACGCCGAAACGCAGGCGGGGCTTCTGCATTCCCAGGCGGAACAGCGTCCCATGCCTCCGCATGCGCGTTACGAATGGACGGAGGGCTACGCGGCGTTCTCGGGCGAGCCGTCCCTCCTTCTGAACGCGGACAACCGCATTTCGTCGGCGTACACCGAAAACGTCCTCGCGCTCGGCGGGCGGTTCGAGCTTGTGAACCGCGCGGACGCGTACTTTGACGCGGCGGGGGAGGAAGCGTTTGATTCTTACGGCAGCGGCTGGGGCGCGCTGACCGAGCTTTATACGGGCAGGCGTCTTTCGGCGCTCGTCTCCTTCCCGGCTCAGAGCGTCGCGGAGAACTCTCCGGAGCACGATTTCCTCGTGCTGAGAAAAACCGGGAGCCTGCCGGAGAAATCGCCCGTCCTCACGGAGGGCTATTCGATCGACTACGCCGGAGGGCCCGTCGGCTGCGCGATCCTCGACGCGCTCGAAAAATCTCCCTCGAAGTCATGGTACGCCCTGCTTGAGGAGGGCTGCATCCTCTACGAGGCGAAGCGGTACGAAGAGGCGGAGACGGCGCTCAGAGCGTCGGTCGACGCGCGGGAGAACGCCCTCGCGCTGACCGCTCTTGCCAAGCTCGCGGCGGCGAGAGGCGCGGGCAAAACGGAGGGCGTCGCCTTCATGAAGCGCGCGCTCGCGCTCGGCGGCGAATACGCGCGGCTGGTGATCGACGCGGCGCGGTTCCTCGGTTCGTACGGAACGCCCGCCGACGTGGACGAGGTGATCGAGACGGCGGTGAGGGCGCATCCCTCCTATCTCGAAAACGGGCGCATCGCGCTTCTCTATATTCAGAATCTCGTGAAGCAGAACCGGCTCGGCGAGGCGGAAAAGCTGCTTTTGAAAATCCCGGAGGTCGCCGACATGCGGGAAGGGGAGCTCTCCGTCACCGCGGTGTGGATCGATCTGTACCGGGCGAAGGCCGCGGCGGAGGAGGGCAGGGAGCCCTCGGAGATCCCCGCGGACGAGATTTTGAAAAAGCATCCGATCCCGAAGGAGATCGATTTCAGCATGAGCGGGTATCAGGCGCATTGAGGGAATGTGAAACCGAGGTTTCACGCTTCGCGCGGGGAGGGCGGTTTTTTTGCCCTGCGCGGGCGGCGATGGGGAGCCTGCTGAAACCGCATCAAAGAGAAAGCTGTTCCCTTGCCTCGTCGGTGCGACTGCGTCGGCACGCGGGAGAGGTGTCACCGTCCTTAGACGGTGACGGAGAGGGCCTTTTGGAACAAACCCTTCGCAGTTGGAAACGATTTTTTGTCCTACGCGGACGGCGGCACGGGGGAATTTGCTGAAACCGCTTGGTTTTTTTGAAACAAACGCTGCGCGTTTGGGAATTACGGATTTATATTGCCCTACGCGGGCGGCGGCACGGAGGGGCAGCTCAGGCCGCATGCCCCTCTGTGCGGGTTCCCTTGGCCATTACATTTCTGCTTCTATCACCACCGAAGCGGCTCCGACAGTGCAGCTTCACTCCTCTCCCCTATTCAGCGGTACTTGTCGGCGAACAGCAAGTATCAAGGGGACTGGACTTGAACAGATTCAGCGCGAACCAAATACTCTGCAGCCGAAACTTGGAAATTCGCGCCCGCGCGAATTTCCTCATGCGCTCATAAACGCGCATTACACGGGCGCGTTTAGCTTCAGCGGTGTCGCTCAACAGCCTCGCGCACATGGGGGCAGCTATTATCTGCCGAACTTGTCCGCGTTTCTGCACTGCATCCTATTCTCGCGACAACGACAGCATGAAATAGCATTATCTTTACCGCGGCTCTGCAGGATTTCTAACCCGCGTTCGCTGAGCGAACAGAGATATTAGCACTTTACGTGCGCTGAAACGCGAAAAAACTCAGCAGATTTCCGCAATCTTCATTTCGCGAAGATGCACGTCGACTTCCACTGACAGCCAAACGCGCCGTGTAATCAAACGCGCTCGTCTTCACTATAAGTCTCAGTTTCAAGGAATCAGGCCGCGATGAAACGCTGTATTCCTCAGCTAACGCCGTGCGCTGCACCGTCGGAGCCGCTTCTGAGGATCAAGGATCACAGATTGGATGGCCAAGGGGGCCCTCGGGGAGGGCACCACTTTCGCTTCGCGAAAGTAGGCGGCCATGAGCTGTGTGCCCCGCGCCGACGCAGTCGCGCTCCGCGCCGCCCGCGCAGGGCAATATAAATCCGTAATTCTCAAACGCGTAGCGTTTGTTTCCTAAGAGAACAGGCGGTTTCCGCAGACTCCATCAAAGACCGCACGGTTTCCGCAGACTCCCCTGCCGCCGTCCCCCGTTTCAAAATAACCAATCCCTGAAAAAGGAGAAAACCCATGAAAGCTGTCTGGATCAAAGATTTATACGAGGAAAAAAACGTCGCCGTAACCTATCAGTACCGGCTGACGCCCACCGCGGACATGACGCTGACGCTCGCCGCGTCGAATCTCTACCGCCTGTTCGTGAACGGAGAGATGAAGGGATACGGACCGGCGCGGGCGGCGAAGGGGTACTCCCGGACGGACGTCTATCCGCTCGCCGCGTACGCAGGGGAGGAAACCGTCCTTTCGGTCGAGGTCTATTCCGCGAACACCAATACCTTCTACACGGTGGACGAGCCGCCCTTCTTTGCCGCCGAGATCCGCGCGGGCGGGAAGGTCGCCGCGGAGGCGTCCGACTTTATCGCCTACCCCATGACCGAGCGGGTACAAAAGGTCCGCCGCTTCTCCTTCCAGAGGGCCTATACGGAGGTTTACCGCCTCACGGGCGACCCCGCGGCGTTTTACGCGGGGAATACGGCGGGGCGCGAGGCTGCGCAGACCGCCGAGGTCCCGATGAACCGCCTCCTGCCCCGGTACGTTCACATGCCGAAGCTCGATTTCGTCCCCGCCGCACCGGTGGAATACGGCGCGGTCACGCTGAACGAGGGGGCGGAGCCGTGGCGGGACCGGGCGTATTACGGCATCGATCCCGTGCGGTTCAAGGGTTACCGCCCCGACGAGCTCGAGACGGACCCCGGCGAGCTCGCGGGGAAATTCGTCTGTCACCGGACGGGCGAGGAAAGGGCGGAGGCGCTTTCCCCCATGTCCTATCAGCTCTACGATTTCGGGCGCACCGTGACGGGCTTCTTCCGGTTCCGCGTGAAGGCGGAGAAGGGGACGGAGCTCTCGATCCTTTTCGACGAGGTGATCGCGGAAAAGGAGGATCGCCGCGAGGTCTCGCCCTTCCGCAACAGCTGTTGCAACGTGATTCAGTACACGCTCGCCGAGGGGGAGAGCCGGATCCTCACCTTCGAAGCCAATTCCGCGCGCTTTGCCGCCGTCGTGATTCGGGGAGGCGGAGCGGAGATCTCGGATTTCGGAATGGTCCTCTATGAAAATCCCGACGCCGGGGATCACAAAATCAACACCGGCGACGAAGCGCTCGACCGCATCACAAAAGCGGCGGCGAACACCTTCGCGCAGAACGCGGTGGACGTGCTCACCGACTGTCCCTCGCGCGAGCGGGCGGGGTGGCTGTGCGACAGCTATTTCTCCTCCCGCGCGGAGGCATTCTTCACGGGGAAGAATCTCGTCGAAAAGAGCTTTCTCGAAAACTACGCGCTCTCTCCGCAGTCCCCGTTTTTGCCGGAGGGGATGATCCCGATGTGCTATCCCGCCGACCACAACGACGGGGTCTATATCCCGAACTGGTCGATGTGGTATATTTTGGAGCTCGCGAACTACGTCCGCCGCACGGGGGACGGGGCGATGCGGGAGCTCTCGCGCGAAAAGGTCTTCGGGCTCGTGAAGTTCTTCGAGCGGTTTTATAACGAAGAGGGACTGCTCGAAAACCTCGAGAGCTGGGTCTTCATCGAATGGAGCCGGTGCAACGACGGGGACTTCATCCGCGGCGTGAACTTCCCCTCGAACATGCTCTGGGCGGCGGCGCTGGAGGCGGTCGACGAGCTCTACGGCGCGCCCGCGCTGCGCGAAAAGGCGGTGAAGATGAAGGACGCGATCCGCTCCCTGAGCTGGAACGGCGCGTTCTTCGAGGACAACGCGGTCCGGGACGAGCACGGAAGGCTCGCGAAAACCGGGCACACCACGGAGACCTGCCAGTACTACGCCTTCTATTTCGGCGTCGCGTCGAAGGAGGCGTATCCCGCCCTCTTTGAAACGCTCCTCACCCGGTTCGGGCCGAAGCGCGACCCGGCGAAGGACTATCCGGCGGTCTTCCCGTCGAACGCCTTCATCGGCAACTACCTGCGGCTCGAGCTGCTGCTGCGGTGGGGGCAATACGACCGGGTGCTCGGGGAATGCCGCGACTTCTTCCTCGGCATGGCGGAGACGACCGGTACGCTCTGGGAGCACGCGCGCCTTTCGAGCAGCCTCAACCACGGCTTCGCGTCCATGGCGGCGGTGTATATTGACGAATGCCTGCGCCATGAGGGGAAAGGGAAGAGTGAAATTCCGCCTTCGGCGGAGTGAAATACCGCTTCGGCGGAGTGAAATACCGCTTCGCGGAGTGAAATTCCGC
This sequence comes from Clostridia bacterium, assembly GCA_017540175.1. Taxonomy (GTDB): domain Bacteria; phylum Bacillota; class Clostridia; order Oscillospirales; family CAG-272; genus UMGS1696. The sequence continues at coordinate 13,002 of JAFYBN010000053.1, read as the reverse complement.
CTTCGGCGGAGTGGAGGTACAAACACTTCGCGTTTGAATTTATTAAAATACGTGCGGCGGATGGTCGGCGGACGGCGTCCGCTCATAACATGGGACGAATATGACAATCGGGGATCTTATTACTTATATCATGCTCTTTTTTGCCCTGATCGGGGCGGGGGACCGGGCGCTGGGGTGCCGCTTCGGTCCGGGAAAGAGCTTTGAGCGCGGCATGGAGGCGTCGGGCGTGCTCATCCTTGCCATGATCGGGCCGATCGCCCTCGCGCCCCTCATCGCGTCCGTGCTCGCGCCCGCTTTGTCGCCCGTGCTCGGAAAACTCGGGATCGACCCTTCCGTTGTGGCGGGATTGCTTCTCGCGAACGATTCCGGCGGGTGGCCCCTTGCCCTCGCGCTCGCCGAGGACCCGGAGGTGGGGCGGCTCGCGGGCTCGGTCATGGGCAGCACAATGGGATGCGCGGTCATGTTCGCCTTCCCCGTCGGCTTCGCGCTCACGCCCGCCGAAAAGCGCCCCTGTCTCGCGAAGGGATTGGCGGCAGGGCTCGTCACGGTGCCCCTCGCGTGCTTCGTGAGCGGGCTTTGCTTCGGGCTGGGGCTTGGCGTGCTGCTCAGAAATCTCGCGCCCCTCATCGTCTTCGCGCTGCTGTTCGCCGCCGGGCTTCTCTTTTTCGAGCGCTTCACGGTGAAGCTCGTCACCGTCCTCGGCGCGGTGCTGACCGGCATCCTGACCCTTGCCCTGGCGGCGGCGATCGTGATCAAGGTCCTGCGCCTCGACGTGCCTGCGCTCGGCACCTTCGACGAGGGCATTCTGATCATCGGCGGGATCGTCATCTTTCTCTCCGGCGCGTTCACGCTCTTATACTTCCTTGAAAAATTCCTCGGCAAACCGCTCGGTCGGCTCGGGAAAAAGGCTGGCATGGACGAGGCGTCGGTCATGGGACTGATCACGTCGTCGGTCAACGCGATCCCGACCTTCGGGATGATGAAGGACATGAACGAACGGGGCGCGGTCGTCAACGCGGCGTACATCGTCCCGGCGTCCTTTCTGCTCGGCGATCACCTGGCGTTCCAGCTCACGGCGGACCCTTCGACCGCGGCCCCCTTCCTCGTCGGCAAGCTCGTCGGCGGCGCGGCGGCGGTCGCTCTCGCGTTTTTGCTGACGCGGAAGACCGGGGAACGGGACGCCGCGCAAAGCGACGCGCAAGGCGCCGCGCAGAAGCGGGAGAGCGGCGAGACTCCTTTGCAGGAAGTCCCTTCCCCCGATCCCGGGAATCAAAACCCCGGTGAATCCCCGGAAACGGAGGTCGGAACATGACACAGCGCGAAAATCTTCTGCGGGTCATCCGTTTTGAAAGACCCGACTTCATCCCCGTGACCTTTGCGGTCAACGGCTCGGTCTTTTCCCATTACGATCCCCGCGCCGTTGAGGAGCTGCTCGAATCCCATCCCGTTATTGCGGGGAAGGGGAGGATGCGCTGGGACCTCGTGCCGAAGGAGGGCGAGGAGGTGGACCGCGGCGTCACCTATACCGACGAATTCGGCGTGGAGTGGAAGGGCGCGATCGACGGCATCCGCGGCGTGATCCGGAAGCACCCGCTCGCGGACTTTTCGAAAATCCGGGATTACCGCTTCCCCGAGCTCCCGAAATTCGATCCGGACGCCGAACGCGCGCGGGTCGCGGAGGCAAAGAAAAACGGGTGGTTCACGCAGACGTCCCTGCCCCACGGGCACACCTTTCTCCGCCTGACCGATCTGTGCGGATACGAAAACGTGCTCCTCGGGATGGCGGACGAGGATCCCGATCTTCTCCTGCTGATCGAAAGGCTCGAGGAGTACAACGCCGCCTTCACCGACCACTGGGCGCGGGCGGGGTACGACATGATCTCCTATCCCGAGGATCTCGGAATGCAGATCGGCCCGATGATCTCGCCCGACCTCTTCCGGAAATTCATCAAGCCCTCGTATCAGCGGCTGATGAAGCCGGCGCGGGACGCGGGCGCGATCATCCACATGCACTCGGACGGGGATGTGCGCACCCTCGCGGATGATCTCATCGACGGGGGCGTGGACATTCTCAACATTCAGGACCTCGTCAACGGCATCGACTGGATCCGGGAGAAATTCTTCGGGAAATACGCCCTCGAGCTCGACGTGGACCGGCAGAAGGTCACGGTCTTCGGCACGCCCGCCGAGGTGGACGCCCTCGTGCGCGAGGAGGTCGAAAAGCTGAGCTCGCCCGCGGGAGGGTTGATGATGATCTTCGGCTGGTATGCCGGAACGCCGCTTCAAAACATAAAGGCGCTCATGGACGCCTTTGAGAAGTACATGTATTATTGGGACTGATGCCGCGCGGAGCGGGTATCCGCGGGCATCCCGTTCGCCGCCGCGCGGAGCAGGCGGAGCGGGGAGACAAAATAAAAAACGTCGGGGGCCGACGCATTCGCTCCGAAACCGGAGAAAACGCGTCAGCCCCCGTTTATTTATGCTTCGATCTTCGGAAACCGGAGCGTGACCGCGGTGCCCTCGCCGACCGTGCTGTCCAGCGAGACCTGCGCGTGATGCAGCAGCGCGCCGTGCTTGACGATGGACAGCCCGAGACCCGTGCCGCCGATATCTTCCCGCGAATGGCTCTTGTCCACCCGGTAGAACCGCTCGAACACCCGGTCCCTGTGGGCGTCCGGAATGCCGATGCCGGTGTCGCGCACCGTGAGCGTCACCTCCGGACCGTCGTCGGCGATCTCCACGCTGACCGAGCCGCCGTCCTTGTTGTATTTGATCGCGTTGTCGCAGAGGTTGTAGACCATTTCGTTGAGGATGCGCCACACGCCGCGCACCTGCCCCGATCCGGAGAGCGAAAGCGTGACGTTGCGCTTTTCGGCCGCCGCGCGGAGCGTGTCGAGCACGTCCGCCGCGAGGTCGCCGAGGCTGACCGATTCCCATTCGTAGGAAACGCCTTCCTCGTCGAGCTTCGAGAGCTTGATGATGTCGTCCACCAGGGCGATCATCCGCTGGGATTCCCTGTAAATATCGCTCGCGAACTCCGTCGTCATGTCGGGCGTGACCATGCCGCGCATGAGCAGCTCCGCGAAACCGGAGATCGACGTGAGCGGGGTTTTGAGCTCGTGGGAGACGTTCGCGGAGAACTCGCGTCTCAGCCGTTCCCGCTGTTCGCGTTCCGTGACGTCCACGGTGAGGATGACCGCGCCGGACAGCCGCCCGTTCTGAAGAATGGGGCTGGCGATGATGCGCATGGAGCGGTTATTTTCCGTGTCGAGCTGGATCTCCGTCCGCTTTCCGGCGAGCGCGTCGTGCACGGCCTCGGAGGCGGGGGATTCCGGGAACGCCTCGCCCGCGGCTGCGTCGCGGAAGAGGTGCAGCGCCTCGCTGTTGGCGCTCAGTACCGTGCCGTTTTTATCGAGCAGGAGAAAGCCCTCGCTCATGGCGTCGGTCAGGGTGGCGAACTCGCGCTGACGGGCGAGCAGCTCGTCCTCCCGTTCGCGGATCGTGAGGTTCTGCTCCTCGATCCTGCCCACGAGGGGCGCGAGCTCCGAATAAGCCTTCGAGGCATCGGGATGGTCGAGGTCGATGGCGTTTACCGGGGCGAGGATCTGCTTCGCCACGCGGAACGCCAGCGTCCCGGAGACGAGCAGCACGAGCACGGCGACCCACAGCACCGGGGACACGGTCTCGAGCGCGTACCGCGCCGCGCTGCGGGGGCTGGAGATCCTCAGGACTGTGCCGTCGGAGCAGAGCAGGGCGAGGTACACGGTGGACTGACCGGACGTCTCCGATTCGCGGATGCTCTGACCTTCTCCGCTTTCCCGGGCGGCCGCGACTTCGGGGCGGTCGTTCAGGTTTGCGGCGGTATCCGGGTAATCGCTGTCGTAGAGCACCGCGCCGTCCTTGTCGATCCACGTGACGCGGTGGTCGCTCTCGAGTGATTCGAGATACTGTTCTCCGGACAGGGCGACGCCGCTTGAAGCGTAAACCGCCTCCCGGCGCAGGGTATCGAAGGTCTCGTCCTTCGTCTGCGTGTACTGGAGTCCGAAAAAGACCGCCGCGCAGAGCAGCAGCACCGAGAGCCCCACGAGAAAGGTGTTTGTAAAGATTTTTGCCGTCATGCGTTTTCCCCCTTCATCCGGTAGCCGATGCCCCGGACGGTTTCGATATAGGATCCCGCCTTGCCGAGCTTGGAGCGCAGCGTGCGGATGTGGACGTCGAGGGTACGGTTTTCCCGCTCCGCTTCCAGTCCCCAGATCCGGTCCATGATGACGGAACGGGTCAGCACTCTGCCGCGGTTTTCGCAGAACAGGCGGAGCAGGGCGAATTCCTTATAGGTCAGGGTCACGGTCTCCCCGCTCACACGGATCTCGTGCCGGTCCGGGCAGAAATACAGCTCTCCGATCCGGTATTCCGGCGCGGCGGGGGTGTTGTCGGCGCGGCGGAGAAGGGCGCGGATGCGCGCGGCGAGCTCCATCATGCCGAAGGGCTTCGAAATGTAGTCGTCCGCTCCGGCGTCCAGCCCCTCCACGCGGTCGTATTCGCTGTTCTTCGCCGTGAGCATGATGACGGGCAGGGAAGCGGTAACGGGTGAGGCGCGCAGCTTTTTCAGGATCGAAATGCCGTCCTCGCCGGGAAGCATGATGTCGAGCAGGACAAGGTCGGGCTTTTTGCGCTTCATCGCCGCCCAGAACGCCTCCCCGTCTTCGAAGCCTTCGGCGTCCGCGCCCTGACTGCGGAGCGCGTACACCACGAGCTTGCGGATGCTTTCGTCGTCTTCGAGACAGTAGATCATGATTTTCTCCGTTTCTCGGCTTTGTGATTTCATCATATCATATTTTTTGCCCGTTGTAAACGGATTTCGGCTGATTTAACTTCGATTTAACACATCGCGCGCCGCGGATTTAACCACGGACGGGTATACTGTTTTTGTATATATATTAAAGGTTTCTGAATGAAACGGAAAGCGTGGGAAGTTGAGCTTTCGGGAAATCATGACCCTCATCGGCGGGGTCGCGCTCTTCCTCTTCGGCATGACGCTGATGGGGGACGGGCTGAAAAAAGTGGCGGGCAACCGCCTCGAGCTGGTTCTGTACCGTCTGTCGAGCACGCCGCTCAAGGGTGTGCTGCTCGGGACGGGCGTGACGGCGGTGATCCAGTCGTCGTGCGCCACGTCGGTCATGACGGTGGGCTTTGTAAACTCCGGCATGATGAAGGTGCGTCAGGCGATCAGCGTCATTCTCGGCGCGATCCTCGGCACGTCCATCACCGGGTGGATCATCTGTCTCAGTACGGTGGGCGGAGGAAGCGGCATCGCGAGCATTTTCTCCACCACGACCCTGACGGCGTCCGTCGCGCTCGCGGGCATCCTCATCCGGATGTTCTCGAAAAAGCAGACGCTGCGCCATATTGCCGATATCATGATGGGCTTTGCCGTCCTGATGTTCGGGATGAGCTCCATGTCCGGCGCGGTCAGCTCTCTCGGTGACGCGCCCGGCTTCCGCGTTCTGCTGGTCTCCATGTCCAATCCCCTGCTCGGCATCATTGTCGGCGCGGTCTTTACGGCGATGCTCCAGTCGGCGTCCGCCGCGGTCGGTATCCTGCAGGCGCTGTCCCTGACGGGCGAGCTCCCGTTCGAAACGGCGCTTCCGCTTCTGATGGGCATCGCGGTCGGCGCGTCCGCGCCCGTGCTGCTCTCCGCCGTGGGCGCGAACACCGACGGCAAGCGCGCGGCGCTCGTTTATCCCGTCGCGGGCGTGGTGAGCGCTCTGGCGTGCGCCGCGGTCTTCTATATTGCGAACGCGATCTTCCGCTTCCCCTTCCTTGAGATGATCATGAACCCCGTTTCCATCGCCGTGCTCAACACGGTGCTGCGGTTTGCCATGGTCGCGCTGCTCGCGCCCTTCTCCGACCTGCTCGAGGTGCTGGTCTCCCTGCTTGTGCCGGGAAAGGCCCCGGACGAGAGCGACCCCGCCCTGCGGCTGGAGGAACGCTTCATCAAGCACCCGTCCATCGCGGTGGAGCAGAGCCGCCAGACGGTCGAGGCGATGGCGAACCTCACCGAGGAATCCCTCGACGAAGCGCTCGATCTCTTGCACACGTTCAACGCCGAGACGTATCAGGCGGTGAAGGACAAGGAGGTCGCGGTCGACCGGTACGAGGACGCGCTCGGGACGTATCTCGTGAAGCTCACGGGCCACGAAATGACGGACCGTCAGAACAAGGAGGTTTCGAAATTCCTGCATACGCTCTCGGATTTCGAGCGCATTTCGGACCACGCCCTCCGCATCGCGGACAGCGCGGCGGAGGTCAAGGAAAAGAATCTCGTCTTCTCCGGCGAGGCGAAGCATGAGCTGGACGTGATCGGCAGCGCGGTGCGTGAGATCGTGCGTCTGACCTTCCACGCGTTCATCGATGGGGATCAGGAGGCAGCGTCGCGCGTCGAGCCGTTCGAGGAATGGATCGACAGCCTGTGCGGCGAGCTGAAGCTGCACCATGTGGAGCGTCTCGCGAAGGGGCAGTGCACCATCCATCAGGGCTTTGTGTTCAACGATCTGCTGACCGATTACCGCCGCGTGTCCGACCACTGCTCGAACATCGCCGTCGCTATGATCGAGCTCGAGGCGGATCTGTTCGATACGCATGAATATCTGAGCCAGGTCAAGGAAAAGCGTTCCGCGGACTTCGACCGCGTGTACGGCGAATACAGCGCCCGCTTCGCGCTGTAAACCATAAAGAATAAGGAAAAAGGGGTGCGAGCCCCTTTTTTCGTTTGCCGGAACGTCGGATCGGCGTTGTGCTGTGAAAGTTCTTTGCCAGGCTTTCTTGTCCAAGAAAGCCGCGTTCCCCCTTTCGGTTGGATTCGACTCACGGCCGGTAAGACCGGATGATTTCAAGAATGTCCGTATGATACAGATTCCCGTTCAGCACGTCCCCGTCCGGTGAAAACGACAGGGTGCGGATGTCCGTCGGGTCCTCCTCGTAGGGGGAGAATTCGGCGGTGTTTTCGCCGAAATACGCCCGGAGGTATTTCAGCGCGTTCCCGCTCGGGAACACCGTGTTCCCGGAGCCGAGCGGGATGCCGAGGGGCAGGAACTCCTCAAGGATCGCCCTTGTGCGGAGATTGTACGGGTTTTCATCCGTCTGGGAGACGAGCCACGCGGGGCTGAGCCGGATCGGGATCCCCGCCTCCGCGGCGCTCTGCGCGAAGAGCTTGACCGGCCCGAGGGGGATGACCGCCTGATGGAACGCGTCGACCGAGAGAAGCAGGTCGTTGACGCCGCTTTCGGCAAGCGCCCGGACGACCTCGCCGATCCGATCGCGGCTTGCCGAGAAAAAGCCGTTTGTGATGACCTGCCGCCGCCCGACGCCCAGCTCCGCCGCGGTTTTGTGGATCGCGCAGACCGTCTCCGGGCAGAGCAGGGGCTCTCCCCCGAAGGTCATCACGGATGTGATCGGATAGACTGCGCAGACCTTCCGGATCGCCGCGCACGCCGCCGACGCGTCGATGCGCCCCGCCTTCGAAAAGGGGATGGGATCGCCGTTCTGACAGTGGATGCACCGGCCCGTGCACGCGAGCGTCACGGCGAATTCGAGCCGGCAGAGGTTTTTCAGATATTCGTTCACGGTCATGTCCTTTCGACAAAAGAGCATTGCCCGCGTTGCGCCGCGTACCGCGGGGGCGTGCGGGCGGATTTTTACCCCTCCCGCACTACGGACGGCTCCGCACAGATTTTTTCGATAAATTCCGCCTTGTGCGCGAGGTATTTTTCGATGTCGTACGGATAAAGCGCCGCCCCTTCTTCCTTGATCCTGCCGTATTCCCGCGCCGCCTCGGGATCGGCGCGCAGGCGGTCGCGGAAGCGAAGGTGACGGGCAAGCTCGCGGGAATCTGCGGGGCAGACGTAGAGGTGGTGCTTCGGCAGGTGCGCCTTCCGCTCCTCGTCGTAAGCGAACGCTTCCCGGTCCCGGATGCCGAGGTCGCCCTCGTGCCGGTAGCCGATCCGTTGCAGGGCGTTGATCACAGGCCCGAGCGCGGCGCGGTCCCCGATCACGACGTCGATGTCGATGATCGGTTTCGCGGCAAGCCCCGGCACGGAGGTGCTGCCGACGTGCTCGATGCACAGGGCGAGGTCCCCCAGCGCAGCGCGAAGCTCCGCTTCGATCTTTCGAAACCCCTCTTTCCAGCTCTCGTCATAGGGCAGAACGACAATGTGCTCCGTCGTCATTCGGATCGATCTCCTTTCGTGCAGAGCGCCACGTCCCGTCCCGTCCCGAGAGCGGCGGCGGTCCTCAGCGGATCAGGACGCTCCTGAAAAACCGTTCCTGAAAACGGGTCAGTTCAAGTATTTCTTCATCCGTGTAATCCCTTCCCGATGGGGAGAGGGAGACGATCCACTTGTCCTCCGCGTCGTCGAGACGGTGCACAACGGCGATGACCGTGCCCTCGAAGGTCTCAAGCGGCCCGTCCGCGCCGAGCACGTACGCGTCCTGTTCCTCACCGTCGCCACCCAGGACGCCCTCGACGTATCCGTAGTTGACGGGATAGATCAGATCGGGGAAGCGGGGATGGCGGCTGCCGAGCGGGCGGTCGATTCTGCCGCGGACGGTTTTTCCGATCACCCGGCGCAGCGTCTCGGGATCGCGCACACCGCGCGGCGTCTCAGGATCGCGCGCCCGGCGCAGCGGCTCACGATCGCGTTCCTGCGGTTCCCGGCTGCCGGGCAAATCTCTCGGCGCAGTTTTTCTGTCTCTGTTCATACGCTCTCCTCGGAAGCGGATTCACCCGGGATTTCGTCAAGACCGCCCCCGCCGCACAGATCGAGGGCGGCTTTTCGCGCCTGCTCGTGCTGGCGGGCGCGCGGGATGCGGTATTCCCGCCCGTCTTTGACGAGCCTCGCCCCGGTCTGGTGATAGGAGAATGCGACGCCGCGCGCGGCGCATTGGTTGCGGACGTCGAGCACCCACGCAAAGTCGCAGGGGCGGGCGTCCGGTCCGGATTCGCCGCCGACACTGACGCTCTCCACAGCGGGTCCGCCTTCCGGCCCCCCTTGCGGGGCGGGGATCAGCCAGCGGCGCAGATCAACGGGGGTGAGCATGGGCTCGATCATCACGGCGCGGTGCCGGAGCGGGAGGGAGAGATAGACCGGAAGGCGCTTCTCCGCCATCGCCTGATTCTCGCCGGTGACGGCGATCGTGACGTGCTCCCATCCGCCGCCCCAGTCGTCGGGAAGCCGGGAGGCGATCATCTCCGGCCTTTTCGTGATCATAAAGAAGGTGCAGTCCGACCGCTCCCGGATCATGTCCCATGCCTCGGGCCGCCACGCGTCCGCCTGCTCGTGGAAAAAGTCCGAGGAAAAGCAGGTGTAAACGCGCGAACCGGAGGGGATTTTCGGCAGTCCACGGTATTCCCCCGCACGCAGGATCTCTGCCGGCAGGCGGAACGCCCGCGTCCTGCGCAGAACGGTGGGATCGCGTCCGACGGCTTCGTCCCGGCGGTACATGTAGCAGTGCGCGCATCCCGGCGATACCTTTGTGCAGCCGTGCCATAGATTCCAGCCCACGGCCGCGGGCGGACGCGGGTCGGGCCGGGGGTCCGAAAACAGGGCGATTTGCTGATCCGGCATACGCACTCCTCCTTTGATCGATCGGTCCCCGTCGCGCGGACGGAGACCGTTTTCCGCAAAGCATTATAGCACGGCGGGGCAGATTCGCTTTATCCCCGCAGCATCCCGCGATAGACGCCGGGGGAGGAACCCTCGATTTCGACCGCGCCGCAGATCTTCTTGTAGAAATCCGCGGGACCGACGCTGCCGATCACGGCGTACCCGTACCCCTCCTCGCGCATCGCGCTGAGACAGGCGAGCAAAAGCGCCGCGCCGATCCCCTGATGCCTCTCGTCCTGAGCGACTCCGGTCGGGCCGAAAAAGCCTTTCACGGTCGCGTCGTAGCATGCGAATCCGAGCATCTCGGGGCCGGCGTCTCCTTCGCGCACGGCAACGTAAATGCCCTTCGGATCGCGGAAAAAGGCGTTTTCCGCCTCACCGGCCCATCCCGCGCCGAAGTGTTCGCGGATCCATCCGATGACGGTGTAGTTCTCCGGCCCGATGGGCTTGCGGATCACGATGTTCTTCTCCCGCAGGGAGGCATAATAAGGCTCGGGGGAGGGGAGCTCCCAGAGCTTGACGAGATAGTCGGACATGGCGCTTTTCCTTTCCTTATCGTAAAATCAAAAGTAAAGATGAATGACATAAACGGCGGGCCCGCCCTCAGCGGAGCAGCTCTTCGAGCCCGAAGCGCGCGAGCTTCACGACCTCGCCGAAGCGCTGTTCGTAAAGCACATGGACGACCCCGTCTCTGACCGCGAGATCGGCGTATCCCGCGTCGCCGGGCTCGATCACCATTGAATGGGACCATGTATGCCCGTCGTCGAAGGAGGCGCGGCAGGTGAGGTTTTTGCGCCCGTCCGTCGACGCGCAGTTGACGAAAAGCAGCACATGCCGCCCGCGCCAATGTGCCGCGGCGACGCTTCCCATGCAGGTGGGATCGGGAAGGGAGCGGTCGGGCCGTAGGGGGGAGAAGTCCTCGATCCCGCGTTCGCTCCGTGAGACGGCGCGGTATCCGGCGCCGTTCAGGCGGGTATTGAGGCAGATCCCGCCGGAGGAGAGGGGGGCCGCCGAGGTCTCGTTCGGGTCGGGACAGTCGGGCGTCTCCGAAAGCACCTGCCCGAGCCGCCACGACGCGCCGCCGTCCTTCGAGAAGAAGACGGAGACCCGCGCCGGATGGTGGGACCGGGGATCGGGGTGCGCGCCCGCGGGGACAAACCAGACGGGGACGAGGAGCGTGCCGTCCGGCAGCTCGATCCCGTGACCGGGTCCGAGGGCGAACGCCGCGTGTTCCTCGGGCCGCGCGGACGCCGTGAGATCCCGCGGCGCGCTCCATGTGAGCCCATCGTCCTGTGAGACGCGGAGGAAGATCCCGCCGCCGTCCACCGTGTAGTCCGTGCAGTAGAGGAGGAAGACGCGGCCGTCCGCGGCGGGGATCAGCACCGGGTTGTTGACGGTCGGGTGCGCCTCATCCCCGCGCGCAAGGACGACGGGGGCTCCGAAGGCATCGCCGTCCTCGGAGCGGCAGAGCAGCAGATCGATCCGCGCCCAGTCGGAGAAGGTGTCCCGCGCTTCGCACACAAGCAGGAGGGTGCCGCGCGCGGTGACGGCGATCCCCGGGATGCGGTGCGCGGCGTACGCATGAGGGCTCTGTTGCCCCTGCCATACGGTTTTGATTTCCATGACGCGCCTCTCTTGAATTTCACTCTGTTCTGATGATAGCAGATTCCGGCGCGGGAGTCAAGAGGATCGGGCAAACCCGGGAAAAAACCGCCGCGCGCCGCCCCCGCCGTTCCGCCATTCCGCAACTACACCGTCCCGCTGCCCCGCTGTCCCGCCGTTCCGAGCCGCCCGCGGTGAAAAACCTCTTGATTTCATTCCCGTTTTCGTGTATACTGTCTGCGGATAACCGAAAGAACGGGCGGCGGGGGTGCTGAAAGCCTCCGCGCCGCCCACTCGAACTTTTCATTCAGGCAGGAGGACGCGGCATGGGACAGCGTTTCGACAGATCCTATTTCGAGAGAGCGCGGGTGGGCCTCTTCACCCACTACACCCGCGCCACCTACGCGGACGGCAAATCGACAAACTGGGGCGGGACGTGGACCTCGCGGGACGATTCCCGCGGCGCGTCGTCCCCCGAGGAAGCCGCCGCCCGGTTCGACGGCGAACGATACGCGAAAACCGCGCATGACATGGGCGCGGAATACGTCGTGTTCACCCTCGCCCACGCGGGTTTTAATCTTCTTTTCCCGTCCGATACGATGAAGGCGGTCTGCCCGGGCAAATGCGCCGAGAAGTCCGATATCATCGAAAAGCTCCTCTCGGGACTCGGACGGTACGGCATCCCCCTTGTCTTCTATCTCCCGCCGAACGACGCGCACGACATCAATGACGAAGAACTCAAAAAAATGGGATGGGTCGACGACGCAGCGAGGATGCGCTTTCTCAAGCGGCTGATCGGAGAGATCTACGACAAATACGGGCGCGCGATCCGGGGCTTCTGGTTCGATCAGGGCGGTCCGACGGCGGACGTGTGCGATTACGTGCGCGAGCGCGACCCCGACGCGGTGATCTTCGTCAACACGGGCGTCACGGCGAACACCGTGAAGCATCCCCTTTCGGATTTCATCGTGTCCGAATACTACGGCTCGATCGAAAGCTGTGATTCCGACACCCTCCCCACGCATTATTCCCAGGTCAACCGGCAGATCGGAAACTGGTGGGCGTCCGGCAACAAGGCTCCGACCGACGCGCGAAACCTTTACCGCTATTCCGTCCGCACGGTCGCCACAGTGGGGCAGTTCAACGGCGGGATCGCGTGGTCCTGCGGACCGTACCTCGATCAGACGTGGGAGGACGGCGTCCGCAAACTGCTCGGCGAGCTGGGGAACCTGCTCCGCGGGCACGAGGGGATTTACGGCACGGTCCCCGGCCGCTCCTACGTCACCGCGCCGAACGCCCTTCTCGAAAAGACCGACTGGGGCGTGTCCACGGAATCCCCGGACGGAAAAACGGTCTATCTCCATGTGTTGAACCGCCCGGAGGACGGCATCCTGTCCCTTCCCCTCCCCGCGGACGGAAAGACGTTCGTCGGGGCTGAACACGAAGGCGAGGTCCTTCTGCTGCGGAAAACGGGGAACGGTTACGAAATCACGCTCCCCGCTCCGGCAGACTGCGATCCGATCGACACGGTCGTGCGGCTCGTCGCCGAGTAAGTATAAAGCTGAGAGCCCGAGCAAAAATCCCCCGCTGCCGGCATGGTGATATAATCCCCTTAGAGTAGACACACGAAAAAACAAAAACGTGTCTACACTAAGGGGGTTATTCATGTCAAGGAGGAAGAACAAAAGGTACAGCATGGAACTAAAGGTGACAGCGGTCGAAGCGTACCTGAAGGGAG
>JAFYBN010000052.1 GCA_017540175.1 Clostridia bacterium | reverse complement strand
CTCCTTGAGCTCCTCGGGGTAGTGCTTCATCCCTTTCTTTCCTGCCATCTCTCTCCCTCCTTCATAGCAAAAGCTCCTATGCAGTATTGTACCACATAAGAGCTTTTTTGTCATTGTCCGTTTTTACTGGAGCGGTTCACTGTCGGGATCGGCGCGTCCGCTGTTTTTTATTCCTCGCCCTCTTCGTAGGAGGTGATCATCTTTTCAAGCTGCTTGTTGATTACTTTGGTGCGGGACTTGATCTGGGACGCCAGGTTCCGGTTGTCGTCCACGAACATACCGGCAACGAAGCCGTCGCGGATCGTATCCGCGAAATAGGTGTCGCCGAAGTCGATGACGCGGTGCTCGAGAATGAGGTCGATCATCTTCGATGAGTCCTCGTCGCGGGCAAATTTGGATTTCAGCGCGACGTCCTTATAAGCGGGGATCACCTTGTTGAAGGACCAGCAGGTCAGCGCCTCCAGCACGATGGAGGACATTTCGCTGTCCGGCACGGTCACGGGGATGACGGAGGTGTCAAAGAACGAAATGCGGCTTTCGTAATTCTCCTGCTGTTCGTCGAACTTCGGGAAGGGCAGGATGCCGAAATCGTAATCCATGTCGCGCAGGGATTCGATGTAGTAGAACATCGTCACGAGGAAGAACCCCTGACCGTTGCGGAACATGTTGTGGTACTCGGTCGCCTCGTTCGAGCTGTCGCTCGTCTTGTACCATGCGTTGTTGTCGTTGCAGATCGCGAAAATCTTCTCGAACACGGTGGTGAAACGCTCGTCGCCCAGCGCGAAATAGGGGTAGTTTTTCTCATCCTTCCCGATGTACCGCGCACCGCCCGCCGGGATCAGGGAGCAATGGAGATATTTCGCGACGCCGAGCATGCCCCACTGGTCGTTCTTGTCATACTTTCCGTTGCCGTCCACGTCCTGCGTCGCCAGCGCGGCGTATTCGCCGAAGCGGTCGAAGGTCCAGCGTCCTTCGCGCACCGCGTCGTAAAGATTCTCGATCCCGTACTGCTCGTGCAGGGCTTTGTTGAAGAGAAGCACGTTCATGAAGTCGATCACCGTGAGGTCGGCGGAGCCGATGGCGGTGAACTGACGATCGCCGACCCCGATCATGCGGGTGAGTTCGTCGTCCCAGTAGGGCTTCGAAAGGTCGATGTACTGAAAGGTGCTGATGTCGAAGACCAGACGCTTTTTCGCCATGTTGTCGGCGGCGGTGCAGCGCACGTTCATGAGGGAGAAGGTGTCGTCCCCGGACTGCACGTTGTTCTGCGCCATGATCTCGTCGGAATACTCGGTCTCGGTGAACGCGACGTTGAACCGGTCGGCGACGCCGAGATTGCGCTCGTAGATCGCGTCGTTCAGCACCTCGCCGTTCATTTCCTCAGCGAGGAAAGCGTAGTGCGTCGTGTTCGAGCGGGTGTAGATGTTGTACGCCGCGCCGTTATAATTGCGCTCGGGCAAATCGTCCTTTACCTCCTCGACGGGCTCCGTCCCGGCATTCTCCCCCGCGGGCGCGTCGGACGTCTGAGACGGGGCGGCGCCCGTGTCTTCCTCCGCGTTTTCCGTCTGCTGGGAGCAGGATAAAAGCGCGCCGGTGATCATAAGGAGCGCGAGGAACAGGGAAAGCAGTCTTTTTTTCACGATGATCCCTCCGTGGATTTCTTTGCTTTTTTTGATATAAAATGATTATACCACACAACTCAACGGAATGCAACCTTTTTTTGCTTTTTCTTCACGGTCCGCGTTACGCGCCGGTGTTTCTCTGTTCGCGCCGCCGCGGATCCCCCCCGGTCCCTGCCGTTTTACCGCGCGTCGAAGGACAGGACGTGCGCGTCTCCTTCGCCGTACCCTTCCCCGCCCCACAGGGATTCGGGGATGAGGGCGAGCTCCGTGAACGCGGCGCCGCATGGGATGTTCACGCACTGGCGGAGATTGTTCTCTTCCCTGAGGATCGTCACGCGCTCCCCGTCCGCGGTGACGCCCTCGACGCGGTACGCGCGGACAAGGGTTTTCGGCATCGTCATGGTCGGGGATTTGCCGCATCCGTCCTCAAAAACGTTTGCTCGCATGGTATGGCGCTGTTCGCAGGAATCGCCCGGCAGACTCGCGCGGGGGAGATCGGAGTCGAAGGCGATGTGGATGTTCCTGACGCGAACCGGCTTGCGGAAGCGGTAGCCCGCCCGCTCGCCGAGCGGAACGAATACGCCCTCTTCCCCGCCCCCATAGGTCCGGTTCACACGGTCCGCGCCGTTTCTGAGGTTTTCGTCCTGTGCGCGGAGCAGCGCCGCCTCCCGCACGAAATCGGGAATCGAGCGGCGCAGATACGGCAGGAAGCAGCCCTGTTCCATGAGCCGCGCCTGCAGTTCGCCGATCTTTTCCCGTCCGACGCCGCGGGGGGAGAGTCCCGTTTCCCGGGCGAGGTTCGCCGCCGTGCCGACCGCTTCGCCGAGAGTCGCGCAGGTCGCCATCACCCGTGCCGAGCTCATCGCGGCGTGGGTCAAGGAGATGTTGCGCCCGGCGAAGAAGAGATTTGAGATATTCTTCGAATAGACACAGCGGTAGGGGATGCCGTAGGGCACGGGGGTGCTCCCCCACACGTTCGGATTGCCGGCGTGGTAAAAGCCGTCCGGGTGATGATCGTCCAGCGGCCAGCCGCCGAACGCGATCACGTCGTCGAAGCGTCCGCCCGAGAGCACGTCGCCCTGCGTCATGATATAGTCCCCGACCATGCGCCGCGATTCGCGCTTGCCGGGAAGGAAGCCGAGAAAATCGAGCTGCCAATAGTCGCCGTCCTCCACCTCACCGCTGTTCTTGACGTAGTCGAACATCCCGTACGCGAGTGCGACAAGTTCGTCCCGCACCTCTTCGGTATCCCCGATCGAATCCCGGTTCCCGCCGAGCTCGAGGTACCAGAAATTCTCCGCGGTCGACGTCATGTTCGGGCGGCGCAGGCGGATGAGGTCGGGCGTGAGCTTCTTCGCCCACGGCGGCGCGAGAAAGGTCGATTTCCGATCTGTTTTGCGGCACTGGATGAGACAGCTCATGCCCATCGTTTGGGAATCGGCGACTTCCTGCGAGGTCTTCTCCCCGAACTCGTCCCTTGCCTCCCGTCCCATGCGGTACTCGGCTCCCGTGAGCGGCGCGAGGATGCTGTCGCCGGAGCAGTCTGCGAAAAGAGCCGCCTTGACGCGGTGCCAGGTCTGCGTCGTCGTCTGCCAGCCGGTGACCGAGACGATGCGCCGCCCGTCCTCCCCGTCCGCGCAGTCCGCCGCGCAGACCGAGCAGTTCAGAAGGGGCGTGATATTCTTTTCCGATTTGATCTTGTTCCAGAGCAGGCCGTCCCAGACGGCGTAGTTCTTGTCTGGGTTGTAATACAGGCTTTCGAGCTGGATCTCTTCGATGATCCCGGTCTCGCGGTTGTCGCCGCCGTCCGCGCCGCACAC
Source organism: Clostridia bacterium (assembly GCA_017540175.1). GTDB lineage: Bacteria > Bacillota > Clostridia > Oscillospirales > CAG-272 > UMGS1696. Next base: position 40,978 of record JAFYBN010000052.1, on the reverse strand, counting down.
CCACATCCGGACCTCGGACGAGGCGTTGCCGCCGAACATCGGGCGGTCCTGCAGGATGACGACCTTCGTGCCTCCCCGCGCCGCGGCAATGGCGGCCGCCATGCCGGCGAGCCCTCCGCCGACCACGCAGAAATCGCATTCATGCACAACGGTTGAGAGTCCCATAAGCACCTCCGTTTTGACGGTTATGAGATTGCTTCAGTTTTCTTTTTTGACGTCGCGGAAATAGAGGATCTGCGGGTGAAAGACGTCCCGGTTCTCCTCCGTGATCGGTCCCATCTGTCCGCTTCCGGTCGGCGCGGTCTTCGAGGCGTCAAACACCGGGAGCGAATAATCGCAGAATGCCTCGTCGAGCTCCGCCGCCATCTCGCCGCGGACCCCCGCGTACGCCGGGTCGGCGATGAGGTTGACCGTCTCGTCCGGGTCTTTTTCGAGATCGTAGAACTGATGCCCGCCGCGCACGCCCTCATGAACGTATTTGTATCTGCGCGAGCGGATCATGCGCACGGGCCCGTATTCGTCGAGGATGCAGATGCGGCGGTCAACCTCTCCCCTGCCCTCGGTCAGCTCTTTCAGGAACGATTCGCCGGGGAGCTTGCTTTCGACCGGGTCCCCGGCTTCCTGTCCGAGCCAGTCCCTGAGGGTGGGCAGGATATCGAGGTGGCTCGTGAGGTTATCGACGACCGCGCCCTGCCGGACAAATCCGGGTCCCCAGACCATGAACGGCACCTTGACGGAGGAGTCGTACATGTTCTGCGGGTAGGTCCCGTTCCCCTTGCCCCAGACGCCGTGCTGACCGAGGTTCATGCCGTTGTCCCCTGAGAAGACGACGACGGTGTTTTCGTCGAGCCCGTTTCGCCGCAGAGCTTCCATGATCCGCCCGACGCCCTCGTCCACGGCGGTGATCGCCGCGTAATAGCCCTTGAGCAGGTATTTCCGCCTCTCCTCCGTATCGCCGACCTCACAGGTCGCCACCTGATCGGGGTGGAGCTCACGGAAGGGATGGCAGGCGAACGGGCAGTCGTCATAGAGCGCAAGGATGTCCGAGCGGTGCTGATCGTGCGCCCACGGCGTGTGCGGCGCGGTATAGTGCACATGGAGCGAGAACGGCTCCGACGGATGATTGTCGATGAAGCGGACCGCGCGGTCCGTGAAGAAATCGGTCACGTATTCGTCGAGGTACTGCGGCTTGCCGTCGATCATGACGTCCGGGCGCCGGTACGCGCAGCCCCCGCCGAGCAGGACCGTCCACTCGTCAAAGCCCTCCCGGGGGCTCAGGCTGTCCCCCATATGCCATTTGCCGACGAGCCCCATGCGGTACCCCGCCTGCCGCAGAGCGTCGAAGCACGATGGCATCCCGGCGAGATAATCCACAGCCTGGTCGCCCGCGTACGCGCGGCCGAGTTCTCCGGGCAGAGCCGCGCCCGTGACGTTTCCGCCGCGGAGCCAGTCGTGAACGCCGTGCGCGGAGGGAAGCCTGCCCGTGGCGATGCTGCACCGCGCGGGCGAGCAGACCGGGGACGCGCAGAAGAAATTCCGGAAGTAAACGCCCTCCTCCGCCATTTTGTCGAGGTTCGGCGTGATGATCTCGGGCGTTTCGCGCCCGAGCGCCCACGCCCCCTGATCGTCTGTCAGAATGAAAACGAGATTCGGCTGTTTCATGGGATGATCCTTTCCGTGGCTGACCGGCGGCGTGTTCGCGAACCGTCCGATCCGCGTCGCGTGAGCGTCTTTTCTTCATTTTACCACAGCTTCGCGCGGGATTCAAGCTTTTTGCGCGCAAATTGCCGTTCTTTCCCTTCAGCTCCGCTCCCGATCGGAGCGGCGGCGCGGAACAATGCGGCTATGCCCGTTGACAAAACGCCCCGGATGGTGGTATAATCCGAAGTAAAGAGACCCTCGACCGAAAGGGGTGTTTTCATGGACTATAAAGAAAAAATGCTGTGGGACAGCTCCGGGTTCGTCGTGCTCGCGGACTTTGTGCCGGGCATTCTGCAGGAGATCCGGTATTATTCCACCTACAATTTCATAGGAGAGCGCATCGACGGGTACGAGGAGCCCTGCGCCCTTCTGACGAAGGCGGCGGCGCGCGCGCTCAAAGCGGTGAGCGCCGAAATGAACGTCCGCGGCTACCGCCTCAAGGTTTTCGATGCGTACCGGCCGGCGCGCGCCGTCCGCAGCTTCGTTCTGTGGGGCATTGAAGACCTCGATCTGCGCATGAAGCCGTATTTCTATCCCGATCTCGAGAAGCAGGAGCTTTTCGTGAAGGGCTACATCGCCCGCCGGTCCAGCCACAGCCGCGGCAGCGCGGTCGACCTCACCCTCTTCGACATGGCGTCCGGCCGGGAGCTTGACATGGGAAGTCCGTTCGATCTGTTCAGCGAACGGTCCCACCCGGATTTCAGGGGGATCACGGACGAACAGTACGAAAACCGGATGATCCTTCAGAGCGCGATGGTCAAAAACGGCTTTGCTCCCATCGACTGCGAATGGTGGCACTTCGCCCTCGCGGACGAGCCGTACCCGGACGTGTATTTCGAGTTTCCGAACTCGGCGGAATACCTGAAACGATGAACAAAATCCCCGCGCCCGGAAAAGGAACGAAGCGCGGTTTTCTCACTGAAAGGAGAACGCCATGAAATGCCTGATTCTCGCCGACTATGACAGCGATTTCGAATCAGTTCTGAGAAGCTGCGGCGCGGGCGTCGAACGAATGAGCTTCGACGCCGCGCTTCACGCCGATCTCTCGGCATACGACGTCATCTGCATGTTTTGCTTCGGCAAGGTGCTCGACCCGCGCCTGCGCGTGCGGCTCGAGGAGGAGAGCGCGAAGGGAAAGCGCATCTTCGCCGAGGCGCTCGAAAGCTGGGACGGCATTTATTCCGCCGCTCCCGCTTCCACGACGCGCAAGCGCCTGATCGTCGTTCAGCCCGCGGAGGAAGGGGAGGCATCGATCCCGGGTCTTGAGACGGGAGACTTGCTCGACGACGAGGGCAATTTCGCCTCGCGGCCGTGGTATCCGGTCCCGGGGATGAAGCACCTCCTCGTCTACAAGGAACACATCATCGCGCACCGGCACGTCGATGCGGCGCGGGACGAGCTGCTCCGCGACGGCCAGCCCGGGCTGTGGACGCTCGGGGACAACATGATGATGACCTCGTTCCGGCTGCACAATTTCGCGCAGGCCCGCTTCGCCCCGCGAGCCGCGTGGCAAAAGCTCATCGCCTATGTCGCCCGCTGGATCACCGGCTCCGAACCAACCCGCTTCCCCGAGCCTGCGGTGCGCCACGGCGCGCCGGGCGATCTCGACGACGACGCCGTTTTCGAGGCGCTTCGGAAGGACGCCGTGGAGCGGGGCATGCGTTCTCTGAAAACCTATCTGGTCGACGGCGGGCACGGCGGCATCCGCGAGGGTCTGCGCCACAACGTCGACCCCGAGGGCGTGCAGGCGACCGCGGACAGCGTCCGCACCGACTGCACGGGCGAGGCGGGGGGAGCCTTCCGCCTGTACGGCGCGACCCGGAACGACCGGGGTGCCGACGAGATCGCCGACGCGCTCGAGAGCTTCGTGCTCGGCCCGATGCAGGTGAGGGGCGGGCTCTTCGACGGAATGCTCCGCTGGACGGACACGGCGTGGCAGGTCTGCTATCAGGACGACGCCGCCCGCGCCGTGCTCCCCATTCTGTACGACTGCCTCAAAACGGGAGACCGGGGCGAGCGCTTTGCCTCCGTGTGCCGTGCGCTCGATTTTCTCGTGAAAACCACGGCGAAGGACGGCTGCCGCGTTGCGCGCACCGACGCGCCGAATCTGAACGCGGACGGCATCCGCGCGCTCAAAGATGCCGAGCACGGACACCCCAGCGCGCATTACAACGCGTATTACCACGCGGCGCTTCTGCTCGCGTACAGGTGCTGCGGGAATCCGGTCTATCTCGACGTCGGCAGGCGGGGACTCGAGACGATGATGGCGCTCTATCCCGACACGCGCCGGGAACAAAGCGAAACCGAGGAGCAGTGCCGTCTCATCCTCCCGCTTGCCGCGCTGTACGGCGCGACCGGGGAGAAGAAGCACCTCGACATGCTCGAGCACGTGACAAACGACCTGCTCGCGCGGCGGCATCCCTCCGGGGGATACGCGGAATGGGACACCGGGTACAAGGCGTCCTGCTCGCGGGAATCGCAGGGGGAATGCTCGCTGCTGACGGAAAACGGAGATCCGGTCGCCGACCTGCTCTATTCGACGAACTGGCTGCCCGTGGGCTTCGCCTGGGCGTACCATGTGACCGGGGACGAGAAATACCGGCTGCTCTGGAAGGACGTCGTGAAATTCCTCATCCGCGCGCAGGTGTCCGCCGCCGACCCGAAGCTCGACGGGACTTGGTGCCGCGCGTTCGACATGGAGCTCGGCGAGGCGTACGGCTGTCCGCACGACGTGGGCTGGGCGGCATACGCGAGCGAATCCGGGTGGACGAACGCGGAGATCCTCATGGGCATGATGATGCCGGAATTTCTTGCGGGGGACCGGGGTCTCGGGTGAAAAGGGGTACGCGGCTTCTTTGAAATGAAGCCCTGCACAGCAAGCTGTGCGGCAAGAAACTTCAAAAAACGGGCGGTTTGAGGGAAAGGGGGAAACAGGAAATGAAAAAAGTTTCGTCAAACGACGGCCGCGGGGGGATCTTCGGCTTGCTCAGGGACAGGCTCCGGGGGCGCGTTCGGTCCTTTGAATCTGTTACGCTTCACGTAAGCGGGATGCGCCATGCGGTCGATTACGAGCTCGTCATGCTTCCGGATCACGCACAGGTCTCCGCATACGCCATCGAATATCGGGACGGCGAAGCGGTCCGCAGGCTCGAAAAGCGCACCGCCTGCTCCGGCGAAGATGCGCTGGAACTCATGAACAGGTGCCGTCTGCTTTCGTGGGACGGGTTTCACGGGAAGCATCCGCGGGGCGTGAAGGACGGGGAGATGTTCTCGCTCAAAGCGTCCGTGAACGGCGGCAGGAAGATCGAGGCGAACGGCTCGCAGAGCTTTCCGCGGCATTACCGGGAGTTCAGGGACGGGCTGCGCGCGCTCCTCGAAAAATCCCCGCAGATCGCGTCCGACGGGGATGAGCGTGAGCACGAGGCGTCGGGAAAAGGAAGGGGAGGCGTGACCCTCTCTGAATTCACGTACAGCCCCGGATACAGCGACATGCGCGGCGCGCGGCACTGCGAGAGGCTCGCAAAGGACGCGGATGGCGCGTGGACGCTCGTCTGCGAAGACCGCGAAAGCTTTGACGCGCCGACGGTCGTGACGGTCTATGCGGTCGGCTCGGAAGAAGAGGCGGAATTCGAAGCGTTTCTGCTCGAAAACAAGGTCGCGTCCCTTGCCGACCGCGGTGCGGGAGACGATTTCGCCTGCGACTACCATCCGTGGGAATTCCGGATCGTTTTCGAAGCCCTCTCCGGCGAGAAAAGAAAGCGCGTATACCGCAGCTTCGATCAGTATAAGAAGTTTTCCGAAGAGGACGAGGCGCTGATCCGCGCGACGCGCGAGCGTTTTCGGGCGCTGCGCGGGGAGAAGCTTTCGGAAACGGCCGTAAAACCGGAATGAGAACGAAAAAAGCGGTGCGCGCCGGTTCACGGTGAACTGCGGTTCACGGTGAACTGCGGTTCACGGTTTGCCGGATACGCATCGCTTTTCTTTGTTTCGTTTAATTATTTGATCTCGACCACGTTCACGGAATGCGGCGGCAGGGTGATTTTCCCTTCAAACGGGAGCCATTCGGAGGCGGTGATCCCGACCTCTTCCCTGCCGATATCGTTGTACGAATCCGGCGAGGGTCCGTTCACGGTGTGGATCCGCATTTCGCGGCACGCGCCGCCGAGGACGGAAAAATCGAACGCGAAGGGATTCTCGGGATCCTTGTTCACGGCGGCAAGCGCGTAACCGTCGCCCTTCCCCGTCACGACGACGTCCGCCGCGTCCACCGCGCGGTCCCCGGTACGCAGGGCGGGCATGTCGTCCGTCCACGGCTCGAACACCGTATCCCCGAGCAGATTCGCGTACAGCTCGAAGACGAAATACTGCGGCCGCAGGACGATGCCGTCCGCGTGGGTGAAAATCGCGCCGCGCGTGTTGACGACGGGCGAGAAGCACGCCATTTTCACGAGGTCGCAGTTTCTCAGGCAGGTGTTGAGGAAGCATCCCGAGAACACCGCGTCCGCCATCGTATAGAGTGAGTTGATGTCGTTCTTGTTCCGCTCGCCGAGCACCTTGTCGCGGTAGAAGGCCTCGTCCTCCCCGCGGTAGGCACTGCGGTTCCACGAGTCGATGAAGTTCGGGTGGTACCAGCCTCTGAGATTCCACTCGTCGAAGGCGATTTTGATCTTTTTCTCGAGCCCCAGCGCGGTGAGGTAGGCGCGGACGCGGTCGATCGAGCCGCCGATATCCCCGCCGGTGCGCTTCATGACCGTATCGTAATCGTCCGGATAAAGCCCGTCCCTCGTGTTGCCCCAGTAGCCGTGGATGGAGATCCAATCGAGGTACGCGCCCGCCGAGCGGAGAAGATGGAGATTCCAGTCGAGGTCCGGGATGGACGCCGCGGAAAGCTCGAGGGTCGGGTCGACGCGGAGCATCATCTTCGCGGATTCCCGCACGAGGCGGCCCCATTCGTCGGCGTCCTTCGCGCCGATCTCATGCCCGCCCCAGTTTTCGTTTCCGATGCTCCAATAGCGCACGCCGTGGGGCTCGGGGAAGCCGTTCACGATCCTCTTTTTTGCCCATACACCCATGTCGCGGAGATTGCAGTATTCCACCCAGTCGCTCATGTCCTCCGCCGAGCCGGTGCCCGCGTTGGTACAGATATAAGGCTCGCAGCCGATTTTGCGGCAGAGCTTCACGAACTCGTCCGTGCCGAAGCGGTGGGATTCCTCCACGCGCCATGCCTTGTCGAAGGCGGGGACCCTCTCCTTCCCCACGCCCTTTTTCCAGTCGTACGCCGAAACGTAGCAGCCGCCGGGCCAGCGGATGATGGGCGTTTTGATCCGCCTCAGCGCTTCGATCACGTCGGAGCGGAAGCCGTCCTCATCGGCGAAGCGGGATGCGGGATCGTAGACGCCCCCGTAGATCTGGCGGTGAAAATGCTCCAAAAAATGTCCGTACAGCATCGGGTCCGCCTGCCCGACCGTCTGTTTCGGGTTCACGGTGATTTTCATGGGTGATCTCTCCTGTTCGCATATCTCCCCTCAAGCTCCGAGAGCGGCGGGAGGTTTTCTTCATTATACCACGCCGCGCCGCGCTTGTCCACCGGTTCGGGGAAGAACGGCATGGTTTTCATCCCCGTACGGGGGAAAAACCGCTCCGAATCCGCGCCGAGGCGGGTTTTTTCGGAAAAATCCCGAAATTCCGTGACCCGCGGCGGAAAACGGGAAGTTGATCGGTGAAGGGCCCTTCATTCCATTCAAAGGAGGTATCGGCATGGAAGACAGTCAGATCGTCGAGCTGTTCTTCAAACGAAACGAAACGGCGGTTTCCGAGACGGAAAAGAAATACGGCGCGTACTGCGGCGCGATCGCCGAGCGCATCCTCTCCAGCCGTGAGGACGCCGGGGAATGCGTCAACGACGCGCTGCTCGCCGCGTGGAACGCGATCCCGCCCCACCGTCCCGAAAATCTCCGCACCTTTCTCGGCAAGATCGCCCGGCGTCTCGCGCTTAAAAAACGGCGGGATCAAAACCGGGAGAAGCGCGGGGGCGGCGCGGTCGATTTGTCGCTGGAGGAGTTGGACGAGTGCGTCCCCTCCGACGGGCACATCGACGACGCGCTCGAGGCACAGGAGCTTACGCGGATCATCGACATGTTTCTCGAAACCCTGCCCGCCGACGAGAGACGGGTTTTCCTGCGCCGGTACTGGTATTTTGATTCCGTGGCGGCGATTGCCGAACGGTACGGCTTCGGCGAGAGCCGGGTCAAAATGATGCTCAAGCGCACGCGGGACAAACTCGCGGCGCGGCTTGCGAAGGAGGGGATTATCGTATGAGATCGGAAAAACTGCTTGAGGCGCTCGGCGAGGTCCGGGACGCCTTCATCGAGGACGCGGACGCGGCGCCCGCCGCGCGCGCAAAAAAGAAGCCCTGGCTGAAATGGAGCGCGCTTGCCGCCTGCCTCTGCCTGATTGCCGCGGGGGTCTTCACGATCCCGCGCATTCTCGCCAGACCGGGTGTCGAATCCCTGGGCGACGGGACAGGAACAAACGCGGAAACTGGAACCGGTACCGGTAAAACGGCTGAAATCGACGCGCAGGCGTGGACCGATACGATGACGGCGAAAGATTATTTCAGGAACAGCGGAAAAAAGGGATCCGGCGCGTCGGAAATGATTGCAGCCGATCTGGTCATGGGACCCTCCGCCGTCATGTGTTCGCTCGGGGAAGAACGGGAAACCTTCGAGGAGGACGGCGTTGTGCCGAAAATGCCGGAGCACACGGAGCATTCCTTCTCGGCGGCGTACAACGGAGACGCAAGCCTCTACAAGGTTACTTTCTATTGGATGCGGCGGGGCAAAAGCGACGACCGCACGGTCGACTATTACAGCGACCTGAAATTCACCGCCTCGCCGAAGGAACTGCACGAGCTCTCCTGTATTGTCTATACGCCGACGGATGAAAACGGAAATGTCATCCCCCCCTACGTCACGGTGACACAGCGGGACGGCGTGCTGATTTACGCCGAAGGTCGGGAAAACGAGCAGAAAACCATGACGTGGAAAACGGACGTGGGTTGGTTCGAGGTCTTCGGCAGCTGGAACGACAGCTACGAGGACGTCGTCGCGCTCTTCGAGTGGTTCTGGGCGCATCCGCTCGATCTCACGCTCTTCGAAGAGCCGCCGGAGGGGACGATGATCCGCTCGACCCGTGCGGAGCATCCCGACGCGTTCTCCGACGCCATTCCGGATTTCGCCGCTCTCGGATATGAAGCGCTGACGGAGCTTGTGAATCTCGGGCAGTACGGCATCGGCGGCGAACTGATCCCCGTCTGGTTCGAGGGCGTCTACACGCGGAGCGATACCGTCGTCCGCTGGTCGCTCAGCACCGGCGCGGACGGGGACGCGTGGGCCGCCTGCCTCGGACGCCCGCGGGAGGTCACAGAGGAAAAGCTCACCGAAGCCTTGGCGGACAAGAACTGGGTCAATCTCTTCTCCGATTGGAGCGTCGACGGTCCCGCCCTGATGGCGACGGTCTGGCTCGAGTCCGGCGAGGTCGCGGACCTCTGGGAGATCGTGCAGTCGATGGTGAAATAAGCGCACCCACCGCCCTCCCCCTTCTCCGGACCGGCGGGAGCCAAGGCGGGAAAGAACAGATCTGAGTATTGATAAAAACGTCCCCTCGCGGTTTTAAGCCGTGAAGGGGACGTTTTTCGAATACAGGAATTCTGCCGGCCGGTTTACCCGTCACCTCCGGATGCCGGGAGAGATCGCGAAGAAAGACGCGACGCCGATCCGTGGGACTTTTCGTCCGCTCTATTCCGTGAAGAGCCCCGCGCGCTTTCTGAAATAGATGAAATTCAGAATGAAAAGGACGATGCCTCCGACCAACACCCCCAGATCGTCCCTTGTGAGCGGGACAAATCCGGACGTTCCGAACCAATGAAACGCGGCGGAGGAGACGATCACGGCGGCGAGACGCGACACGAAAGGAAAGAAAAGAGAAATCAGATAGAGGCGCGGCGCACACCTCTTCCAGCGCGCGAGAGCCCGTCGGGTGAAAATGAGATACACGATGAACAAAACCGTGGTGATCACGATCGTATACACCCAGCTCCGCATGCCGCTGTTCATCGGGGAGAAGAACGAACCGAAGGAACCGGACGTCACGTCGGCAAGGATCATGATCAAACCGACGGCGTTCAGCCCCGCCTGAAACCAGATGAAGAACCGGATCAGAAAATGATACCATTTGAGATCATACCCCGCTTCCAGCGCGCTGCGGGAGATCTGCTCGATCGGCTCGCCGCCCTCGGGCTCGGGGAGGTTTCCGGTCACCGTGTTGGGCTCCGGCTCGAACGAATACCCGCACCGCGGGCAAAACCGGCTCCCGTCCGTCACGGCTTTCGAACAGCGCGGGCAAAAGATCACATCCCGGTTTTCTTCCGCCCCTCCGGACGGCTCGGACGAGAGTCCGGAATCCCGGAGGATTTCCCGGGCGAGCTGTGCGGGGTCTCCCACGGCGGCGACCGCCTCTTCCTCCGTCATGCCGTCGTCCATGCGGTCGTCGATCATCTCGATATAATACGTCAGGGATCGCTCGGCGTCGGCGTCCGGCAGCGAACGCAGTCCGTCCCGAAGCGTCTTCAAAAAATCCGATTTGGTCATGGTTTTTCTGTCCCCCTTGTGATGAACGAATAAACCGCGAGCACTTCCTCCCAGTCTTCGCGGAAGGCGTCGAGCCGCTGTCTGCCCGCGGGCAGGATGTGATAATACTTGCGCAGGCGGCCGCTGTACGCTTCCGTCCGCACCGAGAGGCATCCCGACGCTTCCAGCCGCCGGAGAATGGGATACAGGGTCGATTCCGAGATATCGACATAGGGTCTGATGTCCTTGATGATCCGATATCCCCATGAATCCGCGTCGCGGATTGCGGAGAGGACCGCCGCCTCGAGAAGTCCGCGTTTCATCTGAATATCCATACCATACCGCCTTTCGCACAATATTATACAACGCATAGTATTCTCTGTCAAGGGGAAAGGACAAAAAAACCGGGAGGACAAATGAAAACAGCGATCAAAAAACAGAACAGAACGGCATGATGCCGAAAGCCCCCGCTCTCCGGTTCGTTTGAACCGACGAAAGCGGGGGCTGTTTCCTTCGCGCGTATCGCGGAGGGTGTGCCGCGGTGGAGGCTTTCCGGCCGCCTCACGCCTCCCCGTAGTACCGGTCCAGCACCTCGGACGCGGTTTTTGCCCAGACGATGAGGTTTTCGGGGCGGTAGCTCACGGTGCTGATGTCCTTGAGCGTGATGTCGCAGGGACAGCCGTATTTCAGACAGATCTTCACGGTATCCTCAATTTCCTTCCGGATCACCTCGGGGTCGGCGACGCCAGCTGCGTGCGCGGGGTTGGGCTTGCGGGAGACGACATATTTCCCCGCCGTCTGCTCCGCGATCCGCTCGAGGTCCGCCCACGGCGTCGCGCCGATCTTGCGCAGGTTCTTATACTGCTTCAGCTTGTCGATGCGGTCGTGCAGGGGCTCGCAGCAGCCGTAATAGGTGTACGCGCACCGCTCGGCGAGAGGGATCGAATACTGGAGGTCGAATTCGTCGTGCGCGTCGGGGGAGACGGCCGAAAACATCTGCGCCATCGTGCGGAACCAGATATCCGCGCTGGTATAGTGCGTCGGGTCCGGCTCACGCGGCGGGGTGACCGCGTTCGGCGTGCAGTGCAGCGCCATGGCCCGCGGGTCGTACAGCCCGAGCGCGTCCATCTGATCCATTTCGAGCCGCATGGCGCGGGTGAAAAGCGCAATGATCTTATGCAGAAACTCCGGACGCTCCATCATGTCGATGAGGATGGGCTCGACGCCGCGGAGGGTAGCGATCCGATCCCACGGCGAGTAATAGATGCCGTGCCCTCTCACCTCGACCGGCATGACGCCGCCGAGGATCTCCTCCACGCGCGCCTTGTTTTCGGCGTCCCGCTCGGGATATGCCGTGATGACGGGATCGTGGTATTTTTCGAGCGCGCTCTCGTCCGCAAGCACGTCGTGATAGCGGTGGGAGACAATGCCGTTGTTCTTGTCGACCGCGAGCCTTTCCTCCTCGACCTCGAACCCGTTGCCCGTGTTCGAATAGGATTTCCCGATCACCCAGACGGGCTCGATGTAGTTGTCGCACCGAAAATGCTTCTCGCGGAACAGGGCGACGCGCAGGCCGTATTCCATGCCGCGCAGTCCCCCGTCCTCGCAGACGCAGTCGAGCTCGCCGTCCATGTTCATTTCGTGCCATGGGATCTCCTCCATGATGAGGGGCGGGCGGACGATCTTCAGATCGTTGCTGTCCCGGAAACGCTTCCTCATCCGGACGTGCCTGTCCGAAACGGCGATCTCCATATACCGCTTTGCCAGTTCCCGGACGACCGAAATATCGCGGCTGATTTCGCTCATAAATGCCTCCTGTTTCCGCGCGGCGATCCTGCGCCGCGTTGCCGGTAGATAAAAAGACCGCCGCGTCCCATCCCGCAGGAGATGACGCGGCAGTCCGTTTTGTGCTCAGGATTCGGCGGTATCGCCCCGCACCGTAAAGGGTTCGCACGAGCCGAGCGTGACAAAATCCTCGGACCGCTGAACCACGGTGAATACGTCTCCCTCGCTCAGATCCTCGCCGGGCAGAAGCAGCTCCCCGGGCGACACGAATTCGGTCTTCGTGTACCACCGGTTCTTTCTCACCGAGGAAGAAGGCGTGAAGTTTTCTCCGTGCAGCACGACGCCGTCCTCCGTTTCCTCCGCCGAGGTGATGACGATGTTGCACAGCCCCATGCGGAAATCGACTTCGCCGATGGGATTTTTGCCGCCCCACGCGTAGCGCTCGCCGTAGAGCATGTCGTAACCGATCATGCTCACCGAGCTTAAGAAGGAACGGGTATTGCCGTATTTCTCGTGGCAGCGGTAGACGAGACCGCTGCCGTCCGCGCCGCGCAGCCCGAGCGCGGAGAACAGACGGGGCATCAGCTGCCAGGTTTCAAGGTCCGCGTTTTCGAGGCCGAGATCGGCGGTGCTCCAGATCACATACTCGGAATCAAACGCGTCCGAGCCATCCGTGAACGTCACTTCGTCGTAATCGAGCGAAAGCGAAGGCAGATGATCGCCGTACAGCACGAGCACGCATTCCCGTCCCGTTCTCTCGGAGCGCCGTTCGAGAAACTCCGTCAGCTCCGCGAGGAAGGCGTCCATATCGTGGATTTCGTTCACATAATAGCTCATGCGGGAAAGCTGATCCTCGTCTTCGACGCCGTACACGAGGATATCGTCTTCCCCAGGCTCGTAGTCCGTGGGATAGAGCCCGTGCCCCTGCACCGAAACGGCAAACACGAAGCCCGGTCCGTCTTCGGCGTCGAGGCAGTCTCCGATGAAGGAGGTCAGCGTGCTGTCCTTCGCCCAGCCGAGCGAATTGAGTTCAACGTCGTTCATATACTCGAGGGGGGTAAAGGTCGAAAAGCCGAGATTCCCGTACACCTCGTGGCGGAAATAGAACGAACCGGAATTGTTGTGGAGCGCGTGGGTCCCGTACCCGAGCGAGCGGCAGATCGACGCCGCCGACTCACAACTTTCTTCCCGGAGAATCGTCGTATAGGGGTATTCGCCCGCGCCGAAAATCTCGAGCGGGATGCCCGTCAGGACCTCGAACTCCGTGTTCGCCGTTCCCGCCCCGACGAGCGGAACGCGCAGTCTTCCGGAAGGATAGGTCTCCATCAGGGCGTCGAAAACGGGGACGGGGTTTTCGGAATACGCCATCCCGTCGAGCCGTTTCGCGTCAAAGAAGGATTCGAGCTGCACGACGACGATGTCCGGCCTGTCGGCAGCGCTGCCGTCCCCGCTCTTTCGGAGCGTATTCGCCAAAGCGTTCGCGTCGTTTTCGGAATAGTGCTCCGGCTCGGTGACGCCGCGGTCGAGCACGCTCATCGAAAAGCAGTAGACAAAGCCGTATTCGTCGTAAGCGTTCATCAGCTCGGGCAGTTTCGCGGAAACCGCGCCGACCCGGACGCTCAGCATATAGACCGTGATCAGCGAGAGCACGGTCGCGAGGAACGCGCTCCCTTCCCGTCCGAGGTGCACCCGGTACCGTCTCGCCTTTTTGAACACCCGAACAAGCAGGAAGACGAGTCCGACCAAACCGACAGCGATCAGAACGACCTGCCACCAAGTGAGATAGACCTTGACGATGGGCAGACAGGAGCGAAGGATGGCAAAATCGATCCCGGACAGCGGCGCGGCGCGCATCCCGATCACGACCGCGTTGATGATGCCGAGCAGGAGCCACGCGGACGAAATGAGAAGCAGGACCGGTACTCTCCGGCGCACAAGGAGGGAGACGCTCAGAGTCGTCAGGATCAGAAGCATGCCGAGCAGGAACGGGAGCGGCTTTTCGAAGAGATAGACAAAGCCGCCGAAAATTCTCTGCCGCGCCATGGATTCGATGAGAAGATTCAAAACGCAGGCAAAGAGAATCAGGATCGGCACGGGCGCGCGGTCAAAAAAGTCGGCGTATTTCTGTTCGCTTTCATGCAATTCCATCCGGATCCCCCCTTCCATACGTTTTTGCCGCCGGGCAAGGCGGCCCAATCTATTTTAGTATAGCAGAGAAAGCGTAAAATTGCAAGGGCTTTCGCGCAAAAAAAGAGTTCGCGCGCAAAAAAACCTTCAAAATCATCCGGGCGCCGGAAAATGCGGACAGAACCGCCATAAATTATTTGAATTTTTTCGCGTTCTGTTGCATTTTCCGCCGCAATGTCGTATAATAAAAGAAGGAAATTCCATTTTCACATCTTTATCTCAAAGAGGAAACGCTATGGCAGACAAAAAAACGCCCAGAGGCCGGAAACAGAACATTACCGGCACGGGTCAGGAAATCGGCAAGAAGGGCGACGGGATCGGAAGCGGTCCGGTCGGAAATGCCGGCGGGTATGAAGGCCGTCCGGGCTCGTCCGGGAATCGTCCCGCCTCTTCCGGAAACCGCCCCTCCTCCGGAAACCGTCCCATCATGGGAACGCCGACCCCCATCGGACAGACGGGCTCGAGCGGCGGCGGTCAGGTGACCCGCGCCGGCTCGAAGAGCATTCTTCTCATCATCGCGGCCGTGGTCCTGCTCATTTTCCTCGGCCCCAAGCTCGGGCTGTTCGGAGGCGGAGGCGGCTCCTCCGACGGCGGCTCATCCGGCTCGCTGCTGTCCGCGACCGACGCGATTTCGTCCTTCCTTCCGGGATCGGCGAACCTTTCGGGCAACATTGGCGCGGCTTCCGAGGGCTGGACGGAAGAACAGAACACGCAGAAGCTCGACACGAACGTGGCGGCGGGCGCCAGAAGCCGCTACACGCAGCTCAAGGGAAACGGCAAAGACACGGTGACCATGATGGTCTATATGTGCGGCACCGACCTTGAATCGAAGCACGGCATGGCAACGAACGACCTCGTCGAAATGACGAAGGCCACCCTCTCGGACGACGTCAGGATCTTCGTCTACACCGGCGGCTGCAAGCAGTGGAAGAATTCGATCATCTCGAGCCAGACCAACCAGATCTACCGGGTCGAAAAGGGCGGGCTCACCCAGCTCCTTGCCAGCGACGGCAAAAAGCCCATGACGGATCCCGCGACGCTCACCGGGTTCATCAATTACGTCATGGATTACTGCAATACCAACAATCTCGATACGGGCCGCAGAATGCTGGTATTCTGGGACCACGGCGGCGGATCGATCAGCGGCTACGGCTACGACGAAACAAATACGCGGTCCGGTTCCATGAACCTCACCGGCATCAACAAGGCGCTCTATGACGTGAAGGGCAGCGACGGCAAGCCCCTGAAGTACGACTTCATCGGCTTTGACGCCTGCCTGATGGCGACGACCGAAACCGCCCTGATGATCTCCCAGTACGCGGATTACCTCATCGCGTCCGAGGAGACCGAACCGGGCGTGGGCTGGTACTACACGAACTGGCTGACCAAACTCTCGGCGAACACCTCGATGCCCACCGTCGAGCTCGGCAAGAACATCGTAGACGATTTCGTCACCGAGTGCGCGCGGACCTGCGGCGGACAGAAGACCACGCTTTCCGTCGTCGACCTCGCGGAGCTGGAAGCGACTCTCCCGCAGGAGCTGAAGGACTTCTCGAAGAGCACGCTCGAGCTCATTCAGAACGACAACTATCAGAAGGTGGCAGACGCGAGAACGCGCTCCCGCGAGTTCTCCTCGAAGATCGACCAGGTCGACCTTGTCCACCTCGCGCTGAACCTCGGCACCAAGGAATCGAAGGAGCTGGCGGCCGCCATCCGTTCCGCGGTCAAATACAACCGCACCTCGTCGAACATGACGAACTGCTACGGTCTTTCGATCTACTTCCCCTACAACAAATCCTCGAATGTTTCGAACGCCGCGAAGATCAATCAAGCCATCGGCATGGACGCTGAATACACCGAGTGCATCAAGGCCTTCGCGGGCATGGGTCATGCGGGACAGCAGGTGGCGCTCGGCTCGAGCTCGTCCGCTTCGCCGCTCACCTCCCTGCTCGGCGGCATCAGCTCCTCGTCCTCCTCGGGCGGCTCCGACATGGTCTCCTCGATCCTCGGCGGCCTGCTCGGCGGAGGCGGCGGAGGCGGCGGGATCAGCGCCGATCTTCTGAGCGGACTCTTCGGCGGCCGCGCCCTGAACGATCCGCAGAACGAAAAGATCGTCACCTATCTGACCGAGAACCGCTTCGAAGCGGACCTCACCTGGAAGAAGAACGCGTCCGGAACGCCGGTGATCGCGCTGAGCGATCACGACTGGGGCCTCGCGCAGAAGCTCGAGCTGAGCGTGTTCTATAAGGACAAGCAGGGCGACGGCTACTTCGACCTCGGTCTGGACACGCTCTTCGACTTCACCGAACAGGGTGAGCTCATCGGAGAATTCAGCTGGGCTTGGCCCGCCGTGAACGGAAAGAACGTCGCCTACTTCTTTGAGGATTCCGTGGACGACGGCAAGATCCTCACCATAACGGGACGCATTCCCGTCCGCTTCAATCAGGATGACAGCCAGCTCGGCGAACTGATCGTCGTCACGACCGAGGACGCGTCGGGCAACCAGACCAGCAAGATCGTCGGCGCGCGCATGCTCTGCCCCGCCGAGCCCGGCAGCGCGGACGCTGTCTCCGGCACGACGACGCTGGACGCGAACGCGGATCCCGTGACAGCCAAGAGCGCATCCGGCCAGTTTGCGTACGACACCTCGACCCTGACGATCGAATTCGTCGCCGATTACTACGTCGAGGACGCGGCCAGCCAGGGCGGCTACACCTACTATGATTCCTATGTGCTCGACTACGATCCAATCGTGCTGAACGGCAAGCTCACTCAGACGGAATCCATCGGCGGCGAAACGTACGATACCTATCTGTACGACCTCAGCCAGCTCACCTTCAGCGACGTCTACTTCGCCGACAAGGGGGCCGCGAATGCCGCCTACCGCTTCACGGACATCTACGGCCAGCACTACTGGACGGAGCTGATCCCGAAGAACTGACGACTGAACGAACCGAAATCCGAAATCCGTTTTCTCCCGCGGTACCGTCCGGTCCCCGCCGAAAAACGCGCAACAACGTCCGCCGCGGCGCTCCCACGCATCCGGGATCGCCGCAGCGGTTTCTTTTCGGGCTCGAAAAAAATCGGGGGCGCACAGGCGAGTCGTCCACGCGAGGAGGAGCGGCGCAAAACCTCGGCAGCCATACGGGCATGAAAATCCGCCGCGTCAGCCCCTCTGTTTTTCAAAGGGACCGCGCGGCGGTCTTTTTCTTTGCTTTCCGGAAGGGACCCGAAAGGTCCGCTGACGTTTCACGATTCCCTGTTCAGCCCGCGGGAGCGGGCGTCGGGACGGTTTACTTTTCGCTTGCGCGCCCGTTTTGAGAACGCGGGAACGCGTCCGGCGTCACTCTTCTTTTGTCTTCACTGCCATCACGACGATCATGGCGGTCAGCGACACGACGATTATGCCGATGCAGATCAGCGGAAGCGCCGAGGAACGTCGGCTTTCGCCGCTGTCGCCGTCTTCTTTCTCAGCCGAAGCCGGAACGTTCTTGTCGGAAGTTTCCGAAGGCGTTTCCTGAGCCGGATCCGCGGAAGTCGGTTCCGTGTCGGCGGGCTGTTCCGCTTCCGCCGTCGTCCCGGCCTCCTTCTCCCCGTCGTCCGCGCTCCAGTGCGCATACAGGGTGTGATCCGAGAGCCGCGTCACGACCGTGTCGGCGGTGATCTTCACGCCGCCCGCGCGGGAGGTGTACCAGCCGAGGAATTCGCCGTTCGCCGGATCCGTGCCCGAAAGCTCGGGGAAAACGTCTCCGTACGGCGCGCCGATCGTCACCGTCTTTTTGGTTTTGTCCGGATTTCCCGACCGGTCGCCCGCGTCAAAGCGGACCGTGACCTCGGTGACCTCTACGGCGAGGGAAGCGGGTGTGGGCGGGGTGTAATTGCCGTCCGCGGGATAGCCGTAGAAGCGCACCTCCGCGACGTCGCCGTGCTCCCTGCCGTTCCAGTAACGGAAATAGCGGTAACCGGTGTTGTCGTCAAACTCGGTAAAGGTCTGCCAATCCCAGACGCTCACGCCGTGGTCGCTCATGCACAGGGTCGTCCAGTTCTTCTTGTCGTTCGAGCCCTGGATCTCAGCGCCGTTGAAGCGGCCGAGCTGACTGTCGCGCGGAAGGACCTTGACGCTCGACAGGATGTACTGCTTGCCCGCGTCGATGCCGCAGTAGGTGTGATCCGCGCCCTGCACGGTCGGGTCGTAGTACGAATACCGGTCGCCGTCGAACGCCGCCGCGGCTCCGGTCCTCTCGGTTCCGTCCCAGCCGACGCGTTCGCCGATGACGTCGCCGCTCAGCTGCACGGGCCCGTTGTATCCGGCGAGCGGCGCGCCGTAAAACTCGACCTCCGCGACGTCGCCGTGCTCCGCGCCGTTCCAGTACCGGTAATACTGGTAACCGGTGTTGTTTTCAAACTCCGTGATTTCCTGCCACTCCCATGAGTTGGCGGCGGAATAGCTCACCCAAAGGGTTTCCCAGTCCACAAGGTCGTTCGAGCCCTGTATGCTCGCGCCGCGGTACCGGTCGAGCCAGTTTTCGCGCGGATGGATCATCACCTTCGTGAGGATGACGGGCATGCCCATGTCCATGCCGCAGTAGGCGTTCGTATCGGACCTTGCAGAGGGATCGTAATAGGTGTAAAGGTTTCCGTCAAAGGCGGCGTCCCTGCCCTTGTCCGTCTGACCGCCCCATCCGGTGATTTCGCCGATGAGCTCTCCCGTAAGGAGCGAGGAGCCCGCGGGGGTTGACGTGCCGGAGGAGGGATAGGCGGCGAACGCCGCGAGCGCGAGGAGCGCCGCGAGAAGCAGGACGGTCAGAATTAAAGCCGCGAATTTCAAAGAGTGTTTACTGTGACGCATGTGCGCGGCCTCCTTTCGGCTTTTTGAACAGCGTGATGACGATCATCACGGTGGACAGCGCGACGACGCATACCGTGACGAGGATCCATGCGGTATCGGAGATGCGGCCGCCGGAAGGCACGCTCTTTGAGGCGTTCTCCTTCTCCGTCCGCCCGTCCGCTTGTGCGGGTTCGTTTTCGGAGGGTCCGGCGGGCGCGGTTTCGTCAGGCTTCTGACCCGCGGCAGCCTGCCCGGCGGTCTGCCCGGCAGTTTGCCCGGCAGTTTGCCCGGCAGATTGCCCGGCAATTTGCCCGTCAGCGCCGGTTCCGAATACCTGCTGCAGGAGCCGGTCGTACTGCGATCCGGCCTCGATCACGCCGCTCTGCGCATGATCGCCGGGAGAAGAGAGGATATTCGAGATCATCGTGATGCTCTTCGATTTGAAAACCTTGCCGGTCGCGTTCGAGCTGTAGGCGTTGTTCGGTCCGGTCGCGGCGGCGTAGTACTTTCCTCCCGCCGGGACGACGATGGAAAAACCGTTGCCGATCAGCTCGCCTGAGGTCGGGTCGTCGCCGACCTTATACCAGAGAGGGTAATCGGAATCCGTCTTTCCGTGGAACTCTGCCGTGAGGGTCCACGTCCCGTCCCCGTTGTCCGCCGCCTCAGCGGTCAGCCCGAGGAACTGACGCTTCGAGTTCCAGAGCGTTCCGAACCAGTTGTTGTAGCGGACCTCCAGGGCTTCGTGCATCCACTGCCGCCAGTCTTCATAGGTGCTCGGCTGATCCCAGCGGAGCCAGTTCATATCGTGGGAGGGGCGAATGATTTCGGAGAGCTCGTCGATGTTCCAGATGACCGTCGCTTTCTTTCTGCCGAACATCTGGTCGATCACGCCCTGCATCTCGGCGTTCATTTCCGCCATCATGTGCACAAAATCGCCCTTCTTCCACGCCTGTTCATACCAGATATACTGCTGGGGCACGTCGTAGCAGAAGTGCGTGCCGAGCAGGGTGGGGTCGTACATGACGGACGGGCCGCTCTCAAAGTCCCAGACGGGTCCGAAGGTGAGCAGGCCGCCCGCGTCCTTCGTCATATAGGTGCTCGTGCGGTAGTTTTCCCAGTTCAGGTAATAGGCGTAGATGAGAGCCTGCGCCGCGTAGCTTCTCATATCGGCGTAATCGGTATAGTGCTTCCCTTCGGAATTATAGCCGGTGTCGGAGAAGAGGGCGTTTTCGAACTGCTGCACGTAGAGGGCGACGTATTCGACCTGTTCCTTCGTGGGATACGCGGGGGACTTGACGTTGACGTACATGCCCTTCTTCGTCTGGAAGCCGCATTCGCCGTAGTGCCCGCACATGATCTCGAGCACATAGCCGCCCGTGATGTCCGTGCCCGGTTCCACGGTGGAATCCGGCGCCCAGCTGTACGATTTGACGCCCGCCTTCAAAGCCTCGCTCGAGGATTTCCCCTGCGAGGAGCGCGTCTTCGCCGTCGGCATGTTCGTCTTTTCCTCAAGGTCCGTGACGTTCATGGAGCCGTTGACGTCCATGCGCTCGGTCATGACGTAGACGCCGCGGTAGTTCCCGTTGATGTAGACGTCCACGAAGCGGGAACTCATGTTGTAATACCGATCCTTCACAAGGGCGTTGTAGGTGGCGAACGCCGTCACGTAGGAGAGGCCGGTCGCGTCGTATTCGCCCCACGTCCGGATGCGGAGCATCGTCCATTTTTTGCTCCTGCCCGCGCCGGGGATCAGCTCCGCCTTGCTGCCGAGGTTGAAGTTGTAGGAGTTCTTGGTATTCACCTTTCCGGAGCGCTCATAGGAGGTGAGCCCGTGCCCCTTCAGCCTCGTGAGGTCCCCGTCGTAAATCAGCTTGCCGTCGCTTTCCGTCATGCGGATCGTGCCGGATTCCACCGCGCTCTGCGAGGAATTGATCTTGAGGAGCGAGTCGTCGCCGTTCCGCAGGGTGATGTACACGGAGGCGATATCCCCGCCCTTCATGACGTGGACGGTATAGGCGTTGTAAACCTCGTAGGACGGATCGTATTCATAGAGGTTCACCGTCTCCTCCGTGAGGTCCGCGACGAAGGTCTCGCCCGGCTGGATGAACGTGTTCGTGATGTCGTCGTACGCTTTCAGCTTGCCGTCGTACCTGAGGGTCACGGCGGAGCGGTCCGCGCTGGCGGGCAGAAAGAGGTAAAACTTCTTCCCCGAAGCCTTCCACACGCCGAGATCGGTTCCGAGCGACCATTTTCCATCCTCACTGCGCATCTCGACCGCGGTGAACGGGGGCGCGTCCTTCGTCTGATAGATCAGCGCGCCGTCGGCCGCTGCCGCCGTGCCGATCAAAAGGATCAGCGTGACAACGAAGGCCAGACTTAAAATGAGCTTTTTCATGTCGATTCCTTTCTGAAGACGGAGGATTCAAATCCGGAAGCCGAAGAAGTTCTTCGTGTTGTTGTAGCAGATATCGGTCACGAGCATGGCGAGCGCGTCGGGATCGAAGGGGTAGAGTCCGTCCTCGACCCACGAGCCGATGAGATCGCAGAGGATGCGGCGGAAATACTCGTGCCGCGGATAGGATGTGAAGCTGCGGCTGTCGGTCAGCATGCCGCAGAATTTGCCGAAGGCGGAGAGATTCGCGAGCTGCTTCATCTGCTCCCGCATGCCGTCGATGGAATCGTTGAACCACCACGCCGAGCCCTGCATGAGCTTCGGGAAGCCGTCGCCCGCCGTCTGGAACGCACCGATCACGGAGCCGAGGGCGGCGTTCTGCGTCGGATCGATGGAATAAAGGATCGTGCGGGGGAGCGCGGTTTTGCTGTCCATCCAGTCGAGCAGACGGATGACGGAGGGAATGCCGAGCTCGCCGATCACGTCGAAGCCCGTGTCCGGGCCGAGGGCTTTCATCATCTTCGCGTTCGCGTTCCGGTACACGCCCATGTGCAGCTGCATCACCCATCCCCGCTTCGCGTATTCGCCCGCGAGGAAGGCGAGCATTTCGCATTTCAGCACGGAGAGCTGCTCCGGCGACACGTCCCGGCCGTCCGAGGAGAGCGCCGCCTTCATCGCCTGTTCGGCGGCGTAGGGATTCGGTTCGACGAACATCGGGAACTCATCCAGCCCGTGGTCCGCCGTGCGGCACCCCATTTCCTCAAAGAAATCGAGGCGTTTCACGAGGGCGTCCTTGAGGCTCGCAAGATCCCGAATCTCAGTTCCCGCAGCCGTGCCGAGCTTTTCGTAATAAGCGCCGAGCCCGGGCTTGTTGATGTTGAAGCATTTGTCCGGACGGAACGCGGGGAGGACCTTCGTCTCAAAGCCGTCGTCCCGGATCTTTTTGTGGTATTCGAGGCTGTCCGCGGGGTCGTCGGTCGTGCAGATCAGCTCGACGTCGGAGCGGCGGATGAGGTTTTGCACCGAGAACTCCGGCTCGGCGAGCATTTCGGAGGTCGCCTGCCAGATCGCGTCCGCCGTGCTCTTGTCTAGGATATCCGTGATGCCGAAATACCGGCGCAGCTCGAGGTGGGTCCAGTGGTAGAGGGGATTGCCGATGAGGGAGGGCATGATCGACGCGTACGCGCGGAATTTCTCATAGTCCGAGGCGTTCCCCGTGATGAATTTCTCTTCCACGCCGCAGCTTCGCATGGCGCGCCATTTATAATGGTCCCCACCGAGCCAAAGCTCGGCGATGTTCGAGATCCGCCGGTCCTCGGCGATGTCGCGGGGAGGAACGTGGCAGTGATAATCGATGATCGGCAGACGTTCCGCGTAACGGTGAAAAAGCGTCTTTGCCGTTTCGTTCGTCAGCAGGAAATTCCTGCCCATAAAGTTCTTCATATCGATCGCTCCGATTTCGGGATATACTATTATATAATACAATATGAAGCGTGTTTTGTCAAGGCGGTATGAAACAAATTCACAAAGAAAGAAGGGACCGCCGCGCGTGCTCCCTCCGCTCGGCGGCGTGTCAATCGATCGCCGTTTCACGGGGGGACGCAACGCAGAAGGCAGTCCCTTCGGTTTTCAAGAATTCGGTTTGCGCGGTTCATTCCCCGGCGGGGGGCTTTTTTTCGCCGGGCTCATCTTCTCTCCCGGGTCTCTCGCGCCGGGGTCCTCCCGGTCTTCCTTCTCTGTCCGGGGGCCCATCGGAGGGTCTTCCCTCCCCCGCCTCGGAAGTTCCCGGGGGAAGCTGATCGGGCCTCCCGTTTCCGCGGACGGCATGACGCTCGCCCTGCGCGCTGAGGAAGTCCTTGATCTCCTCGTCGCCGCTCATGAATTCCTCGGCGGAGACGCCGTCAATGGGCGTGATATACCGCTTCGCCTGCGTGGTGAACAGATCGTAATACACGCCGCGCTTTTTCATCAGCTCGCTGTGCGTGCCCGTTTCGATCACCGCGCCGTGCTCGAGGACGATGATTTTGTTCGCCACGGTCGCGGAGGACAGACGGTGGGAGACGAAGATGCAGGTCTTGTCCTTTCTGAGCCGGTCGAACTGGTTGTAAATATCCTGCTCGGCAATGGCGTCCAGGGACGCGGTCGGCTCGTCGAGGATGATGACGTCGGAATCGGAGTAGAAGGCGCGCGCGATGCTCAGCTTCTGCCACTGTCCGATGGAAAGCTCGATGCCGTTTTCCTCGAAGTAGCGCATGAGCGGCGTGTCGTATTTATCCGGCAGGTCGTTGATGAACTGGCTCGCCGTGGACTGCTCCGCCGCGGAGACGATGTCGTCCTCTTCCACGTCGCGGTCCACCTGACCGAAGTGAATGTTCTCGCGCACGTTCACCGCGTATTTGCCGAAGTCCTGGAAGATGATGCCGAACATGGTGTAGAGATCTTCGGTATCGTATTCGCGGATGTCGTGACCGTCAAGCAGGATCACGCCCTCCGTCGGGTCGTAGAGGCGCGTCAGCAGCTTGATGAGCGTCGTCTTGCCCGCGCCGTTGAGTCCCACGAGCACGCAGGTGTCGCCCGGGTCAAGCTTCAGATTGACGTGGTCGATGACCTTGCGTTCCGTGCCCGGATAGGCGAAGGAAACGTCCTTGAATTCGATGGTATGCCCGACATGGTGCTCCACCTTGCGGGGGGCGGGCAGCGAGGGGATGATCGTGCGCTTCTCGTTCATGAAGCGGATCAGGTTGTCGATGAACAGGGTCCCCTCGTAGATCGAGGCGGTCGTTCCGATGATGGTTCCGATGCCGCCGGCGATCGAGCCGAGCGCGCCCGTGTAGAGGGAATAGGTACCGACCTCGAACTGTCCGTTTGCCACGCCGCGGGCGATATAGAGGAAGAGCAGGCAGTTCACCGTCGTGGTAAGCAGGTTGATGCCGATGTTCCAGACGCCCTCGCCGATGAAGATCTTCTTAAGTCCTCCGAAATAGCGGAGGAAGGTTTCCTGATACCGTCCGATGAAGGTGTCGGAGAGGTTGAACAGACGGATCTCCTTCACCATGTCCTTGTTGGTCATGAGGTCGGAGTAGTAGCTCATCTGCCGCCGATCCTTCGAGTGCCAGCGGATGTACCAGAAGTTCTTCTTGCGGTACGCGAAGCTGATGATGGCGGTCGGCGCGCTCATGAGAACGATGACGAGAGGCGCCCACCATGCGACCGCGGCAAGGATCACCACGAACGACGCCATGCTGATGACGGTGGAGATGATCGTGAAATTGTTGTTTAAGATATTGATCGGACGGGAGCCCGCCTCGCGCTTGGCGTTCTCGAACCGCTCGTAGAACTCCGGATCGTCAAACGACGCGAGATCGACTTCGCGCGCCTTGCGCATGATTTTCAGGTTCACGTGGTTGACGACCAGCTCGCTTGCGATGTTATTGAGAATATTGCTCACGCGGGAAACGAGTCCGGTCAGGAAGTTAAATCCGAACCGCAGGATGAGCAGGAAAATCAGGGTGTCGAACATGATCTCCCCGGTCGTTTTCGCGGAAGTATAGGCGGTTGCGAGTCCGTTCAAGAGCTCCGCGTTGATGTACGCGCTGATGACGGGCGTCGCGCCGTTCCAGATCGCCATGAAGATCATGAACAGCAGAATCCACGGCTTGGTGTCCCATACGATGCGGAAAATATAAAAAAGACGGTAGAAGAATTTCGAGACCAGCCGCCAGAGATACCCCGGCACCTCCTTCAGGCTCTCCGGCTTCGGTTCCTTCATCTTTTCGATCATTTGCTCGCGGCGTCCTCTGTAACCGCCGCCTCCTCCCGGTCCCATATGTGACCCTCTCTTTCAAACGAATTATTAAAGTCAATTATACACTTTTTTGAAATTGCTGTCAATCGCTTTCGTAAAATCGGGCGAAAAACAACGGATTGTACGGAAACAGGCGGAACGAGCCGGACTTCTTCGGAGATTCGTCCAAAAAGAACGCTCCGCGCGGCGTCTTTTTGTTCATCCCTTTGCTTGACTTCCGAGGCGGAATGTGCTATACTGATGACAAGGAACATGTCCGACCGTCTCCCTGCGCACAGAGAGAAGCCGACGCTGAGAGTGCTTCCGCAAAGCCTGCCGGATACCGCCCTGCCGAATAAAACGGCTCACAACTGATCAAAAATGAGTGAAAAGCTCGGGTGGAACCGTGCGGTTTTCCGCACCCCGAACAGACCATGCGTCTGCGCGGGGGATTTTTGTTTATCCGAATCCCCGCAGACGCGCCATCTCTCCCGAATGGAGGAAAACTGCCATGTTTGAAGTCCGATTCAAAGAACAGACCCTCTCCTTCGACGCGCCCCTGTCCGTTTACGACGCCGCGCGCCAGCTCGGCCCCGTCTCCCGCGACGTGCTCTGCGCCCGCGTGAACGGCAAAACCGCCGACCTGACGAGCCTCCTCTCCGAAGACGCGGACGTGGAGCTCTTGACCTTTGCGGATCCCGAGGGCGCGAAGACCTTCCGCCACACCGCCTCCCACATCCTCGCCGAGGCCGTGAAGCGCCTCTATCCCGAGACGAAGCTCACCATCGGTCCCGCCATCGAGGACGGCTTCTATTACGACTTCGACTCTCCCGTCGCCTTCACCGCCGACGTTCTCGAAAAGCTCGAGGCGGAGATGAAGAAGATCGTCAAGGAAAACCAGAAGCTCGAAAAGTTCACCCTTCCCCGCGACGAGGCGCTGGAATTCATGAAGGACGAGCCCTACAAGGTGGAGCTCATCAACGACCTGCCCGAGGACGCCGAGATCTCGTTCTATAAGATGGGCGAGTTCACCGACCTCTGCGCCGGCCCCCACCTCTTCGCGACGGGCGCGGTCAAGGCGTTCAAGCTCCTCGCCTGCAACTCCGCGTACTGGCGCGGCGACTCCTCCCGCCAGACCCTGCAGCGCATCTACGGCACGGCGTTCACGAAGAAGGAAGACCTCGAGGCGCATCTTGAAAAGCTCGAAGAGGCGAAGAAGCGCGACCACAGAAAGATCGGAAAAGACCTGAACCTCTTCATGACCGACGACCTCGTCGGGCGCGGCATGCCGATGTTCCTCCCCAAGGGCACCATCATCTGGAACGAGCTCGAGCGCTATATCAAGGAAAAGGAAATGAAGCTCGGCTACCAGCATGTTCTGACGCCCTGCGTCGGCACGGTCCAGCTCTACAAGACCTCCGGTCACTGGGATCACTACAAGGAAAACATGTTCCCCGCGATGCAGGTGGACGAGGAGACCTACGTCCTGCGCCCGATGAACTGCCCGCACCACATGATGATCTACAAGAACCAGCCCCATTCCTACCGCAATCTGCCCATCCGCATCGGCGAGGTCGCGCACGACTTCCGCTATGAGGCGTCCGGCACCCTGAAGGGCATCGAGCGCGTCCGCCACTTCTGCCAGAACGACGCGCACCTCTTCGTCACGCCCGACCAGATCAAGGACGAGGTCTCGAAGGTCTGCGATCTGATTTTCGACGTGTACCGCGATTTCGGCATCACGGACTACCGCTGCGTGCTCTCCCTGCGCGATCCCGCGGACAAGAAGAAGTATCACGACGACGACGCCATGTGGAACGCCGCGGAATCCGCTCTGCGCGAGGTTCTCGTGGAGCTCGGCATCAACTTCACCGAGGAGATCGGCGAAGCGGCCTTCTACGGTCCGAAGCTCGACGTGAACGTGAAGCCTTCCGTCGGCAACGAGATCACACTCTCCACCTGCCAGCTCGACTTCTGCCTGCCCGCCAAATTCCAGCTGACCTATAAGGACAGAAACGACAAGGATCAGACGCCCGTCGTGCTGCACCGCGCCATCCTCGGCTCGATCGACCGCTTCATGGCGTATATCCTCGAAGAGACGATGGGCAATCTGCCGCTCTGGCTCAGCCCCGTTCAGGTCGAGGTCATCCCGGTCGGCAACGATTTCAACGATTACGCCGAAGAGGTCGGGAAGAAGCTCGCGGACGCCGGCGTCCGGGTGCACGTCGATCTCGGCACCGACACCATGCGCTACAAGATCCGCGAGGCCCAACTGCAGAAGACGCCGTATATGCTCGTCGTCGGCGACCGCGACCGTCAGAACGGCACGGTTTCCGTCCGCACGAGAACCGGCGAGGACAAGGGCGCCGTCCCCACCGAGCAGTTCATTGCCGACGCGCTCGAGGAAATCCGGACGAAGAAGAGATAATTTCCCTTCCCGTTTTTCCACAGTTTTCCACAGTCCAAAACCGCGGTTTTCCCCAGGCATACGGGGAAACCGCGGTTTGTTTTTTCGTAAAAAAAGGAAAAACCCCGTTCCTGCTTTTTGGGCAAAAAACGAGGCTGATATGTTAATTTTTTGAACAAAAAATCCGTATTCCGTTTCCGGACGGAACCTCAGATCTCGGCTTTTTTCAAGGTTTCGAGGCAGGTTTTGCAAATGCGCTTTTCGCGGTAAAGCACCGTGTCGTCCGTGTCGCCGCAGAAGATGCAGCACGGCTCGTACTTTTTGAGGACCACCCGATCCTTTTCAACAAAGATTTCCACAGGATCTTTCGCTTCAAGTCCCAGTCTCTTCCTCGTTTCGATGGGAAGAACGATGCGCCCGAGCTCGTCCACTCTGCGCACGACGCCCAATGATTTCATGATCTCTCTATCTCCTTAACTTCGATAATCTTTTTTTCGATCAAAGACGAGCGGAAAGAACGGCTTTCCCCTCAGGTGGATTTATTGTAACTCAAATCGACGCGATTGTCAAGAGCTTTTTCCGTTTTTCTGGAAATTCGGCAGAATTTCCCCGGGCCGCGGAAAATGGGGGGGTCTTTTGTCGATCTTTTCCATTTTCCCGTCCGCGATTTCCTGCCGCCCTGCATATCCGCCGCCGACCGCGTCTAAAATATGGAAAAAGAGGACGCCGAGTCCGTCGAATCACATAAAATGAGGTACGCGCCGATGCGGGGCTGCGAAAAGAAAATCTACTGTGTCAAAAACGCCTCGAGCGCTTATTTTGAGGAAGCGTTCTTCGTCCTGCGCGGCTCGGCGGCTTTTCCTCAAGGGAGACCAGCGGCCGAGACGCTTGCGGAGGAAGCCGAGCGGATCATCCGCGAAGCCGCGGGCTGTGTGAGAGAGACGCCGGCGAAGGTCCCGGCTCCGATCCGCCGGCTGCCCTCCCCGCTTGCGTTCGCGCTGGGAGCCGCGTCTTCCTCCGCCCTGATCGGAACGATCGCTCTGATCGCCGCGCTCGCGTGAGAGAGGCATTTCGGTCATCGGTTTTTGGGGATCGAACGCTTCATCACAACGATACTGCTTGCAGAGCGACAGCCCGGACTGCCCGGCGGGCGGCGTGAAACTCCCGTCAAAGAAAGAGCCGTCCCCTGCCCCGCCCTCTACGCGCGAAACAAATACGGGAAGGATCACGATGCAAACCGGATTTCCCCGCTTGCCGCGCGAGTGAAGCGAGTGAAGCGGACATCCTTTCGGGCACGACACAGAAACCCCGCCTTCCCGCCCGAAAGAATTGTTACAATTCACAAACGGCCTGCCCCTTGACGGAAGAGCGTTTTTCGTGTATAATATAGGATAGATATTGAGTACGTATCCGGCGTCCGCCCATCCGTTCCGCCGCCCCGCCCCACCGAGCCAAAGCCCGGCTCCGGTCCGGGACGCGTCCGGGAACGCTTTGCGGCAGACGCTGTCGGGAATACCGCCCGAACCTGTACCGGCAGCCGACCGTGCCGGTCCAACTGAATCCGTGCCCGCTCCCCTGCCGGACACGCGGAATCCGCCGCCCTCGGATCAACGCGCGTCCCTCCCAAGCAGGCGAGCGCAGCGCACGAACGCGCTGATCACCCCGCGCAGCAAAGACGGGGGATGTTTTTGTGCGCCTGCTCAGCGCGGTGCGCCAATATCGTGAAAAGAATCAAAGAAGTATGAAGTCATCGGCGCGCCCCCGTCCGAGGGACGGCGTGCGCGCGCGTCACGAAACGAAAGGAAACTCTATGGCAAAAAAGAAAAGCGGCAGCAAACTGCGCGTCATGATGCTCGGCGGGCTGAACGAAATCGGAAAGAACCTCGCCGTCATCGAATACGAAAACGACATGATCATCATCGACTGCGGGCTTGCCTTCCCGGACGAAGACATGCTCGGCGTCGATCTCGTGATCCCCGACTTTACCTATCTGGAAAAGAACGCCTCGAAGATCCGCGGCATCCTCATCACCCACGGACACGAGGACCACATCGGCAGCGTTCCCTATCTTCTGAAGCTCATCAACGTCCCGGTGTACGGCACGCGCCTGACGCTGGGCATTCTCGAGTCCAAGCTCGCGGAACACAAGCTGCTCGGCTCGCGCGATCTCATCGTTGTGGAGGCGGGACAGACCGTCACCCTCGGCTGCTTCAAAGCCGAATTCATCCGCGCGAACCACTCCATCGCCGACTCGTGCATGATCGCGGTCAAGACCCCGGTCGGCACCATTCTGCACACCGGCGACTTCAAGCTCGACGTCTCCCCCATCGGCGGGGAAATGATGGATCTCACCCGCATCGGCGAATACGGACGGGACGGCATCCTGCTTCTCATGTGCGAGAGCACCAACGTCGACCATCCCGGCTTTACGCCCTCGGAGCGCAAGGTCGGCTCCGCGCTCGACCACATCTTCATGACGAACGCGGACAGAAGAATCGTGATCGCCACCTTCTCGTCCAACGTGCACCGCGTCCAGCAGATCATCAATTCGAGCGTCCGCTTCGGGCGCAAGGTCGCCGTGACGGGGCGCAGCATGCTGAACGTCGTCGGCGCGGCGGTGCGGCTCGGTTATATGGACGTGCCGGAGGGCGCGCTCATCGACATCGCCGACATCGGCCGCTGGCCGCAGGAAAAGCTGACCATCGTCACGACCGGGTCCCAGGGCGAGCCCATGTCCGCGCTGTACCGCATGGCGTTCTCCGACCATTCCCAGGTCGAGCTGACGCCGCGCGATCTCGTGGTTCTCTCGTCCCACGCGATCCCGGGCAACGAAAAGCTCGTCTCCCGCATCATCAACGAGCTTTACAAGAAGGGCGTGAGCGTATACCACGACGAAGCGGTCGTCCATGTATCCGGGCACGCCTGTCAGGAGGATCTGAAGCTCATCCACGCCCTGACGAAGCCGAAATTCTTCATGCCGATCCACGGCGAATACCACCACCTGATGCAGCACAAGGAGCTTGCGGAATACATGGGCATGGACCCAAAGGACATCTTCGTGATGGACATCGGGCAGGTGCTCGAGCTTGACGCGAAGACCGCGAAGAAGAACGGCACCGTCCCGTCCGGGCGCATGCTCGTGGACGGGTACGGCGTGGGCGACGTGGGCAGCATCGTGCTCCGCGACCGCCGTCACCTCGCGCAGGACGGCCTGATCGTCGTCGTGGCGACCGTAGACCTCGAGGAGCAGACGATCATCTCCGGTCCCGACCTCATCTCCCGCGGGTTCGTTTACGTCCGCGAGAGCGAGAATCTCATGGATGAGGTGCGGGATTTGGTGCGCGCCGTTCTCTGCGACACGCTGGATTCCGGCGTGACCGAATGGACGCAGATGAAGACGAACGTCAAGGACGCGCTCTCGAAATATCTCTATTCGAAGACCAAGCGCAAGCCCATGATCCTGCCGGTCATCATGAACGTCTGAGGCGGAGGAACAACCGATGGTCAATCACATCATTCTCTGGAAACTGAAATCCGCCCTCTCCGAAGAGGAAAAGGCGGCGGCGCGCGCCGAGGCAAAGCGGCGGCTCGAATCGCTGAGGGGGAAGATTCCAGGGCTCGTTTCGATCCGGGTCCTCACCGACCGGCTGCCGACCTCGACTGCGGATATGATGCTCGATTCGCGTTTTGAGGACGCGGACGCCCTCGCGGGCTATCAGAAGAATCCCCTCCACCTCGAGGCGGCGGGATTCGTCCGCTCCGTCGTGGAAGAACGGCTCTGCCTCGATTATCCCGATGCGTGAGGGGGGCAAAGCGGAGCTTCTCTCCCCCGCGGGAAGCTTTGAAAAAATGGTCGCCGCGGTGCGTTACGGCGCGGACGCGGTCTACCTTGCGGGGAAGCGCTACGGCATGCGGATGGCGAGCGACAATTTCGACCGGGACGAGCTTGAGGAGGCGGTGCGCTATTGCCACAGCCGGGGCGTCAAGGTCTATGTCACGGTCAACGTCATGCCCCACACTCCGGAGTATCCCGAGCTCGGAGACTATCTCCGCTTTCTCGAAGCGGTCGGGGCGGACGCCGCCATCGTTTCGGACATCGGCGTCGTCATGATGGCGCGGGAAGTCACTCCGGGGCTTGAATTGCACATTTCGACGCAGGCGTCCGCGGTCTCGGCACAGGCATGCCGCGCGTGGCACAGCCTCGGTGCGAAGCGCGTGGTGCTCGCGCGGGAGCTGACCCTCGACGAGATCCGCGAGATCCGCAAAAACATTCCGGACACGCTGGAGCTCGAGGTCTTCATCCACGGCGCGATGTGCGTGGCGTACAGCGGCCGCTGCCTGCTCTCAAATTACTTCACGGGACGGGACGGGAACCGCGGGCAGTGCGCCCAGTCCTGCCGCTGGCATTACCGCCCGGCTGAGCCGGACATGCCCCTCTCCCTCGATCTGCACGAGGAGCTGCGCGAGGAGATCACCACCGCGGTGCGCGCCGAGGAGGACGCAAACGGCGAGACCTTCTTCATGAGCTCGAAGGACATGTGCATGATCGAGCACATCCCCGAGCTGGAAGAGGCGGGCATTTCGAGCTATAAGATCGAAGGGCGGGTCAAGAGCGCGTACTACACCGCCGTGACCGCCAATACCTACCGCCTTGCCATCGACACCTACCGGAGGGACCCCGCGTCCTACCGCTTTGATCCCCTGTGGATGCGCGAGCTCTGCGGGGTGAGTCACCGGGAATATGATACGGGTTTCTTCTTCTCAAAGCCCTCCGAAAACGCGAACACCGTCTCGGCGCACGGGTATCTGCGCGACCGGGCATACCTCGCCGCGGCGGCGGCGGACGCCCTCGAGCCGGACGAGGACGGGCTGTACGACGCCTTGTTCCTCCAGCGGAACAAGCTCTTCACGGGCAGCAGGGTCGAGCTGATCAGCCCCGGGCACCTCGGGCGCGCGTTCACGGCGGACAGCATCCGGGACGCGGACGGCACGGTCATCGACTCCACGCCCCACCCCTCCATGCCGTTCAGGCTCCAGGTCCCCTTCCCGGTCCGGGAGGGAGACATACTCCGGATGGGAGACGCATAAAATCAGGCATCACGCGGCGCCGTTCCGCGCGGTGCTTTTTTTCTTTCATCGGAGGGTCCAGTGGCGGATTTCATCAAGGCGATTTTGTTCGGCGTGATCGAGGGGATCACGGAGTGGCTGCCCATCTCGTCGACCGGGCACATGATTCTGTTCGAAGCGCTGGCGGAACCGGATTTCTCCCCGGCTTTCCGCTCCTTTTTTCTCGTCGCGGTCCAGCTCGCCGCCGTGCTCGCCGTTCTGATCCTGCGGCGGGACGCGCTTTTCTGCTCTCCCCGCGCCGAACCTATGACAAAACGAAAAACCGCGGCGCTGTGGTGTCGGGCGATGATCGCCACGATCCCCGCTGCCGCGGTCGGTTTTCTTCTGGACGATTGGCTGGATGCACACTGCTCCGGCTCGGCTGTCGTCGCCGCCATGCTGATCCTCTACGGCGTCGCCTTTCTCCTCGTCGAGCGGCTTGTCGCCCGGCGGCTCGCTAAGGGACGCGCGTTCCGGGTGCGCGGTGTCGGGGAGATTTCAAAGGGCGACGCCCTGCTCGTCGGGTGCTTCGAGACGCTGTCTCTCGTGCCCGGGACCTCGCGCTCCGGCGCGACGATCCTCGGGGCGATGCTGCTCGGCTTCACCCGCCCAGCCGCGTCCGAATTCTCGTTTCTGCTCGCCGTTCCCGTCATGCTCGGCGCGAGCCTTCTGAGGGGCGCGAAGCTCGTGTTCGGCGGCAGCGCCGCTCTCACGGGAACGGAGACCTTGTCCTTGCTCGCCGGGTGCGCCGCCGCCTTCGCCGTCTCCCTCTTCACCCTGAATTTCCTGACCGATTTCGTGCGGCGGCATACCTTTGGGAGCTTTGCCGTCTACCGCATCCTGCTCGGGGCGGCGGTGGTCCTGCTCATATCACTCGGTGAATAGGCAAGACCGCTCACTTCCACGTCGCCGGGGATTTTTTGAGATCGTACACCGTCGGCAAATCGGAGGTCTCGCGCCATTTGATCTTCAGGCGCTTGATGTCGTCGAGGAAGCGCGCCGCCTCCTCCTCATCCGGGTGCAGCATCAGCTTGATGCACTGCCACTGCAGGCGCGAGCGCTGAACCGCCTCGAGCCGGTCTCCCGCAAGCTCCTCCGCCCTGTCCCAATACCCATCGAAGGTCTCTTCCATCGCCCTCCAGTCCCGGATCGGGATCACGGAGGTGGGCGGGTTCCAGATGTCCATGTGCCGCTTCGAAGCCTCCGCCGTCGTCCAGTCGATGTACGCGCGGATGCCTTCCCAGCCCTCCCCGTAATACGCGGCGAGGAATTCGTCCATATGGGCATAGTATTCCTCCTCGCTCATCATCGGGTCCATCATCAGCTTCGCGAGCAGATAACAGCGCAGCTCGCCGAACTCGCCGGACTGCTTTGAATTGTAGTTCCCCTCGGGGTACATGCCCTTCACGCCGTGCTCCGCGAAGAAGCGCATATTCTCCCTGAGAACGCCGAAGTTCGGGAAGGTGGGGATGTAGAAACAGAAATCCGTCACGTAGTCCCAGATGTAAATGCGGTCGCAGACCTCGTTCCACGCGAGAATGTCGTTTACGAACTGTGTATTCGTTTTGCAGGAGGGATCGTTCAGCGGGTGGCTGAAGCAGCATTCAATGGAGCAGAGGCGGATGCACACGTTCGGCAGGGGCTTCGTGATCTTCGGCGGGGTCCGCGTGTACTGGTAGGCGAGCGTGTCGATGATGACGTCGGGATAATCGTCCGCGATCGCCGCCGCCACAGCGTTCACGAAGCGGAGCAGGGTCCCCGCGTGGCTGCCCTCCTCCCGGTCCACGGCGCTGCACGCCGCGCAGGAGCAGTATTTCTGGTTGTCGTTCTGCGAGACGGAGACAATGGTGATATTCGGATCCCTGTCGAGCATGGCGCGAACGTTTTTGATCACGGTCTCGAGCACCTTCGGGTCGGACAGGCAGGGCTGCTTCTCGCTCGAGGTTTCGGACAGGCTCGCCATGGTGTGCACGAATCCGCCGTACTTGATGTTTCCGCCCTTGTCCCGCGGGATCTCGCGCTGATTGATGCCCTGCTTCACGCACCACGTCACGTCGCTGTTGCCGCACTGCCAGTCCGACTGCCGCATCTCGAAAATCGGCGTGTGGGAGAAATTCTCTGCGAGGACGATATCCCCTTCCCCGAGTGTCTCGAGCCCCGGCATGAAGTACCGCACGCCCGCGCACCTCTCGAGAAAGGCGTAGACGCCGTAGATCACGCCGCGGCCGTTGCCGCCGCGGATGCGGACCGTATCGTCCTCCCCGATCTCGACGGAATACCCGTCCGTCGGCAGGGAAAACTCGATGGAGAGCTTGAAGAGCAGCCCGTTCCCGTCGAAAATGCCGATTTCGTTCAGGTATTTTTTCAGTTCCGAAGCGGCGTATTTTTCGGGGTCGGAGCCGTTCGTCTCGATCCGCATCCGGACATAGGTTTTCCCGCCAACCGAGAGCCTGCGGGCGAATTCATGCCGCCGCTCGAGCTCCGTGCTTTCGCCGGCCGCGCCGGTCACGAGACGGCGGGCGTATTCGTCCGCGAAGGCCTCGACCGCGTCCGCCATGCATTCGTCCAGCGCACCGACGCAGTTCCCGTTCTCCGGTCCGAGCGTCACGAGATAATCGTAGGGCTCCTCCGCCTCGTCCATCCGCGCGTACAGCGCCGCGGATTCCGGACGGTTCGTCGGCCCGACGCAGATCTCGTTCGGGAAACGGTCGACGTCCTTTCCGCGCAGAGCCGTGTCAAGCTCGGTTTTCACGCTCAGCCCGAGCGCTTTGAGCTTGTTTTCAAGCGCCTCGACCGCGTCGCGCACGGCGGCCGTCGTTCTTTCGGGCCGCACGATCGTGACGGTGTTGTCCGGTGTTTTTTCCTCCGTTTTCACGGATTCCGTTTTTTGCTTTTCCGTCTCCTTGTCCGGCGCGTTCGTCACGTTGGCGTACTTGCAGCCGACGAGCAGAAGAAGCAGAAGAACGGCCGCGAACAGGCGCTTTTTCATCGTCAGTACCTCGCAGAAATCGGATGATCCGCGCCGTCGGACCGGCGGGCGAAGAGGATTGTCTCTTCGATCCGGCCGGACGGGCGCCGGGGTGGCGTGAGCGCCCCCCTGTCTGTCCATCATTATAC
This sequence comes from Clostridia bacterium, assembly GCA_017540175.1. Classification (GTDB taxonomy): domain Bacteria; phylum Bacillota; class Clostridia; order Oscillospirales; family CAG-272; genus UMGS1696. Next base: position 5,044 of record JAFYBN010000052.1, on the reverse strand, counting down.
CACAAATCCGGCTCCTTGTCCACACAGCGGGCGCGATCTTCTCTTCCGGCGCGCGATTCCGGGGGACAAAACGCGATTTTTTATGCTTTCGGACAAACTTTTTTTGTTTTCCCCCTTGACAAGGCAGGTTTATTGTGATAAACTCAGGTCAGGACGATAGTTATAAACCCGGAAGGAAAGGAAACCAGATATGGAAGACAGACGACTTGCCGACAGCGATTACCGCTTCATGACGGTGATCTGGGACAACGAGCCCGTGGGCTCCATGCGCCTCGTCGAGCTGTGCGCGGAGCAGCTCGGCTGGCACAAATCCACCACGTTCACCATGATCCGCAAGATGTGCAAAAAGGGCATGGCAAAAAACGAAAACGCGACCGTTACCTCCGCCGTCTCGCGGGATGAGGTGCGACGCGCGGAAAGCAAGCGCTTTGTCGACGAGACCTTTTCCGGCTCCCTGCCGAATTTCTTTGTCTCCTTCATGGACGGCAAAACCCTGACGGAGGCGGAGGCGCGGGAGCTGAAGCGTCTCATCGACGAGCACAGGGAGGGCTGATATGACCCGCGTATTCTCTGAAATCCTCACGATGAGCCTGACGGCGTCCGTCGTGATCGCGGCGGTGCTGCTCGCCCGTCTGGCGCTGCGCCGCGCTCCGAAGAAATTCTCATATGTTCTCTGGCTGGCGGTGGCGTTCCGGCTCTGCTGTCCCGTGAGCTGGACCTCGCCCGTGAGCCTCTTCGGCATCCCCGTTCTGCGGCCCCTCGCCGGGGGTCCCTTCGCCGGGCAGAGCATCCTCGTCGAAAGCGCGGTCGGTGAGCGTGAGCGAGCGGACGCGCCTGCTCAGACAGCTCGGACGCCGGAAGAGTCTCCCGCCGCCGAAGCTGTGACCGGCGTCCCGGCCTCCGAACCGCCGGCGGGTGTGACGTCGGGGACGTCCGATCCCCTGCCTGCCGCACCGACGAACTCTGAGGCGCAGACCGTACCGGGTGGGACGGCGCAAATCGAACCGGGTGCAGTCCCGGGCGGCGCACAGGCCGAGCCCGGCGGGACGGGCTCATCCGCGTTCCCCGGCACGCCGAAGGACGATCCCGTGCCCGCCGCGGAAGACGGGCTCCCCGCTTCATCCGGAACAGCCGGAAACGGACAGGATGAAAACAACCCCGCCGCACAAGGGTCTGAAACCTCTGAAATCCCCGGCGCGGCGGTCGATCCGACCGGAGCGGTCCCTGCGGGGACGGTTCCTGCGGGGACGATCCCTGCGGCGACGCTTCCGACGGCGGCGGACGAGCCGGATCAGCTGAACGAGCCGGTCAAAGCCGCCGAAGGGACAGCGGAAGAAAAAACCGACCTCGCGCGCCTGCTGTGGGACGGGGCGTCATGGCTGTGGTTCTCCGGCGTCCTCTTCATGCTGCTGTACGCCGCGGCGAGCTATTTCCGCATGAAGCGCGCCATGAGCACGGCGACCAAATCGCTCACGGACAATGGCGTCTATGAGTCGGACCGCATCCGCTCCCCCTTCCTGCTCGGCATCGTGCGTCCACGGATCTATCTCCCCGCGGGCACGGAAGGGGAACTCAGGCAGTACGCGCTCGCCCACGAGCGCTTCCATCTGAGGCGCGCCGATCCCGTCGCGAAGCTCTTCGCGTTCCTTCTGCTCGCCGCGCACTGGTTCAATCCCCTCGTCTGGCTCTCCTTTGCGCTCATGACGCGCGACATGGAAATGAGCTGTGACGAGAACGTGCTCGCCGCCGAGCCGGACATCAAAAAATCCTACAGCTATACCCTGCTCTCCTTCGCCGTCGGGGGACGCTTCCCGAGTCCCGCGCCCCTTTCCTTCGGCGAGAGCAATGTGAAAGCCCGCATCAAGAACGCCCTCGGATACAAAAGGCCGAAGCTTCTGGTCAGCCTGCTTGCCGCGGTCCTCGTTCTGACGGCGGCGGTGTGCTGCATGGCGAACCCCTCTGCCGCGGCGAAAACCGAGGGTGGAGAGAGCGGGGCCGCGGAAGAACCGATCTCCGGCGAAACGACCTCCGGTGAACAGACTTCCGACGAACAGACCTCCGGTGAACAGACTTCCGACGAACAGACCCCCGATGAACAGACCTCCGACGAGCAGACCTCCGACGGGCAGACCTCCGACGGGCAGACCTCCGACGGGCAGACCTCCGACGGGCAGACTTCCGACGGGCAGACTTCCGACGGGCAGACCGATGAGGACAGCTCCGATGAGACGCCGTCCGAAGCTCCTTCTCAGCCTGAATCACCCGAGGACGGGAGTCTCGGCGACATCGAAGCGCGCGCGCTCGAGCTGCTCGAGCTCCGCCTTGACGCCGAAGACCGTCTCCTCGAAGCGCCGGACGACACGGACGCGCGCGCGGAATACGCGCGGGCCGACGGAGAGATCGCCGGACTCAAGTCCGCTCTCATCGCGCGGTACGCCGCGTCCTACACGCGGGACGAGCTGACGAACGAAATCGCGAAGCTCTGCGGTGAGCTGGTCGTGCTCGAAAACGACCGGGACCACGCCGAGGCGATGATCGCTGAGGGAGATGCGAAGATCGCTTCCATGCGGGCTGAGCAAGACGCCGCGGAACCCGGCGATCAGCCGCGGTATGAGGGTCGGATCGCGGACCTCACGGAAAAAGCGGAACAGCAAAGAGCGCTCGTCACGCGCTGTGACCGTCAGACGCGGAAGGATATCGCGCGGATCTGCTGGTACGAGGAGGCGCTCGGGCAGATCTCGGAAGCCCCCTACCGCTCCCTCGCCGCTCTGCCCGAAGGAGAGCTTCTGCCGCTTGAGCGCGGGGACGCGGACCGGGCGGACCGGGTCTTCCGTCACGGCAGCGCGTCGGACGGGACTTGGATCAGTCGGGGCGTGACCGCGGACGGACGGGAGATCACGACGGAGCTCGTTTTCCGCAGGCCGGGGTCCGAAGAAGCTCCGATCCGTTTTACCGTGACGGACACGACGAACAGGGTGACCCTGCTCGATTCCGGGCTCGGATACAGGTGCCTGAGCGGCGGCTTCTTCTCCGCCGTGTTTGATCCGGCGACGTATCTCTGCTTCAAGGTCGAGGCGGTCTCCGGCTTCGATTACGGGCAGGGGGAGGAGGAAGTCCTCGTCTTTACCCTGCTCTCGTCCGATGAGACGCGTCTCAAGCCCTATATCGGCGCGGCGATCCCGTTTACGGGTTCCCGGAAAGCCGACGGGACGTATCCGATCCGCTCCGTCACCGCCATGCCGGACGGCGAGCTCCTGCCCCTGAAGGGCGACGCCGCCGAGCTGCGCTTCCATTTCGAAGGACTCCCGCCGGCGAGCGAATACCACGCCGGCGCATGGTCCAACTGGGCCGAGACCGCCGACGGGCGCGTGATCAACGCGCGGCTGGTTTTCCGCGGACCCGCCTCGGGCGACCCGCCGCTTGATTTCATGGTGTACGATCAGACAAACGAGAAATACCTGTATTACCACGACGGGGATTATACGCTCTCGGACGACGGCGTCTTCACCGCTCTTCTCGAGCCCGTGAACAATCACGAAGGGATCCCCGCGGCAGAGTTGTGCTTCACGGCGGAATACGTCTCGGGCTTCCCCTACGGGGACGGGTCGGAGGAGACTCTCGTGTTCACCCTGCTCTCGAGCGAAGAGGAGCTGTTCAAGCCCTATGTCGGCATGAAGCTCCCGTTTTCGAGCGTGTATTCCATGCCGGTCGAAAAGCCCGCGTGGGAACGGGAGGAAGAGGCCGCCATGAAGGCGAACGGGCTCTTCACGAGGCGGCAGGCACTCGTGGTGACCGATCTGCTGCTGTTCGGATGCTTCAATGATAGCTGGTTCGACGGGAACTACTCGGGCAGCGCCACGGCGATGTACTGGTACTTCGGGCAGATGAAATCCCGGTACGGGGACGATTTCCCCGCCGTCTTCCGCTCCATGATGCGTCCGACGCTCTCGAATTTCGCCGTCAGCATCGAAGACCTGAAACGCATCCACACGGAATTCTTCGGTATGGACGAATCCACGTTCTACTACCCCGAATCGGAGGGCAGGGACGGCATGGCGGAGGTCCCGGCGATCGGCTACTCACGCAATCTGTGGTACGGATATGCGGACCCGGAAATCACATGGGACGAGCACACCGTCACCGTGCGGTTTACGCTGATTGAAGTCCACGCGGGATACGATCTCTCCGACGACGGGGAGTACGCCGAGGCACGGACCCCGCTCGGGCGGTATGAGATCAGCTACACGTGGAAGGACGCACAGGGCGGTCTGCCGCGGATGCGCTTCTCAAAGGTGAGGACCGACGCCGAGGTCCGGGAGGAGATCGCGGCGGCTATCCGGGGCTCCGAGGCCTTCGCTCTTCTCACAAGCTCATGGGAAACCCTCTCCGCAGGGAACGGTCTCACCTATTCCCGCCTCGCGCACGGCGGCAGCCCGGTCTATACCGATTCCGCGAGCGGGCTTGAGCTCGAGTTCTCCGCCGCCGACGCGCCGGTTCCGAGCAGAGAACCCCTGCCGGACGCGAAGCCGCGGACTGTGCGGGCGGCGCAGGCGGGGAGCGGGATCGCGGGCGTCTTCGTCGGCTCCGCGGCTGATGAGGTAAAGGAAACGGTTTCCCCTCCGTGGGATGAGGTCTGGTTCTCCACGGAAAACGCGCTCTACTATACCTCAAGGACCTTCGGCGACCTCACCCTGACGGTCGGCTGGGAGATGCCGGAGGAGGTGCGTAGCGCATGGCTCGACTCTCTCGGGCCGGACGCGGACGACGCGGCGTATTACGACTCTCTCACCGCGCTCATTCAGCCGTTTCGGATCTCGCCGGTCGGCACGGCCGCGGTGGTGGAGATCAGCGTCAGAGGATGAGGCCGGCTCAGAAACACGAAAAACCGGGGAACGGTTCAGGCGGTGATATAATCCCCTTAGAGTAGACACACGAAAAAACAAAAACGTGTCTACACTAAGGGGGTTATTCATGTCAAGGAGGAAGAACAAAAGGTACAGCATGGAACTAAAGGTGACAGCGGTCGAAGCGTACCTGAAGGGAG